>NZ_JBITJQ010000022.1:0-923 GCF_044460125.1 Nonomuraea sp. NPDC050153
TGGTGGTCTTCGACCGGCGCCCACAAGCCCCACCCTGGAAGGAACGAGGCGGCTTCGAGCAGGCGAGCACACCGACCGGCCGCCAGGTCACCGTTCTGCGCGTGTGACGGCTGCCCCGCCGTCTGAAGACCATCGCAGGCGCGACAGAGCCGAGACAGCGACAAGCCAGCCGTCCTTGGTTGACTCAATGCGTCGCGTCGGTTCCGCGATCGGTGGGATCTCGCCCCAGCTTCGCACGGGAGATCGGTTCACGGCGCGATGAACGGCACTTCGACCAGCAGGAAGGACAGTCATCGCATGCTTCACCGAATTCGCCGTCGAGGCCTGGTCCTCGCGCTCGCCACGGGGCTGCTCACGGCTCAGGTCATGGTCGCCGGGGCGTCCCCCGCCGCCGCGACGCCGCAGGAGTGCGAGCGGGGTGCCAACGGTTTCGTCGACATTCCCGACACCCTGCGGGGCACGCAGGCGCCAGTGGGCCCGGTCAGCATCTTCGGACGGACTGCCACCCTCTACTACGGCAGGATCGGTGGTGTCACCCGCGGTTGGGCTCACCTGGGTGGGGACACCCTGTGGGGTGACAGCGTCTGGATGGACTGGACCCGGGACGGCGGCAGGACCTGGATCCAGTGCGGTCCGTTCGAGGTGAGCTCCGGCGGGCAGACGAAGACCAGCGCGGCACAGCGCACCAGTTCCGACGCCAACTGGCGATTCCGGGCCTGCTTGAGGTGGGGTCGCCACGAGCCGGCGGCCATTAAGTGCACCGATTGGTGGTAATCGCCGGATCACGGCTGGAAACGCTGTGGTGGGGGGGGGGGAGACCCCCCCCCCCCCCGGTGGGGAGAGGGTGGCCGCTACCCGGACGAGATACCCCTCGTGGTGGGCGGCGGGGGCGGCGATTGCGCCCCGCCGGGCGTGGTGCCCCC
>NZ_JBITJQ010000022.1:933-123232 GCF_044460125.1 Nonomuraea sp. NPDC050153
TGGGCGGGGGGGGCGCGTGTGTGGGGGGGGCCCCCCCGCCCCGGCCCCCAACTCCTCCCCCGTTTTGTTTTATCCCCCCGCCGCGGGGGGGGCGGGGGGGGGGGGGGGCCCCCCCCCCCCCACCACAGGTTCGTCAGAGGGTGACCGCTCCCGTCAGGAGATCCTCGAAGTGGTCGGCGGCGGGGGCGTCGATGCCGCGCAGCGGGCCGTGGTCCACGAGGTGGGCCTCGGCGTAGAGCCGGGCGACCAGCGCCTTGCGCCCCTCGTCGAGCCCCCAGGTGGCCTGGTCCTCCAGCAGGGCGGCGGCGTACACGTCGGCCATGAACTGCGCCAGCGGATACAGCCGCTCCTCCGCCACCGCGGGCTCCAGCGCGGCCCACGCCGAGACGGCCTTGGCGAGGTCGTCGATGCGGGCCTGCACCAGGTCGGAGGTGGCCAGGTCGCGCAGGCGGTCGAGGAAGGGCACGTGGGCCTGCTCCTTCACCATGGCCCGCCGCACGTCGAGGCAGAGGATGTTGTCGCCGCCCTCCCAGATGGGGTTGACCTGGGCGTCGCGCAGGAGGCGGGCCACCGGCCACTGCTCGATGTAGCCGTTGCCGCCGTGCACCTCGATCGCGTCGCTGGCCGCCGTCACCCCGAGGCGGGCGGCGCGCAGCTTGATCAGGGCGGGGGCGAGGCGCAGGCGGGGGCCCACGAGGCCGTCGAAGACGAGCGCCTGGGCGGCCTCGACCTCGACGATCAGCTCGCCCAGCTTGCGGCGCATGAGCGGCTGGTCGATGAGCGGCCGCCCGAACGCCTCGCGCGCCCTGGCGTAGCAGATCGACTCCACCAGCGCGCGCCTGGCCGCGCCGACGCCCATCATGGCCACGCCGAGCCTGGAGGCGTTGGTGAGCTTCATCATGGTCCCGAGCCCGGAGCCGGTGCCCTCTCCGAAGAGCGGAAACGCCTCCGCGCCGGTGAACTCGATCTCCGCCGACGCGACCGACCTGGTGCCGAGCTTGTCCTTGAGCCGCCTGATCCGCAGCCCGTTGCGGCTACCGTCCCGCTGCTCCCGCAGCACGAGGAACGGCGCCACGTTCCCGTCGGGGCGCCTGGCCAGCACCACGAACGCGGATCCGTTGGCGTTGGAGGCGAACCACTTGAAGCCGGTCAGCAGCCACGCGTCGCCGGCGGGCACCGCCGTGGCCTCCAGCGCGGCCAGGTCCGAGCCGCCCGTCCGCTCGGTGAACATCTGAGCGGCCTCGCCGGAGTAGTAGCCGTTGGCGAAGATCTCCCGTACCCGATCGCGTACGTCCTCGGGCGCGTGCTTCTCGGCGAGGGAGACCACCATGTCCCCGCCGGTGCCGAGCGCGCAGCCCATCCCGATGTCGGCCTGATCGAGCAGGTACGTCCAGGCGGCGGCGAGCGCGGCCGGGTTCGCCCCGTGCGCGCGGGCCTCGGCGGCGAAGGACGGCGAGGTGAAGTTGTCCTCCATGAGCGCCCGCCGGGCCGCGTGGAACGACGCCGGCATGACGACCTCGCTGACGTCCCTGCCCCACTTGTCGTACTTCTCCAGCCGCGGCGGGTTGCGGTCGGTCTCCTCTGCGCACTCGGCCACGAGCCCGCCCATCAGCGCGCCCAGCCGGTGAAGGTGCGGCTCCGCCCAGGCGAAGCCCTCGCCCAGGCGGCGCCGCATGAGCAGGCGCAGCGTGGGATCGCAGGTCCACCAGTTGCGCCCGGCGGCGCCCTGGTAGCGCTCGGTGGCGTAACGGTCGCTGCGGTCGAAAGGTTCGATGAGATAGCGCCCCATACTCGCGAGTGTTACATATACTCGACACGCGATGGAAGAGCGTAACAATCTGAGCGCCAGATCGGCCGTGCTGAGCGCGCTGCTGGGCAGCCACCCGCCGCGGCTGCCGGCCCGGCATCTGGTGCGCATCGGCGCGCTCTTCGGCATCGCCGAGGGCACCGTCCGGGTGGCGCTGTCACGCATGGTGGCGGCCGGCGACCTGCTCCAGGACGACCGCTTCTACACGCTGTCGGAGCGGCTGGTCGAGCGCCAGGCCAGGCAGGACGAGAGCCGCGACCCGCACACCAGGCCGTGGGACGGCACGTGGGAGGTGGCCGTGGTCACCGCCGAGCGACGCGCGCCCGCCGACCGGGCCGCGTTCCGGGCCACGATGACGGCGCTGCGCCTGGCCGAGCTGCGCGAGGGCACCTGGATGCGGCCCGCCAACCTGGTGCGCGCGTGGCCCGAGGCCGTCACGGCGCAGTGCACGCTGATCGACGGCCGGCCGCACGCCGACCCCACTGCCCTGCTGTGGGACCTGGACGGCTGGGCGGCCGAGGCCCACCGGCTGGAGCGGTCTCTCGAAAGGGCCGGGGGGCTGGCCGAGGGCTTCCTGGTCTCGGCCGCCGTGCTGCGCCACCTCCTGGCCGACCCGCTGCTCCCGGACGAGCTGCTGCCGGCCGGCTGGCCGGGCGCGGAGCTGCGGGCCCGCTACGACGACTTCGACCGCCACTACCGCGAGGTGCTCTACCGGCACCTCCGGGACTGAGCGGCCTTGCAGCGTCCCCTACAGGGGCACGCCGAAGATGATCCGCCGGTTCCTGAACTCGGTGACGCTCCACAGCTTGCCGCCCTGCACCGTCAGGTCCTCGGGCCCGACGGGGAGCTGCCGCGTCTGCAGCTTGCCGTCGGCGTGGACGAGCAGCTTGCCGTTGGCGTTGGCGCCGGCCGCCTGGCTCAGGTACCACTTGCCGCCCCACGAGATGGCGCCCTGGATCCTGGGCTGTCCCATCACGAAGGCGTCCTCGGGCTCGCCGCCGGACAGGCCCAGGCTCCAGCGGCCCACCCAGCCGCCCGGGTCGTTCTCGCGGTACTCGCCGGTGACCAGCCGCGGCGTGCCGCCGCTGCGGTCGATCGAGACGAACGAGAAGAGCGGCCCCGGCTTCGCGATCTTCCAGAAGTCGGTCTGCGGCATCACGTACCGGTAGCCGAACGCGTGGAACTTGCCGCCGTGCCGCCCGACCTGCTTGGGGTCGCCCAGGTCGTTCTGGGCGGTGCGCAGGTCGAGCACGCGCGTCAGGTCGAAGACGCGCAGCCCTCTCTTGGTGTCGGCGACGTAGACCAGGTCGCCGTCGCACGCGACGCCGCCCGCGTGGATGTTGATCGGCCCGTACGAGCCATCCGGCTTCGCCTCGACCAGCAACGCATGCTGATATTTCAGGGTCTTGGGGCTGAGAAAGGACAGCCTGATGCCCCGCTCGCCCGCCTCCGGCTTGAAGTACCAGGTCGCCAGGAACGCCGGCACCCCGATGGAGCCCGACTCGTCGGAGCAGGTCAGCCCCTGCGGGTACCAGTCGACCGTGTCCTGGTCCTTGTCGTCGAAGGCGTACCACTCGGGCGGTCGCGGGCTCATCGCCCCGAGCGCGCTCGACGCCCCCTTGCGCACCGCGAGCCGGTTGGCCTGCGCCAGCACCGCCTCGACGCCGACGCTGTCGATCTCCCCCGCCAGCTTGGCCGCCCCTTCGGCCAGGTCGCCCGTCTCCCGGCGCAAGGCGAAGGGCGCCTTGTCCGTCGGTGCCATCCCCGTTGCCGCCATAACTCCCTCGCTTTGCCGTCCCTTGACCTAGTTTGACGGAAAGAGTGCGACGGAAGTTTGCGTTCAGGGCCACAAATGCACCGGAAGTCCCGAGAGGGCAGGCTCGCGGTAGCGCCGTACAAGTGCCCGCACTTCGCCGAGCTGTGGGCCAGGTACGGGGTCGAGATCCGCAGGGAGCAGCGCAAACAGGTCACGCACCCGGTGGTCGGCACCATCGACGCGATCTGCCAGGTCATGCCCGTGCCCGACCGCGACGATCTCCGCCTCGTCCGCTACACCACCGAACCCGGTTCGCCCTCCCACCAGGCCTTGCGCGACCTGCGGCAACTGACCCTAAGCTCATGAGATGCGAGCCGTTGCGTTTGACATTTTCGGTGGTGAGCTCGACGTGCGCGAGCTGCCCGACCCGTCCCCTGCCGTGCACGGAGCGGTGATCAGGGTCGAGGCGACGGGGCTGTGCCGGTCCGACTGGCACGGCTGGCAGGGGCACGACCCCGACATCAAGGTCCTGCCCCACGTGCCGGGCCACGAGCTGGCGGGGGTGGTCGAGGCGGTCGGCTCCGACGTGCGCGGCTGGCGGCCGGGGGCGCGCGTGACGGTCCCGTTCATCTGCGCCTGCGGCTCGTGCCCGTCCTGCGCCACCGGCGACCAGCAGGTGTGCGAGCGGCAGACGCAGCCCGGCTTCACCCACTGGGGCTCGTTCGCCGAGTACGTGGCCATCGACCACGCCGACGTCAACCTGATCGCGATCCCCGAGGACATGGCCTACGCCACGGCGGCCGGGCTCGGCTGCCGCTTCGCCACCGCGTTCCGCGCCGTGGCGCAGGTCGGCGAGGTGCGGCCGGGCGAGTGGGTGGCGGTGCACGGGTGCGGCGGCGTGGGCCTGTCCGCCGTGATGATCGCGACGGCGGCCGGGGCCCGCGTGGTGGCCGTGGACATCAGCACCGACGCCCTGCACCTGGCCGAGCAGGCCGGGGCCACGCACTTCGTCAACGGTTCGGCCGGTGACGCGGCGGCCCAGGTCAGGGAGCTGACCAGGGGCGGCGCCCACGTGTCGATCGACGCGCTGGGCAGCCCGCAGACCTGCGCCGCCTCCATCGAGAGCCTGCGCCGCAAGGGCCGCCACGTGCAGGTGGGGCTGCTGCCGGGCGGGCCGACGCCGGTGCCGATGGCCCGCGTGATCGGCCACGAGCTGCGGCTGCTGGGCAGCCATGGCATGGCCGCGCACGCCTACCCGCCGATGCTGGAGATGATCAGGGCCGGGATCCTGCACCCCGACCAGCTCATCACCCGCACGATCGGGCTGGCCGACGCCGGCAAGGCGCTGGCCTCGATCGGCTCGGTGCCGGGCGTCACGATGATCACTCCTCGATCTCCACTCGGAGGGTCCTGAGCACGATCGCCAGCATCGTGTAGTGGGCCACGAGCACGACCAGCTCGATCCTGTCCGGCTCGTCGTAGCGGTCGCAGAGCGCCGTCCAGGTGGCGTCGGTCAGGTCGCCTGCGTAGTGGAGGTCGTCGGCGACCTGGAGCACGAGCTGGTCCTCGACCGGCCAGAGGGCGTCGGGGTGGCTGACCGACGCGATCTCCAGGTCGGTGAGCCCGGCCTCGCTGCCCAGGCGGGCGTGGTGGGCCCACACGTAGGCGCTGCCGGTGTGGTAGGCGGTGCGCAGGATGGCCAGCTCCCGGTCGCGGGCGGGCAGCGTGCCGTCCAGCAGGACGCCGCCGAAGCCCAGCCACTCCTTGTAGAGCGCGGGGTGGCGGGCCAGCGTGGTGAACACGTTGTGCGGGTTGGCCTTCGTGAAATCGTCCCATTCTTCGGGCGGGAGGGGGCGGACGCGTGGTTCCATGTCGTTGACCATTCCCCAAAAGCGCAGGTTTGGTCTGACGGTTATTTGGCAGGACTTTTCACATCGGGGTCAATAAGTCAGGATTAGGGAGCCCGCAGACGTTGCAAGCCGGCCGACCGCAAGGACGCATGGTGATTCGAACGTTGCTCGCTGAGGACATGAACTTGGTACGCGGGGCGATCGTGGCGCTGCTGGCTTATGAGGAAGACATCGAGGTCGTGGCCGAGGTCTCCAGGGGGGATCGCATCCTGGCCGCGGCCAGGGCGACCCGGCCGGACGTCGCCGTGATCGACATCGCGTTACCCGGCAAGGACGGGCTCACCGCCGCCGGCGAGCTGCACGCGAAGCTGCCCGAGTGCGGGGTGCTCATCCTGACCGGCGTGGGCACGCCGGGCCTGCTCAAGCGGGCGCTCGAGGTGCACGTACGGGGCTTCATGGCCAAGGACGCCCCGCCGGACCGGCTGGCGGACGGGATCCGGCGGGTGGCCGAGGGAGAGCGGGTCATCGACTCGGAGCTGGCCATCGCGGCCATGCGGCCCGCCGAGGCGCCGCTGACGCCGCGCGAGCTGGACGTCATCGGGGCCGCGGCGGACGGGGCGTCGATCGGGGAGATCGCCGCGTCGCTGTTCCTGTCGGAGGGCACGGTGCGCAACTACCTGTCCAAGACGTCGGCCAAGCTGGGCGCCCGCAGCAGGATCGACGCCATCCGCATCGCCAGGGAGTCAGGCTGGATCTAGGCCCCATACATCCAGGCCCGTGTGCGCGGCCAGGAAGGCGAGGGCGTCGGCCGCCAGGGCCACCGACCTGCCGGCCGCCCGCGCGCCGTGGCCCACGTCCGGCTCGTGTCGGAGCAGGATCGGCCGGTCTCCGCCCGCCGCCCACTGCAGCGCGGCGCACATCTTGCGCGCGTGCATCGGGTCGACCCGCGTGTCGCCCGCCGAGACCGTGAACAGCGTCGGCGGGTAGTCCGTACCCTTCCTGACGTGGTGGTAGGGCGAGTAGGCGAGCAGCCACGCCAGCTGCTCGGGGTCGTCGGGGTCGCCGTACTCACCGGTCCAGGAGGGGCCGAGGCCGCCGAGGTGGTAGCGGGCCATGTCGAGCAGGCCCGCCGAGCACACCGCCGCCGCGAACAGGCCGGGCCGCTGGGTGAGGGCCGCGCCGACGAGGAGCCCGCCGTTCGACTCGCCCCAGATGCCGAGCCGGTCCGGGGTCGTCCAGCCGTCGGCGATGAGCTTGTCCGCGGCGGCGGCGAAGTCGTCGAACACGTTCTGCTTGCGCTCCAGCATGCCGTCCCTGTGCCACTGCTCGCCTTCCTCGCCGCCGCCCCTGAGGTTGGCGACGGCCAGCACGCCGCCCGCCTCGACCCAGGCCAGGGAGTCGGCGGCGTAGCCGGGCAGGAGGGGGATGCCGAAGCCGCCGTACCCGGTGAGGATCGTGGGGCGGGGGCCGCCCGTCGGCGGGCCGGCCACCACGACCATGCGGACGCTGGTGCCGTCGGCGGAGGCGTACTCGATGTGGTGGCTGCGCACGTCGGGCCGGCTCACGCGGCCCGGCGCGGCCGACCAGAGGGTGGTGGCGCCGGTGCGCACGTCGTGGCGCCAGACCTCGGGGGGCGTGACGGCGTCGGTGTAGGCGAACCAGGCCTCCGGGCCGCCGCCGGGGCGCGAGGTCAGCGAGGTGACCGTGCCGCTGCCGGGCAGCGGCACGGAGCCCAGCCGCTCCCCCGTGCGGGCGTGGTGCACGGCGATCTCGGCCACGGCGTGCCGGGTCCTGGCGACGAGCAGCCTGTCGCCGTCGAGCACGGTGAACGCGCCCAGCACCGCCTCCGGGTCCTCGGGGATCAGCTCCCGCCACGCGCCGGGCACCCCGGGGTCGGCCACGCAGAGCCTGCGCCGCGGCGCGTCCCGGTCGGTGACCAGGTAGAGACGACCGTCGCAGGCCACCGCCGCCGCCAGAGCGCCGGGTATGGGACGGGGCTCGCTCAGGCCGCCCGGTTCGGACTCACCCTGAGCGACCGACTCGAGCTCGCCCTGGCCGCCCGGCTCGGCGAGCCAGAGCGAGCCGCCCGCCGAGATCGTCAGCCAGCGGCCGTCGGCGCTGATCTGCACGCCGTAGCGGACCGGCCCTCTCGTGAAGACGGGTACGTCCGCCGCGTCGCCGATCCTGTGCAGGTAGACGCCCTCGTGGAAGCGCACGTAGTAGAACGCCGCGCCGCCCGGCAGCCAGGCGACCGCCGAGTAGCGGCAGCCGCCGACGGGCCCGTCCACGACGGCCCCGGTGTCCACGTCCCTGACGTACAGGTCCGCCTTCTCGTCGCCCCTGCGCGAGATCTGGTACGCCAGCAGGCGCCCTTCCAGGTCGGGCTGCCAGTCGTCCAGCGTCGTGAGCCCTGTGGGGTCGAGTTCCATGGGGTCGAGGACGACGCGGTCGCCGCAGTAGAGGACCGGGTGCTCCTGGGAGGTGGTCTGGCGCAGGTGGAAGCTCCGCTCGCCGCGCCAGAGCGGCGGGGTGACCAGGCCCGCCTCCCTGAGCTCGGTGAGCCGGGCGCGGAACCGCTCGCGGTGGGGCAGGCGGGCGGCGCCGTCGCGCCACAGCCGGTCCTGCTCCGCCAGCCAGGCCCTGGTGGCGGGGGCGTCGGGGTCTTCGAGCCAGCGGTACGGGTCGTCGATCCCGCCCGGCGTCGAGCTGCCGGGGAGGCGTTCGGCGTGCGGGTATTTGTCCAGAAATTTCATAACACGGGCTCCGGGTGCCAGTGGCCGGCCAGGTCGGCGTAGAGCGGAGAGGTCCTGATCAGCTCGTCGTGGGTGCCGATGGTCACCCGCGTCCCGTCCATGAGGAGGATGCGGCGGGCGCGCAGGGCGGAGGTGAGGCGGTGGGCGACGACGACGAGCGTGCCGCCGCGCCGCGCGAACGCGGTCTCCGCGCGGGCCTCGGCGGCGGGGTCGAGGTGGCAGGTGGCCTCGTCGAGGATGACGAGGGGGGCGGGGGTGAGGTAGGCGCGGGCGAGCGCGATGAGCTGGCGCTGCCCGGCCGACAGCGCCGCCGGGTCGAGCCGGGCCCCGTAACCGCCCAGCTCGTCGACCAGCTCGCGCGCCCCGACGGCCGCGACGGCCTCGTCCAGCCTCGCGACGAGCTCGGAGCGCGCCCCCTGGGCGGCGTCGGCCACCCATCGCGGGGGTGCCTCAGGGTCACCCGCCGTTCGCGGGGTGGCGTCGGCGGTTGCGCCGAGTGCGGTGAGGTTCTCCAGAAGGGTGCCGCGGAAGACGTACGCCTCCTGGGGGATCAGCGCGCGGACGGCGGGGTCGACCTCGTCGGCGGGGACGCCGCCGACCAGGACCTCGCCCGTGCCGGGCCGGAGCAGGCCGCTGACCAGGGCCGCCAGCGTGGACTTGCCGGCCCCGCTGGGGCCCACGATCGCCAGGTGGTCGCCCTCGGGGATGGCGAGGTCCAGGCGGTCGACGACGGGGGCGGAGTGCGGGCCGTACGCGAAGGTGACGGCGGCGAGCCGTACGTCGCAGGCGTCGGGACGAATCCTTGGCCGGGGCGGCGCGGCGGGCGGGGCGGAGGCGGCGATGCGGCCGAGCGTGGCGGCCAGCCGGATGCCGCTGACGCCGAGCCCCTGCACGAGGCCGCCGAGCGCGGGGGCCAGGGACTGCGTGACGTACGCGAGCGTGCCGGCGATCACGCCGGGGCCGAGGCCGCCGTCCAGCAGCCATGGGGTGCCGGCCAGCACGAGGACGACCGGCAGCCAGCCGCCCACGGCCAGGGCCGCGGTGCGGGCGGCGGTCACCCCGGCGAGCGCGCGGGCGGCGGCGGCCTGCGCGCCGACCTGGCGTTCCAGCCGCCCGGCCACGAGTTCGCGCAGGCCGCACGCCTCGATGTCGCGCAGCCCGCCCGCCATGGCCGTCATCTCGTCGGCCAGCCGTTCGTCGGCCAGCAGGAACGCCCGCTGCCTGCGTGCGAGGGCAGGCAGCGAGGCCAGGAACAGCCCGAGCCCGGCGGCGAACGGCGGGAGCACGAGGGCGAGCGTCTGCGGGGCCAGCGTCACCAGCCCCAGCACCACGCCGGCCACCGTGAACACGAACCCCCTGACGGTAGTGACGACGGCCGCGAAGGCGTCCCTGGCCAGCTCGACCTGGAGCGTCGCCCGGGCCACCGCGGCGCTGTCGCGGCTCGTGGCCCGGCTCAGGGTCCCCTCGACGACGTGCGTCAGGAGGTCGTCCCTGAACGGCTCCGCCACCGCCGCGACGCCCAGCACGACCTGCCGGGCGGCCACCGCCCCGACCAGCCACGCGACGCCGAGCGCGGCCAGCCACGCCAGCCCGGTCACGGGCTCGGCCCTGGCGAACCCGTCCTCGATGGCCCGGGCGACGGCGTGCCCGATGAGGAACGCGGGCGCCGCCTCCAGCACGGACCAGAACCCGATCCTGGCCAGCCGCCGCGGCTCGCGCCCCAACGCCCGCCAGAAACCGACCCGCCCCGGCCCGCCGCTGTCCTTGGCCCGCGCCGCGTGCCGCCGTCGGCCGGGGGCCGTCATGGCGTCGCTCCCTGGAAGACGGCCCGGTAGGCCGGATCCTGCCACAGCACGTGGTGCGGCCCCCGGGCCCGCACCCTCCCGCCCTCCAGCCAGACGACCTGGTCGGCGCGGGCGGCCGTGGCCAGCCGGTGGGCCGCGATCAGCCGGGTGCGGCCCCGCCGGCCGGTGGTGAGCGCCCGCCCGACCTCGCGCTCCGTCACGGTGTCGAGGCTCGAGGTGGCGTCGTCGAGCACCAGCAGCCGCTCCCCCCGCGCGAACGCCCTGGCCAGGCCGATCCGCTGCCGCTCGCCGCCGGACATCGGGGCCTCGCGCAGGGGTGTGCCGTAGCCGAGCGGCAGCCGCCGGATGAACGTGTCCGCGCGCGCCGCCTCGGCCGCCTCGGCCGCGGAGGGCCCGGCGGCCGTCGTGATGGCCTCCCCCACGGTCTCGCCCACCAGGACCGGGCGTTCGAAGGCGTACCCGATGGCGCTGCGCAGTTCCTCCCTCGGCAGTTCGGGCAGCGGGACCCCGTCGAGCAGGACGGCGCCGCGCTCCGGGTCGGTCAGGCGGCCCGCCAGGGCGGCCAGCAGGGACTTGCCCGACCCGGACCGTCCGACCACGGCGGTCACCGAGCCTCCCGGAAGCGTGAGGTCCCCGACGGTCAGGCCGTCCACCGCCACGTCGCGGAACTCGACCGTGCCCGGCCCGGCCGGGAGCGTCCGCGTGCCATGCGTGACAGGAGGGAGTTCGAGGACCTCGGCCACCCGTCCGGCGGCCGCCCGTGCCCGGGCCAGCCCGCCGACGAAGCCCAGGGAGGTGCTGAGGGAAGCCCCGAGCACGGCGTAGCGGGCGGCGGCGTACAGCTCTCCGACGGTGAGGCGGCCGGAGGCGAGCATGAACCCGCCGACGATCAGCACCGCGACCTCCAGCAGCGGCACCACGAGCCCCGACTGGACCGCGGCCCCGGCGTTGGCCCGCCACAGCGACATGCCGTGGGCCCGCAGCCGGGGCAGCGGCTCCAGCACGCGCCGCGCTTCCTGGGCGGCGCTCCCCGCCGCGGCGATCGTGCGCGCCCCCTCCATGGCGTCCACGAGCCGGGCGGCGATGTCGCCCTGCACCTCCTGGTACCCGCCCGAGATCACCGTCGTCGCGCGGAGGAAGGCACGCAGCACGAGCAGGATGGCCACGATGCCCGCCCCGAGCGTCAGCGTCAGGACGGGCGCGATGAGTGTGAGCGCGACCAGCGCGCCTGCCGTGGGCACGAGCAGCGCGAGCGCGCCGGTCACCGTCTCGGGGGCCCGGCCCGCCTCCTCGGCGTTCAGCCCGGCCCGGGTGACCAGCTCGCCTTCGGGGAAACGCCGGGTGGCCGCCGGCCCGGCGCCGAGCACGTGGCGCAGGACCCCGAGGCGCAGCCTGGCCGCGGCGAACGCGCCGCAGGCGCCGCGGGCCCAGACGCCGAGGCTCTCGCACAGCACGACGGCGGCGACGGCGCAGGCGCAGAGGATCAGCCAGAAGGTGCCGTCCGGCCGGCGCAGGACGAAGGTGTCCACGGTGCGGCCGACGAGGTACGGGACCGCGAGCTCACCGGCCGCGCCGACGACCGCCGTGACGGCCAGGACGGCGGGCCAGGGGCCGCCGCGCCGTACCGTGCCGATCACCAGCCGGTCTCCCGCTCGCACCCGATGCCTCCCCTTGCCGTCGGCTTGATGTCGGTATCCCCGCGCCGTCCAGGACGGCGCGGGGACCGATATCGCGGATCAGTGGCAAAGTGCGACACTGAGGTTGCTGGGCTTGCCTGAGTGACACGAGAGAACCGTCAGCGTGCTGCCACCGCTGGCGACATCGCCGGCCGCGGGGGCCTCGAGACCCTGCAGGTCGAGAAGTACCATTCGTTACACCTCCTTCCGGGACTCGTCGGGGGCGGGCCGCTCGGGGGCGGCCGCCAGGAACGGCAGGTGGCCAGGCTGGTCGCCCAGGGCCGTGCCGAGGGCGAAGAGCACGCCCGCCGTTCCGGTCGCGAAATCCATGGAGAGGCGCAGCAGCTGGTCGCCGGGGAACGCGAGCCCCCCGCCGTACGGCAGCGCGTGCCATCTCAAGCCCTTGACGTGCTCGCGCGGGTCGCCCGCGCCGGCCGCGAGCAGGCCCGCGCGCCCGGTGAACAGCCCCGACTGGACGAAGAAGCCGGCGTGCCCGGTCAGCCGCAGCTCGGCCAGCGCCGTCGCGAGCTCCTCGTCGTGCTGGTGCGCGAGATAGCGCTCCAGCACGAGGGCGATCCCGGCCGACCCCTCGTCCAGGTACGGCAGCAGCCGCCAGCCCTGGTTCACCTGGAGGGAGCCGTCCACGGAGTGGCGGCAGCGCCGCAGGTCCTGCCGGAGCGCGGTCGCCGCCAGGTCGAGCAGGGCCCGGTCCCCGGTGTGCTCGTACGCGTGCAGGAACAGCAGCGCGGGCCCCGACGAGCCGTACATGAGCCCGGCCCTCGGATGGGAGCCGCCGCTGAGCTCGGGGACGGGTCCGGCGAGCCGCTCCGCGCAGATGTCCGCGGCGCGCAGGGCGAGGTCGGCGCGGCCGAAGCCGAGGAGGTTCAGGCCGATGCCGGACAGGCCGGAGAACAGGGCCGACTCCAGCCGCTCCCATTTCTCGCGCAGGCAGACGTCGACCAGTTCGTGCGCGGGCTCGTGGTGCCCGAGGAGGCCGAGCACGTACGCGATGCCGTGCAGCCCGTCGTACAGGCCGAGCCCGGAGCCCTGGACGGGGCGGAGAGCGCGGTCGCGTAGCCAGCGCTCGTACTCGGGGAACGGCCCGAGGCCGGCGCGGTGCAGCGCGAAGAGCACGCCGGCCGCGCCGTGGGCCAGGTTGAGCCCGCCGCCCGGCCGGAACTGGGCCACGTCGCCGGGGAACAGCCGGTCGTCGCGCGCGGGCGTGGCGCTGGCCACGATGGCCCGGCACATCGCGTCCCGCAGTTCGGGCCAGGCGCCGGGCATATTCACGGGGTCGCCGTCGGCGCCGATGGTCGCGACGGCCGCGTCCACCGTCTCCGGCGGCACGGGGAACGTCTCCTTGACGATCTCCCCCAGGTCGGCGGCCTTCGCCCGGTGCAGCGGCAGCATGATCGTGCACTGCGGGGCGAACAGGCCGAGCCGCAGACAGGCCAGCGCGTACCGGTCCACGTCCACGCCGTGGCGGTCGGCGGGCGCGATGAAGGCGGGGTGGGCCAGCGCGGCGCGGGCCCCGTCCGCGGTGAGGGTGGCGACCTCGTAGTCGATCAGCGCCACCCGGCCGTCGGCGGTCAGCAGGATGTTGTCCGGGTGCAGGTCGCCGAAGACCACCCCGCGCTCGTGCAGCGACTCGACGGCCCGCTCCACGCTCTCCAGCGTCTCGACCGCCCACGCCGTGTAGTCGGCCAGGTCCGGCTCGGTGCGGTCGGCGCGGGTCAGCGGGTAGCGCTGCACGAGCCGCCGCTGGAGCGGCGTCCCGTCCACGAACTCCTGCACGAGGAAGTCGTGCTCGCCCAGGGTGAAGTAGTCGCGCAGCGCGGGCGCGGCGGGCAGGCCGGACAGGCGCCGGAGGATGTCGCGCTCGTGCCGGAGCCGGGTGACGGCGTCGCGTCCGGCCGCGTCGAGCCCGGCGTGCGGCCGGGCCTCCTTGAGCACGACCCGCTCGTCCGTACGCGTGTCCCGCGCGAGGTAGACGCCGCCGCCGTTGGAGAAGTGCAGCACGCTCTCGACCCGGTACGGCAGCCCGGCCGTCGTCACGGCGTTGCGCGCGGCCAGATGCGGCTCCAGGAACCCGGGCAGCGTGGTCCACGGCGGCACCGAGAACGTCGCGCCGCGCACGTCGGGCACCAGCCGCCCGTCCCCGTCCTCGACGGCCAGCACGCGCTCGCCCGAGCCGGACAGGCAGTGCCGCTCGGCGAACCCGCCGTACCTGACGAACAGCGGGCCGGCGCCGTAGCGCAGGTCGCTGAGGATGTACGGGCCCTCGACGTCGCGCAGCAGCTCGTCGAGCTCCTTCAGGACGAGCTCCAGCTGGTCCTCGTCCCGCGGGTAGACGGTGATCAGCTTGCCGCTGGACGCCCGGGAGGCGGCCTTGGAGTTGACCATGACGAGCACGGGGGCGCCGCGCAGGAACTTGAACGCGATCCGGCGCGGCACGCAGTAGTCCCACACGGCGGCGATGGCCTGCTCGGCGTCCTCCACGCGGGCGGACACGTGGATCTTCCAGCCCTGGGCGGGCAGGGGCGGCTCGTTGCCGGGGGCGAAATAGCACCAGGTGTCGGTCAGGGCGGTCGACCAGCCGGCGGGCATGGGTTCGCGCAGAAGGGGAAAGTCGGCGTCTTCCGCCGTGCCGTGTTCGAGCGAGTCGTAGAAACACGGGTCCACAAGGCAGTACAGCTCGTACTTGTCCATCTGGCGCCGACCTCCAAGGCGTTGTCCCTTAGAGATTGCCGCCGGGGGGCGATTCGGTCTAGTTACACATAACAACACCAAAATATGGTTATTGAAATTGCATTTGTGTGTTTTTCACAATTGGCTATTTCTTTCGTGGGACGTAGGCGCTGAAGGTGAACTGCCCGGTCCTGGAGGACGTGGCCTCCAGCCAGCCGCCGAGGTCGGAGACGCGTTCGGCCAGGTTCAGCAGGCCCTGCCCCGCGTCTCCGGGGCGGCGCCGCGGGCGCACCCCGTCGTTCCTGATCGTCAGGCGGACGAGCTGGTCGCGTTCGAGGAGCTGGATGGAGCACTGGCGGGCCTCGGCGTGCCTGAGGACGTTCGTCACGCCTTCGCGCAGGGCGTGCGTGAGCGCCTCCTCCACATCGCCCGGGAGGTCGCGGCAGGACATCTTGACCTGGCAGCGGACCCGTCCGGACTCCAGGAGCGAGCGCGCGGAGCCCAGCTCCGCCGCCAGGGAGGAGCTGCGCAGGCCGTGGGCGACGGCCCGGACGTCGGCGGACAGGCCGCGCAGCAGCTCCAGCGTCTCGGACGCCTCGCCGTGCGCCCGCTTGTCGCCCTCGGCCACGAGCCGCTCCAGGAGCTGCGCCTTCAGCACCAGGGCGGTGAGCCGGTGGCCGACCAGGTCGTGCAGGTCACGGGTGAAGCGGCGGCGCTCCAGGGCGACGGCCTCGCGCATGACCCCGGTACGCGCCGCGGTCAGCCGGGTGACCCGCTTGGCCAGCGTCGCCAGCGCGTACTCGACGACGCCGATCAGCGGGGCGGCGAGCGCCCAGGCGGGGTCGACCATCGTCCGCTCCGGCGCGGCCAGCATCACCGGGCCGCAGGCCAGCGCCAGCGCCACCAGCACGATCGAGCGGATCCGGCCCGCCGTCACCAGCAGCGCGCCCGACAGCAGGGCGCACACCGGGGTCCACGCCGCCCCGAACACCGTCAGCGGCAGGTACGTCAGCCATGCCTGCACGGCCACGATCCACCACGCGCCCGCCCGGCGTACCGGGGTCTCCATGACGAACTTGACGTGCAGCGTCAGCAGGACGAACAGCGTCACCCCGCCGGCGACCCCCGTCCCCGACCGCACCAGCCCGAGCTGGACCGGCACCGTCACGCCGACCATCGCCGCCGCCAGCCCGAGCGCTCCCAGCCGGCCGGGGTTCTTCAGTTTGGAACGTGCCCACGACACGAGTGCACGGTGTGTGCCCACCTCACCCCCGGTATGCGGTTGGATGGCCCGGTCCGGCCGTGTCGCGAGCGCGCCCGCCGTCGTCCCGCGTCTCCCTAATCGACCCGATCGGGCTCGTCCCTGTAAAGGTCGGTGCCGCTTTTGGACACCCATGACTTCCCGTCGGGCCGCCGGTTAACCAGACCGATCCGTTTCCTCCCACCCGGGGCCCGGACCACCGCAAGACCGACTCTATGGTGGGCGTATGGATTACACCCGACTTGGCGACACAGGTTTGAAGGTCTCGAGGATCTGCCTGGGGATGATGAGCTACGGCGACCCCGCCAGGCAGGAATGGGCGCTGGCACGCGACGAGGCCGAGCCGATCATCCGCAGGGCGGCCGACGCGGGTGTGACCTTCTTCGACACGGCGGACGTCTACAGCCAGGGCGCGAGCGAGACCGTGACCGGCGAGGCGCTGCGCGCGATCTTCCCCCGCCGCGAGGACTACGTGCTGGCCACCAAGGTCTACTTCCCCATGGGCAGGGGCGCCAACGACCGGGGCCTGTCGCGCAAGCACATCCACGCGGCCGTCGACGCCTCGCTCCGGCGGCTCGGCACCGACCACGTGGACCTCTACCAGATCCACCGGTGGGACGACGAGACGCCCGTCGAGGAGACCATGGAGGCGCTGCACGACGTGGTCAAGGCGGGCAAGGCCCGCTACATCGGCGCGTCGAGCATGTGGGCCTGGCAGTTCTCGAAGGCGCAGCACGTGGCCGAGCGGAACGGGTGGACGAAGTTCGTCTCGATGCAGAACCACTACAACCTCCTCTACCGGGAGGAGGAGCGGGAGATGCTGCCGCTCTGCGCCGACCAGGGCGTGGGCGTGATCCCGTGGAGCCCGCTGGCGCGCGGCGTGCTGGCCAGGGCCGGCTCGTCCGCGACGACCGCGCGGACGGGGTCCGACGGGCGCATCGACTTCCTGTACGACCCGGAGAACGACAAGGCGATCCTCGACCGGGTGGCGCAGGTGGCCGGGGAGCGCGGCCTGCCGTCCGCCCAGGTGGCGCTGGCCTGGCTGCTCCACCAGCCGGCCGTGACCGCGCCGATCGTGGGGGCCACGAAGGACCGGCACGTCGACGACGCGGTGGCGGCCGTGTCGGTGTCGCTCTCGGAGTCGGAGCTGGCCTTCCTCGGCGAGCCGTACCGCCCCCGTGAGGTGCGCTTCTGACCGTCCTGGATTGTCGGGGCCGACCTTTAGGGTTGTGCCATGCGGGCAAATGAGGAGGCGGCGTCGGCGCTGCAGGAATACGCGGAGTTGTTCGCGCTCTGCGGCGGCGACGCCTTCCGGGTGCGGAGCTACCAGAAGGCGGCCAAGGCCATCGCCGGGTTCCCCGAGGACATCTCGGTGGTCGACGTGCGCAGCGTCCCCGGGGTCGGCGAGGCCATCGCCAAGAAGATGGAGGAGTTCCTGCAGCGCGGGAGCTTCCGGCAGCTCGATGACCTGCGCGGCCGGGTGCCCGAGGGCGTGCGCGCGCTGACGCGGGTGCCGACGCTGGGGCCCAAGACGGCGATCATGCTGTTCGAGGACTTCGGCATCGACTCCACGGTGGCCCTGCGCGAGGCGATCACCTCCGGCCGCCTCGACGGCGTCAAGGGCCTCGGCCCCAAGACCCTGGCAAACCTGCTCAAGGGCATCGAGCAGCTGGAGCAGTCGAGCCGCCGCGTCCACGTGGGCGTCGCCATGTCGCTGGCCGAGCAGGTGATGGCCTCGCTGGAGGCCGAGCGCATCGCGTACGCGGGGTCGCTGCGGCGGATGAAGGACACGATCGGCGACATCGACATCCTCGCGGTCGCGCCCGAGTCCATCATGTCCGGCTTCCGCGCCCAGCCCTATGTCGCCGAGGTCATCGCGGCGGGCGACAAGAAGACCTCGATCCGCACCACGTCCGGCATCCAGGTCGACCTGCGGGTGGTGCCCGCCGAGTCGTGGGGCGCGGCGATGCAGTACTTCACGGGCTCCAAGGAGCACAACGTCGCCATCCGGGAGATGGCGGTGAAGAAGGGCTGGAAGCTCTCCGAGTACGGGCTGTTCGAGGGCGAGCGGGTGATCGCCGCCGCCGAGGAGGAGGACATCTACGCCGCGCTCGGCATGCAGTACGTGCCGCCGCCGATGCGCGAGGACGGCGGCGAGGTCAAGGCGGCCCTGCGGGGCGAGCTGCCGGAGCTGGTGGAGCTGGGCGACCTGAAGGGCGACCTGCACACCCACACCGACCTGACGGACGGCATCGCGTCGCTGGAGGACATGGTGGCGGCCGGGCACGCCCGCGGCTACGCCTACTACGCGGTCACCGACCACGCCCCCGACCTGGCGATGCAGCGGATGACGCTGGACAAGGCGCTGGAGCAGCGGGGGCAGGTGGCCGCGCTGCAGCAGAAATATCCCGACATGCGGATCCTGCACGGCACGGAGCTCAATATCGCGCCCGACGGGTCGGTCGACTGGCCCGGGGAGGTGCTCGCCGGGTTCGACGTGTGCGTGGCCTCGGTGCACTCGCATTTCGGGATATCGCGCGAGGAGATGACCCGGCGCTTCATCGCCGCCTGCGAAAACCCGTACGTGGACATCATCGGGCACCCGACGACCCGCAAGATCGGCAAGCGTCCGTCGGTGGACGCCGACTGGGACGCGATCTTCCGGGTGGCCGCCCGCACCGGGACCGCCATGGAGATCGACTCCTTCCCCGACCGGTCCGACCTGCCGTCCGACCTGGTGCGGCTGGCCAGGCATCACGGGGTGAAGTTCTCGATCGACAGCGACTCGCACGCGATCCCGCACCTGGCCAACCAGCGGTTCGGGGTGGGGCTCGCGCAGCGGGCCTGGCTGACCACGGACGACGTCATCAACACCTGGCCGCTGGACCGGCTCCTGGCCTTCCTGGGGCGCTGAGCCGCGCCGCCGGCGGAAACAGCCAGGAAACGCCTGCCGCCCTACAAATGATCCCGGACGCAACGAAGGGATCATCACATGAACCACGCCACAAAGGCACGCCTGGCCTGCGCGGTGCTGGCGTTGGCCACCACCGCCGCACTCGCCGCCCCGCCCGCGACCGCGACCGCCGCCACCTCGGAGGCGGGGGACGTGCAGCGGGCCCTCGACGCGCTCGCCCGGACCGGCGGGGTGGTGGGGACCATCGGGGAGCTCTACGTGGACGGCAGGCGCGTCGGCCGGGGCTCGGCGGGTTCGCGGCTCCTCGACGGCGTGGGCGGGCGGGTCCCCGCCGGCTCCCGCTACCGGATCGGGTCGCAGACCAAGCGGCTGACGGCCACGGTGGTGCTCCAGCTGGTCAAGGAGGGCAGGCTGGGGCTGGAGGACAAGCTGAGCGACCTCCTGCCGGAGGTGGCGAGCCAGGACGCCGTGGAGCGGGCCGGCGAGATCACGGTACGGCAGCTGATCCGGCACATGTCCGGCATCCCGAACTGGTTCACCCCCGATCTTGTCGACATATACGACTTCACCACCTATTACCCGCCGATGGAGCTGGTGAAGAAGTCCCGCAGCCGGCCGCGCACCGGGGAGCCGGGCGAGAAGTACTTCTACTCCAACACCAACTACATGCTGCTCGGCATGATCATCGAGAAGGTGACCGGCCGCTCGCTGGCCGCCGAGTTCGCCCGCCGGTTCTTCGTGCCGCTCGGAATGAGCCGTACGTACCTGCCGGTCAGGCCGCCGGAGGGCATCAAGGGCCCGCACGGGCACGGCTACAGCACCGACGCCGAAGGCACAGTGCGCGACATGCACCGGCTCAACGCCAGCTTCGGGTACGCCGCCGGCGGCGTGATCTCCACCGCCCGCGACATGAGCACGTTCCATCGCGCCTTCTACCAGGGCAAGCTGCTCCCGCCGGCCCTGCAGAAGCTGATCACCGACCCGCCCGAGAACACCCCGACCCTGCCGCCCCTGTGCGGAGGCGACCCCGAGCTGCGGGCGAACGCGGGCGGCACCGCCGGCTTCACCGCCGTCACCTTCAGCTCCACCGACGGGCGCATCCAGTTCGCGACGTCCACCACGACGAGCGATCAGGACCCGGCCGCCATCAGCCGGGCCATCAACCAGGCGGCGGAGGCCGTCCTCTGCCCCGGAAAGTAGGGCCGGGCCCCCGGTTGTGCGAGCGCAGGCTGGGGGTAAGGAGTTTTGGAACGTTCCCGTACCGGTTGGACAGATTTTGGCAAGGGGGGCGCCACAGGACGGCCTGAAGAGATTAAATGGTTTCCAGGTAGGAAATAGCTCTTACGGAGGCGGTGTCCATGGAGCAAGCACTGGCGACAATCGTGAAGCCGCTGCCCGACCACCTGTTCAGGGTGCACGGCGCGAGCGCGGAGATGCGCTGGGAAGCCATGGCGGGGCAGGGATACCACACTCCGAACGATCGGTTCTTCGTGCGGAACCACACCTCCACACCGCTCATCGACGCCACGACCTGGCGGCTCCGGGTGCACGGGGCGAGCGTGCGGTATCCGCGCGAGTTCGGCTACGACGAGCTGCGGGCCATGCCGTCCCGCACGTTCGACCTGGCGATCGAGTGCGCCGGCAACGGCCGGCGCTTCTACGGCACGCAGCAGCACGACGCCGCGCCCGGCACACAGTGGGGGCTCGGGGCGATCGGCGTCGCGCGGTGGCGCGGGGTGCCGCTGAGATACCTGCTCAAGGCCGTCGGGGTGCTTCCGGGCGCGGTGGACGTGCTGGCCACGGGGCTGGATGCGCCGTTCGAGGGTTACGGGCACGTACGCAGGCCGCTGCCGATCGACAAGGCCATGGACGACGTGCTCGTCGCCTACGAAATGAACGGCGAGCGGCTGCCGCCCGACCATGGATTTCCGGTGCGGCTGGTGGTGCCGGGATGGGTGGGAATAGCGTCGATCAAATGGCTGGGTGAAATTGAAGTTTCACCGGCGCAGATTTTCACGCCGTGGAACACGGTCTTTTACCCGGACGCCACGGCGCAACCGGTGAAGAGCGCGTTCGAACTCACCTGGAATGCGCGCCTGCCCGTCTCCGGCCCGCACATCGTGCACGGACGGTCATGGTCCGGGCGGGGCCGGATCGTCCGGGTCGAGGTCAGCTTCGACGCCGGACTGAGCTGGCGGCCGGCCGAACACCGCGGACAGCACCTGGTCAGCGCATGGCTGCCATGGCACATTTCATGGGCCCCCCGGCGCACTGGGGCGCGCGTGCTCATGGCGCGCGCCACCGACGAGACCGGGGCCACGCAACCCCTGGTCACGCCGCGACACCCGTTCGGGTACCACTTCGACGCGGTCGTGCGACATCCCATTGACGTGGTCAATGGATAGGTAATTGTCACCGACCGGGGCTGAGCTGGACATTCGCTAAAAGCCGGTGCGGCGCACCTGAATTCATCTGAAAGACTCTCGCGGAAACCTTCCGGAAATCCCGTCGTGTGATGCTGCACAGATCACGGGAAAAGGAGAGCAGATGCGCCAGCTGACCGCACTCGACGCCCAGTTCCTCAATGTCGAGACCGCGACCACGGCCGCGCACGTGGCCGGGCTGGCGATCCTCGACTCGGCCGACGGCGCGGTCAACCGGGGCGCGCTCGCGGTGCTGCTCCTCGAACGGCTCCACCTGTCGCCCGCGCTCAGCCTCCGCCTCGCCGAGGTGCCGCTCGGGCTGGACCATCCGTACTGGGCCGAGGACCCCGAGTTCGACCTCGGCAACCACCTGTTCGAGCTGACGCTGCCGGCTCCGGGGGACGACTGGCAGCTCGCGGACGCGGTGGCGGAGATCCACGCGCGGCGGCTGGACCGGGCGCACCCGCTCTGGGAGATGCACCTGATCAACGGGCTGGCGGACGGGAGGGTGGCCGTCTACACCAAGGTCCACCACGCGGCCATCGACGGCGTCTCGGGCGCGGAGACGCTCGCCACCCTGCTCGACCTCACCCCGGACGGCCACCTCAAGCGGCGGGGCATCCCGACCGCGAACGCCGACCGCCCCCGCCGCCGTACGACCAACGCCGCCGTCCATCTCGCGAACGGCGGCGGCCATGCCTCGGACGGCGGCCCCGCGCAGGCCCTGGCGCGGCGCATTCCCGGGCTGCCCGCACAGGACGTCCCCAGCGTGGCCGGGATGCTGGCCGGGGCGGCCAGGCGGACGGCGACCCACCCCGTGCGGGCCGTCCAGTCGGTCGTCAGGGCGGCCGAGGACCTCGACGCCATCCCGCTCGCGGCGGGCCTCCCGGGCGCCAGGCTGATCGCCAAGGCCGCGCGGATGGTCTCCGGCGACCGGCACGACCGCCCCGAGCTGCCCAGCCTCGCCGTCCCCCGCACCCCGTTCAACGGCCCGATCAGTGCCCGCCGCCGCCTCTCTTTCGGCTCGCTGTCGCTCAAGGACGTCAAGAACGTCGCCAAGGCCCACGGCATGAGCGTCAACGACGTCGTCATGGCCCTGTGCACCTCGGCACTGCGGTCCTGGCTGCGCGAGCGCGACGCGCTGCCGGAGGCGCCGCTGATCGTCGCCGTCCCCGTGGCGGTCCGTACGGCCGCGGCCAAGGAGCGGGTCGGCAACCAGATCTCCGCCATGGTCGCCCCCATGCCCACGAACGTCCCCGACCCCAGGGAGCGGCTCCAGGCCGTCGGCGCCGTCATGGGCCGGGCCAAGCGGCGGTTCGCGCTGGCCCCGGCGACGTGGCTGAGCGAGCTGTGCTCGGTGCTGCCCGCCCCGCTCACCAGCCTGGCCACCCCGGCGATCTTCCGGCTGGCGGGCCTGGCCTGCCCGCCCGTCAACCTCATCATCAGCAACGTGCCGGGCCCGCAGTTCCCGCTGTACCTGTGCGGCGGCAGGGTGCTGTCGTACTACCCGATGTCCGTGCTGACCGACATGAGCGGCGGCCTCAACATCACCTGCTTCTCGTACGACGGCATGCTCGACTTCGGCGTCGTGGCCTGCCCCGAGCGCATGGACGACGTGTGGGGGCTGGTCAGCCACCTGCGCAAGGCGCTCGACGAGTTGCTAGACGAGCGAGTGGGCGATGAGTTCCGCGACGGCGTCGGGATCGATCTGGTGACCGGTTAGCTGGCAGAGGTTCTCCTGGTAGAGCAGGACGGCGGCGAACGTGGCCGCCGCCACCTCCAGCCTGGCCGCGTCGCCGCGCGCCCCGGGCAGCGCCAGCTCCAGCGCGAACCTGGCACGACTGATCAGCTCGCCGTTCAGCCGCCCGAGCCGTTCCTTGACGGAGCCGTGCGTGTCGGCCTCCCTGAACAGGATGCGCCGCATCGCCGGCGAGGCCCGCAGCGGGAGGCCGCGGGCGAGCTTGGACAGCGTCCGCGCCGGATCGCCCGGCACGGCGTCCACCTCCCGCCCCTCCTCGACCAGCGTGCGCTCGTCGACCAGGGCCACCAGGACGTCGATCTTGCGCGGGAAGTAGTGGAAGATCAGCCCTTTGGGCACTTTCGCCAGCCGCGCGATCACCGCGGTCGGGGTGGCCTCGTAGCCGCCGCCCGCGAACAGCTCCTCGGCCGCGTCCAGGATGCGCGTGCGCGCGTCACCGATCACCACAGCTCGCACCATAGCGGCAGCCGTGACTTCACCGCCATCCCGCGGAAGCGAGACCCCCCTGTCCACCCGCCGCCGATCGAGGGGGTGCCATCGGGCCTGTTCAGGGGAGGTGCGGATAATGGCGGAATGAGATCGATAGGCACGACGGAACTGTCCGTTTTCCCGATATCGCTTGGTACGAATGTCTTCGGCTGGACCGCCGACAAGGAGTCCGCTTTCGCCGTCCTGGACGCGTACGTCGAGGGCGGCGGCAACTTCATCGACACGGCCGACGTCTACCCGTACTGGGTGACCGGCGAGTCCACGTCAGAAATGATCATCGGCGAGTGGCTGCACGTCCGCCGCAACCGCGACTCGATCGTGCTCGCCACCAAGGTCGGCATGCTGGAGGGCCTGACCGGGCTGGCCCCGGCGACCATCCGGGCGGGGGTCGAGGACTCGCTGCGCCGGCTCCGTACCGACTACATCGACCTCTACTGGGCACACGTGGACGACCGCGACACGCCGCTGGTGGAGTCGCTGGCGACGTTCGACGCGCTGGTCCGCGAGGGCAAGGTCCGTTATGTGGGGGCGTCCAACTACGGCGCGGACCGGCTGGGCGAGGCCCTCAAGGTCTCCGACGACGAGGGGCTGACCCGGTACGTGGCGTTGCAGCAGCAGTACAACCTGGTCGAACGCGGCTACGAGGGCGAGCTGCGGGACGTGGTGGCCCGGGAGGGGCTGTCCAGCACGCCGTACTTCGGGCTGGCGCGCGGCTTCCTGACCGGCAAGTACACGCCGGGGGTGACGATCGACAGCCCGCGGGCCGGGCTGGCGGCCGAGTACCTGCAGAAGGAGCACGGGCGCCGGGCGCTGGAGGCGCTGCTCAAGGTGGCGGCCGAGCAGGAGGCGGCCCCGGCCACGGTGGCGCTGGCCTGGCTGGCGGCCCAGCCGACGATCACCGCCCCGATCGCCAGCGCGAGGGACGTGGCGCAGCTCCAGCCGCTGCTTGCGGCCGCCGAGCTGACGCTGACGGACGAGGAGATCGCCCTCCTGAACGAGGCCTCCCGCATCTGAGGCACCGGCTCCGGCGTTCGCCGGGAGATCGGGCCGCCCCGCCCGCCGTTCGTCCCCATGGGCGGCGCGGGGCCACCGGGCCGCACTCGCGCGCTGTCAGCGGGCGCGGTCCGACAGGGACAGGCACAGGGCGCGCAGGTCGGTGGCGTCCGGCAGGTGCTCGTCCATCACCGCCACCGCCGCCGCCACGTACCGCTCGGCCAGGGCCTGGGCGGCGGCCCGGCCGCCGGCCTCCTCGATGAGGCGGGCGGTGTGCCGTACGGAGTCCTCGTCGGAGACCCCGGCCGAGAGGAGGTCGGAGAGTTCGCGGGCGGCGGGGTGGTCGGCGGCCAGGGCCGCGAGGACGGGAAACGTCTTCTTGTCGCGCCGCAGGTCGGAGTGGACGGGCTTGCCCGTGACGCGCGGGTCGCCCCAGATGCCCAGCATGTCGTCGACGATCTGGAAGGCCACCCCCAGATCGCGCCCGACCGCCCACATGCGGTCGGCGAGCTCGGGAGCGCCGCCCAGGGCCACCCCGGCGGCCGCGGCGGCCCCCAGCAGGCTGCCCGTCTTGCCCGCGACCATCTCGGTGTACTCGGCGATCGTGACCGCGTTGGGCCCGCGCCACGGCCGGTTCTCGAAGGCCATGTCCGCGGTCTGCCCGTTGACGAGCTCGACCAGCGCCGCCGACAGGTGCCTCATCGCCTCGGGCCGGCCCGCGAGCTGGTTGACGGCCAGGGCCAGGAGCGCGTCCCCGGTCAGGAGCGCCGGCCCCACCCCGTACGCCTTCCAGAGCGCCTCCCGGTGCCGCCGCCGCTCGTCGTGGTCGATGATGTCGTCGTGCGCCAGCGAGAAGGCGTGCACGAGCTCCACCGCCACCGCGGCCGGGAGCGCCGACTCGGCGGTGCCGCCCACGGCCTCGGCGCTGAGCATCGCGATGGCGGGCCGCACACCCTTGCCGCCGTCCCCGTGATACGGCCTCCCGTCGGCATCCGACCAGCCCAGAGCGAACGCGGCCATCCGGGCGCTCCATGGATGCAGGCCCGATACCGCCTCGCGGAGGGCCGGCTCGAGCAGGCGCCGACAGCGTGCCTCGGCGGTGTCGCCTGGGTAATCACTCAGATTCAAACGGTACTCCAACCCCGGTACGATCTTGAATCTACATGCACGAGCATGTGATACTCCACCCCGATAGTTGACGTTTGTCAGGAAATGTCCGTCGTTTGAGATGGGCATCATGGAGGTTCGCAGTGTCGCTGGGCGGCGTGTCGTCGCATAAAGCCAGAACCCTTCCCTTCCTCCGATCGTTGGCCAAGTACTCGCGAACACCCGTTCACGCTTTCGAAGAAGCGAGCGACCGCGCGGGTGGCGCGCTCGTCCGGCTGAACATGGGACCCTTCCGGCCGTACCTCGTCACCCACCCGGATCACGTCCAGCACGTCCTGAAAAGCAACCAGCCCAACTACGTCCGGGCCGGCATGTTCTGGGACCCGCTGGCACCGCTGCTCGGCCAGGGCATCCTGTCGGAGGGCGCGGGCTGGGCGGCGAGCAGGAAGATCCTTCAGCCGGTGTTCACCGCCAGGTACGTCAACTCGCTCACCTCGCGCATGGCGCAGATCATCACCGGGCTCATCGACGCCACCGTGGTCCCCGGCCGGCGCTTCGACGTCGCCGAGGTCGTCTCGGCCCTCATCCACCCCACGATCGTCCGGCTGTTCCTGGGCGCGACGATCTCCGACGACGACATCGACCGGCTGGCCCCCGCCTACGACACGGGCGTCACGGCCAGGTCGATCAGGCTGCTGCTCCCGTCCGTGCCGGAGCGCTTCCCGCTCCTCGGCGACCGGGCGTTCAGGCAGGCGATCAAGACCATCGACGAGGTCGTCTACCCCCGCATCCGCTACGCCAAGGCGCGCGGCGGGGCGGAGGCCGACCTGGTCTCACGGCTGGTCAGCGCCCGCCAGGACGAGCCGGACGCGGACCGGCTGATCAGGGACGACATGGTGGCCATCCACGGCGCCGCCACGGAGACCTCCGTCACCGCGCTCACCTGGGTCTGGCCGGTGCTGGACGCGCATCCGAAGATCGCCGCCAGAGTGTACGAAGAGGTGGACCGAGTGGTCGGGCGAGGGCCGGTGACGGTCTCGCACCTGCCCGAGCTCACCTATTTGAAAATGTTCATGGACGAACTTGTTCGTCTCTACCCTCCGGGCTGGATCCTGCCCCGGACGGCGGCGGGGGCCGATCGCATCGACGGCGTCGAGATCCCGGCCGGGGCCACGATGGTGCTCAGCCCCTACCTGACACACCGGCTGCCGGAGTTCTGGGATCGGCCCCTCGAGTTCGACCCGGAACGGTTCGCGCCGGGGAACGACCGCGCGCGGCACCGGTACGCGTACTTCCCGTTCGCAGCGGGGCCGCACGTCTGCCTGGGACCGCACCTGTTCATGATGGAGGCGCTGCTGCTGATCGCCGGGATCCTGTGCAAGTACCGTCCGGTGTTGCACACGACCGGGCCGATCACCCCCCGCCTCGCCTCGACGCTACGACCCCCCACCGGGCTGTCGATGACGCTCGTCCCGGCGGGGCCCGCGTGAACGGCCTCGACGTGGCGGGCGACCTGGGCAGGACCAGCGCGCTGGCGGTCGAGTGCGCCCGCCGCCTCGCCGTGCACGCCGCCGAGCATCCGGAGCTCTTCCCGGCCAGGCCGTTCGACGCGGGCTTCTTCCACTCTCTGGGACTGGTCGGCGCCTTCGGCTCTCCCTGGGCCGCGGCGGAGGAGTTGTGGGCGGTCAACCGCGCCGCGCTGTGGGTGTTCGCGGTGGACCTGCGCGTCGATCACGTGGCCACCTCACGCGACGAGGTGGCCGCGCTGGTCGTGGAATGCCTGGCGGTGGCGGACGGGCAGGCGCCGCGCAGCGCGCTCACCCGGGTGCTCGCCGAGCTCCGCGACGGCTTGGGGCGCGATCCTCGCTGGCGCGACCAGCTCCAACGCATGCTGACCGCCATGCTCAAGGAGTGGGAGTGGCGCGAGTCGAAGGCCCGGCCCACCCTGGAGATCTACGTCGCCAACGCCGACAGTTGCGGCTCCTCGTTCGTCAACCTCTCGCACTGGCTCCACACCGGCGACGCGTGGACCCTGGCCCATCTCGACCTGGTCCGCCAGGCGGGTGACGAGGTGCAGCGTTACCTACGGCTGCTGAACGACCTGGCCACGTACGACAGGGAAGCCCGCTGGGGCGACGCCAACGCGCTGACGCTGGGCGCCGGGCGTGACGAGGTGGCCCGGCGCATGGCGCGGCACGCGCGTACGGCGGCCGGGCTGATCGCCCCGATCAACGAGATCAGCCCGAGGACCGCGCTCTATCTGGAGCGCCAGATCGGCTTCAACGCCGGCTTCTACGGCGTTTCGGATTACTGGGGAGAGCTGTGAACATCGCCCAGGAGGCGGACGCGCTGATCGCCACGCTGATGGCCACGCCGTGGGGTCAGGTGTCCGCCTCGATCTACGAGACGGGGCGGCTGGTCACGCTGGCCCCGTGGCTGGCCGGGCATGACGAACGCATCGACTATCTCGTACGGACCCAACGACCGGACGGGGCATGGGGCGCGCCGGACGGTTACGGCGTGGTGCCGACGCTGAGCGCCACGGAGGCCCTGCTGACCGCCGGGGCCACTGAACCGGCCCGCAAGGGGCTGGCCGCGCTGCGCCGGGAGCTTCCGCGGGCGGCGGACCTGCCCGACATGCCGGCCGCCGACCTGATCGTCCCGGCGCTGATCGCCCTCATCAACGCTCACGGCGTGGGCGAGCCGCTGCCGCTGCCTCCCGGCCTGGACTCATCCCGGATCGAACGCGTCCGGCGCGCGGTGTCCTCCGGTGCCAGGCCACCGGAGAAACTGCTGCACGCGCTCGAGGTGGCGGGCCTGGCCTCGGGCGGCCGGCACTCCATCCGGCCGACGGCGATCGGCACGGTCGGCGCCTCCCCCGCCGCGACCGCCGCCTGGCTCGGCAGTGGCGCCCTCCTCGACGCCGACTCGGCCAGGCGGCATCTGGAGGCGGTCGTCACCAGATACGGCGGGCCGGTCCCCGTCGGGCTGCCCATCACCGTGTTCGAACGCGGCTGGGTGCTGAGCTGGCTGGCCCGCGCGAACGTGCCCGTCGAGGTGCCCCCGGAGATGGTGGCGGACCTCAGGGCGGCGATCGGCCCCAGCGGCACGCCGGCGGGACCGGGGCTGCCCGCGGACGCCGACACGACCTCCGTCGCGCTGCACGCGCTGGCACTGCACGGCATGGCGCGCGATCCGGAGAGCCTGCTGGCGTTCGACGCAGGAGGGCACTTCTGCACGTGGCAGGGCGAGGACGGCTTCTCCATCAGCGTGAACGCCCACGTGCTCGACGCGTTCGGCGCTTACGCGGCCTCCCGGCCGGACCGGGCGGAGGCGTACGCGGAGGCGCGGGAGAGGCTGGCGCGCCTGCTGGCCGAACGGCAGCGGCAGGACGGAAGCTGGGATGATCGCTGGCATGCCTCGCCGTATTACGCCACACTGAGTTGCGTGCTGTCGCTGAGCGAATACGCCGGCCCCGGCTTCGCCCCCGCCGTGGCCAGGGCCCAGGCGTGGGTGCTGGCGACGCAGCGCCCCGACGGGTCGTGGGGCCGCTGGTCGGGCACGCCCGAGGAGACCGCGTACGCGATGCAGCTGTTGCTGCTGCCCGAGGTGATGCGCGGTCGCGAGGTCGAGGAGGAGCACAGGCAGGCCGCCACCCGCGGCTACGCGTATTTGCAGCAGGCAGGCGAAATGTCGGATTACCCGTCTCTATGGCATGACAAGGACCTTTACACGCCACTGGCAGTAGTTCGAGCGGCGATCCTGGCGGCCCAGCATGTCTATACGAGCCTAGCGCTAACAGGACAGATCCGGATGTAATACCACCGATCGGGATTTCCCCGCCTTGAGCGGGGTTTGAGGCATTGCTAAGGTATCCCGGTGCCGAATCTAAGAAATGGCCTCATATGCCTTGACATCTGGCTTAACGTAACCCCCGACCTGGACGGCTAAATATGCGTTTGCGCAACTTCGGCGTGCGGACAAAGGTGACAGCGCTGCTGGTGTCGCTCGTCTCGTTGTGGGCATTCGCCGCCTGGGTCACCCTGCGCGAAGGGGTGAACCTGCTCGGCGCCACGACCGTCGACAGCGGTGCGGTGCAACCCAGCGAGCGCCTGCTCGCCGAACTGCAGCGCGAGCGCCGGCTCACGGTGGTGTCCCTGGGCGCCGGCGAGCGCGGGCCCGACAAGTTGATGCGCGATCAGCGCGCCAAGACCGACGCGGCGCACAAGGAGCTCGTGGAGTCGGCGACCAGCGCCACCGTCCAGTTCGCGGCCGACGCCCCACTGGCGCGCCGCATCGACGAGGCGCTGAAGACCGCCGAGGGAATCGACGCCGTCAGGAAAGGGATCGACGGCGGGCGTTCCGACCGCGGCCGGGCGGCCGAGTCCTACAACCAGCTCATCGACTCGCTCTACCGCATGTTCGACTCGGTAGCCGCGCTTGACGACAAGGAGATCGCCAGGGACGCCCGCACCATGCTCGCCATCAGCCGGGCGAGCGAATATCTGGCCCGCGCGGACGCGCTGGCCGCCGGCGCGCTGGCCAGGGGAGGGTTCACCCCGTCGGAACACGTCGAGTTCGTGGAGTTGACGGGCTTCTACCACACCTCACTCGACCAGTCCGCGGTCCAGCTCCCGGCCGAGGACGCGGCCGCCTACAGCGCCTGGGCGAAGAGCCGTCCCGTGGCCCAGCTACGCACGCTGGAACAGCGGCTCGCGAGGGAGTCCGACGGCTTGGCGCCGACGGTGACCGCCGCGGAGTGGCGCACGGTCACCGAGTCGGCCCGCAGCGCGCTGGAGAAATTCATCACCGACGGCGGTGACCGCCTCGTCGACCGGGCCGTGCCCGGTGCCGTCGGTGTCATCCTCCGCCTCGTGCTGGCCGGAGGTCTCGGCCTGATCGCGGTCGTCGCCTCGATCGTGCTGTCGGTCACCACCACCAGGCAGCTGCTCTCCCAGTTGCAGAAGCTGCGTGACTCCGCGCACGAGCTGTCCGACGACCGGCTGCCCGGCGTCGTCGAGCGCATCGGCCGCGGCGAGGACGTCGACCTGGCCAAAGAGGCACCCGACCTGGACTTCGGTGACGACGAGATCGGCCAGGTGGGCCAGGCGTTCAACACGGTGCAGCGCACCGCCATCAGCGTCGCCGCCGAGCAGGCCGAGCTGCGCCGCAGTATCCGCGACATCCTGCTGAGCCTGGCCCGCAGGACGCAGGGCCTGGTCCACCGGCAGCTCACCGTGCTCGACGTCATGGAGCGCCGCGAGACCGACCCCGAGGAGCTGAAGGAGCTCTTCCGGCTCGACCACCTCGCCATCCGCATGCGCCGCAACGCGGAGAACCTGATCGTCCTGTCCGGCTCGGCCCCCGCCCGTACGTGGCGCCGCTCGGTCCCCATGGTGGACGTCGTCCGCGGCGCGCTGGCCGAGGTCGAGGACTACACCCGCGTCACGCTCATGCCCATGGGCGACGTCGTGCTCGTCGGCCGCGCCGTCGGTGACGTCATCCACCTGCTCGCCGAGCTGATCGAGAACGCCGTGTCGTTCTCGCCGCCGTACACGAACGTGCAGGTCAGCGGCCAGCTCGTGGCCAACGGGTACGTGATCGAGATCGAGGACCGGGGCCTGGGCATGAAGCCCGAGGACCTGGAGTCCGCGAACGAGCGCATCGCGGACCCGCCCGAGTTCCGCATCACCGGCACCGCCCGGCTGGGCCTGTACGTGGTCAGCCAGCTGGCCAGGCGCCACGAGATCCAGGTGGTGCTCAAGCCGTCGCCGTACGGCGGGACGACGGTCGTGGTGCTGCTGCCGCAGGAGCTCGTACAGCTCGATCCCACGCCCGAGCCGCAGGACGGCGACCGGCGCGAGCGGCTGCCGCGCAGGACGCCCGCCGTGGCCACCGCGGTGCGGCCGGTCACCGGGGAGAACGTGCGCACGCTCAAGCCCGCGCGCCCGGTCCCGGTCCCGGCACCCGTCCCCCAGCCTTCCCCCCCGGTCACCGCTGTGGAGACACAACCCGAAACGCCAGCCGAACCGGAGCAGAGGCCTGTGACCGAGTTCACGTCCAACGGGCTGCCCCTCCGGGTGCCCCAGGCCAACCTGGCGCCAGCGCTGCGGGACGACACGCCCACGCAGCCCGACTTCGAGGAGGACGATGACGAGCGCTCGCCGGAGGAGATCCGCGCGATGATGGGATCTCTGCAGTCAGGCACCCGTCTTGGCCGCACCGAAGCCGCCAAGATGCTGGATGAGCAGTCTGGAGATGAGGCATGACCCCCACCTCCGGCACCGACCTGAACTGGCTGCTCGACGACCTCGTCGGCCGTATCAAGGAGGTCGAGCACGCCATCGTGCTGTCGTCCGACGGTCTGCTGATGGCCTCGTCCGCCGCGTTGCAGCGGACCGACGGAGAGCACCTGTCCGCCGTCGCCTCCGGGCTGCAGAGCCTGGCGAAAGGCGTCTCGGACCACGTTTCCGGCGGCGCCGTGCGGCAGACGGTCGTGGAGTGGAAGAACCAGTTCCTCATCGTGACCATGGCGGGCGAGCGCGCCTGCCTGGCCGTGCTGTGCGCGCAGAACGCCGACATCGGGCTGGTCGCGTACGAGATGGCGATGATGGTGGCCCGCGTCGGCCAGTACCTCACCTCAGGCGCCCGCAACGCCGAGGCAGTCGCCAGGAGCGACCGGTGAGAGGCGCGGACGAACCGACGGATGAGCACTGGGTGGATCCGGAGATCATCCGGCCCTACGTGGTCACCCGTGGCCGCACGCAGCCCGCGCACGGACGGTTCGACCTGATCTCCATGGCCCTGGCGGTGGGCCCGCCGCCGGGCCCCGACGCCGGGCTCGATCCGGAGCACCTGCGCATCCTCCAGCTCTGCCGCGAACCGAAGTCGGTCGCCGAGATCGCGGCATACCTCAACCTGCCGGCCGGCACGATCCGGGTGCTGCTCGGCGACCTGTTCGACCGCGAACTCGTCTCTGCCCAGGAACCACAATCCGAGGTGGACATGCACGACATGAAGATGTACAGGGCGGTGCTCGATGGCCTTCGTTCGCTCTGAACGTCCGCGCCTGCCGACGGCGATCAAGATCCTGATCGCGGGCGGCTTCGGCGCGGGCAAGACGACGATGGTGGGCGCTGTCTCCGAGACCCGGCCGCTGCGCACCGAGGAAGTCCTGACCGACCGCGGGATAGGGGTGGACGACCTCACGTCGGTGGAGGCCAAACGCACCACCACCGTGGCGATGGACTTCGGCCGGATCACGCTGGGCAACGACTACGTCCTGTACCTGTTCGGCACACCCGGCCAGGAACGCTTCTGGTTCGTGTGGGACGAGCTCGCGGAGGGGTCGCTGGGGGCCGTCATCCTGGCGGACACGCGGCGCCTGGCCGACTGCTTCCCGTCGGTCGACTACTTCGAGCGGCGGGGGACGCCGTTCGTGGTGGCCGTCAACTGCTTCGAGGGATCGCCCTCGTTCGAGCTGGACGAGGTACGGCTGGCGCTCCAGCTCAGCCCCTCCGTCCCCATCATCCTGTGCGACGCCCGCAAGCGGGACTCCTCCCGCGAGGTCCTGATCGCCCTGGTCAAGCACTCGGCCCGGCTGCGCGCCGAACCGGTCGGCAGCTAGCGCGAACCCTGGGAGGCGCCGGACCGCCTCCCAGGGCCTTTCAGCGGAACCGGTCCGTCGCGGCGATCATCTCCGACAACATGTCGCTCCCGCCGTGCCCCTCGTCGATGACCACGAGCTCGCTGCCGGGCCAGTTCTTGTGCAGCTCCCAGGCGGTCTCCGGGGGCCCGCTCACGTCGAGCCTGCCGTGGATGAGCACGCCCGGGACCCCCTCCAGCAGGTGGGCCTGCTCCACCAGGTCGCCCTTCTCCGGCAGGAAGCAGTCGTTGCCCCAGTAGTGGGTGACCAGCCGCGCGAACGTCATCCGGAAGGCGGGGTCCTCGAAGTGCGGGTTCGGCTGGTACCGCGGGTCGAGGCTCACGTGCGTGTCCTCCCATGCGCACCAGTCGCGGGCGGCCTGCTCGCATGTGCTCGGGTCGTCCAGGAGCCTGGCGTAGGCCGCGGCCAGGTTCCCGTCGCGGTCCTGCTCGGGCACCCCGTCGCGGAAGCGCTCCCACTCCCGGGGGAAGACCCGTCCCACGTCCCGGGTGATCCACTCGATCTCCTTGCGGCGCCCCGCCGTGACCGCGAGCAGGATCACCTCGCTCACCCGCTCCGGGTGCCGCTGCGCGTAGGCCAGGCTCAGCGTCGAGCCCCACGAGGCCCCGACCAGCTGCCACCTCTCGATGCCCAGGTGCTCGCGCAGGAGCTCCATGTCGGCGATGAGGTGCTCGGTGGTGTTGACCGACAGGTCGGTCTCCGGCAGCCCCGCGTCCGGCGTGCTGCGACCGCACCCCCGCTGGTGGAACTGGACGATCCGGTACGCCTCGGGGTCGTGGAAGCGCCGCCAGTTCGCAGAGAAGGCGGCCCCGGGACCGCCGTGCACGGTCAGCGCCGGCTTGCCCGCCGGGTCGCCGCTGACCTCCCAGTAGATCTGGTTGCCGTCGCCCACGTCGAGCATGCCCTGGTCGTACGCCTCGATCGGAGAATACATAGGCGCAAAGGTAACGCCCTTCCGGCCGGACCGATCACCCGGACGGAGGTCGACGTCATCCGGTCGACCGCGGAGCTGCTGCTCCGCCAGACCCGATCGATGTACGGCGAATCGGACGGCCGGCTCTCGACCTCCAAACCCATCCGCGTCATTCCCCCTCGCCCCGTCCGGCGCCGCTGCGGGTCCATCGACGGTAACACCCGCCGCGCCTCGAAGCCCTCACGTGGCGGAGCTCCGGGCGTCGCTAGCCGAAGTTGTTGGTCTGTTCGTTGTGGTCGCCGATCTGGACGCCCTTTCCCTCGCGGATGTGCACCACGCCGGGCGTCCCCGGCGGCTCCGTCCGCGCCCCGGGCTCGCCCTGCGCGGGTGTCTGCCGCTGCCTGGCCCAGCCGGTGACGGCGAGCGTGACGGCGACCAGCTCGCAGAACGCGGCGATCACCCCGGCCGGTCCGGCCGCCTTGTCCACGCCGGCGACCGCGACGTACGCGCCCAGCCCCACCGCGATGACCGCCCCGGCCGCCGCGGCGCTCCACATCAGCACCCGCCACTTCATATCTCGCATCATTCGCCCGCATCATGATCGATGCCTATATGGGGTTGGTTGTTAAGACCTTTCCGATACGTGGCGGGCGGGGTTATCGGCTTGACGGCGGGCGCCGGGCGAGAGAAATGTGGAATGCCGCGGGCGGGCGTCATGACGACGTCCGGGGCGGCGACCGGCGGAGGGGCCAGGGGGACGGGTCGACGTGGGCGCGTACAGGGGATATTCCAGGGAGCCGGAGTCACGCTCGGCGAGGTCGGCCCAGCAGGCGGCTCGGTCGCGGCCCGCTGAGTCCGAGGCCGCTCCGCTGTGGCACGGCACGTCGGCTGACATGGCGGCGGCACAACGCTCCAAGAAGCCGCAGGAGCGGGTCGCCGACCGGCTCGACCGGCTGACGGAGGAGGCGGACAGGCTGGAGAAGCACGCGCCGACGGCCCATCGGTCCGGGCAGGCGCAGGAGCTCCTGGGCAAGATCAGGAGCCTGGAGACGGAGCTGCGGCGACAGCCGCGGCGGCACTCGCTCACGACCATCTTCGAGCCGAAGGACACGCCTTCGGCGGAGCTGCTGGCGAGGACGTCCGGCCTGGCGAGCCGGGTGGAGGCGCTCATCCCCCGGGCGCCGGGCTCGCGGCCAGAGAGCGGGCGGAGGCTACGTTGGTGGGAACTGGCCGATACGCGGCCGCAGCCTGCGGACCCGCAGCCGGCCCCAAGCCCGCGACGGGCCCGGCGGCCGCAGCCCACGGGGCCGGAACCGGTCCCCAGCGCGCGACCGGCCCCGGGCCCGCGATCCGGACGGGGCGAGGTGATACCGCCGAAGGGGGCGGGTTCCGCGACCGCCGTCGGGTCGGAGACCGTGCTGACCGTCGGGCGGCAGTCGTCGGCCGGTGTCACCGTCAAGGAGACCCTGCTGGGCGAGCGAACGCGCAAGGTGGACATCCGCGGCTCCTGCGGCGTCGTGGTCGGCTCCGGCAACCGGCAGCACAATCACTTCCACTACCACCTCGCCGACCGCCCGGTCTCCCTGAAGCAGGTGCTCACCCCGACGCCCGCCCACGAACGCGCCCTGGCCAACCTCATCCGGAACCCCGACAGCGCCCGCGCCAACCACGCCATGCGATCCCTGCTCGGCAAGGAGGCGGCCAAGGTCTTGGCCCGCGGCGACGCCGTCACCACGAAGTCCGCGCCGAAACCCGTACGCCTGTCGGGGGTCCTCGGTCCCGGCGGCGAGATCGCGGTGCGCGGCTCCAAGGGCGTCGTGGTCGGCCGGGGCAACGTCCAGAACAACCACTTCCACTACCGCCTCGAACAACCGGCCGCGCTGCTCTCCCGAGCCCTGGCCGAGAACGCGGGGGCCATGCGGGCCATCGGCCGGATGTACCGGGACCCCGCGAGCCGGATGACCGGCCGGGACCTGAGCACGATGCTGACGCGGCTCGTCACGGCGAAGACGCAGGTGGCCGACGTCGTCCGGGACCGTGGCAGCAGGACGGAGCGCGTGGCGGACGGCCGCGGCGTCATGCTCGGCTCGGACAACGTCCGGACCGACGAGATCCACTCCCCCGATCACCAGGTGTGGAGCAGGATCCTCAAGGGCGCGGTCGATCAGAACGTCCCGACCAGTGCCGACACCACGCCGTCGGTCGACAGGGAACCGGGGCAGAGCCTCCAGTCGCCTTCGTCGCGTGACCTGAGCAGGGACCGGTGGTAGCCGTCGCGCAACACGCCGACGGCTAACTGAGCCCTGCGTACGCCGAAGCTCTTGCCGCGCCGCCACCTGCCGCGGAGAGTCACGACGGCCACCTCGGTCACCAGCACGCATCCGCGTACGTCGTCCGGCCAGGTCACCCGGGCCAGCTCCGTCCTGAGGTCGCCGGGGCCGAGCGGGGTGAGGGGGATGGCCAGGAGGGCGTCCGGCGGAAGCTCGTTCAGCGGGTCCAAGGGGTAGGCGACGTCGAGGTAGGTGTCGCGGTCGGTCAGGGCGTACACGCGGTGCATGCCGTCCCATCCCTCGGCGGCGGCGTCGCGCGCGGCGGCGATCACCGCGGCCATCAACGCATCGTGATCGGCCACGGACGCATCATCCCGCTCGACGGGCCGGAGGGAAAGCGGTTCCTCCCGGCCGTTCCTCGATCCGGTTCAGGGGAAAGGCGGGAAATGCCCCCGATGCGCGGGCGGGCTACAGTCTCCTTCCACGTGGCGCCCGGCCTCGTCGCGTGCGTCCGGGACGAGGAGGAGGAGCGCCGCTCCAAGTCGTGGGTGGGACTCAGCGCAGGGTGGCGGTGAGGGTGCGGCCGTAGGCGTGGCGGGTCGTCGCCTGGATCAGGGTGCCGCCCGGCACGCGCCGCACCGTCACCCCCTCGTCGGCCGTGACGAGCCTGAGGGGCGCGCCGGGCAGGACGACGCTGACGCGGTCGCGGCTCATCGTGGGGTCGGACAGGGCGACGAGCGTGCGCTCGCCGGACCTGACGATGACCGAGGCGGGGCCGTCGACGATCAGGTGACCGGCGTGGCGGGGGCCGTCGGTGAAGACGTTGGCGGCGACGATCCCCAGCGTCTTGTGTCTGACGGCCTGCACGTGCCGGTCGTTCGCCAGGACGGTCAGCGGGCCGGCCGCGTAGCGGCGCAGGCGGGCCTCGGTGGCGTTCGGGACCAGGGCGTAGGCGAGGGCGGGGACGTCGCCGGAGGCGGGGTGGGCGACCGAGGCGGTGAAGACGTTCTTGGTCACGGCGGTGTCGGGGTTGGAGGTACGCACGACTCTGCGGCTGCGGGTCACCGTCTCCAGCCCGGCCGCGACGGGTTGCCTGGTGAGGAAGGCGTAGCCGATCGCGGTGGCGCGGGTGCCGTTGGCGTAGCGCAGCCAGCGCGGCGGCGTGGTGTCGCCCGGCCGCCAGGCCCGGCCGCCCCAGCTCTCGCCGGTGAGCGCGACCGCGTCGCCCGGCGCGGCGATGCGGCTGTCCACGGTGGTCACCGCGTCGCGGCCGCCCTGGCCGGAGACGCCCGCGGCCAGCACCACGATCTCCTCGTCGAACATGAACCAGGACTTGGTCGCGCGGGCGTCGCGGTAGGCGACGAAGTCGTCGGGCAGGGTGCCCGCCTGCTTGGCGGTGTAGGCGACGTCGTCGGACTGGACCATGCCGGCCGCGCCGTACGCGCCGAGCGTCGCGCCGCCCGAGAAGGCGTTCCCGGCGCGGGGGAAGTACACGTAGGTGTTCTGGGACTCCGAGGAGGAGGTGAAGTTCAGCGGGTGCCCCGGGTTCTCGTACCAGAACCGGCCGTACAGGTCGGGCACCGTCCGCCGCTCCTCCACCGGCGCGGTGACCCCGGCCAGCCGGTACGGCGAGACGGCCGTGTAGTAGTCGACGCCGAAGACCTCGCGCTGGTCCTCGCCCGCGAGGTAGAGGTAGTGCGCGCCGTCGCCCTGGAACCAGGGCATGAGGTTCTCGCCGTTCATGTACTCGTACTTGCTGATCCGCTCGGAGCTGCGCGCCAGCGCGAAAGCGTAGCCGGGGCGGCGGTGGACGGTCCTGTCCATGGAGTTGAACGCCACGCAGCGCTCGGCCGGGTTCAGGTCGGCGCCCGCGATGGCGGAGTCGGCGCGGATGGCCGCGTAGCGGGCGACGCTGACCGGGGAGACGAAGGCGGCCGTGTCGGCGGCCGGCAGGAACCTGACGTACTTCTTCAGCGCGAGCGCCTCTGCGCTCCCGACGTGGTCGGCCAGGTCGGCGATGGCCTCCACGACCACCCCGACGTCGGCGTAGCCGGTGGTGGTGCGCGAGACCGCCCGTCCCTTGACGATCTCCATCATCCACCCCTCGAAGATCAGCGGGGCGAAGCCGTCGGCGACCCAGCGGTAGACCACGCCGGCCAGGTCCGAGGCGCCGCCGCTCGTCGCGCCTTCGAGCGTCTTGAGGGTCTGGACGACGCGGGTGAGCAGGGCCTTCCCGTACGAGCCGGTGTAGGCGACCGAGTGATGCTGGATGAAGGAGCCGTCGCGGTAGTAGCCGTCGGTGTTCCCGTGCTGGAGGTCGTACGGGTCGATCGTGGCGAAGACGGTGGCCTGGTCGGAGATGGCCTTGCCGACCCGGGCGTCGTCGCCGGTGAGCGCGCCCTGCAGGATCCGGTTGGCGGTGAGGTCGGCCAGGTTCGCCCCGGTGTGGAAGCGCGAGTCGAGGTCGACGTCGCCGTTCTTGCCGTTGCGCAGGTAGGCGTCCATCGAGGCGAGGTACGTCGCCGTCAGGTCGGGCCGCTCCTCCCGCACCCGTTCGGCCAGCAGGGCCAGGGTCCTGCTCACGTGGGTGGGGATGCCGATCTCCCAGTTGTGCCAGTTGCCGTAGTAGCCCGCCGCCTGGTCGCCGAAGTAGCGCTCGTGCAACCACTGCAGGCCGTCGAGGACCCGCCGCTGGGCGGCGGCGTCAGCGTCGAACTGGCCGCCCGGCGTGCGGGTCGCGAGCGCGATCTCGTACAGGTACTGGTAGGCCAGCCGCAGGTTGGCGTCGTCGGTGCCGAGCCTCAGGCCGGAGAACAGCTCTCCGGCGCCCGCCTGGTCCATCGCGGTCAGCCGCTGCCGGGCGGTCCCGGTGATCGAGGCGAGCTTGGCGGCGACCTCGGGCCGGGCGTTGACGTCGGGGGTGCCCGCGAGGATCGCCACCGTGTTGGCGATCAGCCGCGCGTGATCGATCCCGGCGGCGGCGCGAGAGGGGGTGGCCGCGGCGAGCAGACCGGCGGCGGGGAGCAGGGAGAGAACCTGGCGGCGGGACATGTGCGGCACGGCGAGCTCCAGGCCGTTGGGGGATATGCCGGGCTCACCTTACATGATCTCTTTCGTCCGTCCGGGGAACGCGGGTAGACCACGCCCACCGGTCCCCCGCCTTGGCCAGCTCGTCGGTGGTGAGCTTGTCGCCCTCGCCGCGGGCCTGGACCAGGCCGGCGGTGAGGTCGTCGCCCGGTTCGCGCTGCCTGCGCTCCACCAGCTCGTGCAGGAAGGCCTGGAGTTCGTTCTGCGTCGCGAACGCCACCTCCGGCGGCGGCGACCCGGTCGTGCTGACCCGGCGCGGCCCGGGCCGCAACAAGGCGCTCGCAGGGTGAGGTGCCTGATCGGCTCGTCGGCTGCACCGCGGGCCCGCTGTTCCGCGTCTCGATCAACGGCCGCGGCGGACCATTGTCGTACGACGCCGCTCACCACCGGAGCGGCTGCGTCGCCGCCGACGTTCGAGCGGCCCGTTGGCCGGCCAGGCTCCTCATGATGTGGTCAATGCGCTGGCGTCCGTGCTGTGGCGCTCGGGTAGCCAATCGCGGGCGGGATCGTGTTCCAGCCACCGATTGCGCTCGGCCTCCGTCACGAAGGCGCTGGTCAAGGTGTCCAGCAGTGGGTGGCCGCCGTTGCCGCGCCAGAGCAGTGACCAGGCGTACAGCGGTGTGGGGTCGATCAGCGGGACCGAGCGGATCGCCGGGTGCGGCGGGAGGGGCAGGTCTGCGGGCAGCAGGCTGAAGCGGCGCGGGGCGACTGCCAGGTCGGCCAGCAGGCGGTCCAGTCCCAGGTTCGTGCCTTCGGCGTGCTCGTGGATGCCGAAGGCCATGGCGAAGCGGTGCAGGAAGTCCAGCCGGTGAAGCGCGCCGGGGGTCCACAGCACGCCGTCGCGCAACTGCGCCGGACGGATCGCGGGCGCGTTCGCCAGCGGATGATCGGCGTGGAGGATGGCGTCCACGGGTTCCAGCCGTACCAGGCGATGGGTCAGCCCGGTGGGCAGCGGCGCGTGGACGCGGCCGAAGGCGGCGTCGATGTCGCCGTGCAGCAGCGCGTTGATCACCGAGGGCAGGTCGCGGCCGTGCCCGAGTTCCCATCGCAGCGGCTCGCCGGTCGCCACCTGGGCCAGGGTGCGCATGGGCGCGTACAGGTGGCCCCACACGTCGATCCGTAGCGGGCGGTGCGTGTCCAGCGCAGCCGCCACGGCCAGGTCGGCGGCGGCCAGCGCCTGCCGGGCGGGCTCCAGGAAACGCTGTCCGGCCTCGGTGAGGCGCACCCCCTGGCCACCGCGGTCGAGCAGGCGCCTGCCGAGCGTGGACTCCAGCCGTGCGATCCTTTTGGACAGTGCCTGCTGGGAGATCGACAATTCCTCGGCCGCGTGGCCGAAGTGAAGTTCGTCAGCCGCCCGTACGAACGCGCGCACCTGCGCCAGGTCGAAGTCCACGGCTGTCACCATAGGCGACAACCCATGGTTGTCGGCTCCTCGCGTTCGTTGTTGGCTCAGGCGATCCGCTCGCCGGTTTCATAGCCGCATGCGTAGATTGATCCCTACGGGAGATGCCTCGCGGCCGGTGGAGTTCGCCCAGGCCGCTCAACCTGTGCCCGCCCCGGACGAGGTGCTGATCAAGGTTGAGGCGTTCTCCCCGAATCGCGGGGAGACGTTCCTGCTGGAGGAGCCGGAGCCCGGTCTGCTGCCGGGCAAGGACGTAGCAGGGCTGGTCGTGCAGGCCGCCGCCGACGGCTCCGGCCCGCCGGCCGGCAGCCGGGTGGTGGGCCATCCGCCCATGGGCGGCTGGGCCGAGTACGCGACCGTGCCGACCCACTCGATCGCCGTGCTGCCCGACAGGCTCACCACCGTGCAGGCGGCCGCCCTGCCACTGGCCGGGATCACCGCGCTCCGGCTGCTTCGCACGGCCGGCGCCGTGACGGGCAGGCGGGTGCTGCTGACGGGCGCCTCCGGCGGAGTGGGGCACTACCTGACCGAGCTCGCCGCCGCGGCCGGGGCGGAGGTGACCGTGGTGACCGCCACAGCAGAGCGCGGCGCGCGCCTGCGCGCGCTGGGTGCGGCCGCGATCGTGCACGACGTGGACGAGACGGACGGGCCGTTCGACGTGGTGCTGGAGTCCACCGGCGGCAACGCGCTCCCTGCCGGGCTGGCCCGGCTGGTGCCGGATGGCCTGCTGGTGTGGTTCGGGCAGGCCAGCCGTACCCCTGCGACGGTGAATTTCTTCGATCTGCTGGCTGGGGCGCAGAACGCCGTGATCCGGCACTTCCACTACGCGGGCGCGCCGTACGGTCCTGACCTGGCCACCTTGGTACGTCTGGCGGCCGGCGGGCGGCTGCACCCCGAGATCGGCCGCACCGCCGACTGGAGCCGGACCGCCGACGTCCTGGTCGACCTGCGGGAACGCCGGATCCGCGGCAAGGCCGTACTGACGATCGGAGCATCGCGATGAGCGCCGCGGACTTCGCCGCCGCCAACCTGTCACGCGCCACCGGAGCCGGGCTGGACCCGCACGAGTACCTGCGCGTCACCGGCGAACTGACGGACCTGGACCAGTGGGGCGAGGCCTTCATGCGCGCCGCACGCGAGCACGTGGCGCGCGCCGTGCAGGCGGCCACGGCGATCTCAACGGGCGAGCACCTCCGGGCGGCGGCGCGCTGGTTCCACTTCGCCACCCTGGGACCGAACCTCCAGAGCGCGCTCGCGGCGGCCGAGGCCGACACCACCATGGGACGCGCGCTGGAGGTGCTGGAACCGCAGGCTCGCCGGATCGAAGGGCCGGGCTTCACCGGCTGGTTGCGCGGCCCCGCCGATGCCGCCGCGACGGTCGTGGTAGTGCCCGGGCTGGACTCCGGCAAGGAGGAGTTCCACGACGTCGTCACCGCTCTGCTGCGCCGGGACCTGGCCGTGTTCGCCATGGACGGGCCGGGACAGGGCGCGCTCGCCTCCACCAGCACCGTCCGCGCCGACTACCACCACGTGATCGGCCAGGTCATCGACACACTCCGCCCGCGGAACGTGGGACTCGTCGGGCTCAGCCTCGGCGGCTACTACGTCGCCGAAAGCGCCGCCCGGGAGAGCCGCGTCGCGGCCGCCGTCACCGTCAGTGGCCCCTTCCGGCTGCACTGGGGCCTCCTGCCACCTCCCGTACGGGATCTCCTCATCCAGCGGGCCGGTGGCGAAGAAGCGGCCCGCCGCTTCGCCGGCCAGGTGGACCTGTCCGCCCTCGCCCCGCAGATCACCTGCCCGCTGCTGGTCATCGACGGCGGCCAGGACGTCATCCCCGGCGTGACCAACGGCGAGCCGCTGGCCCGCCTGGCACCGCACGGGCGCTACCTGTCCCTGCCACATGGCGACCACCTGCTCGGCAACGCCCGCCCCGACTGGCTGGCCACGGCCGCCGACTGGGTCTCCGGAGCACTCGCATGACACGCTTCATCGACAAGACCGCCCTGATCACCGGCGGCACGAGCGGCATGGGACTGGCCGCCGCACACCGCCTCATCGCCGAGGGCGCCCACGTGATCGTCACCGGCCGCACCCGGCAGCGCGTGGACCAGGCCACCGCCGTGCTCGGCCCGCGCGCTCTCGGCGTGGTGGCGGACACAGCCGACCTCAAGGCTCTGGACGCCCTGATGAACACCCGCAGCCGAGCAGCAAGATCCCTCCGGTTCCCGCGAACCCAAGGGTCAGAACCGTCCATAGAGCTGGGCCTGATCGGGATCCGACGATCCTGCCCAGACGATCACACACCGTGGCTGATCGTTACCGGAGAAGGCTCATTGTCAGGTTGCCGGCGCGTCCTCGATGATCCACTGGATCCCATGCGGGATGAGAAAGTCGAGGAAGGCGGTCGGGTGGTAGGCCTGGGCGGGTGCGAGTACTCCCGGCTTGGCAGGGTCGGCGATGAGACGGCGGGCGCTTTCGACGGCGATCACCGCGGTCGTGCCGTAGGTGTCAGGGCCCTGGACGATGCCGCGGGCCCGGCGGCCGTCGGTACTGGTGGCGTCGAGTACGTAGGTGAAGTGCTGGGTGCGGCGGCTGCCCTCATCGGGTCCTTCCGGCAGGCTTTCGATGATCTCCGCTGTGAGCGGGGTGTTCAGCTGGTCACCCAACGCCGCCTCGGTCAGGCCCTCGACATGCCGGACGCGGATGTGGCGGGGAATGGTCACCACCTCAGGCACCGGGAAGGCCATCACCGGGGTTGCGTTCGACTGTCCGGGCAGACTGATCGCGGTGTGGCGGGCAGGCATGCCGGGGCGCCAGTCGCCGTCGTAGTAGGTCATACCTCCCGCCTTGATGGCGTCGATCGTTTCGAGCAGCGAGCGCAGCGAGCCGCGCGACATGCCGCCGCCCCCGACGATCACGTGGGTGGTGATGATCTCTTCGACCGATTCAAGGTGGTCGGCCAGGATGTGGGCCATGAGGTCCACCGGGACGCAGCCGTCGTTGGCGGCGGGTACGACGGTGACCCCGGCGTTCTCCGCCTCCGTGGTGAAGGTGTCGAAGATCTTCTTGATGTAGAGCTGCTCGCCTGAGGTGTCGACGTAGTGACAGCCGGCGGCGATCGCGGCGCGGACCACGGCTTCACCTGAGGAGGTGAAGGGTCCGGCGCAGTTGATGACGCCGTCGCAGCCGCGGAATGCGCGCGCCAGCGCCTCATGGTCGCTGGTGTCGGCCACGCGTCGTTCCGCGTCGGGGAGGCCGACCGCTGAGGCGGCCTCCTCCAGGCGCGCGAGATTGCGTCCGGCCAGGACTGTCTCGATGTCGCGTCGTGCCAGTTCGGTGAGCACGAGCTTTCCCTGGTATCCACTCGCGCCATAAACGGCGATCTTCATGTCGTCTCCTCATGATGGGAGCTGCGCGGTTGCTCAGCCCATCAGCACAGTAAGGCGCTGATACAAGACGATTGAATGCGTGATGCGCTCTGGAGTTTGCGTCATCGTCTTCGCCGAGGTCGTCGTTGGTTACACTGGCTGCGTGGATGTTCTGTCTGATGTGGTGAGTGCGGCGCGTACCGGTCGACCCCACTCGGGCCGGGTGACCAAATCCGCTCCCTTCGCCGAGCGGTTTCCGGCGGTGCCGTCCGCCGGGTTCCACATCGTTCTCCAGGGAACGTGCTGGTTTCTCCCCTCGCAGGGTGAGCCGATCGCGCTCGGGCCGGGCGACGTGGCGTTCCTGCCGCGCGGATCCGCACACGGTCTGGCCGACGAACCGTCCACCCCGGTGAGCGAGCCGCCCACAACGCTCACCGGAGTCCATGGTGGCCGAAACGACGAGACGTCAGCCGACCGGCCGCCGACGGTGGTCATGCTCTGCGGCGCCTACCTCCTGGACGGATCCTGGCCACATCCGCTCCTGAACGACCTGCCCGAGGTCATCCACCTGCCGACGCGGGTAGGGCGCCACAGGGAACTCCGCGCCGCGGTCGAACTCCTCGGCGTGGAACTGGACAGCGATGCCCGCCCAGGCTCCGACACCATCCTGCTCACCCTGCTGGATCTTCTCCTGCTCTACATCCTGCGCGCGTGGTTCGAAGAACAGCGCGTCTCCGGCCACTCCGCCACCGGCTGGGCCGCGGCCCTGCACGACCCCGCCGTCGCCGCCGCCCTCCGCGCCATCCACGCAGACCCCAGCCGGCAATGGACCGTCGAGGAGCTGGGCGCGCAGGCACGCCTGTCCCGCGCCGCCTTCGCCCGGCGGTTCACACATCTGGTCGGCCAGCCACCGCTCACCTACCTGACATGGTGGCGGATGACCACCGCCGCCCGGCTCCTGCGCACCTCCGACGCCCCCGTCAACACGATCGCCCAGCAGGTCGGCTACAGCTCGCAGTACACCTTCACCCATGCCTTCAAACGCCAGTACGGGTCACCCCCCGGCAGCTACCGGCACCACGCCGGCTGAAGCACAACACCCGACTCCTGCGCCGCACCTCGCCTCCGCGCGGCCAGACCCGATCAAGTACGCGACGGCGCTGCGGCTGCGGACGGCCGAAACCGAGCAGGTGCTGCGCCGTTTCATGAAGGGGAACGGTCCCAAGCATCCGGTGTACCTGTCCCTGGAGGAACTCGGCCGGGTCGTTCGGAGGTGTTCATTAATACCCAGCTCCCTCAAGCCGTGCTGCGAGATCCGCAGTGGGCCGGCAAGCTCACGGAGGAAGACCGGAACAGGCCGGCCACAGGACTTGCATCCGGTACCTAGGTACAGGTTTACCGTCGAGGTATGACACAGAACGTCGCCCCTGACCTGGGATGGGCTCCCTCAGCGTGCACCCTGCCCACCGCCGAGCAGCCGCTGCGGGTGGCCGAGTTCGACGCCTTGTTCGCCGACGCGGTCCAGGCGGTGCAGCGCCCCGAGCAGACGCGGCTGCGGCTGGAGCTCGTCTTCAGCCCGGACCACGCCGCCCGGGCCGCCGAACTGGCCGCGCGGGAGAACGGCTGCTGCTCCTTCTTCACCTTCACCCTCACCATCGCCGACGGCAGCCTGGCGCTGGAGGTGGCGGTGCCGACCGAGCACATCGAGGTGCTGGACGCGCTGACCGAACGCGCCGGCGCCCGTTCGTGAGGCGCGGCGGGTATCGGTCGCGTTCCGCGGCTGGGAAAGGAGGCTGGTGATGGAGGGCGTCACGCGTGAGGACCTGCTCGCGCTGATGAAGAGCGGGGATGTGTAACTGGTGGAGGCGCTGCCGGTCGACGCCTTCGCCGCCGAGCACCTGCCCGGCGCGCGCAATGTGCCCGATCAGATGTCCGCCGAGCTGGCCGAGAAGGTCGCGCCCGACCGGGCGGCCCCGGTGGTGGTCTACTGCTCGGGTCCGTACCGCAACCGCTCGAAAATCGCCGCCGCGGCGTTCGCCCGGCTCGGGTACGCCGACGTACGCGTCTACGCGGGCGGCAAGGAGGACTGGGCGCAGGCCGGGCCGGCCTTCGAGGGCAGCCGCGCGAGCACCGCCGGCGGCGCCCTCATCGGTGGGGCCGCCGGGGCGGGACGGCCGTCATGAGGCAGGACATCGTGCTGCGGGGCGGCCCGGAGCCGTACCTGCGCAGCGGGCAGGTGGCCGAGCAGGCCGGGGTCAACCTGCAGACGCTGCGCTACTACGAACGCCGCGGCCTGATCGCCGAACCGCAGCGCAGCCCCGGCGGGCACCGCACCTACCCGCCGGAGACCGTCACCCTGCTCACGGTGATCAAGGCCGCGCAGCGGCTCGGCTTCACCCTGGAGGAGGTGGCCGAGCTCCTCGACACCGGCCGGCGTGGCCACCCCACCCCCGACCTACGCGAGCGCGCCCGAGCCAAGATCGCCGAGGTTGAGGCGAAGATCACCGACCTGACCACCATCCGGACCGCGCTGCAGCAGGTGGTCCAGGCGGGCTGCGACAGCCTGACCCACTGCACCTGCCCCGACTGTCCCCTGCCGTTCGCCGGCCTGGCCGAAGGCAGCCGTGCCCCCAACACTCCCGAGGAGAGCTGACGACGTGAGCACCCACGACGACCACCGCGCGTCCACCGGACCCGTCACAGCGCCCGTCACGGTACCGCTCACCGCACGCGGCAGCGAGCCGGGCGAGCGCGCCCCTGAGGGTGGCGGGCCGCCGCTGCGCAGCAAGGTCACCGCCGCCCTGGCCGTGCTGGCGTGCGCGGCGTGCTGCGCGCTGCCGGTGCTGATCGGCGTCGGCCTGCTGACCGGTGCGGGCGCCGCGCTGGCCGAACAGACGCTGCTGGCCGTGGCCGGGCTGCTGATCGCCGCCGCGGCGGGCATGTGGTGGCTGCACCGCCGCCGGGCCTCGCGCACGGCCGTCGGCGCGGACAGTTGTGGCTGCGGCGCGCGTGGCTGTGGATGCTGACCTCTTCCGCACGACACCAACCCACCTTGGGGAGCATCATCCCGCGGCAGAGGCAGGCCCGGCCTGAAGCGGCGTTCGCCAGGGGCAGGCAGGGCAGAGGGGGAGATGGTCAGCGACCGGCTTGCAGCGTCGCCGCCTCCTCCCGTCCGGTCGCGCGGGGATCGCGTGCGAGCCTGGGGACGAGGCGGACCAGGACGACCATCGCCACCAGTTCGACCATCGTCTGGGTGACCACCGCCAGCGGGGCGATGTCGAGCGCGGACGGCAGGGCCAGAGCGAGCGGCAGCACGACCAGGGAGTTGCGGGTGGCCACGGAGAACATCACCGCCCGCGTGCCCGGAGCATCCAGGCGCGCCGTACGACCGGCGAGCCTGCCCACGGCCACCGCGAGCACCACGAAGGCGGCATACAGCGGGACCACCCGCACCAGGGCCAGTGCCTGGGATCCGACCGCGGCGATCTGGGAGCCGATGACGACGGCGAGGGTGGCCATCATCAGCGGCACCATGGCACCGGCCATGACCTCCTCGACGATCCGACCGGCCCGGTGCCGACGGGCGATCGGCTGCACGCTCGCCGCGGCGGCCAGCGGGGCGGCGATGAGCACGCCGAACGCCTCCAGGAACGGGGTGATCTCGACCACGGCGAGCACGTCCGAGCCCGCGAAGGCCAGCAGATAGACGGGCAGCATCATCATCTGCACGAGCATCAGCAGCGGCGCGGCCGCGAGCAGGCGCGCGCGGGCTCCGCCGGCCAGGCCGGTGAACACGATCACGTAGTCGATGCACGGGGTCAGCAGCACCAGCAGTACCCCGAGCAACAGGCCGCGGTCATCGGCGACGAACCGGGACAGGCCGTAGGCGAGCGCCGGCACGATGACGAAGTTGGCCACCAGCACCGTGCCGAGGAAGCGCACGTCCCGAAACGCCCTCCCGACCTCGACCAGCGGCACGGCGAGGAACGTCGCGAACAGCAGCAGCGCCAGCACCGGGTTGATCGCGTGCTCCAGCGCCGGAGCGGCCTGGGGGGCGGCCGGCCCGGCGAGCGCGCCGGCGACGATCGCGGCCAGGTACAGGGGGATCTGGTGCTTGTCCCACCACGCCACCACGTGACGCATGCTCACTGTGCTCCTTGTGTCGTCTCATCCGGGGTCAGGCAGCCGCGTCCCCGCTGGTCCAGCAGCATGCATTCGCTGCGGCAGGAGACCCCGCTGTCCGGGCAGGCCGCGACCCGGCGGGTCGCCGCCACGAGCCGGTTGCGCAGCAGGCGCAGGTTGGCCAGGTGGGCGTCGACCTCGCGCAGCCGCTCGGTCAGCTTGGGATGCAGCGCCTCGCGCACCTGCGTGCAGGTGTCACCTTCGACGACCACCAGCAGCTGCGCAATCTCCGGCAGCGACAGGCCGAGCCGTTGGGCGGCCTCGATGAACGACAGCCGCTCCAGCACGCTCTCGTCGTAGGCGCGGTAGCCGTTGGATTGCCGGTGGGCGTTGATCAGCCCGATCGTGTCGTAGTAACGCAGTGTGGTCGCGGGAACGCCGGACCGGGCTGCGACCTCGGAAATGCGCACGTCGCCAAGGCTAAACGTTCGAGTCGACTCGAAGGTCCAGCGCGCCGCCCATGCCGTGCGTGATCGCATTGCCGTGTGCGATGCCCACGGTGAACCGGCGCCTTGGTCCGAGCGTGGTTCAGACAACCTCAGCCATGTACGTGATAATCGCCTCTTCGATGAGCGATCATGGCCGCCCGCCGATCAGGAGAATCTCCCGCCGGGGCGGTGCGCGACTCCCGCACGTTATCCGGTACATCATCCGGGCCGGTGCGACGAGCGCCGCCGGGTGGCCGGCATGAGCGCGGCGCCGAAGGTCGCCGCCCTGCGCGGCGGGCACGTCACCAACCGCGTGCAGGCCGTGACCGCGCTGCCGGCCGCGCTGCCGTCCGCGCTGCCGTCCGCGCTGCTCGCCCCCACTCCGCCCCGGAGGCGGCTGAAGCACCGGCGTGCCACGACGGGCAGGCCGGAGCAGCGGACCCTGCGGCCATGGTGGCGAAAGCGCGGGTCGGCGACGCGCACGAAGAATCCGGCGGACGTCAGGCGGGTGGGGTCAGGCCGAGGGACGCGATCAGGGCGATCATCTCGTCGTGGTAGATCGCGGCCGGGTCGAGGGTGAGCGTGCGCAGGTGGCCGTAGATCTCCAGCGCGACCAGGCCGTGCATGCGGCCCCACACCCGTAGCGTGAGGGCCACCGCGTCCGGCGGCAGGCCCGGGAAACCGGCCTGGATGTCCGCCGCCAGGCCGGGGTCGAAGTCGGACCACCCGTAGGAACCGGAGCCCGAGCCCGCGCCCGAGCCCGAGCCGGGCCCGGTCCAGGCGGCCGCGACCAGGCCCGTGAGCCCCCGGCACGCCCGGTGCTCGGCCTCCTTCGCCGGACCGTCCTCGGGGGGCTGGTAGCCGGGGACCGGGTCGCCGTAGATGAGGCGGAAGCCCTGCGGGTTGGCCAGGGCCCACTCGCGCACGGTCTGCGCCCAAGCCAGGACGCGGCCGCCCGGATCGCCGGCGGGAACGGCGTCGCGAGCGGCCTCCGCCCTGTCCACCAGGGCCGTGTAGAGGTCGGCGATGAGCGTGGTGACCAGGTCGTCGCGGGTGGCGAAGTAACTGTAGATCGCGCCGGCCGTCATGCCCATCTCGCGGGCGATGGCGCGGAGCGAGATGGCGTCGGGGCCGCCGTCCGCCATGAGCTTGAGCGCGATCTCCTTGATCTCCGCCGTGGTCTCCGCGCGCAACCGCTCGCGCCTGCTCATCGTCTGATCACCCACGCTTGACAGTCTACAGCGTTGGGCTACTGTTCCCCGTGTATAAATTGAACGGCGTGTAGTAACTTCTCGCCGTGCACAAGAAGGGGACCTCCCAAGTGACACGTGCCGCCTCTCGCGGGCCGACCGACGCGGGCCGTTCCGGGCCCAGGCTGGCGCTTCTGGCGTTCACCCAGCTCATCGTGGCTCTCGACTACAACATCGTTTACGTGGCGCTGCCCGACATCGGGGCGGCGCTGGGATTCAGCGCGCGGTCCGTGCAGTGGGTGGTGAGCGCGTACGCCATCGGGCTCGGCGGGCTGCTGCTGCTCGGCGGCCGGGCCGTGGACAAACTCGGGGCCCGGCGCACGTTCGTGCTCGGGCTCGCGCTGTACGGCGTGGCCTCCCTGGCCGGCGGGCTGGCCCCCGGCTCCGGCGTGCTGATCGCCGCCCGCGCGGTTCAGGGCGTCGGCGGGGCGCTGCTCACCCCGGCCACGCTCGCGCTGATCTACCGGGGGTTCGAGGAGGGGCCCGCGCGCAACCGGGCGCTGGGGGCCTGGGGCATGGCGGGCAGCGCCGGGCTGGCCGCCGGGTCGCTGCTGGGCGGCGTGCTCACCAGCTCCCTGGGCTGGGAGTGGGTGTTCTTCGTGAACGTCCCGCTGGCCGCCGGCGCCGCCCTCGCCGCGCCCCGGCTGCTCGGCTCCGACGGCCGGCCCGCCTCCGGGCTGCGCGGGTTCGACGTGCCGGGCGCGCTGCTGGCGACGGCGGGGTCGACGCTGGTGGTGTTCGGCCTGGCGAGCGGACCGGAGGCCGGATGGGGGTCGGTGCGCGGCGCCGGGTCGCTGGTCGCGGGCCTGGCGCTGCTGGGGCTGCTGGTCCTGGTCGAGGCCCGTGGCCGGGACCCGCTGATCCCGCTGCGGCTGGTCCGCCGGCGCGGCCCGGCCACCACGATGGTGGTGATCGCCCTGTTCCAGGGCACGCTGGGCGGCGCCTACTACGTGCTCACCTCGTACCTGCAGCCGGTCCTCGGCTACAGCGCCCTGGCCGCGGGGCTGACGTTCCTGCCGCTCACCCTCGTCTGCATGGCCGCCGCGCTGAAGGCCGCGCCGGTGATGCTCGGCAAGTGGGGCATCCGTACGACGCTCAGCGCCGGGATGCTCGGCGCCGGAGCCGGGATCGCCGTGCTGACCGCGGGCATGCCCGCCGGCGGCGGCTTCTGGACGCTGATGCCGGGCAGCCTCCTCTGGGGATTCTCCGGCGGCGTGGCCTTCGTCGCACTGTTCGCGGCGGCCGGCGCCGGGGTGGCGCCGGCGGAACAGGGCGTCGCGTCGGGCCTGGCCAGCACGGCGAAGGAGGTCGGCGGCGCGATGGGGCTGGCGGTCTTCGTGGCCGTCGCCACCGCCTCCACCGACGTACTGGGCGGGCTGCACGCGGCCGGCTGGGCCGCGGCGGCCGCCGCCGGCCTGGGCGGCCTCGCCGCCCTGGCACTCGAACCGAACCGAACCACTGAAGGAATCACGTCATGATCGACGACCTCATCGGCAAGTACCTGGACGTCTGGAACGAGCGCGACGCCGGCGCCCGGGACCTCCTGATCAAGACGGTGTTCACCGACGACTCCGTCTACTCCGACCCCGACCACGCCGGGCTGCGCGGGCACGCGGAGCTGTCCGCGGCCATCGGCCGCGCCCAGGAGAACTTCGGCGACCTGGTGTTCACCCTCGGCACGCTGATCGGCGCCCACCACGACATGGCGCTGTTCACCTGGCGGCTCGGCGCGCCGGGCGCGGACACGCCGGTGGCCACCGGCTATGACGTCGTGGAGTTCGCGGGCGACCGCATCAGCCGCGTGGTCGGTTTCTTCGAATGAACTCCTGTCAGGCTGGATTGACATCAGCTCGCTTGTCAGTCTAGCTTGACAGGCATGCGAACTCTCACACCTGCGGGCCCCGCCCCCGTCGCGGGGCCCGGCGACCCGACGCCCAGGCGGCTGCTGCTGTGCGGGGTGGTCGCCGGCCCGCTGTTCACCCTCGCGTTCCTGGTCCAGGGCGCCCTCCGCCCCCATTACGACCCGCTGCGGCACCCGGTCAGCTCGCTCGCGCTGGGCCCGTCCGGCTGGGTGCAGGCGGTCAACTTCGTCGTGGCCGGCCTGCTCACGCTCGCCTTCGCCGCCGGGCTGCGGCGGACGCTCCGCAAGGTCTGGGGCCCGGTCCTGGTGGGGATCTGGGCGGCCGGGCTCATCGGCGCCGGGGTGTTCACCGCCGACCCGGTGAGCGGCTATCCGCCGGGCACTCCCGGCCTGCTGCCGGAGTACGGCAGCGGGCACGCGGCGCTGCACGACTACCTCTCGCTGGCGGGATTCGCGGCGCTGGTGGCGGCCTGCCTGGTCTTCGCGGCCGGGTTCGCGCGGGAGCGGGCGCTCGGGTGGGCGGCGTACTCGGTCGCCAGCGCGGCCGGGTTCACGGTGGCGATGGCGGTGGCCACCATCGCCTTCACCCAGAACCCGGCGCTGGTCGCCCACGGCGGGCTCTTCCAGCGCGTCGCGGTGACCATCGGCTGGGCCTGGCTGACCCTGCTGGCGCTCCGGCAGCTCCGGCAGCTCAGGCGGCGACCCGCCGGGCCGCGAACACCAGCAGGACGACCGCGCCGACCGTCATGATCGCGTTGCTGACCAGGTCGGCCGCCGGGCTCGCGGGCACGATCGCCTTCCATGGGAACGAGTGCCATGCGTACGTGAGCACGGCCCCCGCCGCGAGCGCCAGCCGGTGCGAGTCCGACCAGCCGGACCGGTGCGACCACCGCCCCACCAGGACGCCGACCCCGGCGAACAACGCCAGATAGAGCAGCACGCTCAGCCACGCCGGGACCGACAGCCCGGCCAGCCAGGGCGACAGGCCGGTGGGGTCGCACGCGTAGAGGAGCACGAAGAACGCACCGGCCACCAGGGCGAACGCGAACACCGCCCACGGACCGGGCACCGCGCCCTCGGCCGCGGGGGCGCCGCGGCGCAGGCGCAGGCCGAGCACGATGAGCGCCACGACCAGCACACCGGCGCCGACATACTGGACCGGGGACGCGAACCAGCCTTCGAGCATCGCCTTGGCGACGCCGCCCAGCACGAAGAAGAGCACGAAGACCGCCGACACGACCCGCAGGCCGGTCTTCCCCAACCACGGCGTGGTGCCGCGCGATCCGGCGAGCGCCTCCACCACCGCGATCGGGGCGCTGATGCTCCAGATCGTGTGCACGCCCACCATGAACATCAGCCAGGGCACCCCGGTCCCCAGCGCGGGAACGTAACCGTAGTCGAGGATGCGGACGTTCGCCCAGTTCTCGTTCCAGAGCGTCTGGGTGAAGACCGCCTCCTCGAAAATCCCGAACGCCAGCGCCCACGCCAGGATCGACGGCCAGCCGCGCCCGGTCCGCCGGGCGACCTCGCGGATGACCAGCGCGCCGGCGCCGTACATGAAAGTCGTGGAGATCACCGCCACGACGTTGATGACCGGGATGTTCCCCATCAGGAACTCGGCGGTCAGAGGCGCCACGAACCACAGCCCGATCGCGGGCGCCACGCGAACGAGTAAGGGCATCCGGTGAGTTGTTGTCACGACCTCCAGATAACACCACTTCAAGTAAAGTTACAACTGATGTAAATATATCTGTGATGTAACCACCCGGCTGCCGAGCCCATTCAGGTGGTGTGGACGATGGTCGGATACCCGTGCGACACACCCCCTGGGACAGGCCCGAGACCCGGCCCGCCATGGCCGACGCCGAGGACCCGCGCCCCGGCCTGGCCCTGACCAGCCGCTCCCTCTGGCGCGACGGCCGGAGATGGATCCGCGTGACGGGCGAGCTGCACTACAGCCGGGTGTCGCGCGAGCGCTGGCAGGACTCCCTGCGCCTGGTGAAGGCCGGCGGCGTGAACGTCGTCTCCACGTACGTCTTCTGGATCCACCACCAGGAGCACGAGGACCGCGAGCCGGTGTTCGACGGCGGGCTGGACGTGGCCGCGTTCGGCGACCGCCTGGCCGGCATGAACGCCACCATCCCGCCCCAGACGCCGCTGCGCTGGTCCCTGCGCTCGGACGGGCGCGCCGGGTTCGTCTTCGTCAGCAACCACCAGCCGTACGAGCCGCTGCCGGCCCGGAGGGACGTGGTCTTCGACCTCGAACTCGACGGTGCCCAGGTGCGGTTCCCGCACCGCCCGGTGGACGTCCCGAGCGGCGCGTTCTTCTGCTGGCCGGTCAACCTGGAGGTCTGCGGCGTCACGATCAACTGGGCGACCCTCGGCCTCCTGACCGTCGTGGAGGGTCCGGTCCTGGTCCTGACGAAGACGGACGGGGTGCCCGCCCACCTGTCGCTGCCGGCGGGCACGTCCGTCAGCGGCCATCCGGTCCTGGAGCGGGACGGCGAGGTGATCCTGGAGGACCTGCCGGGCGGCCGCGTGCCCGTCACCGTGGAGACCCCGGACGGGTCGCGGCTGCGCCTGCTCGTCCTGGACGCGGCCGACGCCCTGCGCGCCTGGACGCCGGGCGGCCGGCTGGTCCTGTCCGACGCGGACATCGTGGAGGCGGACGGCGCGCTGACCGCCGTCACCACCGGCCCCGCCACCGTGGAGATCTTCAAGGACGGCGCCTTCGAGCGCCACGACCTCGACCACCCGCGGGCGGGCGCCCCCGCTCGACGCCGGTACCCCGGCGTGGCTGCCCGAGGCCGCGCGGGGATCGGGCGCGCGCATCCTGTCCGCCACGGTGATCGACCACCGGGCGCACGTGCTTGACGCCGGCCGCGGCCCGGCGGATCTTTGCAGGTAGGAGATCCGCCGGGAGGTCGCGCCATGGCCGAGAACGAGCTGCTGTCCGAGCGGGTGGCCGGAGGGATCCTGCCGCGGGTGCTGACCACCTTCGACATGGTGGCGATCTTCGTGTCGATCGTGCTGTTCATCACGAACGCCGCCGTCATCCAGTCCGCGGGCCCGGCCGCGTTCGGGTGGTGGATCATCGCGTTCGCGCTGTTCCTCGTCCCGTGCGCGATCGTCACCGGCCAGCTCGGCGCCATGTTCCCCGGCGAGGGCTCCATCTACCTCTGGACGACCAAGGCGTTCGGGCCGTTCTGGGGGTTCTTCGCCGGGTTCTGCGCCTGGTGGCCGGGCGTGCTGGTGATGGTGGCGACCGGGACGCTGACGATCTCGTTCCTCGGCTACGTCTTCCCCGGGCTCGGGGCGCTGCCGGTGCCGGCCCAGGGCGGGCTGATCGTGGTGATCCTGCTGCTCGCGGCCGTGCTGGCGGTCCTGCGCTTCCGGCTGACGCAGAACGTGGTGAACGTCGTCTTCCTGGCGTACGGGCTGGCGATCCTGCTCATGTTCGTGGCCGGGATCGCGCGCCTGGCCGCGGGGCACCCGGCGGCCACCGACCCGTGGGACTTCGCGGCCTGGAGCCCGTCGGCCGAGCACGGACTCAACTTCGCGAACTGGAGCTTCTTCGGCCTGGCCGTGCTGGCGCTGCTCGGCGTCGAGGTGCCGCTGAACATGGGGGTGGAGATCAGGCAGGAGCGGGCCGTGACCCGCTACCTGCTGTGGGGGTCGCTGGCCGTCATGGTCGCCTACCTGGTCGCCACCTGGGGCGTGATGGTGTCGGTGCCCGCCGGGGAGGCGGCGAACATCACCTCCGTGGCCGAGGCGGTGGGGATCGGGCTGGGCGACTGGGCGGGCAAGCTGGTCGCGCTCGTGCTGGCGGCCATGTTCTTCATCATCACCGTCGTCTACAACTACTCCTTCGCCCGGCTGATCTTCGTGTCCGGGCTGGACCGGCGGCTGCCGAAGGCGGTCAGCCACGTCAACGCGCACAAGGTGCCGGACGTGGCGGTCTGGATCCAGACCGCGCTGGCCGGGATCTTCACGGTGGTGGCGTTCATGGTGGTGCCCTTCACCGCCGCCAGACCCGCCGACGCGCAGACCGAGGTCTACAACGTCCTGCAGGCCGCGGTCACCGTGATCTGGTGCCTGTCGATCGTGGTGCTGTTCGTGGACGTGCTGATCATCCTGCGGCGCTACCGCGACCAGTTCGAAGCGCGGCGGCTGGCCTCGCCCGCGGTGTTCTGGGTGGCCTCCGTCGTGGGGGCGCTGGCCTCGCTCGTGGGCGTGGTGGCCACGCTCTCCGGGTCGTGGACGCCGCTGATCTCCAACGACGCGGGCAAGGTCACGCTGTTCGGGGCCGAGATCGCGTACGGGATGTGGTTCTGGCTGGTCGGCGGGATCGCGCTGGCGTCCTTGCTGGTGGGCGCCCTGCTCTACCTGGTCGGGCGCCGGGCGCCCGCCTGAGCCGGTTCCGCACGGCGAAGGGCCCGGCCTCGCGGGAGGCCGGGCCCTCGGGTGCAGGCGCCTTCGGGGGCAGGGGTGGAGGCGCCTTCAGGGGGAACGTCAGTGCTGGGTCGCCTTCTCCGCGCCGACGCCGGTGAGGGAGCGGACCTCCATCTCGGCGTACTTCGCCGCGTTGTACTCCTTGCTGAGGATCGTGCCGAGCCACCCGCACAGGAAGCCGATCGGGATCGACAGGATGCCGGGGTTGCTCAGCGGGAACCAGTGGAAGTCCACGCCGACGATCAGCGCGGTCGGCTTGACGCCGGCCGGGGGCGCGGGCGCCGAGACCACCGGCGAGAAGATGACCAGGACCAGGGCCGAGATCAGGCCGCCGTAGATGGCCGAGACCGCGCCCGTCGTGTTGAACCGCTTCCAGAACAGGCTGTAGAGGATCGCGGGCAGGTTGGCGGAGGCCGCGACGGCGAAGGCCAGGGCGACCAGGAAGGCCACGTTCTGGCCCTGGGCCAGGATGCCCAGGCCGATCGCGACGGCACCGATGACCAGGGCGGAGACGCGGGCCACCACGACCTCCTGGCGCTCGCTGGCCTGGCCGCGCTTGAAGACGTGCGCGTACAGGTCGTGCGAGAAGCTGGAGGAGGAGGCCAGCGTGAGGCCCGCCACGACGGCGAGGATCGTGGCGAAGGCGACGGCTCCGATGAGCGCCAGCAGGATCGTGCCGCCGACCGAGCCGAAGATCTCCTGGCCGATGCGCTCTGCCAGCATCGGCGCGGCCGTGTTGCCCGCCGCGTCACCGGCGACGATCGCGGTCTTGCCGACCAGGGCCGCGGCGCCGAAGCCGAGGACGAGGGTCAGCAGGTAGAACACGCCGATGATGCCGATGCCCCACAGGACGGACTTGCGGGCGTCCTTGGCGGTGGGGACGGTGTAGAAGCGGATGAGGATGTGCGGCAGGCCCGCGGTGCCGAGCACCAGGGCCAGGCCCAGGCTGATCAGGTCGATCTTGCCGGCCAGCCCCTGGGCCTCCGTGCCGTACTTCAGCCCGGGGATCAGGAAGTTGCCGGGGTTCGCCTTGGGGCCGCTGGTGGTGGCGGCCTGGCCGAGCAGGGCCGACAGGTTGAAGCCGAACTTGCCCAGCACCAGCACCGTCACCAGCGCGGCGCCGCCCATCAGCAGCACGGCCTTGACAATCTGCACCCAGGTGGTGCCCTTCATGCCGCCGAAGACCACGTAGACGATCATCAGCGCGCCCACGCCGACGATGGTCCACGCCTTGCCCGCCGGGGAGGTGATGCCGAGCAGCAGGCCGACCAGCGCGCCCGCGCCGACCATCTGGGCCAGCAGGTAGAAGATGCTGACCACGATGGTGGACACGCCCGCCGCCGTGCGCACGGGGCGCGGGCTCATCCTGAAGGCCAGCACGTCGGCCATGGTGAACTTGCCCGAGTTCCGCATCAGCTCGGCGACCAGCAGCAGCGCGACCAGCCACGCCACCAGGAACCCGATCGAGTACAGGAACCCGTCGTAGCCGGACAGCGCGATGATGCCGGCGATGCCGAGGAAGGAGGCGGCCGACATGTAGTCGCCGCCGATGGCCAGGCCGTTCTGCACGCCGGTGAACGACCGGCCGCCGGCGTAGTAGTCGGCGGCCGTCTTGGTCTGGCGGCTGGCCCAGAACGTGATCCCCAGGGTGGCCGCGACGAAGGCGAGGAAGAGGATCATCCCCAGGGTGTGGGAGCTCACTTGGTCTTCTCCTCAACCTCATGACGGAGCTTGTCGGCGATCGGGTCGAGCTTCTTCTCGGCGTGCCTGGCGTACGCCCACGCGATCAGGAACGTCGAGACGAACTGGAGCAAACCGAAGACGAGGCCGACGTTGATCTCGCCGAGCAGCTTGATCCCCATGAAGCCGCGCGCCCAGCCGGACAGCACCACGTAGAGCAGGTACCACGCGAGGAACGCCACGGTCATCGGGAACGTCCAGGCGCGGAATCGCCGTTTCAGATCCTGGAACTCACTGCTCTCCTGAACTTCCTCATAGACCGATGCGTCATGTTCTTTAGTCGTCACGAGACCTCCACTGTGATGCGGATCACGCCCAACGTAAGAGCGCAACCTACCCGTCGTGGAGGCCCCTAGTGACGTTGTTCGGCGAGTCGCTGAGGTCCGGCGATTAGTTGGAGATGGCTTGCGATGAAAGGTCCGTTGCGTGCGACGAGCGGTCGGCCGTTCCTTTCATCGGGGTTCTTCCAAGGAGAGCCCGAACAGGTGGAGCTGGGGCCGGGTGAGCGCGGGCAGGGTGAGCGAGCGCAGCTCCCTGGCCGGGTCGAGCGTCGCCGGCACCTCGAACAGCCCGACCCGCAGCGAGTTGACGCCCGTGCGGCCGTGGCGGTGGGTGCAGCGCAGCACCTCCGAGGACCCCGCCCCGGGCTGGCCGCCCCAGTCGGGCAGGACGAACGGCACCTGGGCGGTGGTCCCGTCGGCGTACGTCGCGGTCAGCGTGGAGGTGACGGCCCCCGAGCTCGCCGCGCCCAGGAGCCGGACCTTGGCGTACCTGCCGGACGGCACGGTGATCGTCTGTCCCTGGCCGGTGACGTTGTTCCTGGCGCCGTCCCCGTACGCGGGGAAGACGAAGCTCAGGCCGTCGTGGGCGAGCGGCCCGGCGGGCGGCAGCTCCTCGGCCGGATAGGTGTAGCCGGACCCGTCGAAGTCCCCGTCCGTCATCGCCTCGTGCGTGGAGACGCCGTCGTTGTCGGCGTACGCCGAAAGGTCCACCGGCGTGGTGGGCCCGGGAGGCGGGATCGGCGGCAGCCCCCAGGTGTCCCCGGGCTTGCTCACCGGCACAGGTCCGATGACCGGATCGGGCCGCGCGCCCGTGTGGACGAGCACCTCGCTCCCCTTGCGCAGCGCGATCTCGACGACGCCCTCCCCCAGGTCCTTCACCGGAGCCGGCCGCCCGTCGGGGAGCACGGCCGTGACGGGCCCGTCGAGCCCGTGCCTGAGCCGCAGCGGCGCCCCCGCCAGGCTCCTGACCCGGATGAACGAGGTGCGGCCCCCCTTGCGCACCGCCGACACCAGGAACGCGCCCTGCGTCCGGAAGTCGTGGATCGCGACGTCCGCCCACGCGGCGGGCACGGCCGGGAAGACGCGGACGATCCCGCCCCAGCTCTGGCAGAGCATGTCGTGGAGGGACTGGGCGGCCGACAGCGGCGTCTCGATGACCGGCCCGGCCTCGGCGTAGTGGGTGTTGGCCTGGCACGGGTAGCGGCTGGCCGGGTCGAAGAAGCGCTCCAGGTAGGACAGCGCGCTCTCGCCCCGGCCCATCATGGCGTAGAGCGAGGCGGCGCCGGTGAAGCTGTAGCCGCGGTGCGCGCTGGTCAGCGACTGCCAGTGGGCGACCGACTTCTCGATCAGCGCCCGCTGCTCCAGCTGGTCCCAGTTGACCAGGTAGAGGGGGTAGATCATGAGGAGGTGGGAGTAGTGGCGGTGCGACTGGTCGTACGGCGTGCTCCCGCCGATCATGAAGCCGTTGGCGTCGGCCGGGTAGTCGACGAGCGTGTCCAGCACCTCCCGCCACCTCGCCTTGAGCGGGTCGTCGATCCCGAGCCGCTCTGCCGACTCGATCAGCGTCCGGCAGCCCCACCGGATCAGCGCCAGGTCGTAGTTGGTGTCCTGGGGCGGTGTGACGGGATACTCGGGTGAGAGCGTGCTGGGCAGGTGCAGCCTGCCGTCCGCGCCGGCGGCCAGGAAGTGCAGGTAGTAGTTGATCGCCCGCCGCAGCAGCGGGAAGACCGTGTCACGCAGCAGCTTGTCGTCCATGGTGTGCCGGTAGGTCAGCCACACGTTGTGCAGCGCCCACGTGAGGTCGCCCACCTCGGCGCCCGAACCGGGCGTGCCGACGCCCCGGGTGCAGAACATGTCGGAGCTGCGCCCCACCCCGGCCGAGTCGGCGCGGTAGGCGGCGGGCACGTTGGCGACGAGCTGGTCGCGGTTGCGGTCGAGCGTGCTGGTGAGCGAGTCGAGCTCCAGGTGGTTGGAGCCGTGGATGAGCCAGTATTCGAGCTGCACGTTGAGGTTCCACCACACGGCGGGCCACGGGGTGGACTCCAGCCAGGGGCCGGTGGTGGCCATGACCGGGCCGCCCGCGCGGCCGGCGGCGGCGACCTTGTAGAGCTGGATCCAGTAGAAGCTCTGCAGCCGCTGGTCGGGCAGGGAGACGAAGCTCTTGCCGTAGAACTCGTGCCACCAGTCGCGGTGCCGCTTCTTCATGATCCCGTACGGCGGCGCGTTCCGGACCTTGGCGAGCGCGCTCTCCTGGGCCTCGGTCGCGGACGGGAAGCTGTGGCCCACGGCGACCAGGAGCGTCCCGTCCTTGACCCGGTAGGCGGTGGCGGTCTGGCCGCCGCCGGTCAGCGGCTGGAGCACCTGCTCGACGTCGCCGGCGGTCGCGGTGGTCCAGGGCGGGTGCGGCGTGTAGCCGCTGGGCGGGGCCTCGGCGACGGACCGGGGGCTGACGGCGTCCTCGGGGTGGAACGTCCAGCGGACCTGCTCCTCGCCGTCGGCCTGCGCCCTGGCGACGAGCAGCTCGTCGTGGACGAACGCGGAGAAGGACAGCTTTCCCTTGTCCGTGGTGACGGTGCCGGTGACCTCGGCGTCCCACAGGCTGAGCCGCCAGTCGACGGCCGTGATCGCGCCGACCGGGTCGAGGGTGACGTGGCCGACGGGCAGGCGGCAGGTGCCCCAGCCGCTGCCGAACTGGGGCCGGTGGTCCTGGACGCGGCCGTGCTGGACGGTGAAGCGGATCTTGTTCTGGCCGGGCTCCTGGTAGACCATGCTGCCCAGCAGCCCGTCGCCGAGGAACGGGCCCTCGTACCAGGACCTGGGCATCCTGCCCCAGAGCAGGTCCTGGCCCTTCATGAACTCGGCCCAGCGCACGCGCTGCCGGAGCTGCCAGCCCCGGGCCGCCGGTCCGGCCCTGCCTGTTTCGGTGCTGCCGGTTTGGGCGCTGCCGGTTTCCGCGAGCGCCGGGGCGGCGGGGACGAGGGCGAGCCCCAAGCCGCCGATCACGGCGCGGCGGGTCGGGTCGTCGTTGGGGGGTGTCATGCGGGACCTCACAGACGAGACATCGGGTCTTTCGCCTGTATGACACGCAAGATGACCTTAGTCAAGGGCGGTCAACCGAAATACATCGGATGCATCACCCCTTAACGGCGCCCGCGGTGAGCCCTTCCACGATGTAGCGGCGGATGGCGGCGAACAGCACGAGGGTCGGCAGCACCGAGATCACGGTGGCCGCGGCCATCGAGCCCCAGTCGATGTCGTACTGGGTGATGAAGGAGTTCATGGCGACCGGGACGGTCTTGGCGTCCTCGCTGTCGATGAACGTGATCGCCAGGAACAGCTCGTTCCAGCACTGGACGAACGCGAAGATGAACGTGGCCGCGATGCCCGGCAGCATGACGGGGACGACCACCCGCACCATGGCCACCAGCCGCGAGGCGCCGTCCACCTGCGCGGCCTCCTCCAGCGCGACCGGCACCCGCTCGTAGAAGCCGCGCATGATGATCGTGGAGAACGGCACCAGCATGGCCACGTACACCAGCATCAGCCCGGCCAGCCGGTTGAGCAGGTCGAGGTCGGACATCAGCAGGTAGAGCGGGCCGAGCGCGATGAACAGCGGGATCATCTGCGTGACCAGGAACGCCAGCATCAGCGCGCCCCTGCCGGGGAAGGCGAAGCGGGCCAGGGTGTAGCCGCCCAGCACGCCGATCGCGGTCACCACGCCGGCCGCGACGAGCGAGACGAGCAGGCTGTTGAGCAGGTACGCGCCGAAGTCCGCGAACGAGAACAGCTCCTCGTAGTGCTCGAACGTCACGTTGCCCGGCCAGTACCTGAGCGGCATCGAGAAGATCTCGGACTTGGGCTTGAGGGAGGTGACGACGATCCAGTAGAGGGGGAAGAGGGTGATCAGCAGCCAGGCGCCCAGCACGACGACCTTGGCCGCGTTGCCGACATGCTTCATCGTGACTTCTCGAATCTCGTCGCGTTCAGGTAGAAGACGCTGAAGGACAGCAGCAGGCCCAGGATGAGCAGGCCCACCGCGCCCGCCCGGCCGTAGTCGCCGCCGATGACCTGCTGGATGAGGAAGGTCGTGATGATGTCGGTGCCGCCGGCCGGGCCGCCGCCGGTCATCGAGTAGATGAGGTCGGGGAAGTTCAGGATCCAGATGATCCGCAGCAGCACGATGAGGGCGAGCGTGGGCCGGATGTGCGGCAGCGTCACGTGCCAGAACTGCCGCAGCCGCGAGGCCCCGTCCACGTCCGCCGCCTCGTAGAGCTCCTTCGGGACCGACTGCAGCGCGGCCATGATCATGATGGCGAAGAACGTGACGCCGTACCAGATGTTCGCCACGATCACCGACGTCATCGCCCACCCGGGGGTGGCCAGGAAGCCGATGCGCTGGTCGATGAGGCCGGTCCTGAGCAGCAGGTCGTTGAGCACGCCGAACTGCCCGTTGAACATCCACCGCCACAGCAGGCCGATCAGGAACCCCGACATGGCCCAGGGGAAGAACACCCACGCCTGGTAGAGGCCCCGGCCGCGGAATTGCCGGCGCAGCAGCAGCGCCAGCCCGAAGCCGAGGAAGAACTGGAAGAACAGCGACACGGCCACCCACGTGCCGGTGTTGCGCAGCGCCGTCCAGAACCGGTCCTCGGCCAGGACGGCCCGGAAGTTCTCCAGGCCGACGAAGGGCGTCGAGGTGATGTCGAACAGGTTGTAGCGCTGGAAGGCGATCACCGCGCCGCGGATCATCGGGTAGTACGTGAACAGGGTCACGAAGACCACGCCGGGCAGCAGGCACAGGGCGATGAACCTGGCCCGGCGGGCGGTGAAGAGCCTCATGAAACCTTCTTGGCCTGGTCCGTCCAGAAGGCGTCCCACGACTTGAGCACCTCGGCCGTGGTCTTCTTGCCGGTGATCAGGGCCTGCACGTCCCGGTCGGAGTCGACGAGGAACTGGCTCCAGCCCGGGTAGTCGACGGGCCTGATCGTGATCACCTGCTTGGGGTCCTGCTGGGCCTGCAGGTACGCCTTCCACGCGCCCTGGGAGAACTGCGGGTCGCTCTGGGCCTGCTTGGAGATCGGGATGAGCGAGTTGCCCTTGGCGAAGGCGATGCTCTGCTTGGCCTCCGACAGGAACTGGACCAGCTTGACCGCCTCCTTCGGGTGCGTGGTGAAGGAGGTCGCGCCCCATCCGGCGTAGCCGACGGGCTGGAAGGCGTATCCCGAGGGGCCCTTGGGGATGGGGGCCGTCGACCAGGTCGTCATGCCGCTGTCCTGGACCGTCTTGATCACTTCGGGGTCCTGGATGAGCATGCCGGTGACGCCCGAGGTGAAGCCCTGGACCATCTCGGGGTAGCCCCAGGAGACGGAGTCGGGCGGCGACGCCTCCTTGAAGATCTTGACGTAAAGGTCCATGGCCTGGGCGGCCTCGGGGGTGGAGAAGATCGTCCGTTTGTCCTTGAGATAGAACGATTTTTCGGGATTCAGGGCTTCGCCGTTGTACGCGCTGACCATCATGACCGCGTAGTCGGCCCCGCCCTTGCCGCCCCGGAAGGAGTAGCCGAACCGGTCGCCCGAGGTCATCTTCTTGCCGGCCTCGTAGAGCTCCTGCCAGGTGGCCGGCGGCTGGGTCAGGCCCCAGTCCGTACGGTAGAAGAGCGTGCGCTGGTAGAAGCCGTACGGGATCAGGTACGCCTTGCCCCCGACCTCGACCGCCTTCTTCTGGGCCAGCTCGGTCAGGTCCGACCAGCCGGGCCACTCCGTGGTGGGCAGCTCGGCCAGCCAGCCGTTGTTGGAGAAGGACTTGGCCGTGTGGTCGCGTACTTCCAGCACGTCCAGGTCCTTCTTGGTCTGCAGGATCTGGGTGATCTTCTGGTCGGCGCTGTCGAGTGGCGGTGAGATCAGCTCCACCTTGATGCCCGGATTGGCCTTCTCGAAGTCGTTCAGCAGGGTTTTGATGAGCTTGGTGCGTTCGGGACTGGTCAGGCTCTCGATCATGCGGAGCCGTACCTCTCCCGAGGACGACGAGCCGGAGCCGCAACCGGCGAGCAGCAGCGTGGTGGCGGCCGCGGCCGCCAGGAGGGGGGTTCTCATGCTGAGCCTCCAGCTTCAGACAGCGCTGTCAGTCACGCTAGGCGACCGACCCCCTCCAGCGCTAGACCGAGGTCCTTGATCAACGCGTCCGCGGGCTCCAGACCGACCGAGAGGCGCACGAGGCCGACGGGGATGCCCATGGTGGCCCGCACGCTCTCCTCGGTGGACAGGGCGGGGGCGTTCACCAGGCTCTCGAAGCCTCCCCAAGACACCCCAATCCTGAAATGTCGCAACTTATTGAGGAAAAGGCCGACCTCCTGGCGCGACTCCGTGTCCAGCACGAGACTGAACAGGCTGGAGAAGCCCGACATCTGCTGCTTCGCGATGGCGTGCCCGGGATGGGAGGCCAGCCCGGGGTGGTTCACCGCCCGCACGGCCGGATGCCCGGACAGGAACTCGGCCACGGCCAGCCCCCGCTCCTGGTGCGCGGCCATCCGCACGGGCAGCGTGCGCAGCCCCTTGATCACCTTGGCCGCGTCGTGCGGCGACATGGCGGCCCCGTAGAGCTGGTACTCGGTCAGCGCCAGCGGCCTGATCAGCCGGGAGGGGCCCACCACGACGCCGCCCACGAGGTCGCTGTGCCCGCCGATGTACTTCGACAGCGAGTGCACGACGAGATCGACGCCCATGGTCAGCGGCTTCTGGAAGATCGGCGTGGACCAGGTGTTGTCCATCACGCTCACCAGCCCGCGCTCCCGCGCCCACGCCGTGACCTCCTCGATGTCGACCACGGCGTAGGCCATGTAGGAAGGCGACTCGAAGTACAGTAGACGGGTGCTCGCTCTGATAGCGCTGTCACACTCCGCGAGGTCGTTCACGTGCGTATGGGTGATCCCGAACTTCTCCAGGTAACGCAGGAACTGGGTGGTGGGGCCGTACACTGCGCCCAGCACCAGCACGTGGTCCCCGGTCTTGACGAGCGAGGAGATGGTCGCCGAGATGGCTCCCATTCCCGACCCGAAGCACTTGGCGCGCTCTCCCCGCTCGAGCGCGGCGAGCTTACGCTGAGCGAGGTCGACGGTCGGGTTGGTGCCCCGCCAGTAGACGTAGCGCTCGTCCTCGCTCCTGATCGCCTCGCCGAGCTCCTCCGCGGTCGCGAAGGTGAACAGCGAGTTCTCGAACACCGGCGGGTTGACCGCGCCCAACGCCCAGGGCTCGTCCTCGCCCAACCGGCCACAGATCCATTCGTCATCCATGGGGGCAGACTATGACAACCAGGGATCTGGGTGACCGGGCGGCCTCGCAGGGCGAAACCACCCGCAAGCCCACCATGGCCGACGTGGCCCGGCACGCGGGCGTGAGCCTCAAGACCGTCTCCCGCGTGGTCAACCAGGAGCCCCACGTCAGGGCCTCGCTGCAGGAGCGCGTGCAGGCGGCGATCAGCGCGCTCGGCTACCGCCGCAACGAGGCCGCCGCCCGCCTGGCCAGGGGCGCGACGATGCTGACGCTCGGGCTGGTGATGGAGAACATCTCGAACGAGTTCTACTCCCGCCTGGCCGCCGCCGTGGAGTCCGCCGCGGCCCGGCACGAGGCGCTGGTGGTGTTCGGCTCGTACGAGGAGAGCGCCGACAAGGAGCGCATGCTCATCGAGTCGATGTACGCGCGGGGCGTGAACTCCCTGATCGTCGTCCCCTCCGCGGCCGATCACTCGTGGCTGGCCGAGCACGCCTCGCTCACCACGGTGTTCGTGGACCGCGTGCCGCCGGGCCTGGACTCGGCGGACGTGGTGCTGCTGGACGACGTGCGGGGCGGCCGGGCCGCGACCGAGCACCTGCTGGCCCGCGGCCACCGCCGGATCGCGCTGGTCTCGGACGACGAGGGCGTGAGCTCGGTCCACGACCGCGCCACCGGCTACCGCGCGGCCCTGCGCGCGGCAGGGCTGACGGCCGACGACGCGCTGACGGTCCGCGGGCTCTTCGACCCGTGGCGGGTCTCCCACGAGGTGGGCCGCCTCCTGGACCTCCCGGACCCGCCGACGGCCTTCTTCGCCACCAACAACCGCGCCGCGATCGGCATCCTGCAGGCGCTGCGGGAACGGCCGGAGCGGCCCGCGTACGTGGGCTTCGACGACTTCGCCCTCGCGGACGTGTTCAACCCCGGGGTGACGGTGGTCCGCTACGACACGGCCCGCCTGGCCCGCAGCGCGGTGGACCTCCTGCTGAACCCGTCGCCGGCGCCCCGCCGCGTCAAGGTCCCGGTCGAGCTGGTGGCCCGGGGCTCGGGCGAGTTGCCGCCTGGCTGAACACCGTGCGTGCGCGGCGCCGGTCTCGCTAGGGTCGAGGTGTGTCTCTTCCCGCCGCCGACCTGGCCCGCCTCCTTCACAACAGGCCGGAGCTGGCCGCCGCCCCCTCCCCCGAGGCGCTCGAACGCCTGCTGGCGGCACCGGAGCTGGCCGTCCCCGCCCTGCTCGCGCTCGACGCCGACTGCCACCTCGCCAGCCAGGCGCTGCAGGTCCTGGGCGGCGAGGCCAGCCGCGCGGCGCTGGCCGAGCTGGTCCACGACCCCGGTGACCGGCTCGGCGAAACGCTCGAAACCCTGGCCGCCTGGGGCCTCGTGGTGCTCGACGGGGACGGCGAGGCGGGCACGGTGACCTCGCCGCACCGGCCGGGCCTGTGGGCGAACCCGTTCGGGCTGGGCCGGCCGTTGCGCGAGCTGACCGCTGAAGATCTGAAATCCCTGGTCAAGGGCCTGGGCGGCAAGCCCAGGGGCCGAAGGGCGGAGGTGCTCGCGAAGGCGGCGGACATCGTCCGCGACGGCCCGGCCCTCCGGGCACGCGCCGCCACGTTGCCGCCCGCGGCCGTGAGGCTGCTGGAGTCGATGGCGGGCGGGCAACCGGTCTACCAGCACGCGGTCTGGTACGGCTCCGGCGAGGTGGACCATCCGGTCACACGGCTGGCCGAGGCCGGGTTCGTGGTGCGGGACGGCTGGGCGTACGAGCTGCCCATGGAGGTCGCGCTCGCGCTGCGCGGCGACGGCTGGAGGCCCGAGCTCACGGGCCAGCCGGACGTGCCGTCCGCGGAGCTCGCCGGGCACCCGGACGGGCTCGCCGCCGCGCTGGCCGCCGTGGACCGGACGGAGGCGCTGATCGAGCTGGCGGGGGCGCAGCCCATCGCCGAGCTGAAAGCGGGCGGGGTGGGCGCGCGGGAGCTGAAGCGGACGGCCAAGACGCTCGGCGCTCCCGAGCAGGCGGTCGCGCTCTGGCTCGACCTCGCCTTCGGCACCGAGCTGATCGCCTCCGAGACGGGCGAGAGGCTGGTCAGCACCACCCTGGCCGACACCTGGCTGGGCCTGGACCCGGCCTCGCGGTGGAAGGCCCTGGTGGACACCTGGCTGGCCGTGCCGCAGGCACCCACGTTCCGGGTGACGGGCTGCTGCCCCGAGCACATGACGCCGCAGGCGCCGCCGTACCAGTTCGAGTGCGGGGCCGGCGAGATCCGGCGGGCCACGCTGCGCGTGCTCCAGACGCTTCCTCCCGGGCGGGGATCGACCCCCGAGGGGTTGCTCCCGGCCGTGGAGTGGCGGACGCGGGCGGCCAAGGAGTTCGCGCAGGCCGCCACCGAGTTCGTCGCCGCCGCCCTGCGCGAGGGCGAGCTGCTCGGGATGGTCCACGAGGGAGCCCTGACCGAGCTCGGCCGCGCCCACCTCGACGGCGCCGAGGTGGCCGCCCGCTTCCCCGCGCCGTCCCGCACCGTGACCCTGCAGAACGACCTGACCGCGATCGTCTCGGGGGTGCCCGCGCCCGAGCTGACCGCGTTCCTGAACGGCTGCGCCGACCTGGAGTCACGCGACCGGGCCAGCGTGTGGCGTTTCTCGCAGAAGAGCGTGCGCCGGGCCCTGGACGCCGGGACGACGGCCGACGCTCTGCTGGAGGAGCTGGCCCGCGTCTCCGCCAAGGCCGTGCCCCAGCCGCTGAGTTACCTCGTCGGCGACGTCGCCCGCAGGCACGGCGCGGTCCGCGTCACCTCCGCCGCCTCCGTGCTGACCGCGGAGGACCCGGCGCTCATCACCGAGCTGTGCGGCACCAAGGCCCTGCGCAAACTGGCGCTGCGGCCCATCGCCCCCACGGTCGCCCTGAGCGCCCTGCCTCCCGACGAGACCCTCCAGCTGCTGCGGGAGAGCGGCCACGCCCCGGTCGGCCTGGCCCCGGACGGCACCATCAAGGCGGAGCCTCCCCAGCGCCGCCGCCTGCCCGTGGAGTCCGAACCGGTGCTGGAGGCCACCGCGATCCTCCGCGGCGGCGACCCCGCCACGCCCGCCGAGGCCCTCGCCGTGGCCTCCGTCACCGGCGAGCCGATCGTCGTCGTCTGGCAGCGGCGCGAGCACTACATGGAGGACATCGAGCTCACCCGTGGCACGGTGTCCGGCTACTGCCACGACTGCGGCACCGACCACACCTTCCAGCGCGCCCGGATCAAGGAGGCGTACCTGCCCTGATCGCCGGCGGGATCACGACGAGCGGGGGCGCCAGTCGCCGCGGTCGAGGTCGAGGTCCTCCGGGGTGTGCAGCCTGACCATGGTCCTGGCAACCCCGGGCGGCACGCGGTGCGGGGTCAGGAACGACACCGACACCATCACCGCGAACGCGATCGGCACCGTCCACGCCGCCGGCTGGCCCAGCAAAGCCCCCGCGAGCCCGTCGTACGGACCGGCGACGATCGTGACGAGCACGGCCGCGCACGCCAGCCCGCCGCCCACGAACAGCCCGGCCAGCGCCCCGATGGTCGACAGGCGGCGCCACCAGATGCCCAGCACGAGCAGCGGGCAGAACGACGAGGCCGCCACCGCGAACGCCAGCCCCACCACGTCCGCCACCGGCAGCGCCCGCGCCCACAGCGCCAGGGCCAGCGGCACCGCCACCGCCATCAGCGTGGCGATCCTGAACGAGCGCACGCTGCCCTTGAGCAGGTCCTGCGCGATCACCCCCGCCACGGACACGGTCAGCCCCGACGAGGTGGACAGGAACGCGGCGAACGCCCCCGCCGTCACCAGCGCCGTCAGCAGGTCGCCCAGCGTGCCGCCGACCATCCGCTCGGGCAGCGTCAGCACGACCGTGTCCGTGCGGACCAGGTCGGGCGCGTAGAGGCGGCCGAGCCAGCCGTACACGGCGGGCAGCAGGTAGAAGGCCCCGAGCAGCGACAGCACGACCAGCGTCGTGCGGCGCGCGGCCCGCCCGTCCGGGTTGGTGTAGAAGCGCACCAGCACGTGCGGCAGCCCCATGGTGCCCAGGAACGTGGCCAGGATCAGCGAGTACGTCGAGTACAGCCCGTATTCCTTGCCCCCGGCCAGCGGCACCTGCCAGGTGGCCGCGTCCTGCGGGCTGACCGAGGGCGCGCCGTCGGCCTTCCACGCCATCAGCAGGAACACCAGCGGCAGCGCCAGCGCCGTCAGCTTGAGCCAGTACTGGAACGCCTGCACGAACGTGATCGACCGCATGCCGCCGGACAGCACGTTCACCGCCACGACGACGGCGACCAGCAGCCCGCCCACCCACACCGGCGCGCCGGTGATCTCCCGCAGCACCAGGCCCGCGCTCTGGAACTGCGGCATCAGGTAGAACCAGCCGATCAGCACGACGAGCACGCTCGCGGTGCGCCGCACGGCCATCGACTCCAGCCGGGCCTCGGCGAAGTCCGGCAGCGTGTACGCGCCCGAGCGCCGCAGCGGGGCCGACACCAGCACGAGCAGCACCAGGTACCCGCCGGTCCAGCCGACGGGCAGCCAGAGCATGTCCACGCCGAACGACAGGATGAGCCCGGCGATGCCCAGGAACGAGGCCGCCGACAGGTACTCGCCGCCGATGGCCGAGGCGTTCCAGAGCGGGCTGACGGTGCGGGAGGCGACGTAGAAGTCGGAGGTGGTGCGGGAGACCCTGATCCCGAACGCGCCGATCAGCACGGCCGCCACCACGACGACCAGCACCGCCGCGAGGCTCATGGGCCCGGCTCCGCCGCTCGCGCGCGCCCGATCATGGACGCTTGACCAGTTCGGCGAAGTGGCGTTCGTTGCGCTCGGCCTGGCGCACGTACAGCCAGGCGCCGATGACGAAGGCGGGGTAGATGAGCCCGGCGAGCACCGCCCACGGGAGCGGGACGCCGAGCAGGTGCACCGAGCGCAGCTCGGGGATGAGCAGGAACAGCAGCGGCAGCCCGCCGACCACGCACGCCAGCACCGTGCAGACGAACAGCGCCAGCCGGACCTGGGTGCGCAGGAACGAGCGCATGTAGACCTCGCCGAGCCGGGTCTGCTCGTCGATCTCCCGGGTGCCCGGGTAGCGCGGACGGCGGGCGGCGGCCGTGCGCGGGCTCGTCACGGCCACCCGGCGCCCGGGACGCGGTTGACTCATTGCGACCTCGCCTTCCTGGCTCTGCGCACCAGCAGGTCGCGCAGCTCGCGGGTGTGGCGGCGGCTGACCGGCAGCTCGGTGTCCCCGACCCGCACCGTGCACTTGCCCGAGTCGATGTGCAGCTCCTCGATGTGCTTGACCGCCACCAGATGGCTCCGGTGCACGCGGACGAACCCCGCCGAGGCCCACCGCTCCTCCAGGGCGGCCAGCGGGATCCGCACCAGGTGGCTGCCCGTGGCCGTGTGCAGCCGCGCGTAGTCCCCGTGCGCCTCCACGTAGATCACGTCGGCGCTGGACACGAACCGGGTCACCCCGCCCAGCTCGACCGGGATCGTGTCGGTCTCCCCCACCTCCGCCGGCACGTCGGCCGAGACCGCCACCCGCCGGATCGCCTCCGCCAGCCGCTCCGGGCGTACCGGCTTGAGCAGGTAGTCCTCGGCCTTGATCTCGAACGCGTCCACGGCGTGCTCCTCGTACGCCGTCACGAACACGACTCTGGGCGGGTTCGCGAACTGCGACAGCAGCCGCCCGAGCACCACCCCGTCGAGCCCGCGCATCCGGATGTCGAGGAAGACCGCGTCGATCGGCCGGCCGTCGGCGATGGCACGGTCGAGCAGCCGCAGCGCCGCAGCGCCGTCCCTGGCGGTGGCCACCTCGCCGATGCGGGGGTCGGCACGCAGCAGGTACGAGAGGTCTTCGAGGGCAGGCTGCTCGTCGTCGACCGCGAGGACCCGTAGTTGCGCCATAGACAGTGATAAAACCGACAAGAAAGATCGAGGTCAACGGGCAGAGACGCCTGGGTGATATTTCGGCAACCTGACGTTGACCTTGGTGCCCGCTCCCTGGGCCGTCTCGACCACGAGGCCGTACTCGTCGCCGTAGACCTGGCGCAGCCGCTCGTCCACGTTCGCCAGCCCGACGCCGCCCGAGGCGGGGATGTCACCTGCGAGGATGCGGCGCAGCCGGTCGGGGTCCATGCCGAGCCCGTCGTCCTCGACGCTGATGCGGCACTCGGCCCCGGCGTCCTCGGCGATGATCGTGATGCGGCCGACGCCGTTGCGGCTCTCCAGGCCGTGCCTGACGGCGTTCTCGACGAGCGGCTGCAGGCACAGGAACGGCACCGCGACCGGCAGCACCTCGGGCGCGATCCGGAGCGTCACCTGGAGCTGGTCGCCGAACCTGGCCCGCTCCAGGATCAGGTAGCGGTCGATCGAGCGCAGCTCCTCGGCCAGCGTGGTGAACTCGCCGTGCCGCCGGAAGGAGTAGCGGGTGAAGTCGGCGAACTCCAGCAGCAACTCCCTGGCCCGCTCCGGATCGGTGCGGACGAAGGAGGCGATCGTGGTGAGCGAGTTGTAGATGAAGTGCGGCGAGATCTGCGCCCGCAGCGCGCGTACCTCGGCCTCCATGAGCAGCGTGCGCGAGCGGTCCAGCTCGGCCAGCTCCAGCTGCGAGTCCACCCACCCGGCCACCTCCTGCGCGGCCCTGACCAGGCCCGCCGAGGCGTCCTGCCCGTAGGCGGCCAGGGCGCCCACGACCCGGTCGTCGGTGGTGAGCGGCACGACCACGGCCTGGCGGATCGGGCATTCGAGCAGGTCGCAGTCGATGGTCAGCACCTGGGTGCGGCCGTCCTCCAAGGTGGCCGCCGCGTGCTCGAACGCCTGGTCGGCGTGGTGCTCTCCGGCGCCGTCGTACACGAGCAGCCGCTCGCGGTCGGTGATGGCCAGCGCGGCCGAGCCGAGCAGCGCGCGCAGGTGGCGCGAGGCCCGCTCGGCGCCGTCGGCGGTCAGCCCGGCCCGCAGCGGCGGCCCGGCCAGAGAGGCGGTGTGCAGGGTCTCGAACGTGGCCCGCTCCGCCGGGCTGGTGCCCAGCTCGCGGCGGCCCCGCATGACCCGCCAGAGCACGATCGCGGGCACGCTGACGAGCACCGCGACCACGGCGACCCCCACCACGTACTCCACGCCGCCAGAGCCTAGCTCAGGGCTTCGCTCACAGTGCCTTCGCTATCAGGTCGGCGAACGACTCGGCCTCCTCGGCGGACTCGTACGTGGTGCGCGGCCAGAAGAAGCCGCGCAGCCCGTCCTTCTTGTTGCGCGGGACGATGTGCACGTGCAGGTGGGGCACGCTCTGGCTGACGCGATTGTTCATGGCCACGAACGTGCCGGCGACCTGCAGCCCCTCCTCCACCGCCCGGGCCACGGCCTGCACCCGCTCGAAGAACGGCCCCACGTCGGCCAGGTCGGCGAGCGTCTCCACGTGGACCCTCGGCACGACCAGCACGTGCCCCTTGAAGACCGGCCGGACGTCCAGGAACGAGACCGCGACCTCGTCGGAGTGGACCATGGTCGCCGCTCGCTCACCCGCGATGATCTCGCAGAACAGGTCAGTGCTCACCGCCCGACCCTATCCGCCTCATCCGCGGGGCTGTCGTGCCCGCTTCGCGAAGGCCGTCCAGCTCGTCACGTTGGGCGCCGACCACTCGGCGGGGGCGTGCAGGAAGTGCTCGCCCACCCGCTCGCGCAGCCGCTGCGGCACCTCGGCCACCTTGGCGCCCCTGCAGTGGTAGACCAGCCCGCCCCCGCGCTGCCCCATCGCCATCCACGGCAGCCACGGCGAGACCCGGCACCACGAGAACACGCACGGCACGTCCGGCACGCCCGAGTCCAGGTCCTTGGCCGAGGCGAAGAACTGGAACAGCTCCAGCGCCCGGTAGGTGTCGCTCGCCGAGTTGTCGGGGTAGTCGGCGACCTTCAGGGGCGAGGGGTAGGCCAGGCGGATGTCGATGTTGTAGATCACCTGGTCGCCCAGGCGGGTCGTCGGCACGGGGTAGGCGCCGAGCCGCTGGTTGACCGGGTCGTTGAAGACGTGCAGCACCTCGACCGCCCGCTCGGTGAACGGGTTGTCCCAGGTGTCGAGCACCTCCCTCGTCCTCGGGTCGAGGTAGAGGGCGGCCTCCCTGGTCAGCAACTGCCAGCCGCCGTCGGCCTCGACCGCCCTGGCGACGTTCAGGCCCTCGAAGCCGAACAGGTGGTGCGGCCCGCCGTCGTCCTGCCAGCCGTACACGTCGCCGGTCCAATAGGAGATGGTCTCCGCGCCGTCGGAGGAGGCGCGCACCCGGATGAAGTCCATGATCCCCACACTAACCGGCGGCCATCCACGGCGCCGGGCTCACCTGACCGTCACGGTGAAGACGGCCTCGCCCGACTGCCGCCTGCTCTGCTCGTCGGGCGGCGTCGTGGACTGGCCGCACCGCCAGCAGTCGTACAGTTTGATCTCCGTCGTGCCCGGGCGCTTGCTGTTGAACACGAAGTAGGTCGTGCCCCCGGCCCCGACCCCGCCGCCCTCGGTCTTGTGCTCCTCGCTGATGAACGAGGCGACCTTCGGGTCCGGCACGGCCACCAGCGACCAGTCGTCGCCGACGGACGGGTTGTCGGCGACGACCAGCGAGAAGCGCTGGCCGGAGCGCAGCTCGACGGGCACGGTCGTGCCCTTGGCGCCCTTGACCAGCGTGCCGAAGTCGCTCACCGCCGAGCCTCCGCCGCATCCCGTCACCAGCAGGGCGAGGATGGCGGCGGCGGCCGTTCGACGAATCACCACGGCAGGGTATCGGCCCCTGCGGGCGCCGGCCGTACCCGTCCCTCCTATCCGAACGGGCGGCGGCGCCGCATCATGCGCGGGCGACGGTGCCGCCGCAGCATCATCCGGCGGACGACGAAGGCGGTCACGGCGCTCGCCGCGGCGACGAGCAGCACCGGCCCCTTCCGCACCCGCCCGGCGGCGTCCTTGACCTGGTGAGGCGTGCCCTCGCGGACCTTGCCCGCCACTTCCGACGCCTTCTCCTTGACGGACCCGGCCATGCCCGCCGCCATGCCCGCGGCCCTGTCCTTGGCGGCCTCGGCCGCGTGGGCGGCCCTGGCCTTCACGTCGGTCTTGGCGGCCAGCGCCGAGACGGTGTCGCCCAGTTCCCTGCGGGTCTCCTCGATCTCCTTGCGCACGTCGGCCTCTTCCCGGTGTACCGTCGCCCTCTGCGTGCGGCGCGTCCCGCCGCGGTGGTGGCGCGGCGACTCCGCCTCGGCCCACTCGCGTTCCAGTGCCTCGGTACGCTCCTTGTCGAAGGGGGCTTCGGGGGGAAATGTCTCGTGTGCCATGCGCTCCTCCTCCACCCGCCGGGCGTTCTCGGCCGCGCCCGGCCGGGTCGGTGGCACGTTGATGGACTCGCGTTCGGTCGGCGTGCCCACCATTGCCCTGCGGGCGCCGACGTCTCCGGCGTGTTGCTCGCGATGTCCCGGGTCGGTCTCACTCATCGCCGTGCCCTCTCCTTGACCATGTCGAAGTCGGCCCTGACGCTCGCGATGGTCTCCGACGGGATCGGCGATCCGACGCGTCGTACCTGGCCCTTGCCGACCAGGCCGAACAGCGCGGCGATGACGAAGAGCACGCCCGCCACGATGAGGGCGGCCGCCCACGCGGGCAGCACCAGGGCCAGAAGCAGGATGACGGTGGTCACGAGTGCGGCGGCGCCGAAGAACGCGGCCATGCCCGCCGCGCCGAACAGCCCCGCGCCGAAGCCCGCGTGCTTGCCCTTTTCCGCCAGCTCGATCCGCGCCAGGCGGAATTCGTCCCTCACGAGCCTGGAGAATTGCTCGGAGAGGTCGTTGACCAGCTTGTGGGTGTCATTCACGACGCTCGCCTCCTCCGCTGAGGAAGGCGACTACCCAGACAAACGGCCCTCTATCACGCGGTTTTACCGCTTGGCGACCCTCAGTAGGAATCCCAGGGCCGACAGCACCGGATCCTTCTGCGTTTCACACCAGTTGTCCGGCTGCTTGGGCTTGCTCCACGGAGACGGGAGCTCACAAGAGGGAGCCTGCGGCTTGGGCCGCTCGCACCACGATCCGGGAGGGTTCATACCGAACATGCTACAACTTCAGGTGCGGCTTATATAAGCCTTTCCTCACCTTTTGCGCAGATGAGGTGGACCAGCGCGGCCACCCTCCGGTAGGGGTCGGTCCTGCCCGCGCGCTCCTCCGCCGCCAGCACGTCGCCGATGTCCTCGGGGACGGGCGCGTCGTTGGGCGCGGCGTCGCAGAACACCCGCACGCCGTACCACTGCCGCACCTCCAGCCCCTGTACGGCCAGCCGCCGCGTGAGCTCGTCGAGCCGGTCGGCCCTGGCCGGGACGCCGAGCCTGTTGACGTAGCCGGTGCCCTCGAACGCCCGCAGCGCCCGCGCCCAGTCGCCCATGAGCCCGTCGCGCATGGCGAGGGCGTCGCCGTTGCGGACGAGGAGCGACAGGACGCCTCCGGGCGCGAGGAGGCGGGCGAGGTCGGCGAGCAGCGGGTCGGGGTCGGCGAAGTACATCAGCACGCCGTGGCACAGGACGACGTCGAAGCTCCCCGGCCCGAACAGCTCGCGTAGCCGCTCTGCCTCGGCCTGGACCGTCCGGATGCTCATGCCCGGCTGGATCCCGGCCTCCAGGAGGCGGAGGAGGTCGCGGGAGGCGTCGAGGGCGGTGACGTGGTGGCCTCTGGCGGCCATCCTGAGTGCCTGGGTGCCCTGACCGGAGCCCACGTCGAGGATGCGGCAGGAGGTCTTGGGGAGGTGCTCGGCGAGCTGGCGGGTCACGAGGTCCTGCCGGACGACGTCACGCAGCGTCCCCAGCCCGGCCGACCATCTGCCCTCTGCCCCGGAGAACCTCATGTCCAGGATCCTAGGCGGACCCGATCTCGTGCGGGTGGCGGTAACCTGCCGGGGTGCTGGTACACGGGGTCTGGGCGGGCGGCGGGCTCGCCTTCTGGGCGGAGATCGCCGAGGCCGGCGACGCGTCCCCCGGGGCCGCCCCGCGCCGGCAGCAGCGTCAGGCGGGACCCGCGCCCCACCCGTTCGCCGCCCCCGCGTCCGGCGTCGCCGCCGCGCTCGGCCTCGACGACCCGCCGTCGCGGACGCTGGAACTGCTCCTGCCGGGCTCGGCCAAGGAACCGCTGCCCTCGCCCGAGACCGGCCGCCTGCCGGAGACGACCCGGCCGCGCCTGCGCCTCTGGCAGGTCCCCGCCGTGCTGCCGCCCACCGCGGAGGCCCTGCACGTGCCGGCGGGGCACACCGGCACCGCGACCATGCGCCACTGGGCCACCGTGGTGGCCTTCGCCCGCGACCTGGTACGCCGCGGCCGCGTCATCCCGCAGCTCGTCCCCTCCCCCACGAGCCCCGACCGCGCGCCCGACGGCCGGGAGCCCAATGACCGCGAGCCCAATGACCACGGGCCCAATGACCGCGAGCCCAATGACCGTGCGTCCGACGGCCGCGCGCCCGACGATTCCATGGCCATGTGGGCCGTGCCGGAGGCCGGTGCGCGGGCCGTGTGGCGGCCGGTGGTGACCGGGGCCGACGCCGGATACCTCCGGGAGCTGGCGCTGGCCATGCCGCCCGCCTGCCGTACCTCCCGCGTCGAGCGCCCGTCCGCCGGCGTCCTGCGCGAGGCCCTTGAGGCGTTCACCGACGCCCTCGTCCGCCAGGCCCTCACCGAGCCCCTGCTCGCCCGGCCCAGGACGCTCCACGAGCGCTGGCTGGCCGCCCTGACCGGCCCCGCGCCCGAGTGCCCCGACGTGCCCGAGCTGCGCCGGGAGCTGGAGCGCTGGCGCGAGAGCGTCGAGTCGGCGCAGGGCGCGACCCGGGTGTGCTTCCGGCTGCTGGAGCCCGCCGGCACCGAGGACTGGCGGGTCGAGCTGGCGCTGCAGGCCGCCGACGACCCCAGCCTGTACGTCCCGGCCGCCCACGTCTGGAGCGGCGGGGCGGTGACGGGGCTGCCCGGCAGGCCGGAACGCGAGCTGCTGGCCGGGCTGGGACGGGCCGTCAGGCTCTATCCCGAGCTCGACCGCGCCCTGCGCGGGCCCGCGCCGAGCGAGCTGACGCTGGACACGGCCGGCGCGTTCGGGTTCCTGCGCCAGGCGGCGCCCCTGCTGCAGGCGGCCGGGTTCGGGGTGCAGTTGCCGCGCTGGGCCGGGCGTACCCGGCTGGGGCTGAAGCTGACCACCAGGACCAAGGCGCAGACGGCGGCCACCGGCCAGGGGTTCGGCATGCGGGAGCTGGTCGACTTCCGCGTCGACCTGGCGGTGGGCGACGAGACGATCAGCGAGGAAGAGCTGGCCGAGCTGGCCAGGCTGAAGGTGCCGCTGGTCCGGGTGCGCGGCCAGTGGGTGGAGCTGGACGACCGGCAGCTCAAGGCCGCGCTCAGGGCCGTGGAGGGCGCCCGTACGGGTGAGGCGAGCGCCGCCGACCTCCTGCGCCACGTGGTGCGGGAGGACGACGCCGAGCTGCCGCTGCTGGAGATCGACGCCGACGGCGTGCTCGGCGACCTGCTGTCCGGCCAGGCCGAGCGGCGCCTGACGCCCATCGCGACCCCCGCGGGGCTGGAGGCCACGCTGCGGCCCTATCAGGAGCGCGGCCTGGCCTGGCTCAGCTTCCTGTCAGAACTGGGCCTGGGCGGGGTTCTGGCCGACGACATGGGGCTGGGCAAGACGATCACCACGCTGGCCCTGCTCGTCCACGAAGGCGCCGGCGCGCCCACGCTCCTCGTCTGCCCGATGTCCCTGGTCGGCAACTGGCAGCGGGAGGCCGCCAGGTTCGCGCCCGGCCTGCGCGTCCATGTCCACCACGGCAGCGGGCGCGACGCGGGGCTGATCCCCGGCGCCGACCTGGTGATCACCACGTACGGCACCGCCCAGCGCGACCTCGAGACGCTCAAGGGGCACGAGTGGCGCAGGGTCGTGTGCGACGAGGCCCAGGCGATCAAGAACAGCGGCACGCTCCAGGCCCAGGCCGTGCGGTCGATCCCCGCGGGCGGCCGGCTCGCCCTCACGGGAACCCCGGTCGAGAACCACCTGGCCGAGCTCTGGTCGATCATGGAGTTCGCCAACCCGGGGCTGCTGGGGCCGCGCTCGCGGTTCAGGACCCGCTTCCAGGAGCCCATCGAGGCCCGCCAGGACGAGCAGGCCGCGCGGGCGCTGAAGCGGGCGACCGGCCCGTTCATCCTGCGCCGCGTCAAGACCGACAAGTCGATCATCTCCGACCTGCCGGAGAAGCTGGAGGTCAAGGAGTGGTGCCCGCTCACCACGGAGCAGGCCACGCTCTACCAGGCGGTCGTGGACGACATGCTGGCCAAGATCGACGACAGCGAGGGCATCGAGCGGCGCGGCCTGGTGCTGGCCGCCATGGCCAAGCTGAAGCAGGTCTGCAACCATCCGGCCCACCTGCTCAAGGACGGCTCCCGCCTGGCGGGCAGGTCCGGCAAGCTCATCCGGCTGGAGCAGCTGTCCGAGGAAATCCTGGCCGAAGGCGAAAAGGCCCTGCTTTTCACGCAATACGCCGAGTTCGGCACCATGCTGCAGCCGTACCTCGCCCAGCGGCTCGACACCACGGTCCTGTGGCTGCACGGCGGCCTGCCGAAGAAGACCCGCGACCGCCTGGTCGACCGGTTCCAGAACGACGAGGAGCCGATGCTGTTCGTGCTGTCGCTCAAGGCGGCCGGGGTCGGGCTCAACCTGACCGCCGCCAACCACGTCGTCCACGTCGACCGCTGGTGGAACCCGGCCGTCGAGGACCAGGCCACCGACCGGGCGTTCCGCATCGGGCAGCGCAAGAACGTGCAGGTGCGCAAGCTCATCTGCGCGGGCACCCTCGAAGAGCGCGTCGACCGGATGATCGAGCGCAAGAAGGCCCTGGCCGAGCGGGTGGTCGGCACCGGCGAAGACTGGCTGACGGACCTGTCGACCGAGGAGCTGCGCGAGGTGTTCAGGCTCACGGCGGAGGGGGTGGGCTGAGGATGCCGGACTGGTTCCAGGCCACCGGGCCGATCAAGGTCGAGGGCGGCATCAGGGCCCGCACGCGGCGCGGCACCATCGGGTCCACGTGGTGGTCCAGGCGCTTCATCGACATCCTGGAGCGCATCTGCGACAAGGGCCGGCTCTCGCGGGGCCGCGCCTACGCCCGCCAGGGCCAGGTCCTGTCGATCGACCTGTCCCCGGGCGAGGTCAGGGCCGCCGTCCAGGGCTCGCGGCCCGAGCCGTACGAGGTCGTGATCAGGGTCGAGGCGTACGGCGAGCGACGCTGGGCCGCCATCGAGGAGTCGATCGCCGAGCAGGCCGTCTACCGGGCCAGGCTGCTGGCGGGAGAGATGCCGGCGGAGATCGAGGAGCTGTTCGCGGCGCTCGGGATCGACCTGTTCCCGCGCGATCTCGACATGGACTGCTCGTGCCCCGACTGGGGGTTCCCGTGCAAGCACCTGTCGGCGGCGCTCTACCTGCTGGCCGAGTCGTTCGACGACGACCCGTTCCTGGTGCTGGCCTGGCGCGGCCGGACCCGGGAGCAGCTGCTGGGGTCGCTGGCGGAGGACGCCCCCGGGCCGGAGGTGCGCGACGTGCCGTTCGCCGACCGGCTGGCCGACTTCTACGCCCCCGGCGCCACGGCGCACCGCCCCGAGCGCCGCCCGGCGGCCGTCGCGCCGGACCTCCTCCTGCGCGTCTTCCCGCCGCCCGCGGGCCTGGCCCGCCCGCTCAGCCCGGCCTACCGGCGGCTCGCCGACTCCTGACCTCGCCCCGCCGGCGGGTGGTCAGCGGTCCTCGAAGGAGGCGGGCACCATCACGCGCACGCCGTTGGGGACCACGCGGAGCCGGATCGGGGTGCGCAGCCGCACCTCGCCGTCCACGTCGGCGGCCATCGGCGGGTCGGTCTCCAGCAGCATCTCCCGCGCCACCACGAACGGCCCGCCGGCCATGCTGCGCCATCGCCCGGTGGTCGCCCTGATCAGGGTCTCGCCGAGCAGGCGCAGCTTCTTGCCCGAGCCGAGCTGGTAGGCCACCAGCATGCCGTTGTCGATGCTGATGTCCTTGGCCACCTGCCAGCCGCCGTGGAAGCGGCCGTTGGCGATGTTGAGCTGGTGGGTGAGCAGCTCGTGGCGCTGCCCCTCGACCGTGATGTACGCGCGGAACGGCGTGTGCCCCGGCAGGATCGTCAGAGCGGTCAGCGGGTAGGCCGGGCGCCCCACGATGCGCTTGAGCCACGGCTTGACCTTGCCCGCCACCTCGACGGACACCCCGAAGCTGGCCAGGTTGGCGAAGGGCCGGTCGTCCGCCATCCCCAGGTCGATGTCGGCCACCTTGCCCTCGGCGAACACCCTGATCGCCCCCGCCAGGTCCAGCGGCAGGCCGAGGCTGCGGGCGAAGTTGTTGGTGGTGCCGAGCGGCAGCACCCCGAGCGCCACGTCGCGGTGGGCCACATGGCGGACGGCCGAGGAGAGCGTGCCGTCGCCGCCGCCCACGACGAGCAGGTCGGGCTTGGTGGCCAGGGCGGCGTCGAGCAGCTCGCGCAGCCGCTTGGGGTTGTAGACCGACAGCTCCACCAGCGGCTCGAAGCCGAGGTTGTGGATCTGCTCGATCACCTCGAAGTAGTGGCGGCGGCCACGGCGCGAGCGAGTGTTCACCACCACTGCCACCTTGCGATCCCTCCGGATCGCCTCGGTGTGCTCGTCCTTGGTGCGCAATTCGCTCATGGTCACCAATGGTAGGCGCAGACCGCGCCACCTATGGCCGGACTAGGAGGGCCGCCGGGACACATCCCGGCGGCCCTCGTGATCGTTACTTCTTCGGCGGGACGACCTGGACGATGGCGCCCAGGTTGCCCGGCAACGGGCTCACCAGCTTGAACTGGACGCCCAGTGCCTTGCCCTCGTCACCGGGGTTGCCGGTGCCGAGCACCGAGCCGGCGGCCACCTGGCCGTACAGCTCGGTGGCGGGGGTGCCGTCCTGGTGCACCACCCGGCTGCTGTAGGTCTGGTCGCCCTTCGACGGCACGACCGCCGAGGCGTCGAAGTCACGGTAGTAGAGACCGGTGCCGATCACCTCGAGGCCCGGGAACCAGGTCTTCGCGTCGGTGAAGGCCGGGACGCCCTTCTGCGCGGGCAGGTCCGTGCAGTACGCGCTGAACGGCTCGTCGGCCGCCTCGATGCACTCCTTGAACGGGTACGTCTTGCCGAACCCGAACGCGGCGTTGGACGACTGGACGCGCCCCTGGAGGTTCTTCTGCAGCGTCGGGTCCTTCTCGGCCGCGGTCCCGGTGCGGCGCAGCGGGTCGAAGTGCGAGTCCACGACCAGCAGGCTGCCCTTGGGACCGAGGCTCGGCGGGAGCCGCAGGGTGTTGCCGATGTTGTTGTTGATGAACGTCGAGTCGCGGTACCACACCAGCAGGCCCGGCGCGTTGTACTTCAGCTTCTGCACCTTCCACGCCCCGTCGCGGAGGTAGTCGGTGTCGTAGGTGTACTGCAGGCCCTTGTCGAAGCCGTCGAAGTTGCGCCACTCGGCCAGGTAGAACCGGGAGATCTCGCGACTGCCGTTGTTGCGGGTCCAGCCCTGGCCGCTGGTGTTGGTGAACGTGCCGCCGACGGCCTTCCACCCGTTGTCGCCGTTCTCGACGTCGTCGCTCCAGACGGCCGTGCCGCCGTTGGTGAGCTGGAAGTCGTCGGCGTGCCAGCCGCGCTCCTGGAAGGCGGCGTCGGTGTTGTACGTCAGCCGCAGCTTGATCGTCTTCCCGGCGAACGGCGTCAGGTTGACGTAGTCGTGCCGCCAGCCGCCGCTGTCGCCGGTGAGGCCGTACTTCTTCTCGCCGAAGGCGTGCAGGTTCTTGTTCGGGTCCGGGTAGTCGTCAGGCGTGCTGACCTCGGCGCCGGCCTCGTCGAAGATCTTCTGCTGGGCCCAGGTCTGGCCGCCGTCGGTCGAGACCTCGACGAAGCCGTAGTCCCAGTCCTGCTCGATCACATAGTTGTTCCACATCCAGAGCTTGAGATCGGTCCCGGCGGGGACGGGCAGGTCGCGGGTCACCGTGAGGTTGGCCCAGTCCTGGTCCAGGCCGCTCCACCAGGCGTTCGAGCCGCTGTGGACGTCGATCATCTTGAGCGGTGTGGAGGCCAGGTTGACCCGGACGCCGTCCTCGGTGAACTTGGGCGTGCGCGAGGACTGTCCGACCGTGACGAGCTTGGAGGCGTCGCCCGGGTCGAACGTCTTCGGGTTCGCCCAGCCGAGCACCCACTTGTCCCACAGGCCCATGTGGGACGGCATCGACTGGAAGATCGGGCCGGAGTGGGAGCCGCTGGACATCAGGTCCCAGAAGTCCACCGCCGAGCTGGCCTGGCCCGAGGTGTCGTAGAGGTCGGGCAGGCCCAGGTCGTGGCCGTACTCGTGGGCGAAGACGCCGACGCCGGAGTCCTCGGGCTGCACGATGTAGTTGGAGATCCTCTTGTCGGTGCCGGGGACCTTGTAGCCGCCGGCGACCGCGCTGGAGTGGGCCCAGATCGCGTACGTGCCCTCGGCGCCGCCGTCGGAGGACTTGTCCTTGCCGGCGTGCACCAGCACCAGGTGGTCGATCACGCCGTCGGGCTCGTTGAAGTTGCCGTCACCGTCGGCGTCGGCGACGTCCTCGACGTCGTAGTCGGCCCACGGGAAGGCCGGCTGGGCCTTGACCAGGCTCTCCACCACGTCGATCGGCAGCTGCTGGGCGCCGCGCGGGTTGTCGGGGTGGCCGGACATGTCCTGCGGAGGACCGCCGCAGGCCGCGGCGCCGTACCAGGCCTCGGAGTGCGGGACCTTGATCCAGCCGACCGCCGAGCCGGTGACGGAGTAGGCGCCCTTGGACATCTCCTCGTACATCTTCTTCATCGTGTAGCCGGAGATGTCGATGCCGGGCTTGCCGTCGCGCGGGTCCTTCAGGTCGGGGCGGACGCGCTCGGTGATGCCCTTGTCGGTGTAGAGCATCTTGTTGAAGTGCGCGGGGCTGAAGTCCTTGACCCAGAAGGAGTTGTTGTCCTTGTGCGGCAGCGCGGCCGGGTCGGGGATGTTGTTGTGCAGCGGCCCGTTCTTGAGCGTGCCGGGCGGCTCCACCACGCAGTCGTTCGACTCGCTGTTGGTCGTGCGCAGCCGGTTGAAGCCCGAGAAGTCGTCGTTGGCCTGCTCGTTGAACTCGACGAGGATCGTCAGGAGCTTGGCCGTGCGGGTCTGCTTGGAGTTCTTGAAAATCCATTCAGCGGGATTGCGGCCGGTCCTGATGGCCTGGTTCTCGCGGGCCGCGAGAATGCGGCCGGCGGCCGGATTTCCACTGGTGAACTTTCGGTCGAACTTCTGTGCCGGAGTGAGCGAGCGCTGGTTCTTGTCGTTGACCGACGGCTCCTGCGGGTCCTTCTCGACCGCCGGAGGAGCGTAGTTGATGTACTGGTCCGCGGCCGTGGGCTCGTAGTTCGCGGCAGAAGCCGCTTGAGCCGTGGGCGCGGACAGGGCGGCGCCGAGAAGGGCGACCACCGGGAAAGCTGCTAATAAGCGCTTCGTGCTGGGCACCAGGAACCCTCTCTGCCCGGGATGGCCGGGCGCATGGCCATAGGGGTGTGCAATGCCGGACGCTAGAGGGTAGGTCAACGAATCGTAAAGTGCGTTGTTGAAACGTGATCAAAGGGGGACATTTAGCACATCGTTGACGCAGGGGATCAGAACAATATGAGACCGGCCGCAATCCCGCCCGCGACGGCGCCCCCGTAGCAGATCACCGCTATGACCAGGTCGAACCTGGCGATGCCGAGCACCTCCTCGCTGGTGAACCTGATCCGGTGCGCGGCGTGGAAAAGGCACAGCACGGCGACCCCGAGCAGGGCGAGCCGCACGAGGACGTGGCCGAGCAGCGCGCCCAGGTGCTCGGCGGAGGGCCAGTCGACCACTCCGAGCGGCATGAGCACCCCGAAGAGCAGCACGAGCACCGGCAGCACGAGCGCCGCCACCACTCCCCCGCCGCTGAAGAGCAGCCACAGGTACGGCTCCAGGGTGCGTCTCATGGCGACCTCAGGACGAAGAAGGCGATCAGGGCGGAGATCACCACCCAGGCCGAGTGGTTGCCGCCCTGGATCATCCAGGCGGGCACCCGCCAGCCGTCCAGGCGGACGACCGTGGCCTTGGGGGCGAGGTTGAGGAACGTGATCGTGTGGAAGACGGTCGCGGCCAGCGCGAGCACGTTGATCGCGATCATCCACGGCCGGGCGGCCAGGGCCGCGAACTCCTGGAGGCTCCCGGTCCGCACCGCGTCGACGAACATCAGCAGGAAGACGATCGACCAGGCCACGAAGACGCTGGTCAGCTCGCGCAGCACGAAAACGCCGTAGTGGCGGGTGCGGACGAACCACAGGCCGTCGCGCGGCGGGCGGTAGGCGGTCGTCATCGCCTGCTCCACGGCAGGACCGAACGCAGGGCGGCGGTCAGCTTGTAGCGCTGGATGGCCTCTGCCGGGTCCACGTGCTTGGGGCAGACCCGCGTGCACTCGCCGACGAACGTGCACCCCCAGACGGCGTCGTCCTGGTTGAGCACGTCGAACCGGTCGCCCATGTCGCGCGAGTCCAGGTTGTAGCGCTGGGCGAGCGCGATGGCGGCCGGGCCGAGGAAGTCGGGGTCGAGCACGTAGACGGGGCAGGCCGAGTAGCAGAGCAGGCAGTTGATGCACATGCTGTACTGCTTGTACGCCTCCAGCTGCTCGGGCGTCTGGGCGTACTCGGCGGTCAGCGGCAGCTCCTCGCCCTCCCTGATCAGCCAGGGCCGCACGGACGACAGCTTGGCCAGGAACCCCTCGATGTCCACGACCAGGTCCCTGATGACCGGGAAGCCCTTCAGCGGCTCGATCCTGATCGGGCCCCCGCCGTACTCGGTGAGGAAGGTGCCGCAGGTCAGCCTGGGCTCGCCGTTGACGGTCATGCCGCACGAGCCGCACACGCCCATCCGGCACGACCAGCGGTACGACAGGCTGCCGTCGAGCTGGTCCTTGATGTAGTTCAGGCCGTCGAGGACCGCCCAGTCGGCCATGAGCGGCACGTCGTACCCCTGGAGCACCGGCTCCTCGTCCTGGCCGGGCCGGAAGCGCGCCACCTCCACCCTGATCGTCGGCGTCACGTCAGTCACGGCCGTACACCCTTTCTCCCGGAGGCCAGCGGGTGATCGTCACGGGGAGCAGCCCGACGGACGGGGTGCCGTCGGGCGCGCGGTGGACCAGCGAGTGCGCGAGGTAGGCGGCGTCGTCCCTGGCCGGGAAGTCGGTGCGCTGGTGCGCGCCGCGCGACTCCTGCCGGTTGAGCGCGCAGGCCACGATGGTCTGCGCGACCTCCAGCATGGTGTGCAGCTCCTGCAGGTTGATCAGCTCGGTGTTGAACGCGGTGCTCGTGTCGTCGATGCGGACCTCCTCGGCGCGCTCGCGCAGCTCCGCGAGCGTGTCGACGGCCTTGGTGAGCACGTCGCCCGTGCGGTAGATGCCGGCGGCCCCTTCAAGGGCGTGCTGCATCTCCTCGCGCAGGTCGGCGATCCGCTCACCGGTGCTGCTGCCCTCCCTCGCGCGTTCCAACCGGCGCCGCTCGTCGGCCCCCTGGCTCCGCACGGCGGACGGCTCGCCGCCCCGGTGCGACCTGGCGAACTCGGCGGCGGCGAGCCCGGCCCGGCGGCCGAAGACCAGGCACTCCGGCAGCGAGTTGGAGCCGAGCCGGTTGGCGCCGTTGATGCTCACGCAGGCGGTCTCCCCGGCCGCGAACAGCCCGGCGACCGGGGTGGCGCCGTCGATGTCGGTGTGGACGCCGCCCATCATGTAGTGCACGACCGGGCGCACCGGGATGAGCTCGGTGGCCGGGTCGAGGTTCTGGTAGCTGCGGCACAGCTCGCGCACGAACGGGATGCGGGCGTCGATCTTGCCCTCGCCCAGGTGGCGCAGGTCCAGGTAGACGACCGGGCCGTACGGGGTGTCCACCGTGCGGCCCTTCTCCTGCTCGTGCACGAACGCCTGCGAGAGCCGGTCGCGCGGGCCCAGCTCCATGCTGCGCAGCTTCGGGGTGGGCGTGGGCTTGCCGAGGTCGTAGTCCTGCAGGTAGCGGTAGCCGTCCTTGTTGATCAGCCAGCCGCCCTCGGCCCTGGCCGCCTCGGTGATGAGGATCCCGGTGAACGGCAGGCCGGTCGGGTGGTACTGGACGAACTCCATGTCCTTCAGCGGCGCCCCCGCCCGGTAGGCCAGGGCCATGCCGTCGCCGGTCTTGATGGCGGCGTTCGTGGTGAAGGGGAAGACGCGGCCGCAACCGCCGGTGGCCAGGATGACCGTCCTGGCGGCGATGGTCTCGATGCGGCCGGTCCTGATCTCGACGGCCACGACGCCGTGGACGCGGCCGTCGTCGACGACGAGCTTGGTGACGTACCACTCGTCGTACCGCAACACGTCCTGATATTTCAGAGTTGTTTGGAACAAGGTGTGCAGGAGGTGGAAGCCCGTCTTGTCGGCCGCGTACCACGTGCGCATCTTCTTCATGCCGCCGAACGGGCGGACCGCCACCCGCCCGTCGCTCTCCCGGCTCCACGGGCAGCCCCAGTGCTCCAGCTGGATCAGCTCCTTGGGCGCCTCGGCCACGAACGCCTCGACGGCGTCCTGGTCGCAGAGCCAGTCACCGCCGGAGATCGTGTCGTAGCAGTGCTCGTCCAGCGTGTCGCCGACGCCGATCACCGCGGCGGCGCCGCCTTCGGCGGAGACGGTGTGGCTGCGCATCGGATAGACCTTCGAGACGACCGCCACCTTCAGGGACGGATCGCTGTCGGCGACCGCGACGGCCGCCCGCAGGCCCGCTCCGCCTCCTCCGACGATGAGCACGTCGATCATTTACGTCACTTCCCGTGGTCGGGCTGTATCGGGTCCTTCACCCGTTTGCCGTCGTGCCGGATGGCGGACAGGTGGATGCTGCCGTCGTGGTACTCGTGCCGGATCCGGCGGCAGCCGCAGTCGAAGAGCTGGTCACGGATCACCAGGCCGTAGCCGTCGTCGTCGACGAGGCGTTCACCGCCGGACTGTTTCCCGCAGGGGGCCGTCTCGGGGGTGAAGGGGATTCGCGTGCCTGTCATCGCCGATCTCCCTAGATAGGCGAAATTTCATGATCAGTCGGAGTTCTCCGGGCGGGGCTCGGCCCCGGAGGCTTCGTCGTGCCCAGGGTTGTGCCCAGAGTTGTGCTCGGCCTCCTCCTCGACCGCAGAGGGGAGCTCCGCCTGCTCACGGGGGTAGTGCAGGTCGAAGGCGGGGCGCTCGGAGCGGATCGGGGGCATGCTGACGAAGTTGTGGCGCGGCGGCGGGCAACTGGTGGCCCATTCGAGGGAGCTGCAGTACCCCCACGGGTCGTCGAGGGTGACCTTGGGCGCGTGCCTGGCCGTCTTCCAGACGTTGTAGAGGAACGGCAGCGTCGAGGCCCCGAGGAGGAACGCCCCGACGGAGGAGATCTCGTTGAGCGTGGTGAAGCCGTCGCCCGGGCCGTAGTCGGCGTAGCGCCTGGGCATGCCGAGCTGGCCGAGCCAGTGCTGCACCAGGAACGTGGTGTGGAAGCCGATGAACAGCGTCCAGAAGTGCACCTTGCCGAGGCGGTCGTCGAGCATCCGGCCGGTCATCTTCGGCCACCAGAAGTAGAAGCCGGAGAACATGGCGAACACGACCGTGCCGAAGACGACGTAATGGAAGTGCGCGACCACGAAGTACGTGTCGCTGATGTGGAAGTCGAGCGGAGGCGAGGCCAGGATGACCCCGGTGAGCCCGCCGAGCAGGAACGTCACCAGGAACCCCACGGCGAAGAGCATCGGCGTCTCGAAGCTCAGATGGCCCCGCCACATCGTGCCGATCCAGTTGAAGAACTTCACCCCGGTCGGCACCGCGATGAGGAACGTCATGAACGAGAAGAACGGCAGCAGCACCTGGCCGGTCGGGAACATGTGGTGCGCCCACACGGTCATCGACAGCCCGGCGATGGTGATGGTCGCGCCGACCAGCCCCAGGTAGCCGAACAGCGGCTTGCGGCTGAAGACGGGGACCACCTCGGAGATGATCCCGAAGAACGGCAGCGCGATGATGTAGACCTCGGGGTGGCCGAAGAACCAGAACAGGTGCTGCCAGAGCAGCGCGCCGCCGTTCTCGCTGTGGAAGACCTGCGTGCCCAGCTTGCGGTCCGACTCCAGCACCAGCAGCGCCGCGGCCAGCACGGGGAACGCCATCAGCACGAGCATGCTGGTCAGCAGCACGTTCCAGGTGAACAGCGGCATCCTGAACATCGTCATGCCGGGCGCCCGCATGCCGATGATCGTGGTGATGAAGTTGACCGAGCCGAGGATCGTACCCAGACCCGACAGCACCAGGCCCATGATCCACAGATCGCCGCCGATCTGCGGCGAGTACATCGCCGTCGACAGCGGCGCGTAGGCGAACCAGCCGAAGTCCGCGGCCCCGCCCGGCGTGAAGAACCCGGCCACCACCATCAGCCCGCCGAACAGGAACAGCCAGTACGCGACCGCGTTCAGCCGGGGGAAGGCCACGTCGGGCGCGCCGATCTGCAGCGGCATGACCACGTTCGCGAACCCGGCGAACAGCGGGGTGGCGAACAGCAGCAGCATCACCGTGCCGTGGATGGTGAAGAGCTCGTTGTAGCGCTGCTGGCTGACCAGCTGCATGCCGGGGGCGACGAGCTCGGCCCTGATGATCATGGCCATGACGCCGGCCACGAGGAAGAACCCGAACGAGGTGATCAGGTAGAGGTACCCGATGACCTTGTGGTCGGTCGTCGACATCCAGGCGGCGAGTACGGTCCCGGTGCGGCGACGCCTGACCCGCTCGATCGAGGTCTCGCGAACAGTCGTCACGGCTGCTCCCTCCAGTAGAGGAGTGCTACCTGCGACGGACCGCTGGACGCCGCCCGCCTCAGGCGCGATTCGGCTACCTGCGGCGGACCGCCGGATGCGGCCCACCATGGCCTGCCCCGATCTACCCATTCCACGCCAAGCAGCGCCGCTCGGGAAGGAGTTCTTTAACATTTCGCCCGGAAGGTTTGCCATGCGGCCGGGGCATGCGACCCATGCGTGATCGTCGCTGGTGGATCGCTTGAATCCGGCCTAGCGTTTCCAGGCGTGCCGATGACGCTCGGATTTCACATGCCCAACGGTTATGCCGGCGCCGACCGCCGGGGCGCCGCCAGGATCGCGGCGCTGGCGGAGGAGCTGGGCTACGACTCGCTGTGGACGGCCGACCACGTCGTCCTGCCCAGCCCGCGGGTCGATCCCGCGCCGCTCGACCCCGGGGCGCCGCTGCTGGACGCCGTGGTCTCGCTGGCGTTCCTGGCCGCGCGCACCGAACGGATCCTGCTGGCCACCGGCTGCGTGGTGCTGCCGCAGCGCGACCCGCTCGTGCTGGCCAAGCAGCTGGCGAGCGTGGACGTGCTCAGCGGCGGGCGGCTGGTGTTCGGGGCCGTGGCCGGCTACCTGGAGCCGGAGTTGCGCGCGCTCGGCGTGCCCCTGGAGGGCCGCGGCGAGCGCACGGCCGAGTACCTGCGGGCGATGCGCGCGCTGTGGGAGGAGGACGAGCCCGCCTTCCACGGCCGGTACGTGTCGTTCGAGGGCGTCGACGCCCACCCGCGCCCGCTCGGGCGCGTGCCGGTCGTCATGGGCGGCCACACGCGCGCCGCGCACCGGCGGGCCGCTGAGCTGGCCGACGGCTGGTACGGCTGGATGCTGGGCCTGCGGGCGGCGGCGAGCCAGGTGGAGTCCGTACGCGCCGAGGCCGCGGCGGCGGGCAGGACCCTGCACGTCTCGGTCACCCCGGCCCGCCCGCTCGACCCCGGGACCGCGCGCGCCTACGCGGACGCGGGGGTGGACCGGCTCATCCTGCCCCACCCGCCCGGGCTGTCCCTGGCGGAGCTGGAGGACCTACTGCGCCGCAACGCCCCCGGCCGCCTGCTCGTCTGACCCGCCGTGTGTCCCACATTGCGGATATTCGCAGGCTCACCTGGTGAGGTCTTCTATCCTTCGTACCCGGACCCGACTTCGAAGGAGAAGATCTCGTGACCGCTCAGGCTGACTATGCCGCCCTCGTCCAGCGAGGGCTCTCGCTCGACCTCACCAGGGGCAAGCCGTCGCCGCGCCAGCTCGATCTCTCCGACGACCTGCTCCGGCTGCCCACGTCGTACCGGGCGGCCGACGGCACCGACGGCCGCAACTACGGCAACCTGCAGGGCCTGACCGAGCTGCGCGAGCTGTTCGCGCCGCTGGTCCAGGTGCCCGCCGGCCAGCTCGTCGTCGGCGGCAACTCCAGCCTGGCCCTCATGCACGACACGATCGTGCACGCGCTGCTGACCAAGGTGCCGGGCGCCGCGCGGCGGTGGGTGGAGGAGCCGGCGGTCACGTTCCTGTGCCCGGTCCCCGGCTACGACCGGCACTTCACGATCACCGAGCGGTTCGGGATCAAGATGGTGCCCGTCCCCATGAACGCCGAGGGCCCCGACATGGACGTGGTCGAGCGCCTGGTGGCCGCCGACGCGAGCGTCAAGGGCATCTGGTGCGTGCCGAAGTACAGCAACCCCTCCGGCGTCACCTACAGCGACGAGACGGTCCGCAGGCTGGCCGCCATGCCGGCCGCCGCGCCCGACTTCCGGATCTTCTGGGACAACGCGTACGCGGTGCACCACCTCACCGACAGCCCGGCCGAGCTGGCCGACCTGCTGGCGCTGGCCGCCGGGCACGGCAACGCCGACCGCGTCTTCGTCTACGCCTCCACCTCCAAGGTGACGCTGGCGGGCTCCGGCGTGTCGTTCTTCGGCTCCTCGCCCGCGAACGTCGAGTGGTTCCTGCACAACACGGGCAAGCAGTCCATCGGCCCCGACAAGATCAACCAGCTCCGCCACGTCGAGTTCCTGCGCGACCCGGCGGGCGTGGCCGCGCACATGCGGCGGCACGCGGAGCTGATCGGGCCGAAGTTCGAGCTGGTCGACAAGGTGCTGACCGAGCGGCTCGGCGACCTCGGCACCTGGACGAGCCCCGCGGGCGGCTACTTCGTCAGCCTGGAGGTGCCGCACGCCGCCGAGGTGGTGGCCAGGGCCAAGGCCGCGGGCATCGCGCTGACGCCCGCGGGCGCGACGCACCCGTACGGCAAGGACGAGGCCGACCGCACGATCCGGATCGCCCCCACCTTCCCCGAGCCGGACGAGCTGGAGCAGGCCATCGAGGGCCTGACCGTCTGCGCCCGCGCGGTGGCGGAGGAGCTGGGCTGACCTAGCGGCCGCCCCTGAAGCCGAAGATGTACTCGCGCGTCTCGCTCGGATGGAACGAGACGCCGACCCCCGGCTCGAACACGACGTTGTCGCGCGCGCAGTAATAGAGGCCCTCCCACACGGCCAGGGCTTTCTCCCTGGCCGGGGCCTCGATGTCGTCGCGCCTCCTGGCGCCGTACGAGCCGAGCACGTTCAGCAGCCCGAGCCCCCAGAACAGGCCGGTCAGGCAGAACGGGGCGAGCAGCACCTCGCCCCACTTGGGGTCCTGGCCCATCGCGATGACCAGCGACACGACCAGGTGCACCAGGGCCGCCACGAGGAGCAGGATGTAGCCCTGGTTCCTGGCCCACGGGGTGTAGTGGCGGCTGGGGAACGACAGCCAGACCGCGAGCTGCGTACGGCTCATGACGTGTTTCGAGGCGCCCAGAGCCGCCGCCGTGGGCAGGTCGGCGACCTCGCGCACGCCGGGCAGCCTGACCCTGCCGATCTTGTACGTGGTCCCGGCGGCGACCGCTCCGGGGACCGCGACGACCTGGTCAGCCTCCGAACACACCGGGCACCTGACTTCCACTCGGGCAGTTTGGCCTTAAGTCACGACCTGCGCAAACCGTGAGGCGGAGCGTGAGCGCCCGGCCCTCTCCGGCCGGGCGGTCCACGCCTAAAGTTCATGGTGTGAAGCCTCTTGATGCCCTGGTGAACTCCCTGCCCGAAGGCCGCGTCGTGACCGACCCGGACGTGATCGACTCCTATGCCCGCGACCGGACGTTCGTGGCGCCGGGCAAGCCGCTCGCAGCGGTGCTGGCCGCCTCGCGCGACGACGTGGTGACGACGCTGAAGTGGGCCACCGAGCACCGGGTGCCCGTGGTGCCGCGGGGCGGTGGCACGGGCCTGGCGGGGGCCGCCGTCGCCGGCGACGGCTCGATCGTGCTGTCGCTGGCCAGGATGAACGCGATCAGGGAGCTCTCCCCCGCCGACGAGATCGCCGTCGTCGAGCCCGGCGTCATCACCGCCGACCTGGACCGGGCGGCCAGGGAGCACGGGCTCATGTACGCGCCGGACCCCTCGTCGTACGAGATCTCCACGATCGGCGGCAACCTGGCCACCAACGCGGGCGGGCTGCGGTGCGTGAAGTACGGCGTGACCAGGGACTCGGCGCTGGGGCTTGAGGTGGTGCTGGCCGACGGCCGGGTGATCGACACGGGCCGACGCACGATGAAGGGCGTCACCGGCTACGACCTGACCGGCCTGTTCGTCGGCTCCGAAGGCACGCTCGGCGTCATCACCGCGGCCACGGTCCGGCTCAAGCGGGCGCCCGCGGCGCCGCCGGCCACGTTCGCGGCGGAGTTCGGCTCGCTCCGGGACGCGGGCGCGGCGGTCTCGGCGATCATGGCGGCGGGCTGCCAGCCGTCCCTCATGGAGCTGATCGACCGCGCCTCGCTGGAGGCCCTCGACGACTGGCTGAACATCGGGCTCGAGCCGGGCACCCAGGCCACGCTCATCGGCCAGTCCGACGCCACCGACAGCCAGGCCATGGTCGAGCGCATGGAGCGGCTGTGCGCGGAGAACGGCGCCTCGTTCGTGGCCGTGTCCTCCAGCCCGCAGGAGGCCGAGGAGCTGATCAAGCTGCGCCGGCTGGACTACCAGGCCAAGGAGCGGCTCGGGGCGTGCCTGGTGGAGGACGTGTGCGTGCCCCGGTCCCTGCTGCCCGACATGATCACCGCGATCGAGGAGACGTCCGCGCGGCACGGGGTGAAGATCCTCACGGTGGCGCACGCCGGGGACGGGAACCTGCACCCGGTCTTCATCTTCGACCGCGGCACGGCGGAGCCGCCGGCGGAGGTGTGGGCGGCGGCGGACGAGGTGTTCACGCGCGCGCTGGAGCTCGGCGGCACGCTGACCGGGGAGCACGGGGTGGGCCTGCTGAAGCGGCGCTGGCTCGACCTGGAGACCGGCCCGGTGGTCGCCGAGGTCCAGCAGGGCATCAAGGCGGTCTTCGACCCCCTGGGCATCCTCAACCCGGGCAAGGCGATCTAGCTCTGGCCTGCCGCATCCCGAACCGTGGGCACCTTCACCAAGCCGTGACATTGGGGCCCAATCCCCCTCCGACCTGCGAGAAAGCACTGAGGTTGGCCTGACATTCTTCGTCAGAACATGAAACTTCTGACAGGTCCGGCAGACGCCCCAACCATCACGCTGGTAGCGTTTTGCCCCATCTAGTGGGTTTGTTATGGGGGTTCGACGTGAATCAGTTCCAGCCGCTGGCGGCGGACGATCCGCGGCGGCTGGGGACGTATGAAATCGTCGCCCGGCTCGGCGAGGGCGGCCAAGGCGTTGTCTATTTGGGTAAGAGCGAGTCCGGGGAGCAGGTAGCGGTCAAGCTGCTGCACAACGCCCTGGTGGCCGACGCCGACGCCAGGACGAGGTTCCTGCGCGAGGTGGCGGTGGCGCAGCGGGTGGCCAGGTTCTGCACCGCTCCAGTGCTCCACGCCGACCTCGACGGGAGCCGGCCGTACATCGTGAGCGAGTACGTCCCGGGGCCGTCGCTGCGTGAGATGGTCATCAACGAGGGACCCCGGCGGGGCGCGGCGCTCGAACGGCTCGCGATCAGCACGGCCACGGCGCTCGCGGCCATCCACCGCGCCGGCATCCTGCACCGCGACTTCAAGCCCGCCAACGTGCTGATGGGGCCCGAGGGCCCCGTCGTGATCGACTTCGGCATCGCCCGCGCCCTGGACTCGCCCGGCGCGACGGCCACGGGGATGGCCATGGGCACGCCCTCGTACCTGGCGCCCGAGCAGCTCAGCGGGGCCGCGGTGTCGGAGGCGGCCGACGTGTTCGCGTGGGGCGTCACGATGGTGTTCGCGGCGACGGGCAAGCCCGCCTTCGGCGCCGACTCCATTCCCGTGGTGATGAACCGGATCCTGAACGAGGAGCCGGAGCTCGGGCGGATGGAGGGCGTGCTCGGGGAACTGGTCGGCCTCTGCCTCTCGAAGGACCCCTCGCAGCGGCCCAGCGCGGACGAGCTCATCGTCCGCCTCACCGGCCAGCCGGCCCCGAAGTCAGCCATCGAGCCCGTGACGGGCCAGCAACTCGTCGGCGGCGCCGCGGCAGCCGCCGCCGGAGCCCAGGCGAGCGCGGAGGGCGCCCCCGCCTCGGGCCAGGACGTCTACCCGGGCCCCTGGACCCAGCCCACCGGCCCCGTCCCGGCTCCCCCGCAGACGGGTCCGTACGGCCGCCCCGCCGCCGCCCAGGCCGCGGCTCCCCTGCCGGGCGGCCCGCAGCCGGGCGCCCCCGTCAACGGCCCGCAGCCGGGTCCCGTCCAGGGCGGCCCCCAGGCGGGAGCCCTTCCTGGCGGGCCTCAGGCAGGAGCCTTCCAAGGCGGCCCCCAGGCGGGAATGCCCGGCACGCCTCAGCCAGGAGGGATGCCCGGGAACGCCGCCGCCATGCCCGGCAACGGCCCGCAGGCGGGAGGACCCCACGGGGCATCCCAGGCAGGCCCGCAGACGCCGCTTCAGGGCGCCCCGCTGGGGATGGCCGCGCCGGGGATGCCGCCGCACGGCCCCGGAACGCCCCAGGGCCAGCCCCCCTTCCAGCCGGGAGCGGCGCGCCCGGGTGGACCGGGCAGGCCCGGACCCCAGGGCGGTCCCACCCGCCCCGGCGGCCCGTCGGGCCCCGGTGACAACGCGCCCGCCAAGCAGCGTCGCACGCTGACGCTCGCCCTGTCCGGAGCCGCGGCCGCCGCCCTCCTCGTGGTCGTCGGCGCCGTGGTGGTGCAGGCGAACAGCAAGGAGGTCCCGGTGGTGGCCGTCGGCAACTCCTCCAACAAGACCAACGGCGACGCCTCGGGCGGCGGCCAGCCCGTCGACCCGCCGCCCGGCGACCAGACCCCGGCACCGATGCCCACGGACAACTCGGTCTCGGTGCCCACCCTGAGCCTGGAGCCGACGGAGTCCAAGAAGGCGAAGCAGCACACCAAGCAGCCGGACCCCATCTCCCAGGTCCCGAACCCGGTCACGCAGCAGCCTCAGCCCCAGACCCGGCCCACGACCAAGCGGCCGGAGCCCACCCCGACCCAGACCAAGCAGAAGAAAAAGTCCTCCGACATGGTCGACCCGGTGGTGGAGCCCACGCTGAGCGACACGACGGCCCAGCCGAATCCCAGCTCCACGGTCTCGGCCCGGCCCAGCAGCAAGCCGACCAAGACCTACGGCCCGCGCAAGCCGAACCCGTACAACGCGGCGTCCGTGTGCGGTTCGGGATACAAGGTCATCGACTCGCGCTCCATTGCCTCCGGCAATGCCACCGTCTATCTTCTGTACAACTCCGGCCAGGGCAAGAACTGCGTGATCACGATGTCGCGCATGCTGTACCCGGAGAAGGCGCAGATGAACGCCATCCTTCAGGTGAAGGGTGGCTCCAGCGCCAGCAACCCCGGCAACTTCACCGCGTACGCGGGTCCGATCCGCCTGCCCGGAAAGAAGAAGTGCGTGATCTGGGGCGGCGCCTGGGGCGGGCAGAGCTGGAAGTCCGGCTGGAGCCACTGCACCTGACCTGACAACGACATCCACCGAAAAGGGCCCCTTGCGCGGGGCCCTTTTTGCGTTAGCGTAGTTGACGTGATCGTCAGGTCTTCGGTGCCGACGTCCAGGGGTAGGCGGACGCGGGCCGCGCTGCTGCAGGCCGGCCGGGAGGCGTTCGAGGAGCACGGGTACGACGCCGTGCGGATCGACGACGTGTGCGGGCGGGCGCGGGTGTCCCATGGCACGTTCTACACCTACTTCGACTCCAAGGAAGCCCTGTTCGGCGAGGTGGCGGCGGCCGTGGTCGGGGAGATGTTCGCGGCGAGCGTCGTCGGCGCGGCGGCGGCGCCCGGTGACCCGTACGCCCGGATCGAGGCGGCCAACCGGCTGTACCTGCGGGCCTGGGCGGCGAACTCGCGGCTGGTGCGGATGGTGGAGCAGGCGGCCACGTCCGAGGAGAGGTTCGGGAGGTTGCTGCTCGAACTGCGGGAGGTGTTCGTGCGGCGGGGCGCGGAGGGGTTGCGGCGGCTGCAGGAGCAGGGGCTGGCCGATCCGGAGCTGGACCCGCGGCTGACCGCCGTCATGCTGGGCGGGATGGTGGAGCACTTCGCCCACGTGTGGCTGGATCTCGGGGAGCGGGCCGACGAGCAGGTGGCGGTCGACCACCTGACGCGGCTGTGGGCGCGGGCGATCGGGTTGACGGGGACGTCAGGTTCGCGGGAGGAGGACGCGTGATCAGGAGCAGGCTCGACACCGAGGGTGACGACTACCGCGGGCGCCGCGAGGCCATGCTCGCCAAGCTGGGCGGGCTCGACGCCGAGCACGCCAAGGCGGTGGCCGGGGGCGGCGAGAAGTACGTCGAACGGCACCGCCGGCGCGGCAAGCTCCTGGCCAGGGAGCGGATCGAGCTGCTGATCGACCCCGACTCGCCCTTCCTGGAGCTGTCGCCGCTGGCCGCCTGGGGCAGCGAGTTCCCGGTCGGGGCCGGAATGGTCTCGGGGATCGGCGTGATCGAGGGCGTCGAGTGCGTGATCACGGCGAACGACCCCACGGTCCGCGGCGGCGCCTCGAACCCGTGGACGCTGAAGAAGTCCCTCCGGGCGGCCGACATCGCGCTGCGGAACCGGCTCCCGTACGTGAACCTGGTCGAGAGCGGCGGCGCGGACCTGCCGACGCAGAAGGAGATCTTCATCCCGGGTGGCCGGATATTTCGGGACCTGACCCGGTTGTCGGCGGCGGGTGTTCCGACCATCGCGTTGGTGTTCGGGAACTCCACGGCAGGCGGCGCTTACGTGCCCGGCATGAGCGACTACGTGGTGATGGTGCGGGAACGAGCGAAAGTGTTCCTGGGCGGCCCGCCCCTCGTGAAGATGGCCACCGGGGAGGAGTCGGACGACGAGTCGCTGGGCGGGGCCGAGATGCACGCCAGGACCAGCGGCCTGGCCGACTATCTCGCCCTGGACGAGCACGACGCGCTGCGGATCGGCCGGCGGATCGTCCGTTCCCTCGGCTGGCACAAGCAGGGCGTGACCCCGCACGCGGCCCGGGAGCCCGCGTACCCGGCCGAGGAGCTGCTGGGGATCGTCCCCGAGGACCTGAAGGTGCCGTTCGACCCACGCGAGGTGATCGCGCGGGTGGTGGACGGGAGCGAGTTCGAGGAGTTCAAGCCGCTGTACGGCGCCTCCCTCGTGACCGGCTGGGCGCGGATCCACGGCTACCCGGTGGGCGTGCTGGCGAACGCGCGCGGCGTGCTGTTCAGCGAGGAGTCGCAGAAGGCCACCCAGTTCATCCAGCTCGCGAACCAGTCGCGCACTCCGCTCCTGTTCCTCCAGAACACGACCGGTTACATGGTCGGCAAGGACTACGAGCAGGGCGGCATCATCAAGCACGGCGCCATGATGATCAACGCGGTGTCCAACTCGACCGTCCCCCACCTCACCGTCGTCATGGGCGCCTCGTACGGGGCGGGGAACTACGGCATGTGCGGGCGCGCCTACGAGCCCCGCTTCCTGTTCAGCTGGCCGAGCGCCAAGTCGGCGGTGATGGGCCCGGCACAGCTCGCCGGGGTGCTGTCCATCGTGGGCCGCGCGTCGGCGCGGGCCAAGGGCCAGGCGTACGACGAGGAGGCCGACGCGGCGATGCGCGCGATGGTGGAGGCCCAGATCGAGTCGGAGTCGCTGCCGTTCTTCCTGTCGGGCCGCCTGTACGACGACGGGGTCATCGACCCGCGCGACACCCGTACCGTCCTGGGCCTGTGCCTGTCGGCCGTCAACAGCGCGCCGGTGCCCGAACCGGCGGGATTCGGGGTGTTCCGGCCATGATCACCCGGCTGCTCGTCGCGAACCGGGGCGAGATCGCCCGCCGCGTCTTCCGCACCTGCCGGCTGCTCGGCATCTCCACGGTCGCCGTCTTCTCCGACCCCGACGCGGACGCGCCGCACGTGGCCGAGGCCGACCTGGCCGTACGGCTGCCGGGCGCCCGCCCGTCCGACACGTACCTGGACATCGGCCGTGTACTGGACGCCTGCCGCGCCTCCGGTGCGGACGCCGTGCATCCCGGATACGGGTTCCTGTCCGAGAACGCGGAGTTCGCGCAGGCCGTGCTGGACGCCGGGCTGGTGTGGGTCGGGCCGCCGCCCGGGGCCATCGCGGCCATGGGGTCCAAGGTCGGGGCGAAGCGGCTGATGGCGGAGGCGGGGGTGCCCGTGCTCCCCTCGCTGGACCCGGAGGCGCCCGGGGAGTTCCCGGTCCTGGTCAAGGCGTCGGCCGGTGGGGGCGGGCGCGGCATGCGGATCGTCCGCGCGGCCGGGGAGCTGGCGCGGGAGGTCGAGTCGGCGCGGCGCGAGTCGGCGGCGGCGTTCGGCGACGGAACCGTGTTCGTGGAGCCGCTGCTGGAGCACGCCAGGCACATCGAGGTGCAGGTGCTGGCCGACCGGCACGCCACCGTGTGGGCGCTGGGCGAGCGCGAGTGCAGCGTGCAGCGGCGGCATCAGAAGGTCGTCGAGGAGTGCCCGTCGCCGGGGATATCGGCCGAGCTGCGGGAGCGGTTGTGCGAGGCGGCGGTCAGGGCCGCCCGGAAGATCGGCTATGTCGGGGCCGGGACGGTGGAGTTCCTGGTCAGGGGGGACCGGGTGGCGTTCCTGGAGATGAACACCCGGCTCCAGGTCGAGCATCCGGTCACCGAGCTGGTCCACGGGGTCGATCTGGTGCGGCTGCAGCTGGAGGTGGCCGAAGGGGCCGCGCTGCCGGCAATGCCACCCGAACCGTCCGGGCATGCCGTGGAGGTGCGGCTTTATGCGGAGGACGAGGATTATCTGCCGCAGAGCGGGGTGCTGCGGCGGTTCGAGGTGTCCGGAGAGGTGCGGGTGGATTCGGGGGTGGGGTCCGGGTCGGTGATCTCGCCGTACTACGACCCGATGCTGGCGAAGGTGATCGGGTACGGGTCGTCGCGGGCGGAGGCGGTGCGGAAGCTGGTCACGGCGCTTCGGCGGGCGAAGCTCCACGGGGTTACGACGAATCGCGATTTGCTTGTAAAAATCCTGACAAATCCGGCTTTTGGGGCTGGCGACACCCACACCGGCTTCCTCGCCCCCGGCGGCCCTCTTCACGGTGGCCCTCTTCACGGCGGGCCCCTTCACGGTGGCCATCCGGACGAGGCCAGCGGTGCGGTCGGCGGGGTAGCCGATGAGCTGCCGGTGCTGGCCGCCGCCCTGGCCATGGCCGCCGCCAACCGCCGCCGGGCCAAGGCGCTGGCGGGCCTCCCGAGCGGCTGGCGCAACGTGCGCTCCCAGCCCCGCCGGGCCCGCTTCGAGGAGGCCGAGGTCGTCTACGACCCGCTCCCTCAAGGCGTCACCGTGATCGGCGCGGAGCCGTACGAGGTGATCCTGGAACGCGACGGCGTCCGGCACACCTTCGAGGTGGCCCGGTACGACGAGGACGGCAAGGTCTACGTCGACCACGTCGGCGGGTGCGCCGAGCTGACCCCGGTCCCCCTCCTGCCCGAGCCGGTCGAGCACGTCGCCCCCGGATCCCTGCTGGCCCCCATGCCGGGCAGCGTGCTCCGGGTCGAGGTGGAGCCCGGCGACCGGGTGACGAAGGGGCAGCCGGTGCTGGTGCTCGAGGCGATGAAGATGGAGCATCGGATCGCGGCGCCGTCCGACGGCGTGGTGTCGGACGTACACGTCGAAAAAGGCCGGCAGGTCGAAGCGGGCGCGGTGCTGGCGATCATCCAGGAGGAGACCTCATGACGAGCCTGGTGCACAAGGATCTGGCGGCGGGCGTCGCGACCGTCACGCTGGACTCGCCGCCCAACCGCAACGCCCTGTCCGTACGGCTCCTCGCCGACCTGGCCGACCGGCTCCGCTGGGCGCTGGCCGAGCCGGAGGCCAGGGTGATCGTGCTGACCGGCACCGGGAACGTGTTCTGCTCGGGCGCCGACCTCAAGGAGCAGAAGGCCTCGGGGGCGGCGGTGACGGCGTCGTTCCCCGACGTCCTCACGCTGCTCTGGGAGAGCCCGAAGCCGGTGATCTGCCGGCTGAACGGCACGGCGCGGGCGGGCGGCCTGGGGCTGGTGGCGGCGTGCGACTTCGCGATCGCGCCGCTGACGGCGTCGTTCGCCTTCTCCGAGGTACGGCTCGGCGTCGTGCCCGCCATGATCTCGGTGCCGGTGCTGCGCAGGGTCGAGCCCCGGGCGGCGGCCGAGTACTTCCTGACCGGGGAGGTGTTCGACGCGGCCCGCGCGGCGGAGATCGGGCTGCTCTCGCGGGCCGTGCCGGAGGACGAACTGGACGCGACGGTCGGGCGCTTCGCCGAGCTGCTGATCAAGGGCGGCCCCGAGGCCCTGGCCATCACGAAGCGGCTGGTGCGGGAGGTGCCCGCGATGCCGTTCGAGGAGGGGCTGCGGCGGATGACCGAGTTGTCCGCCGAGCGCTTCACCTCGGAGGAGGGGCAGGAGGGCATCGCGGCGTTCAGGGAGAAGCGGCCGCCCAAGTGGACCGCGCGATGACGCTGCGCATCGCCAACTGCAGCGGCTTCTACGGCGACCGCCTCTCGGCCGCCAGGGAGATGGTCGAGGGCGGGCCGATCGACGTGCTCACCGGGGACTGGCTGGCCGAGCTGACCATGTTCATCCTCGCCGGGAACCGGCTGAAGGGCCGTCCCGGGTACGCGCCGACGTTCCTCCGCCAGTTGGAGGACGTCCTGGGCCCTTGTCTCGACAGATCCATCAAGATCGTGGCCAACGCCGGTGGCCTGGATCCGGCCGGCTGCGCGGAGGCGGTCCACGACCTGGCCGACCGCCTCGGTCTCTCTCCCACGGTCGCCCACGTCACGGGAGACGACCTCACCGGCCGCTCCCTGGACCTGGCCAACGCCGACACCGGCGAGCCCCTCACCGCCGCTCCCCTGACCGCGAACGCCTATCTCGGCGGCCGCCCGATCGCCGCCGCCCTCGCGGCGGGCGCGGACGTGGTGGTGACCGGCCGCGTGACGGACGCCGCCCTGGTGACCGGCCCCGGCATCTGGCGGTACGGGTGGGGGCCCGGCGACCTGGACCAGCTCGCGGGCTCGGTGGTCGCCGGGCATGTCATCGAGTGCGGCTGCCAGGCGACCGGCGGGAACTACGCGTTCTTCCAGGACGTGCCGGACCTGGCGCACTGCGGCTTCCCCATCGCCGAGCTGAACGCGGACGGCTCCGCCGTGATCACCAAGCACCCCGGCACCGGCGGGCTGGTCTCGGTGGGCACGGTCACGGCGCAGCTCGTGTACGAGCTCGGGAGCCCGCGCTACCTGGGGCCCGACGTCGTGGCCCGCTTCGACACGATCACGCTCACGGACGACGGCCCCGACCGCGTCCTGATCTCGGGCGTCCGAGGAGAGCGGCCGCCCGACACCCTCAAGGTGGCCGTCAACTACCTGGCGGGCTACCGCAACACGATGACCCTGGTGCTGACGGGCCTGGACGTGGAGGCCAAGGCCCGGGCCGCCGAGGACGCCCTCTGGGCCCGCGTCCCCCGGGACTCGTTCGACCGGGTGGACGTGGAGCTGACGGACTCCGGACTGCTGCGGATCACGGTCATGGACGCCGACGAACGCCGGGCGGGACGGGCGTTCTCCTCCGCCGTGGTGGAAACGGGGCTTGCCAGCTACCCGGGCTTCTACGCCCTCACCCCGCCGGGCAACGCCACGCCGTACGGGGTCTACTGGCCCGTCCTCGTCCCGGCCTCGGAGGTCCGCCCCCGGGTCTTCGTGGATGGCCGTGAACTCCCTCCCGCGCCCGGCCCGGCACCCGCACCCCCAGCGAACGCGCCGGTCACGACGGGGCACGCACCCGCAGGCGACCGGCAGGCGACTGAGCACGCGCTTTCGGACGACGCGCAGGCGGCGGGCGCGGCGGGCGGTGGACGCGAGGCCGCCGAGGCGCACCCCGCACCGGCCCTCCTCCCAGCGCCGGGCCGGCGTGAGAGAGGTGGGCGGGTGGCGTTGGGCAGGATCGCCGGGGCGCGGTCCGGGGACAAGGGTGGGAACGCGAACCTGGGCGTGTGGGCCGACACGCAGGAGCGGTACGAATGGCTGGCGGCCCACCTCACCCCCGACACCCTCAAGCGTCTCCTCCCGGCCCTCGCCCGGCACCGCGTCGACCGCCACGAGCTCCCCAACATCAAGGCGCTCAACTTCGTCGTCCACGGCCTCCTGGGCAGGGGTGTGGCGGCGAGTCCGAGGATGGACCCCCAGGCAAAGGCGCTGGGCGAGGAGCTGCGGGCGAAGGAGATGGACATACCGCCGCACCTACGGGACTGAGCGCCAGCCCAGCAGCCCGGCCCCCAGGAGCCCCGCCCGCACCCCGAGCGGCGACGCCGCCACCTCCGGCGCCGGCCGGAACGCCAGCCGCCCCGCCAGCCGCTCCCGCAGCGGCACCAGCAGCGCGTCCCCCGCCAGCGAGACCCCGCCCCCGATGACGATGCGCGCCGGGTCGAGCAGCAAGGTGTACGTCGCCAGCGCCAGGGCGAGCGCGTCCACGGCCGACGACCACACCTCCGCCGCCCGCGCGTCCCCTTCGGAGGCCAGGCGCACGACGTCCGCGGCGGTTCCCGAGCCGTACCGGGCCGCGACGGCCCCGCCCGACGCGTACGCGGAAAGGCAGCCCCGCTGCCCGCACCCGCACTCCAGCCCGCCGGGCCGGACCGGGATGTGCCCGATCTGCCCGGCGAAGCCCCCTGCTCCCCCGTACGGCGAGCCCGACAGGACGACCGCGCCCGCGATACCCGTGCCGATGGGCAGGAACAGCACGTCGTCCCCACCCGCCCCGTAGGCCAGCTCGGCCTCCCCCGCCGAGCGGACGTCGTGCCCGAGCGCCACCGGAAGGTCCACGTCCGCGAACGACGAGACGGGCACGTCCCGCCACCCGAAGGCGGCGGAGTAGACGGCGTGGGTGGGCGTGACCAGCCCCGGCACCGCCAGCCCCACGGCCAGCGGGCGCCGCCCGGCGCGGGGCCGCGCCAGGTCGGCGACGAAGGCGGAGACGGCCGCGATCACCTGGTCGGCGCCACGGGGCGTCGCACGTCGCTCAAAATGCAGAATTGTCCCGTCGCGGGCGACAAATCCGCCTTTGAGGGTGGTACCGCCGACATCGAGTGCAACGACGTAATCCATCGACCCATCGTCCCGTAGGGTGCGTGCATGACCATCCGCCGCCTCACCCAAGACGACCTGGACGCCTGCACCCGCCTGGCCGAGGACCGCGACTGGCTCCCCGAGCGCCACAAGTGGCGCCTGCTGTTCGAGGTCGGCGAGGTGTACGGCATCGACGCCCCCGACGGCGACGGCCTGGCCTCCACGAACGTCCTGACCCGCTACGGCGACGACCAGGCCGTGGTCAGCATGGTCCTCACGGCGTCCAGGTACGCCAGGCAGGGGCTGGCCCGCCGGCTCATGGAGCACGCCATGGAACAGGCCGGCGACCGTACGGTCTCCCTCTTCGCCACCGACAACGGCCGGCCCCTGTACGAGCAGATGGGGTTCCGCGCCATCGGCGGCGTCGTCAAGCACACGGGCGTGTTCGAGGGCGAGCCGTCGGGCCGGACCCGCCCCGCCGCGGAGGCCGACCTGGACGACATCGTGAAGCTGGACGCCGAGCTGTTCGGAACGGACAGGTCGGCGCTGCTGGGGCGGATGTTCGACTTCGGCGAGCGGGTACGGATCGCGGACGGCGGCTTCGGCCACTGCTGGCGCAACGACGACAACACCGTGATCGGGCCGGTCGTGGCGCGGGACGAGGAGAGCGCGCGGGCGCTGATCGGCGACCTGGCGCTGGACGCGGGCGGCGAGGTGCGGATGGACCTGGACGAGGCGATGGACGGCCTGGTCACGTGGGCGGTGGCGCACGGCATGGGCCACCCGTGGCGGACCGCCAGGATGGTGTGCGGCGGCGACCTGCCCGGCGACCGTGCCCGCCAGTTCCTGCCGTTCATGCAGGCGCTGGGCTGACGGGACGGGCAGCCCGGCGAGGCCGCCACAGGGCCGCCACGGGGCCGCCACGGGTTGACCGGGTGCGCGGCGCTCTCGTAGGGTCGGTCGGCCAGAATATGATTCTGCCGAAGGGCGATCATGACCTCCACCCACATCGACGTCAGCGCCATCGACTTCGCCGAGCTCAGCGCGTGGATGGACGCCCAGGGCCTGCCCGGCGGCCCGATCGCGGGCGTGGCGCCGGTCCTGGGCGGCACGCAGAACGTCATGGTCCGCTTCGAGCGCGGCGGCCACCCGTACATCCTGCGCCGGCCTCCCCTGCACGCCCGCGGCAAGAGCAACGAGGTGCTGCGCCGCGAGGCGCGGGTGCTGGCGGCGCTGCGCGACACGGCCGTGCCCGCGCCCAGGCTGGTGGCCGCGCAGACCGCGCGGGAGCCGGTGTTCTACCTGATGGAGCCGGTCGACGGGTTCAACCCCTCGACGGGGCTGCCGGAGCCGCACGCCTCCGACGCCGCGATCAGGCACCGGATGGGGCTGGAGGCCGCCGGCGCGCTGGCCGAGCTGGGGCGGGTCGATCCGGGGGTGCTGCCGGGGTTCGGCAGGCCGGAGGGGTTCCTGGAGCGGCAGGTGCCGCGCTGGCTCAAGGAGCTCGACTCGTACGGCGAGCTGGACGGCTATCCGGGCCCCGACATCCCGGGCCTGCCCGAGACGGCCGGCTGGCTGGAGCGCAACCTGCCCCGGACGTTCGCCCCGGGGATCATGCACGGCGACTACCACTTCGCGAACCTGATGTTCGCCTGCGACGGCCCCCGCGTGGCCGCGATCGTCGACTGGGAGATGTGCACGATCGGCGACCCGCTGCTCGACCTCGGCTGGCTGCTGGCCACCTGGCCCGGCAACAACGGCCACGTCCCCGGGCTGCCGGAGCCGCGCGAGCTGATCGAGTACTACGCGGCGCTGTCCGAGCGCGACCTGTCGGCCGTCGGCTGGTACGCGGTGATGGCCTGCTTCAAGCTCGGCATCGTCCTGGAGGGCTCACACGCTCGGGCGTTCGCGGGCAAGGCACCAAAGGACATAGGGGACGCTCTCCACGCAACCACCCTGGAGCTGTTCGAACGGGCACAAGAGTTTATGGACGGCATTCTCGGCTGATTTCCGGAAAAACGATCACTTCTTAAGCCCCGAGTCGTACAATTGCGCGCAATTGCACCTGTTATCGGGGAAGGATCGTCATGCGAATGCGGTTCCTCGGCTCCACCTCGGAGGCGGGCGCCTGTCCCACCCTGTACGAGACCGACCGCGGCACCATCGTCGTGCAAGGTCTGCAAGTCACCGACGCGGAGGCTCTCGCGGACCTCCGCGACGTGCTCGACGGCGAGACCGCGGTCGAAGTTCCGCGCGAGCTCATCACCGAAATCGCCCGCCGGGTCCTCCCCGACGGCCCGGCAACCGCTTTCCCGACCAGCGGAGGAACACTCTCGGCAACCGGTTGATCACAATTGCGCATGATGCTGGCATGATCCACGCAAGCAGGGCTAGCCTCTTGCGGCGTGACGTCGTTTCAGCAGGCGCGCATCGACCTCGGCGGCCAGCTACGCCAGCTGCGCGAGGGCGCGCATCTGTCGGGCAAGGAGCTGGCCCAGCGGTTGAGCTGGCAGCCGTCCAAGGTCTCCCGCCTGGAGAACGCCCGGCAGACCGCCACGGAGGATGACGTGGTCGTGTGGGCGCAGGCCGTACGCGCCTCGCCCGACACGACCGACGAGCTCATCAGGCAGGCCATCGCGCTGCTCGAACGGCACGACGACTGGAAGCAGCGCCACCGCAGCGGCCTGGCCGCGCTCCAGGAGGACATCCGCGACCTGGAGTCGCGCACGAAGCTGTTCCGCGTGTTCGAACCGGGCATCATCGTGGGCCTGCTGCAGACCTCCGAGTACGCCAGGCACGTCTTCCGCAAGGTCAAGCGCCTCTACAGCGCGGCCGACCAGATCGACGCGGCGGTCCGGGTGCGGATGCAGCGCCAGGAGATCCTCTACGACCGGACGCGCACGTTCAGGTTCGTGGTGACGGAGGCGGCACTGCGCACCGCCCTCGCCCCGCCCGAGGTGATGCGCGGCCAGCTCGACCGATTACTGGCGGTCAGCACGCTGCCGAACGTCGAGTTCGGCGTCATCCCGTTCAGCACGGAGCTGCCGGCGAACCCGATCAACGGCTTCTGGATCTACAACGAGGCCATGGTCGCGGTGGCCACCATGACGAAAGACCTGGTCCTTCGCGATCCCGACGACATCGGCTTCTACGTCCGGGCGTTCGACGACTACGCGAAGGTGGCGGAGTTCGAGGAAGCCGGACGGGAGGTCATCATCGGAATTCTTCACGATTACCGCAAACAAACATCACATTAAACGCAGCAATTGCTTGCCTCCCCACCCAAGATCGTGCAATTCTGTCGCGAGACGTTGCGGAGGTGACGCATGATGCTTGATACCGCGCTGTGCCTCGAGCGGTTCGCCTGGCACGCGGGTCGTCACGCTGACCTGACCGTCCAGAGCCTCGCCCTGTCGAGCGACCCGGCCTACGTGTCGGTCCGCAACCGCTTCTCGGCCACGCTGACGGAGACGGTGACGTGCTCGGACGAGGGCGCGTACATCACGTCGTGGGGCTACCGCCTGGGCACCGCCGAAGACGTCGAGTCCGCCGCCGCCCGCCTCGCCTACCTCCTCGCGGCCCTCCCCGCCTGACCCTCGCCCCACCCGGTCCAAAACACGCCTTACGGCGATCAGTGGTACGGCCATAAGAACATCAAGAAGGCGATTGACATCGTTGTCAAGGCCGCCCGGCCGTCTACGGCACCCGCGCCCCCGCCGCGAGATCGTGGTAGGCGTCCCACAGCTCGCCCAGGAACAACCGGCCGAACCTCGCCAGCCCCGCGGCCCCGTCGGGCCCCCACGTGCGGAACGTCGTCAGCTGGTGCAGGAAGTCCGGCAGGTGGATCCGGATGACGCCCGCGGCGACCACCTCGGCCTCCGAGTCGTCCGCCGGGCGGGTGTGCCCGCGCAGGATCCGGACGTACAGGGTGGAGGTGTCGGGCCAGATGTCCGCCCCGGGGTCGTCGTGCACGTCCTTGAACCCGGTGAGCGTCAGCGGGGCGTCACCGTCGCCGGTGAAGTGGAGGCGGTAGAGCATCCGCCGGCGGGCCGGCTCCTCGCCCGCCACGAACAGGTTGAACGACCCGTCCTCCACCCGCAGGCGACCGCCGCCGACCACGGGGCAGGTCACCCACCCGGCGGCGGACGCCTCGTGCCCGGCGTCGGCCACGAACCGCTCGACGTCGCCGGCGGTGATGGTGAGGTGGACCGCCAGCGGGTGCCCGTTCGCGCGCCCCAGCCGCTCTCCCTCCTCCGGGTCGGCGGAGCCGGGCATGACGTGGCCGCGCATCTCCTCGGTGAAGCTCAGGCCCGACGACGCGGCCCCGCCCTGCCGCGCCGTCCGGGACGCCGTCCGGGGCGCCGTCTCCAGGACGTGCTCGCAGGCCCGGTCCGCGAGAGCGGCGATGGTCAGGGACGGGTTGACGCCGACCGGGCCCGGCATGCACGCGCCGTCCAGGACGTACAGGCCCGGATGCCCGAACACCTCGCCGTACTCGTCCACGACGCCCTCCGCGGGGTGGCGTCCCATCGGGGCGCCACCGAGCGGGTGCACCGTGATCACCCTGCGCGCCAGCCACAGGGGGTTGTCGCGGTAGCCGGCCCGCAGGATCCGTGCCGTGTCCCGCATGACCGAGCGCAGCGTGCCGAAGTACGGCATGGACGTGCTGGTCGTCCAGTCGACGTCCAGGAAGCCGCGGCGCAGGCGCATCACGCCGTCGGGGATGTCGCGGCCCATGCCGAGCAGGGCCAGCGACCCGTCGGACAGGTGACCGTCGCCGAGCAGCGCGGCCAGCTCCGCGTTGATCCGGCTCTGCGGCGAGTGGCCGAGGAGGGCTCCGATCCTGCCCAGCAGGAACCTGCCGGCCCTCCTGGCCTGGCCGCGCGCCCCGGCGAACTCCCCCAGCCACTCGGCGAAGGGCGGATAGCCCGCGTCCTCGACCAGCATGCCCCGGCGGTCCCCCTGCCCCGTGTCGGCCGCGTCCGGCACCCGGATGGCGCTGGTGATCACCGGCCCTCGGCTGCCCTCCAGCGAGCGGTGGCGGCCCGCGCCGTCGCGGGCGTCCAGGATCAAGGTGAGGAGGTCGCCGTTGCCGCTGAAGCGGGCCCCGAGCATGGGGCTCAGGCCGGGGAACTCCGACATGCACGTCAGCAGCAGGTAGGTCGTCCCGAGCGTGCCCGCGGCCAGGACGAGCCGGTCACAGGTGATCGTGCGCTGCTGCAGCCGCCGGGTGTTGACCCGCCGCCGCCCCTCGCGCGGCTCGTGCACCACGTAGCTCACGGCGTAACCGCCGCCCGGAGCGGGGGCCAGCCAGCGCACCTCGTGCAGGGTACGGAGGTCGGCGCCGGCGTGCCGGGCCGCCGACAGGTAGGTGTGGTCGAGGGAGTTCTTGGCCCCGTCGTTGCAGCCGAGGTTGCACTCGCCGCGCAGCCGGCACGTCGTACGCGGCAGGCCGTGCAGGTTGCCGTACTCCGGGTCCGGGATGGGCAGGCCGGGAGCGGGCTGGGCGCCGGGCTCGGGGGCGAAGGCGACGGCCAGCGGCGGCAGCTCCCACTCCAGCCCCAGCCGCCCGGCCGCCTCGCGCATGGCGAGGGTCTTGGCCGTGGTGTCGTACGGACGCTGGCCGAGCGGGTAGCGCTGGGGCTTGAGCATCCGCTCCACCGCGTCGTAGTGCGGGTCGAGGTCGGCCCGCGTGACGGGCCAGTGTTCGTAGCCGCCGCCGGGCAGCGGGCTCTCCTTGACGAACCACCGTTCCGGCTTGCGCAGCAGCACGTTGGCGTAGATGAGGGAGCCGCCGCCGAGCCCGCTGGAGACGACCGCGTCGAGCCCGCGGAAGCTCCACAGGTCGAACAGCCCGAGCAAACCCTCGCTCGGGTCCCACAGGTTGCGGGCCGTCGCGGCGGGCGTCCGCGGGAACGAGCCCGGCGGGTACGGCCGGCCGCGCTCCAGCACGACCACCCGCAGCCCTGCCTCCGCGAACCGGCAGGCCGCCACGGAGCCCCCGAACCCCGAGCCCACCACGACGACGTCGGCGTGCTCACCGGCAGGGCGTCTTGCCAGGTCAGGACCGTTATAGCGCATTGTCTCTCCCTCGTCCGGAAGGGTCCGAAAAGGGGGGAGAGGTAGAATGCAAGAGTAACCGATCGGTGAGCTGAGCACCGGAATCAGGAGTCCAAACCAGGACTGCCGGCCCGCGGCCGGCAGTGCCCAAGATCAGGGCCCGAGATTGGGGCCCCGGGACTGGGCCCCGAGATTGGGGCCCGAAATGGCGATCGGTATGCATGGACGACCCGCTACACACGAACGCGTCGTACCCTTCACCGCCGGAGACGGCAAAAGCCTGCGTCTCGTCAACGTGCGCGGGCACACTCCGCCGGCGAAGGCCCCGGTCATCCTCGTGCACGGCGCGGGGGTCCGGTCCAGGGTGTTCCGCGCGCCGGTGCCCGCCGGCATCGTCGACGTGCTCGTCGCGGAGGGCTACGACGTCTGGCTGGAGGACTGGCGGGCCAGCATCGACCTCCCGCCCAATCCGTGGACGCTGGACCAGGCGGCCAAGCACGACCATCCCGCCGCGGTGCGCAAGATCGTCGAGGAGACCGGGGCGGACCGGATCAAGGCGATCATCCATTGCCAGGGGTCGACCTCGTTCATGATGTCCGCGTGCGCGGGCCTGGTGCCCCAGGTCGACACGATCGTCACGAACGCGGTCTCCCTGCATCCCGTCGTCCCGCGCTGGTCTCGGGCCAAGCTCCGGTACGCGGTGCCGCTCACGCGCAGGTTCCTGCCGTACCTCGATCCCTCCTGGGGCGACCGCCCGCCACCGGGCGTGGCCGCGCTGATCACCCAGCTGGTGAAGGCCGCCCACCCCGAGTGCGGGAGCACGGTGTGCAAGCTGGTCAGCTTCACGTACGGCAGCGGGTCCCCCGCGCTGTGGCGGCACGAGAACCTCGGCGCGGCCACGCACGACCTCTGGCTCCCGCACGAGTTCGGCCCGGTGCCGCTGACCTTCTTCCAGCAGATGGACAAATGCGTGCGCAGCGGCCACCTGGTCGCCTACGAGCACCTCGACGGCCTGCCGGACGACTACACGGCGCAGGAGCCGCGTACCGACGCCCGGATCGTCTTCCTGGCCGGCGAGCTGAACCGCTGCTTCCTCCCGGAGAGCCAGCGCCGCTCCTACGACTTCTTCTCCCGCTTCGCCCCCCACCACTCCCTCCACCTCCTATGCGGATACAGCCATCTGGACGTGTTCTTCGGCGAGCGCGCCCACCGCGACGTCTTTCCGCTGATCATCGAGGAGCTGGCCGGCACGCCGGCCCGGCACAGGGGGGACCGATGACCTTCATCGCAGGACGCCGGCGGGTGGCCGGCCGATTCGCCGACGTGGACGGCATCCCGTTCCGGATGCCGGTGGGGACGCTGGGCAGCCCGGCGCTCATCGCCGCGTACCCGATCGACCCGCGCGGCGCGCGTGAGGCGCTGCCGGAGGAGCTGAGCCCGTACCGGGTGCGCGGCGAGGGGGTGCTGGTGATCGCGGTCGTCGACTACCAGGACACCCCGATCGGCACGTACGTGGAGTTCGTCACCGGGATCCTGTGCACGCCGGGCGGCCGGCCCGCGCCGCCGCTGCTGCCGCTGCTGTTCAGCTCGCTCTTCGGCACCGGCGTCTACATCGCCGACATGCCGGTGAGCACGGAGATCTCCGTCAAGGGCGGCCTCGGCATCTGGGGCCTGCCCAAGCGCCGCGCCTCACTCGACTTCGTGACCGGCGAGTCCACGATCAGCAGCCAGTACGACCTCGACGGGCAGCTGGTCATGCGCGTGGACGTGCCGCGACCGCCGCGGGCGTGGCTGCCGATGCGCTACACCGCCACCGGCTACGCCTCCTTCCGGGGGATGCTCTGGAAGTCGTCCGTCGCGCTCCGCGGCCGGATGGGCCTGACGTGGGGCGGCGGCCCGCAGGACCGGCTCCTCATCGGCGAGCACGAACGCGCGGCGTGGCTGAGGCGGCTGGACATCCGCGACCGGCCGATCCTGACGGCCTACCTCCCGTCCGTGAGCGGGGTGCTCGACGACCACGTGGAGAGCTGGTTCCTGACCTCGGCCACGCCTCCCCCGCCGTCCCGGGACGGGCTGGAGTCCGTGGTCGGGCTGGGGCTCGGGCAGGACCGGCTGCCGCCGCCCAACCGCGCGGCGACGGACCGGCTGCTGAGCCCGTCCCGGCCGCGCGAGTACGTCACGCCCGCACCGTAGCCGATCGAGCGAGTACGTCACGCCCGCGCCGTAGCCGACCGCGCGAGTACGACACGCCCGCACCGTAGCCGACCGCTGACCGCCGACCGCTCACGGGGAGATCCGATGAAGCACCGCCTGCGTATCGCCGCGCGCCTCACGGCCGCCTCCGCCCACGCCACCGCGCCCACGGCCGAGTCCACCCGCGCCGAAGCGCCCGAGCGCGCCCGGCCGCCCACCGGCCGGGAACGGCCCGTCACCGGGGCCGGCTACCGCCGCTCGTGGTTCTGGACCGCCTACGACGCCCTGGCCCACGCACTCGACCGGCGCTTCGGCTGGCACCGGCTGCCCACCCCGCTCGGCCTGGCGGTCCTGGTGGGCGTCCGCAACCGGCTGCGTAAACAGAACCTGTACGACACCGGCCGCCTGCCCGCCCTCGGCCCGCCGCCGCCCGCCCCGGACCCGAAGGGCCACGAGGTACGGCGGACCGCCGACGGCTCGTACAACGACGTGGACCAGCCCGCCATGGGCATGGCCGGCACCCGGTTCGGGCGGAACGTCCCGCTCGACCGCACCTTCGCCGAGCCGCCCGAGCGGGTCATGACGCCGAACCCGCGCACGATCAGCCGGCGGCTCATGACGCGCACCCGGTTCCAGCCCGCGAGCTCCCTCAACGTCCTGGCCGCGACCTGGCTGCAGTTCATGATCAGGGACTGGTTCAGCCACGGGATCAGCCCGTCGGAGGACCCGTGGACCATCCCGCTGGAGCCGGGCGACGACTGGCCCCAGCCCCTGCTGACGATCCCGCGCGTCCCGCCCGACCCGACCCGCCCGCCCGGCTACGAGGGGCCCGCGACCTCGCTGAACACGCTCACCCACTGGTGGGACCTGTCGCTGGTCTACGGCATCGGCGACGAGGAGCAGCGGGCCCTGCGCACCGGCACCCGGGGCAGGATCCGCCATCGCCCGTCCGGGACCCGCGCGATGGCCGGGGGCAAGGCCGACCCGGCCCGCGAGCCGGGCTTCTGGCTCGGCCTGGTGATGATGCAGGGGCTGTTCGAGCACGAGCACAACGCCATCTGCGAACGGCTCCACGCCGAGTATCCCGCCTGGGGCGACGACGAGCTGTTCGAGCGCGCCAGACTGATCAACGCCGCGCTCGTCGCCAAGATCCACACCGTGGAGTGGACGCCCGCGGCCATCAGCCACCCCACGGCGGTGACGGGCCTGCGGGCCAACTGGTGGGGCATGGCCTCCGAGCGGATCAACAGGGCGCTGGGACGGATCAGCCGGAGTGAGGCGATCAGCGGCATCCCGGGTTCGCGGACCGACCACTTCGGGGTGCCGTTCAGCATCACCGAGGAGTTCTCGGCCGTCTACCGGATGCACCCGCTGATCCCCGACGACTACAGCCTGCGCCACCTGCGCGACGACTCCGGGATCAGGAACAGCACGCTGCGCGAGCTGTCCGGCCCCGCGGCACTGCGGGTCGCCTCGGCGATCTCACCCGCCGACCTGCTGTACTCCTTCGGGACCGAGCATCCCGGCGCGATCGTCCTGCACAACTTCCCGCGCCTGCTGCAGGAGTTCGAACGCCCCGACGGCAAGCTCGTGGACCTGGCGGCCACGGACCTGATCCGCTGCCGGGAGCTGGGCGTGCCCCGCTACAACGAGTTCCGCAGGCTGCTCGACCTACAGCCGGTGACCGGGTTCGACACGCTCACGGACGATCCGGCGCTGGCGGAGGAGCTGCGCGAGGTGTACGAGGACCGGCTGGAGGACGTCGACCTGATCGTGGGCATGTTCGCCGAGAAGCGCCCGGAAGGGTTCGCCTTCAGCGACACGGCCTTCCGGGTTTTCATCCTCATGGCCTCCCGGCGGCTCAACAGCGACCGGTTCTTCACTCCCGACTACGCCGAGCGCGTCTACACCAAGGCAGGGCTGGACTGGATCGCGGACAGCACCATGGCCTCCGTGATCCTGCGCCACCATCCGGAGCTGCGCCCGGCCCTGCACGGCGTGGACAACGCGTTCGCGCCGTGGCACAGGTCCCGCGCCACCGGCTGAGGTGCCGTCCCCGCCGTCACGCGAGCCGGTCGTCGTCCGACGGCAGGTCCGCGCCCGCCGCGGCGGGGACCGGCATGCCGGCCTCCACCCAGGCCAGCAGCTTCGTGCCGGGGCAGTCGGTGTCGCCGACCTGGATGTGGGCGCGCTTGGCCAGCGTACGGCCCGCCTTGGCGCACGCCTCGTCGTACAGGGCGCGGATCTTCAGCTTCGCCCCGTCGCTCGCCTGGTTCAGGCCGATGTAGGCGCATCCGATGCCGCTGACGTTGTGATTCAGGGCGTGGGCTCCCTTGACCTCCCAGCCACGGCCCTCGTACACGATGCCGTCGTCCCGTACGAGGAAGTTGTAGCCGATGTCGTTCCACCCCCGCACGTCCATGTGGAAGTCCTGGATCTCCCGCGGCGTCTGCGTCGTCGGTCCCTCGGTGTAGTGGACGATGAACTCGGTGCGCTGCGGCCAGGGGACCTGGACGACGTCGTCCGGGTCTCTCGGCGGGCGGGCGTTCCAGGCACGGCGCTTGACGATGCTGATCGCCATGGTCTCTCCCTCGTATGTGCTCGACTTTCCGCAGGTTAGGCGGCAGGCGGGCGGGAGAGCCGCATGCGGCGCGCGGAGATGCCGGTCTCGTTGGCCATATTTCATCCTGCCTTGAGGTGACTTCGGCCTCGATGTGCAGATGACCCAGGAATGAGCGGGTCGGTGTCAGGGGCGCCGCCGAGGCGCCCCTTTCCCGTCACGCGGCGCAGTCGTAGAGGCCGTCCTGGCCGGCCACGGCCTTGCAGTTCTGCTGGACCCAGGTCGTCACCTCGGCGTTGCCCCGGCCCGGACCGCCACGGTCGCCGCCCGACAGAACGTAGCGGAGTTGACCGGAGGAGGTGAGCTCTTTGAGCCGATCCACGGTCATCGCCGCGTCGCTGCCGGTGAAGCCGCCCATGGAGAGCACCGGCTTGCGGGTGGACAGGATGGTCGGCGACGCCTGCATGGCGCTGTTCACCGCGACCAGCCAGGTGGCCTTGCCCTGGTTCGCCAGGAGGTACTTGACCATGGAGTCGCCGATCCCGCCGCCGGGGCCGCCGCCCATGAAGCCCGCCCGGCCGGTCCGCCCCGTCCCGGAACCCGCGTCCTGCCCGCCGGGCTGTCCCTGCGCGTCCGGCTGCCCCTGCCCACCGGGCATCTGGCCGTTGGGCATCTGACCATTGGGCGTCTGACCATTAGGCATCTGGCCGTCTTGCATCTGGCCGTTGCGGAAATCGCGGCCGGGGAACTGGCCGCCCGGGCCGCCGCCCATCCGGCCGAAGCCCATCTGTCCCGCGTTCGGCCCGGCGGTCGGGTTCGTCCCGTTCACCTGCGACCCCAGCGAGCTGACGGCGTACGCGGCGGGCCCGGCCAGGCCGGCGACCACCGTGGCCGCCAGCGCGACGGCGGCGATCCTGACCGTCACCTGCGCCCGCACCCTGGCCAGCACCAGCACCACCACGGCCGCCAAGGTCGCCCCGAGCACGACCCAGGCCAGCCACGGCGCCCAGTCGGGCGTGCGGCGCAGCACCACGAACGACCAGCCGCCCGTCAGCGCCACCGCCAGCGGCAGCGCCCAGGCCCAGGTCCGCGACCGCCGGTACTCCTGCCACATGGCCACCCCGCCCATCCCGCACAGAGCGGCCACGGCAGGCGCCATCGCAGTCGTGTAGTACGGGTGGAAGGTGCCGCTGGAGAAGCTGAACACGACGTAGTGGACGACCAGCCAGCCACCCCACAGCAGCCACGCGGCCCCGGACGGGCCCTCGATCCGGCGCACCCGCATGACCGCGGCGAACGCCAGCGCCACCACGCAGAACGGCAGCAACCAGGAGATCTGCCCCGCCAGGATGTCGTTGAACAGCCGCCCGGCCCCGGACTCCCCGCCGAAGCCGCCGCCACCGCCACCGCCGCCATCAGGGCCGCCGCCCTGGCCGAAGATCCGGCCGAGCCCGTTGTAGCCGATCACCAGGTCCCAGACGGAGTTGTCGGTGGAGCCGCCGACGTAGGGCCGCGAGTCCGCGGGCCAGAGGTCGACGATCGCCATCCACCAGGCGCTCGACACCAGCATGACCACGCCGGCCGCGAGCAGGTGCCCCACCCGCTTGAGCCACGGCACGCCGGCGCACAGCAGGTACGCCAGCGCGAAGGCCGGCACCACCAGGTAAGCCTGGAGCATCTTCGCGTTGAAGCCCAGCCCCACGAAGAGGGCGCACACCAGCAGCGACCGCAGGCGCCCGGTACGCAGCGACTCCAGGCAGAACCAGGCCGCGAGCACGAGCAGCAGCACGAGGATCGTGTCGGGGTTGTTGTCCCGGTTGATCGCCACGGTGATCGGGGTGAGCGTCATGACCACGGCCGCGACCAGGGCCGCCGCGTCGGCGTACGTCCTTCCGGAGCAGGCGCGGCGCACGGCGGAGTAGACGAGGCCGACGGCGGCCACCCCGGCCAGGGCCTGCGGAAGCAGCATGCTCCACGTGCCGTAGCCGAAGATCCGCGCGGACAGCCCCATCACCCACAGCGCCAGCGGCGGCTTGTCCACGGTGATGAACGACCCGGCGTCCAGCGCGCCGAAGAAGAACGCCTTCCAGCTCTGCGTCCCGGAGAGGATGGCGGCGGCGTAGTACTCGTTGGCGTTGCCGCTCAGCCCCCACGCGTACAGGACGAAAGCGACGGCGAGCACCGCCCACATGGCGGGCCGCGACCAGCGCGGGTCCTCCTCGGCGCCCAGGAAGACGCGTGCGGGCAGGCTGCGGCTCGGTGCGGCCCGGTGCCCGGACCGCATGGCGGTGGCGGTCATCGTGCCGACCTCCGCTTGGGGTTGAAGACCCACACGCGCAGCAGCAGGAAGCGGACCAGCGTGGCCGCCGCGTTGGCGATGATGACCGCGACCAGCTCCACCCCGTGCGAGACGCCGTCAGGCAGCAGCGACAGGCTCCCCGAAGTGAGCGCCAGCCCGACGAAGAACGCGATCAGGCCCTCGAACTGGTGCCGCATCGCCCCGCCCGAGCCCTTGACGCCGAACGTGAAGCGGCGGTTCGCGGCGGTGTTGGCCACGGCCGTGACCAGCAGCGCGATCGCGTTGGCGGCCAGCGGGGAGACCATCTGCCGCAGCAGCGAGAACAGCGCCAGGTACGCCAGCGTGCTCACCACGCCGACGATCGCGAACCTGGGCAGCTGCTTGGCCATCCCCTTCGGCAGCTCGGCCCGCTGGACCCGGGCCGGCACCGGGATGCGGGCCGCCCCCGACAGCGTCTTGCGCGCGACCCTGGCCAGACCGCGCAGGTCGTCGAGCGCGGTCTGGATGATGTCGACCCGGCTGTCCGGATCGTCCACCCAGTCCACGGGCACCTCGTGGATGCGCAGCCCGTGCCGCTCGGCGAGCAGCAGCAACTCGGTGTCGAAGAACCACTGCTCGTCCTCGACGCCGGGCAGCAGCGCCTGCGCGATCTCCGTACGGACCGCCTTGAACCCGCACTGCGCGTCCGAGAACCCAGCCCCCATCACGGAGCGCAGCAGCAGGTTGTACGAGCGGGAGATGAACTCGCGCTTCGGCCCCCGCTCCACCCGGGAGGCCCTGGCCAGGCGGGTGCCGATGGCCAGGTCGCTGTGACCGGACAGGAGAGGCGCGACCAGCGGAAGGAACGCGTCGAGGTCGGTGGACAGGTCCACGTCCATGTAGCTGACGACGTCGGCCTCGCTCTGCGACCAGACCCGCCGCAGCGCCCGGCCGCGCCCCTTCTCGTCGAGGTGCACGGCCCGCACGTGCTGGAGCTCCTGGGCGAGCTCGGTGGCGATCTGCCAGGTGTTGTCGGTGCTGGCGTTGTCGGCGATCGTGATGCGGAAGCCGTACGGGAAGTTCCTGGTCAGGTACGTCTGCAGCCGGGTGATGCTCGCGCGGAGCGCCCGCTGCTCGTTGTAGACCGGGACGACCACCTCGACCAGGCGCGTCCTTACTGCTGTTATCTCCATGCAGCCAGCTCACGGGTCGGGTCTTTAACGGGACTTATCCGATTCTGAGTTACGCATGAGAGTTCCGGGAAGGTCCATAGTCGCGATCGCTCCGCCACCTGGCGCGTTCGACAGGCTTACCTGTCCCCCGGCCTCCGCGGCGGCCTGCGCCACGATCGCCAGACCCAGCCCGGACCCGGGCAGGCCACGGGCGGACGGGGAGCGCCAGAACCGCTCGAAGACGTGCGGCAGCTCCTCCTCCGGCAGCCCCGGACCGTGGTCGCGCACGGACAGCTGGCCGTGCCACAACGACACCTCGACCTGGCGCCCAGGACTGAACTTGGCGGCGTTGTCGATGAGGTTGAGCACGGCGCGTTCGAGTGAGGTGGCGCTGCCGACGACGTACCAGGGCCGCAGGTCGCTGACCACCTCGGCGCCGCGCAGCCCGGCCCGCTCGACGGCCGCCGTCACGACCTCGTGGAAGGCCAGCTCGACGTGCGGCTCGTGCTCGGTGTCGCCCCTGGCCAGCTGGAGGAGGTCGGCGACGAGCGTGGACAGCTCGGCGAACTGGGCCTTGACGTTGGTGAGCAGGCGCTTCTTGGCGTCGGGGTCGAGGCTGCGGCCCGTCTGCTCGCTGCGCAGGAGGAGGTCGATGTTGGTGCGCAGGGTGGTCAGGGGGGTGCGCAGCTCGTGGCCGGCGTCGGCGACCAGCTGTTTCTGGCGCTCTCGGGAGCCGGCCAGGGCGGTGGTCATGGCGTTGAAGGAGGAGGAGAGGCGGGCGATCTCGTCGGTACCCTCGACGGGGATGCGCGTGTCGAGGTCCTCGGTCCGCGCGATGTGCTCGACCGCTCTGGTCAGCCTGCCCACCGGGCGCAGCGCGGCACGGGCGATGAGCAGGCCCGCTGTGGCGGCTCCGAGCACGCCGAGCACCGACACGAAGCCGAGCAGCAACGCCACATTGCGCAGGGTGTCCTGCAGGCGGCCCATCGGCCGGGCGTCCATGACGGCCATCCCTGGGCCGACGTTGGCGGTGAAGATGCGCATGGGCGTGCCGTCCTCGGCCAGGCCGTTGTGCTTGTGCGGCCTGCCGCCCTGCGACGCGATGTCGAGATCCTCCTGTGTGATCTTCAGCGCCGTGCCGAGGTAGCAGGTGGGGCGGCCGTCGCTGTAGATGATCTGCGTCGCCTGTGGCGGGCCGTAGGGGCCGGGGGCTTCGGGTGTGGAGCGGCAGTGCTCCATGAGCCAGGGCAGGCTGTTCTCGCCGGGGCGCGGCTTCAGCTCCTGGTCCACCTGGTCGTAGAGCTGCGCCCGTACGATCATGAAGCACACGCCCGCGGCGACCGCGATGGCCAGGGCGACGGCCACCGCGACCAGGAGCGTGAGGCGGGTGCGGAGGCTGCGCCAGATCACGGCGTCGTCCGTAGGACGTACCCCACCCCGCGCACCGTGTGGATCACGCGGGGCTCGCTCCCGGCCTCGGTCTTGCGCCGCAGGTACATCACGTACACGTCGAGCGAGTTGGACGTCGGCTCGAAGTCGAACCCCCACACCTCGCTGAGGATCTGGTCCCTGGTCAGCACCTGCCGAGGGTGCGCCAGGAACAGCTCCATCAGCAGGTACTCGGTGCGCGTCAGGTCCAGCCGGCGGTCCCCGCGCGTGACCTCCCTGGTCGCCAGGTCCATGCGCAGGTCGCCGTACGTGAGAGTGTCGCCGCCCTCGGCGGGGCTCGCGTTCAGCGCGCCCCGCCGCAGCAGGGCGCGGACGCGGGCCAGCAGCTCGTCCAGCTCGAACGGCTTGACGAGGTAGTCGTCGGCCCCCGCGTCGAGCCCCGACACCCGGTCGCCCACGGCGTCGCGGGCCGTGAGCATGAGGACCGGGATGTGGTTGCCGGAGGCCCGCAGCCGCCGGCAGGCGGTCAGGCCGTCGAGCCGGGGCATCATGACGTCCAGCAGCACCGCGTCGAAGGAGTCGGCCACGACCGCGTCCAGCGCCGCCTGCCCGTCGTTGGCCGTGACGACCTTGTAGCCCTCGAATTCCAGGCTCGACTGCAGCGCCTCGCGCAACGCGGGCTCGTCGTCCACTACCAGCAACCGTGCGGGCTCACTCATGCGACAAACGCTAGAGGCTCATCATGAAAACCTGATAAACGCAATCATGCTCGTTCCATGAGGATCACCACGCGACGGGCATCGCTTTGAGGCCGAAGATGGGGCCGTCGCTCTTGATCGGCAGCTCCTCGTCCGGCATGGTGACCCGCAGGCCCGGGATGCGCTCGAACAGCGTGCGCAGCGCGATCTCCATCTCGGCCCTGGCCAGGTTCTGGCCGAGGCACTGGTGAACACCGTACCCGAACGCCACGTGGTGGCGGGCCCCGCGCTCGACGTCGAACTCGTCCGGCCGCTCGAACGCCCGCTCGTCCCTGTTGGCGGAGGCGCCGAGCACGAAGATGCCCTCGCCCTTCCTGACGAGCTGTCCGCCGATCTCCTGGTCCTCGACGGCCACCCGGTCGAACGCCACCCAGTCCACGACCGAGTGGTAGCGCAGCAGCTCGTCCACCGCCATGGGCCACTTGTCCGGGTTCTCGCGCAGCGCGGCGAGCTGGCCCGGGTGGCGCAGGAAGGTGAGGGCGGCGAGCGGGATCATGTTCGCGGTGGTCTCGTGGCCCGCGACGAGCAGCAGGAAGGTCACGCCCACCAGCTCGGCGTGCGTGAGCTGACCGCTCTCGATCAACCGCCCGAGCAGGTCGTCCTTGGGCTGCTTGGTCGCCTCGGTGATCAGGGTGCCGAGGTAGTCCCTGAGCTCCATGATCGCCCGGAGGCTCGCATCGGGGCCGTCGGCGTGGGAGAGCATCTGCCGGGTACGCGACTGGAAGAACTCGCGGTCGTCGACGGGGACGCCGAGCAGCTGGCAGATGACCAGCGACGGCAGCGCCAGCCCGAACGCCTCCACCAGCTCCGCCTCGCCGCCCTTGGCCAGCATGACGTCGATGAGCTCGTCCACGGTGCGCTGGATGCCGGGCCGCAGCTCCTTGATCCGCCTGACGGTGAACTCGGGGATGAGCAGCCGCCGGAACCGGCTGTGCTCGGGCGGGTCGAGGTCGATGAAGTGGCCGATCGCGAACTCCGCCGCCGCGGCCCGCTCCTCGGGAGTGGGCGGCTCCGGTCTGAACGCCCAGTTGGGATGGCCGGGAGTCGCCGGGTTGGTGCTGATGCCCGTGCCCGCCAGGACCTCTTTCGCCGCGGCGTGCCGGGTGACGAGCCAGACGTCCCCGCCGGGGAGCGAGGCTCGCACGAGAGGGGCCTGCTCGCGCATCCGCTCGTACTCGGGCGGGGGCGCGAACGGGCACGTGCGCTGGACAGGGAAGTTTTCCGCCATAGTCTGCTCCCTACAAGCCGGATCGCATTGCTTACTTACGCGAAAGTAAGCAATCGTGGGGCCGGTCGTCAAGTGATGGGAGCGGAATGGCAGGGCGGCGGACGGACACGAGGGATCGGATCCGGCAGGTTGCGCTGGAGCTGTTCGCCGAGCAGGGGTACGAGCAGACCACGCTGCAGGAGGTGGCGGAGCGGCTGCAGATCACCAGGCCGGCGCTCTACTACCACTTCAGCACCAAAGAGGCGATCCTGCAGAGCGTCGGGGAGCGGCTGGCCGAGTCGATCGACGAGCTGGTGGAGTGGGGGCACGCGCAGCCCAGGACCGCCGAGTCCAGGCGGGAGATCCTGCGGCGGATCGGCGAGCTGCTGGAGGGGCAGTGGCGCCCGCTGTTCAAGTTCGCGCAGGTCAACCAGGGCGTGATGCAGGGCTTGCCGGCCGGTGAGCGGATGCAGAGCGGGATCGTCAAGATGGTGTCCCTGCTGGAGGATCCGGAGGCGGGGCCGGTGCGGAAGTTCGAGGCCCGGCTGGCGGTGTTCGCGGTGATCCTGGGCAGCGTGCCGTTCCTCTTCGACCTGGACGTGCCGGAGGCGGAGCGGGCGTCCGTGGCCATGGAGGTGGCCACGAGGCTGATCGCGGAGGACTAGCGCGGACCACCCGCGCAGGAGACCGACGCGGGGCACTGGCGTAGGGCACCGGCGTGGGGCACCGACGCAGGGGGCTGGCGCGGGGCTCGCGCGGAGGGGGCTGGCGCGGGGCTCGCGCGGAGGGGGCTGGCGCGGGGCTCGCGCGGAGGGGGCTGGCGCGGGGCT
>NZ_JBITJQ010000022.1:123330-204997 GCF_044460125.1 Nonomuraea sp. NPDC050153
AGGGGGCTGGCGCGGGGCTCGCGCGGAGGGGGCTGGCGCGGGGCTCGCGCGGAGGGGGCTGGCGCGGGGCTCGCGCGGAGGGGGCTGGCGCGGGGGGGTCAGCGCTTCAGCACCGACATGGCCGCGTTGTGTCCGGCGATCCCGCTCACGCCGCCGCCCCTGCGGGCGCTCGCGCCGCACATCAGGATGCGCTCGTGCTCGGTCTCCACGCCCCACCGCTCCCCGTCTTCCGCGTACGGCCAGCTCAGGTCGGTGTGGAAGATGTGGCCGCCCGGCAGCCCGGCCTCGTTCTCCAGGTCGACCGGGGATTTGGCCTCGACGCACGGGGTGCCGTCGGGGGCTCTGAGCAGGCAGTCCTCGATGGGCTCGGCGAGGACGGAGTTGATGGAGGCGAAGGTGGCGTCCAGGGCCGCCTTTCTCGCTTTATCCGGATTTTTCCGGAAAAGGCGGGCGGGCATGTGGAGGCCGAACAGCGTCATCGTCTCGGCCTCGCCCCTGAGCCCGGGCCCGAGAATCGACGGGTCGGTCAGCGAATGGCAGTAGACCTCGGCCGGCGGCACCTCCGGGATCTCCCCTCGCGCCGCCTGCCCGTAGGCGGCGGCGAGCTGGTCGCGGCTCTCGTTGATGTGGAACGTGCCGCTGAAGGCCGCCCGCGGGTCCACGGACGCGTCCTTCAGCCGGGGCAGCCTCGTCAGCACCATGTTGACCTTCAGCTGCGCGCCCTCGGGGACTCTCCCGGGCCTGCCCTGCGCCCGGTCGAGCACTCGGTCGAGCACGGCCGGCGGCAGGTTGACCAGCACGTGGCCGCCGTTCACCGTGTGCTCGCCGCCCTCGTCCGCGAACGTGACCTCGCCGGACGGCGAGATCCCGACGATCTCGGCCCCGGTCCTGATCTCGGCGCCCGCCCGCCTGGCCGCCGCCTCCAGCGCCCCCGAGACGGCGCCCATGCCGCCGACGGGGACGTTCCACTCGCCGTTGCCGTCACCGATCACGTGGTACAGGAAGCACCGGTTGGCCAGCAGGTCGGTGGCGGGGTCGGCGAACGTGCCGATGAGCGCGTCGGTCAGCACGACGCCGCGCACGGTGTCGTCCCCGAAGCGCTCCTCCACGGTCCGGCCGATCGGCCGCCCGAACAGGTCCCGCCACGCCTCGGGGCCGACGAGCCGTTCGACCTCGGCGGCGGACGGGAGGGGTTCGAGCAGCGTGGGCGCCAGGGCCTGCGCCACGCGCGCGGTCATGCCGTAGAAGTCCTGCCACGCCTTGTGGTCGGCCTCGCCGCCGGTGACCTCCCGGAACGAGGCCGCCGTCGCCGCCGCGTCCTCGTTGTCGACGAGCAGGCCGGTCTCGCCCCTGGGCGTGTACGAGGCGTAGCGCCGGCGACGCAGCTCCAGGTCCAGGCCCAGATCGCGAACGATCGCCGAGGGCAGGAGGCTGACCAGGTAGGAGTAGCGCGACAGCCTTACGTCGACGCCGGGGAAGGCTCGCGCGGAGATCGCCAGACCGCCCACGTGGTCATGCCGCTCCAGGACGAGCACGCTGCGCCCCGCCCCGGCCAGATAGGTGGCCGCCACCAGCCCGTTGTGCCCGCCTCCGGCCACGATCACGTCATACGACCCCATCTCCGCACCATATGACCCCACCCACACCACCCGTCAACGCTCAATCGCGGACATTTCTCCCCCAACTCCCGGCCCGAACGACACCGGGGGGATCACTGGCGGGCGCCGCGCCCCTGTGTGATCCTCAGGTGGACCGCCACTTGATCAGCGCCGTAACCAGCTGCTTTCCCGACAAATCCCGTAAAATACGTCTTTCGCCCTAGTAGGCACGGACCACCCGAGGAGCACGAAACTCACCATGCGCACCACCCCCGACTCCGTTCTGCAGCCGTCCGACGAGGTCGCCGAGGCCCTGGCGAACGGCGCGCCCGTCGTCGCCCTGGAGTCCACGATCATCTCCCACGGGCTGCCGCAGCCGCGCAACCTGGAGGTGGCGCGCGAGCTGGAGGGGATCGTACGGGCGGCCGGCGCCGTTCCGGCCACGATCGCCGTGCTGGACGGCGTGCCCCGCATCGGTCTCGACGAGGCCGGGCTGGAGCGCATCGCGACCGAGTCCGGCCTGCGCAAGCTGGGGCAGCGGGACCTGCCCGTGGCGGCGGCGCTGAAGGCCAGCGGCGCGACCACCGTGTCGGCCACATCCTTCCTGGCCGCCCGCGCCGGCATCCGCGTCTTCGCCACCGGCGGCCTCGGCGGCGTACATCGCGGCTGGACCGAGGACCAGGACGAGTCCGCCGACCTCGACACGCTGGCCCGCACCCGCATCACCGTGGTCTGCGCCGGCGTCAAGTCGATCCTCGACGTGCCCGCGACGCTGCAGCGCCTCGAGACGCGCGGCGTGAGCGTGGCCGGCTACCGCACTGACACTTTCCCCGGCTTCTACCTGCACTCCTCCGGCCAGCCGATCGAGTGGCGGATCGAGTCGCCCGCCGAGGCGGCGGCGATCATGCGCGGCCAGGACGCGCTCGGCGGCCAGGAGACGGCGCTGATCGTCGCCAACCCCGTCCCCGTGGACCAGCAGCTCGACCCCGAGCTCCACGACCGCGTGCTGGCCGAGGCGCTGGCCGCCGCCGAGCGGCAGGGCGTCAAGGGGCAGGCGATCACGCCGTTCCTGCTGGGCTACCTGGTGGACGGCACCGGCGGGGCCTCCCTGGAGGCCAACCTGGCCGCCGTGCGCGGCAACGTCGCCCTGGCCTCCCAGATCGCCCACTCATGGGCACGACCGTGAGGGACGATCTGACGGGCGACCAAGCGGGCGACCAAGCGGGCGATCTGACGAGCGATCTGACGGGCAGGGTGACGGGCAACGCTCTGCTCGTCATCGGCGACGTCGTCACCGATGTGGTGGCGTTGCACGGTTCGCCGGTCATGTCGGGCACCGACACCGCTGCCGACATCGTCCTGCGCCCCGGCGGCTCCGGCGCGAACACCGCCGCCTGGGCCGCCCGCCTCGGCGCCGACGTGCGCCTGCTGGCCAGGCTCGGCTACGACAGCAGCGAGTGGCACACCGCCGAGCTGGCCAGGGCGGGGGTGCGCCCGCACGTCTCGGTCGATCCCGACCGCCCCACCGCCGTCGTGATCGCGATGGTGGACCGGAGCGGCGAGCGGACGATGCTCACCAACCGCGGCGCGGGCGGCCTGATCTCCGAGGCCGACTGGGACCCGGCCCTGCTCGACGGCGCCGCCCGGCTCCACCTGTCCGGCTACCTGCTGTTCGCCGACGGCGGGCTGCGGCTGGCCAGGCTGGCGATGGCCGAGGCCGCCGCCGCGGGGATCGCGATCAGCGTCGACCCGGCCTCCACCGGCCCGCTGCGCGACTTCGGGGTTGAACGTTTCATCCGCGAATCCGCCCCTGCCGGCCTGATCCTCCCGAATCTTGATGAGGCCCTCTTGCTGAGTGGGGCCACGACGGCGGAGCGCGCCGCCGTACTCTTGAGTGAGACATACGGCACAGCGATCGTGAAGCTGGGAGCGGGGGGCGCGCTGGCCGCCGTGGACGGCGAGGTCGTCGCGGCGGCGGCAGGCGCGTCCACCGAGGTCGTGGACTCGACGGGAGCGGGTGACGCGTTCGCCGCCGGGTACCTCACCGGGGTTTTGCAGGGTGTCAGCGAAGAGGCGGCTTTGGAAGCAGGTTGCCGTGCTGGTGCCGCATGTGTGGCCCAGGTGGGCGGTCGGCCACGGTACGGTTTGGAGCTGAACCGTCTTTACCCTATTCACACTGATTGATAGCTTGCCGCGTAAGCTGCACCATTAGCCACACGCGTTTCGGTCAGCACCACGCGGCTCACTGGGGAGGATAAGGTCCGCCGATGGAAGTCGAGTCATCGATCTGCCTGAGCGACCTAGTCCCTGCGCTGCGCTGGAGCCGCCCACAGCAGGTGGCCGAGGCGTTGGGCGATCCACGGCTGCCGGCGGGATGGTGGCACTCTCTCACGCTGTCCAGGGCGCTCGGCACGGCGGGGCTCGACTGGATCTGCGAACGTCTGGCGCGGCTGGCCTCCTCCCGCTGGGACTACCTGCCGCTGGCCGACCTGCTGCCCGCGCTGACGGTTCACCACGTCGATCCGGCGCTGCCGGGCTGGCCCGAGGCCACCCGTACGGCGATCACCGGGCTCGGCGGCTGGCAGCGGCTGCGCCGCCTGTCCCCCAGCGACCTGGGCACGCCGTCGGCGACGCCGGAGGTGGTGATCGGCTCCGTCTTCCGCGAGATCCTCGGCCGCATCCCGGCCCAGCGTGAGGCCCCCGAAGCCCAGCGTGAGGCTCCCGCGGCCCAGCGTGTGGCTCCCGCGGCCGATCATCCCGAGGTCACCCGGCCGCTCATCCGTGGCACGGGTCCCTTCCCCGTACAGGCCGACCCGGTGCCCCAGACCGGCATGTTCGCCGCCCAGAGCGGCGCCGCCGAACGCCCCTTCGCGAACCAGGGCCAGGCCGACGCCGCGCCGCAGCGCCCGGCCGCCGCCGCGGACCCGCGCCAGACGGGCTCGTTCCCGGTCCAGCAGCCCCCGGGCACCGGGCCTCTCGCCGCCCAGGGGCAGGACAGCGGCTCCGGGCCGCAGACCGGTTCCTTCCCCGCGGTGTCCGACCGCTCCTCGCCCGCGTCGCAGAGCCGCCAGACCGGCTCCTTCCCGGTCCAGCCGGGCCAGGACGGCAGCGCGCCGCCGCGTCAGACGGGGTCGTTCCCCGCGCAGACCGGCTCGTTCTCGGCCCAGCCGCAGACCGGCTCGTTCCCGGCTCAGCAGCAGGGCGGCGAGCCGCGGCAGGGGCTCGCCGGCGAGGGCCTCCCGCCGCGCCCGGCCCCCGGCCAGCCCGAACGCGCCCCGCAACGCCCCGCCGGTCCCCAGGCCGCCTCCCAGGCAGGTTCCCAGCCCGGCCGCCAGGACGACGGCTCCGCCTCCGGCGGTCCCAGCACCGGGTCCATGCCCGCCGTCCCGGGCGGCCCCAGCACCGGGTCCATGCCGGCGGTCCCCGGCGGCCCCAGCACGGGATCCATGCCCGCCGTCCCCGGCCCGGCGAACGCCTCCAAGAGCAACGGCACCCCGAGCTACCCCGCGCCCGCGCCTGTGCCCAGTGCTCCGGCGGTCCCCGCCAGTCCCGTGCCGACCGACGCCGACCACGCGATGGTCCGGGTCGTGGACAACCTGTTCCGCAGCCTGGACAAGCTGGAGCTGGCGGTGGCCGTGCACCGGCTGTTCGCGGAGGACCCGGTCAGCCTGCGCACGCTCGCCCACAAGATGCTGGTCGACCGGGACGCGCTCTCCCAGGCCCAGCGCACGGCCGAGGAACGCGTGCTGCACTGGCTCCGCTCCTCGGAGTCCGCGCCGGTCACGGGCCACATGTTCCGCCTGACCGAATGGCTCGGCGCGGCGGCCACCGAGGACCAGCTCATCGGCGCCGACCCCGCCCACCCCGTGACCGTCCCGTCGCTGCGCACCCCACTCTGGCGCGTGCTGGTGACCCTCATGCCCGACCGCCGCTTCCAGGACGGCTGGCTGGTCGTGGGCGACCTGCACCGCCTTCAGGACCGTACGAGGCAGCTCCTGGCCTCCAGCCCGTCCGACGCGGACGTCGTGGAGCTGATGGGCGAGCTGGGCATCCGCGCCCACTCCGCCAGGGCCTGGTACGACGCCCTGCCCCAGGAGTCGAGCGGCGACGCGGTGGCCGAGGCCCCGTCGCCCGCCCAGCCCCTGCCCCGCCGCACGCCGGGCGCCAACGGCCACCATCACCGGGGCGGCCAGCCCATCCCGTCGGCGGCCTCTGCGGCGGGCTCGATCGACCCGTCCGCGGCCCTGGCGACGCTCTCGGCGCTGTCGGGCGGCCGTTCGCCGATGCTGGCGGGCACTCCCCCGACGCCGCCTCCGCCGCTGCCGGGCCCGTCCTCGGACCCGCGCCGCTGGCAGCGCATCGAGGTGACCCCCGAGCATCTCAGGGGCGGCCCGGTGCCGGTGCCGGAGGGCTACGCGGCCCAGCTCGGCATGCGCCCCGGCACGCTGCTGTCGGTGACCGGCCCGGGGGACAACGCCATCGTCCTGGTCTGGCAGGGTCACCAGCCGGTCTTCGACTCCCTTCAGCCGGTGCTGATGCGGCTGAACGCCCGCCCCGGCGACCAGGTCTACGTCACGGTGGACGGCTACCGCCTGGAAGCCCAGCTGACGGCCTGAGGCCCGCCCAGGCCGGTCACAGAAGCAGGTCGGACAGGCCCGGTCACAGAGCCGCATCGGACAGGTCTGCCACAGAGGGGCACGTCGAACAGGCCGGTCACAGGGGCGCGTCGAACAGCCGCAGCCGGTAGGCGGTGGCGGCGGCCTCGCCCCGGGTGGCGACGCCCAGCTTGGCCAGGATGTTGGAGACGTGCACGCTCACCGTCTTCGCCGAGATGAACAGCGCCTCGGCGATCTCCCGGTTGCTCCGCCCGTCGGCCACCTCCCGCAGCACCTCCAGCTCCCGAGCCGTCAGGCCCAGCGGCGGCCCGTCGGCCGCCTCCTCTGCGCCCCCGATCCTGGCCCGCCGCCTGACGGCGTCGATCTGCTCCAGCAGCGGCGTCGCGCCCAGCCGGCCGGCCAGCTCCCGCGCGCGGCCCAGCCGCGCCGCGGCCTCCTGCCGGTCGCCGCACGCCAGCGCCGCCTGCGCCGCGCCCACCAGGCACCGCGCCTCGGCGTACGGCTGCCGCAGCGCCGCCCACGCCCCCGCAGCCTGGTCCCAGGCCTTGAACTGCCACGCGCCCGGCTCGCCGGCGCCGTCGTCCGCCTCGTGCCCCGTCAGCGCCGCGAAGGTGAGGCGGTGGGCGTGCTGAAGGTCCCCGTCGGCCTCGACCTCCCGCCCCAGCGCCCGGAGCCGCTCCAGGAGGGCCGCGCCGAGCATCGCCAGCGGCGTGGCCCCGCCCGCGGGTGCGGATGCCCAAGCGCGCCCGGGATGCGGCGCCACGGAGGCGAGCAGGTCGGCGATCGTCACCAGCACCGGCCAGGAGTAACGCGGGGTGTCCAGCAGATCGCGCTCCTCCATGGCCCGGGCGGCCACCTCGACCGCGGCCTCGAGCTCCCCGCGCGCCTGCAGCAGCCGCACCTCCCTGCACAGGTGCGGCAGGACGGTCTGGTCGCGGAAGGTCCCGCGCGACAACACGCCCCGCGACGACCCCAGCAACCGCTCGGCCCGGTCGAACTCCCCGCGCGCCAGCGCGATGTCCACGGCGAACCCCTGCAGGCTGGCCTGGTAGGGCGCCGGCGGCGCGAGGTCGAGCGCGTGCTCGACCACCTCCAGCGCCTCCTCCCACTGCCCCAGCGACACCAGCGGCTCGGCGAGGTTGATCGACAGGAACGCGCCGGACGTGCGGGCCAGCCCGTACTGGCGGGCCTCCTCGATGCCGTCGCGGGCCACCCGCGCGGCCCGCTCGTGGCGGCCCGCCCCCTCCAGCGCGTCGGACTCGGAGATCGCGCAGCGCATCAGCGCGTTGAACGCCCTGTCGCCGCCGGCGATCCTGCGCGCCTCCGCGAACGCCTCCATCTGCGCGTCGATCTCGGAGAAGCCGAACCGCGCCCAGGCGAGGTCGATCAGCGCGTGCGCCTCCACCCTGCGGTCGCCCAACTCGTGGGCGATCTCCATCGCGAGCCGGCCCGTGGCGAGCCGCTCCGACCAGGCCTCGCGCCCGTGGAGCATGCGGGACAAGGTCTCCAGGACCTGGGCGCGGAGGTTGCTCGGCTCGTCGGAGGCGACCAGCGCGGCCGCCTCGCGCAGGTCGTCGAGGAAGCCGGGGCGGCCCAGGTCGTAGCGGGTCAGGCCGCGCTGGCGCAGCAGCTTGGCCGCCCTGATCGGGTCGGCGTCGCGGTCGATCTCGGCGAGGGCGGCGCTCGCCAGGGCGATGGCCCGTTCGTACTCGCCGGCGAGGTGCGCGACCGTGGCCGTGTTCCGGAGCACGTCGGTGCGGTCGCAGCCGATGCGCTCGACGGCGTCGGGCACCTGGTCCCACAGCTCCAGCACCCTGGACAACATCCCGAGCTGCTCGTCGTAGGCGGTGGACCTGCGGGCGACGCCGGCCGCCTGCCAGGCGCTGACCAGCGCCCAGGTGGAGTCGTGGGCGGAGTGCCAGTGGTGGGCCAGCTCGATCGCGCCGCGCGGGGCGGGCAGGATCGACAGGTCGCGCTCAAGCGCCTCGGCGAAGCGCGTGTGCAGGCGGGTGTGCTCGCCGGGCAGCAGGTCGTCGTGGAGCGCCTCGCGGATCAGCGCGTGCCGGAAGCAGTAGCCCTCACCGTCGACGGTGAGCACGTTTCCGGCCACGGCGGGCCGCAGCGCGCCGGCGAGCGCGCTCTCGTCGAGCCCGGCGACGGCGGAGAGCAGGTCGTGCTCGATGCGCTGCCCGCCGGCGCTGGCCACGCGCAGCAGCTCCTGCGTCTCGGCGGGCAGCCGCTCGACGCTGGCCAGCAGCAGGTCGCGCAGCGACTCCGGCAGCGCGACGCCGCCTCCGTCGCTGAGCAGCGCCTCCACGAACAGCGGGTTTCCCTCGCTGCGCGCGTAGATCAGGTCCATGTCGGCGGGGGACGGCTCCCGCTCCAGGATGCCCGCCGCCTGCGCGACGGCCTCCCTGCGGGTGAGCCTGCGCAGCTCGATCCTGCGCACCCGCTCGACCCGGCCCAGCTCGGCCAGGAGCGGCCGCAGCGGGTGGGTGCGGTGCAGCTCGTCGGTGCGGTACGTGACCACGATCAGCAGGCCCGTCGCGGTGGGCTGATAGCGGACCAGGAACGACAGCAGGTCGCGGGTGGACCGGTCGGCCCAGTGGGCGTCCTCGACGATCAGCAGCACGGGACGCTCTTCGGCCAGCCGCTCCAGCAGCCCCAGCACCTGCTCGAACAGCCGCGCCCTGGCCTCCGGCCCGTCCCCGTCCGGCTCGCCGAACTCGGGCAGCAGCCGCGCCAGCCCGCGCGTGCCCCCGGGCACGAGTGCCGCCACCCCGTCGCGGCCCAGCTCGCGCACCAGCCCCCGCAGCACGGCGGTGAACGGCGCGAACGGCAGGCCCTCTGTGCCCAGCTCCAGGCACCCGCCGACGAGCACCAGCACGTCGTCGGCCCGGTCGGTGAACTCCTTGATCAGCCGTGTCTTGCCGACCCCGGCCTCGCCGCCGACGAGCACGGCGGACGACGCCCCGGCACGCGCCCCGGCCAGCGCGTCGCCGAGGGCGGCGAGCTCACGGGCACGCCCGACGAAACGGGGGCTGACGGCGTGGATACTCACGCCCTAAGAATGCCATCAGACGACGACAGAATTCCTGCCGGGCCGCTCGGCGCGGACCTTCGCGGAGGCCGGCCCGGAGACAGGCCCGGAGACTCGCACGAAGACCGGCCGGGAGACCGGCCCGGAGGCTAGCGCAGGACCTTGCGGAAGAACGTGGCGGAGGCCTCGTAGCCGAGCGCGTGGTAGAACTCGGGCGCCCGCCGCGTGGCCATCGCCACGTAGCCCGCCTCCCGCGAGCGCGCCCACCGCTCGAACTCCTCCAGCAGGGCCCGCCCGATGCCCTGCCGGCGTGCCCCGGACCCGACCATGGCCTCCTCGACCCAGGCCACCGGCCCGTTGGCGAACAGCGTCAGATGCACGAACCCCAGCAGGTAACCCTGGACGCGCCCGCCCACGACGGCCGCGAGCAGCAGAGCATCCTCGTTCGCCAGCAGCTCGGGCAGAGCGGCGTCGAAGGCCCCGCGCTCCGGCCTGAACGTCAGACCGAACTCGCGCGCCAGCGCGAACACCTCGTCCGCGTCGGCCTTCTCCGCCCTCCTGATGAGAAGATCGTCAGCCGTCATGACTGATGACACTAGATCGTCCGAGGTGGCGGGCGCAAACTCCCACGACTTCGACCTTCGCCCCGCCGCGGACATTCAGAGGTCTCCCAGGCCGAGCTGGCGGGCGATGAGCATGCGCTGGACCTCGCTCGTGCCCTCCCCGATCTCCAGCACCTTGGCGTCGCGGTAGAAGCGTCCCACGGGGAACTCGTTCATGAACCCGTAGCCGCCGAACACCTGCGTGGCGTCCCGCGCGTTGTCCATGGCGGCGTTCGAGGAGACCAGCTTGGCAATCGCGGCCTCCTTCTTGAACGGCGCCCCGGCCAGCATCTTCTCGGCCGCGTGGTAGTAGGCCAGGCGGGCGGTGTGGGCGCGGACCTCCATGTCGGCGATCTTGAACTGGATGGCCTGGTAGTGGCCGATCGGGTGGCCGAACGCCTTCCGGTCCCTGACGTACTTGAGGCTTTCGTCCACGCACCCCTGGGCCAGTCCCACGCTGAGCGCGGCGATCGCGACGCGGCCCTCGTCAAGGGTCTGCAGGAACTGCGCGTAGCCGCGGCCGCGCTCGCCCAGCAGGTTCGCGGCGGGGACGCGGCAGTCGGCGAAGGACAGCTCGCGCGTGTCGGAGGCGTTCCAGCCGACCTTGGAGTACTTCTTCGACACCGTGAACCCGGGCGTGCCGCTCGGCACGAGGATCGTGGAGATCTCCCGCTCGCCGGTGAGCGCGGCCACGCCGACGACGGCCGTGATGTCGGTGCCGGAGTTCGTGATGAAGGCCTTCGTCCCGTTGATCACCCATTCGGAACCGTCCAGCACGGCCGTGGTCCGCATCCCGCCCGGCACGTCGGACCCGCCGCCCGGCTCCGTCAGGCCGAACGCGCCCAGCGCGGAGCCCGAGGTCAGCCTGGGCAGCCAGTGCTCGCGCTGCTCGTCGGTGCCGAACCGGTAGATCGGCATCGCGCCCAGCGACACCGCGGCCTCCAGGGTGATCGCCACGCTGGAGTCGACGCGGGCCAGCTCCTCCAGCGCCACGCACAGCGCGAAGTAGTCGCCGCCCATGCCGCCGTACTCCTCCGGGATCGGCAGCCCGAACAGCCCCATGGCGCCCATCTGCCGCACGATGTCGTACGGGAACTCCTCCCGTTCGTAGTAGTCGCCGATCACCGGCGCGACCACCTCGCGGGCGAACGCCTCGACGGTCTTGCGCAGCTCTTCGTACTCATCCTTGAGCATGGTCAGCCTTTCGACAGCGCCTGGACGACGCGGGAGGGGCTGGGCCGGCCGAGCAGCTCCGCCAGCCAGGTGCTGGTGGACACGAGCTTGCCCAGGTCGAGCCCGGTCTCGATGCCGAGCCCCCGCAACATCCAGACCAGGTCTTCGGTGGCGAGGTTGCCGGTGGCGGACTCGGCGTAGGGGCAGCCGCCGATGCCGCCCGTGGAGGCGTCGATCGTGGTCACGCCCGCTCTCAGCGCGGCCAGGGTGTTGCCGAGCGCCTGGCCGTAGGTGTCGTGGAAGTGCACGGCGAGCCGCTCGGGGCGGCGGAACGCCTTGATCAGCGCGGTCACGTGCCCGGGCGTGCCGACCCCGATCGTGTCGCCGAGCGACAGCTCGTAGCAGCCGAGCCCGAGCAGCCGCTCCCCGACCGAGACCACCTGGGCGATCGGCGTCGGCCCCTCCCAGGGGTCGCCGAAGCACATCGACGCGTACGCGCGCACCCGCACGCCGTTGTCCAGCGCCCTGGCCACGACCGGCCCGAACATCTCGAACTGGCTCTCCAGGCTCCGGTTGAGGTTCTTGGCGGCGAACGTCTCGGTGGCGCTGGCGAAGATGGCGATCTCGTCCACGCCGCGTTCCAGCGCCCGGTCGAGGCCGCGCAGGTTGGGGACCAGGACCGGGTAGCGCACGCCCGGCTTCCTGCGCAGCCGGGCGAGCAGGTCGTCGGCGTCGGCGAGCTGCGGCACCCACTTGGGGTGCACGAAGCTGGTCGCCTCGATCACCTTGTGCCCGGCGTCCGCGAGGCGGTCGATGAACTCGGCCTTCACCTCGACGGGCACGATCGAGGACTCGTTCTGCAGGCCGTCGCGCGGTCCGACCTCGTAGATCGTGACCTGCTGCGGAAGCCCTTCCATCGGGTAAGGCATCACGACTCCTCTGTGACCACGGCGAGGACGGCGTCCATGTCGACCGGCCGGCCCGCCTGGACGGGCAGCTCGGCGACCACGCCGTCGCGGGGCGCGGTGACGGTGTGCTCCATCTTCATGGCCTCCACGATGACCAGCGGCTGGCCCGCGCTGACCCGGTCGCCGGCCTGGGCCTTGACCACCAGGACGGTGCCGGGCATGGGGCTCCTGACGACGCCGTCGCCCGAGGCCGCCGCGCCGGGCCGGTCGCCGGGGTCGCCGATGAGGTGCCGGGTGAGCGCCCACGCCGCGCCGTCCTTGCCGAGCCAGAGCGTGTCGGCCTGGCGTACGCGCAGGTAGTGCTCGGTACGGCCGCCGATCGTGACGGTCAGCTCCCCGTCGCCGAGCCGGATGCGCGCGGCGGCGATCTCACCATTTATCAGGACCTCTGCGGATTCTTCGGGCAGGCCGCGGACCTGGACCGCGTGCACCCCGTCCCTCGACTCCAGCCGCCACGTCGTCCAGGCAGGCGAGCCCACCCGCCAGCCGTCCGTGACCTCCCACGGGTCGTCGCCCCGCGGCAGGGCGGCGTGGAAGGCGAGCGCCGCCGCGGCGAGCACCTCGCCGGGCACGTCGGCGGGCGGGACCAGCTCGGGGAGCACGCGTTCGACCAGCCCGGTGTCCAGCTCGCCCGCCTTGACCGCCGGGTGCTCGGCGAGGGCCCGCAGGAACGGGATGTTGGTGACCACGCCGAGCACGGCCGTGCCGGCCAGGGCGCGGTCGAGCGTCCTGAGCGCCGAGGCCCGGTCCGGCGCCCAGGCGACGACCTTGGAGAGCATCGGGTCGAACTCGCTGCCCACGACGCCGCCCTCGACCAGCCCGGAGTCCACCCGTACGACGGGCGCGGGAGAGCCGGAGACGCCGCCGTCCGGCTCGCGCAGCGCCAGCACGCGGCCGCCCGTGGGCAGGAAGCCGCGGGCCGGGTCCTCGGCGTAGACGCGGGCCTCGACGGCGTGCCCGTCGAGCCGCACGTCCTGCTGCCCGAACGGCAGCGGCTCCCCCGCCGCCACCCGCAGCTGCAGCTCGACCAGGTCGAGCCCGGTCACCAGCTCGGTGACGGGGTGTTCCACCTGCAGGCGGGTGTTCATCTCCATGAAGTGGTAGGACCCGGTGGTCCCGTCCACGATGAACTCGACCGTGCCCGCTCCCACGTAGCCCACCGAGCGCGCGGCCTCCACCGCGGCCGCGCCCATGCGGGCGCGCGTCTCGGGGCCGACGAACGGCGAGGGCGCCTCTTCGATGATCTTCTGGTGCCTGCGCTGCAGGCTGCACTCGCGCTCGCCCAGGTGCACGACGTTGCCGTGGGCGTCGGCCAGGATCTGCAGCTCGATGTGGCGCGGGCTCTCGACGTACCGCTCGATCAGCAGGGTCCCGTCGCCGAACGCCGCCCGCGCCGTGCGCCGGGCCGACTCCAGGGCGTCGGGCAGCTCGGCGGCCGACCGTACGAGCACCATGCCCTTGCCCCCGCCGCCCGCCGACGGCTTGATCAGCGCGGGGAACTCGCGCCAGGACTCCAGCGAGTCGCCGGGCTCGGCCCCGCCGGGCACGACGGGGACCCCTGCCGCCGACACCGTGGCCTTGGCGCGGATCTTGTCGCCCATCGCGTCGACAGCCTCAGGGGGCGGGCCGACGAACACCAGCCCGGCCTGCGCGCACCGCCGCGCGAACGCGGCGTTCTCGGCGAGGAAGCCGTATCCGGGGTGTACGGCCTGCGCCCCGGACGCCAGCGCCGCCCCGACGATCGCCTCAATATCCAGATATTTCGGCACTTGGTGGGCTAGGTCGGCCTCCAGCACGTGGCGGGCTCCGGCGTCCGACGCCGTGTGCACGGCCACCGACGTGATGCCGAGCCGGCGCAGCGTGCGGATGACCCGTACGGCGATCTCGCCCCTGTTGGCGATCAGAACACGGTCGAACAACATGCGTCACATCCGAAAGACGCCGTAACCGGCGGGTTCGAGCGGGGCGTTGGCCGCCGCGGACAGCGCCAGGCCGAGGACGGTGCGGGTGTCGAGCGGGTCGATCACGCCGTCGTCCCACAGCCTGGCCGTGGAGTAGTACGGGTTGCCCTGGTGCTCGTACTGGGCCCTGATCGCGTCGGCGTCGGCGGCGCCGACCGTCGTGAGGACGTTCGCGGCCTGCTCGCCGCCCATGACCGAGATGCGGGCGTTCGGCCACATCCACAGGAACCTGGGCGAGTACGCCCGCCCGGCCATCGCGTAGTTCCCCGCCCCGAAGGACCCCCCGATGACGACGGTGAACTTGGGCACCCGCGCGCACGAGACGGCGGTGACCATCTTGGCGCCGTGTTTGGCGATGCCGCCCGCCTCGTAGGCCTTGCCGACCATGAAGCCGCTGATGTTCTGCAGGAAGACGAGCGGGATCCGGCGCTGGTCGCACAGCTCGATGAAGTGGGCGCCCTTCATGGCGGACTCGCTGAACAGGATGCCGTTGTTCGCCACGATCCCCACCGGATGGCCGTGCAGGTGGGCGAACCCGGTCACGAGGGTCGAGCCGTACTCGGCCTTGAACTCCAGGAAGCGCGAGCCGTCCACGATCCTGGCGATCACCTCGTGCACGTCGTACGGCCGGCGCGTGTCGGCGGGCACGATCCCGTGCAGGTCGCGCGGGTCGTGCCGGGGCGGCTCGGGCGCGATCGTGTCCCAGGGGCGCGGCGCGCGCGGGGCCAGGGTGGAGACGATGTCGCGGACGATGGCCAGCGCGTGCGCGTCGTCCTCGGCGAGGTGGTCGGTGACGCCGCTGACCCGCGCGTGCAGGTCGCCGCCGCCCAGCTCCTCGGCCGTGACCTCCTCGCCGGTGGCCGCCTTCACCAGGGGCGGGCCGCCCAGGAAGATCGTGCCCTGGCCGCGCACGATGACGGCCTCGTCGCTCATCGCGGGCACGTACGCGCCGCCCGCCGTGCACGATCCGAGCACGGCGGCGATCTGCGGGATGCCGCGGGCGGACATGGTGGCCTGGTTGTAGAAGATGCGGCCGAAGTGCTCGCGGTCGGGGAACACCTCGTCCTGCCTGGGCAGGAACGCGCCGCCCGAGTCGACGAGGTAGACGCACGGCAGGCGGTTGTGCAGCGCCACCTCCTGCGCGCGCAGGTGCTTCTTGACCGTGATCGGGTAGTACGTGCCGCCCTTCACGGTGGCGTCGTTGGCGACGATCACGCACTCGCGGCCGGAGACCCGGCCGACCCCTGTGATGATCCCCGCGGCGGGCGCCTGGTCGTCGTAGAGGCCGTTCGCGGCCAGCGGCGACAGCTCCAGGAAGCGGGATCCGGGGTCGAGCAGGCCGTCGACGCGGTCGCGCGGCAGCAGCTTGCCGCGCTCGACGTGGCGCAGGCGCGAGCGCTCGGGGCCGCCCCTGGCGGCCGCTTCCAGCCGTTCGAGCAACTCGGCGGCGAGCCGCTCGTTGAGCTCGGCGTTGCGCTTGTACGCCTCGCCGCCGGGATCGGCGGACGATTTCAGCACCGGCCACTCGCTCATGACACCCCTCTCATGGCACGAGATGTTAGTCATCATTAACGTAACCGTCTAGCATGTGAGACGTGACCACCACCTCCTCATCTACCCGGAATCGCGGCAACCGGCGCGGGGAAATCCTGGCGGCGGCGGCCCGGCTGTTCGCCGCGCGCGGGTTCCACGGCGTCTCGATCGAGGACATCGGCGCCGCGGTCGGCGTCTCGGGCCCCGCGCTCTACCGGCACTTCAGCGGCAAGGACGCGCTGCTGTCGGAGATGCTGCTCGACGTCAGCTCGCGCCTGCGCGAGTCGGCCGCGGCGGTGGTCACCTCGTGCCCGGATCCGCAGGAGACGCTGGACGCGCTGCTCAACGTGCAGATCACGTTCGCGCTCGAACAGCCGGCGCTGATCACCGTGCACGACAGGGAGCTGGGCAACGTGCCCGAGCCGGAGCGGCGCCAGATCAGGCGGCTGCAGCGGCTCTACGTCGAGGAGTGGGTGACCGTGCTGGCCGAGCTGCACCCCGCGTGCCCGGCCGCGCGGCTGCGCGCCACGACGCACGCCGTGTTCGGGCTGCTCAACTCCACGCCGCACAGCGCGGGCGAGCTGGGCGCGGGTGACATGCGGCCGCTGCTGCACGCCATGGCGCGGGCGGCCATCGCCGCCGCTGTTAGCGCTCGCTAACTTCCAGAGGCATGTCTGCGACGCCCTTCCCATGCCAACTATCTAGATATATCGTCAAGCTATCTCGATAGTTGGAGGTAATCGTGGAAGAACCAGACTTCTGGGATGCCCCGCACCCCCACCCCCCGGCGCCGTTCGCGCCCGGCGCACCCCCCGGCCCGCCTCCAGGGCCGGGCCACTTCGGCCCCCCGTTCGCGCCGCACGCGCCGGGCCCGCACTTCGGCACCGTGGTCCACTGGGAGACGCCTGCCCCGCGGGTCCGCCGCGGCGACGTCCGGGCCGCCCTGCTGGTGCTCCTCCTCGAAGAGCCGCAGAACGGCTACCAGATGATCCAGAGCATCGAGGAGCGCAGCCGCGGCGTCTGGCGGCCCAGCCCCGGCTCCGTCTATCCGGCGCTGCAGCAGCTGGAGGACGAGGGCCTGGTGACCGGGGACGAGTCCGGCGGGAGCCGTACATACCGGTTGACGGAGCAGGGCCGCCGCCAGGCGGCCGGGCTCGCCGACCCGGCGCCGTGGGACGAGGTCGCCCGCACGGCCGTGCCGCCGGACCACCACGAGCTGCGCCTGCTGTGGGCCCAGCTCAACGAGGCGTTCTCCCATCTGGTCCGCACGGCCGACGACCGTCAGATCGCGGCGGCCAAGGAGCTGATCAAGAAGACGCGCAAGTCCATGTTCCAGATCCTGGCGGAAGGCTGAGATGGCGGCGGACGCGGCGGTCGCCGTGCGCGGCCTGCGGAAGACGTACGGGAAGGTCGAGGCCGTCAAGGGCGTCGACTTCGAGGTGCGGCCGGGCGAGGTGTTCGGCTTCCTCGGCCCCAACGGCGCCGGCAAGACCACCACCATCAGCATGCTCTGCACGCTGGTCAACCCCACCGGCGGCAGCGCCACCGTGGCGGGCCACGACGTGGTCAAGGAGCGCGACGAGGTCCGCAGGAACATCGGCCTCGTCTTCCAGGACCCCACGCTCGACGGCTACCTGAGCGCCGAGCAGAACCTGCGCTTCCACGCCGAGCTGTACGGCGTCCCCAAGAACGCCGTCGGCGACCGGATCCGGCAGGTCATGGAGATGGTCGCGCTGTGGGACCGCAAGGACGCCAAGGTGATGACGTTCTCGGGCGGCATGAAGCGGCGGCTGGAGATCGCCCGCGGCCTGCTGCACTCCCCGCGGGTGCTCTTCCTCGACGAGCCCACCGTGGGGCTCGACCCGCAGACCCGCTCGGCCATCTGGGGCTACATCAACCAGCTGCGGCTCCTGGAGGACATCACCATCTTCATGACCACGCACTACATGGACGAGGCCGAGTACTGCGACCGGATCGCGATCATCGACCACGGCGAGGTCGTCGTCATCGACTCCCCCGAGGCGCTGAAGGCCAGCGTCGGCAAGGACCGGGTGCAGATCCAGACCGGTGACGACACGGAGGCGATCAAGGCGCTGCGGGAGCGGTTCGGGCTGGAGGCGGCGGTGCGCGAGGGCTCGGTGACGTTCGCGGTGGCCTCGGGCGAGGAGTTCGTGCCCAGGCTGTTCGCCGAGCTCGGCATGCCGATCAGGTCGGTGAGCGTCTCGCGTCCGTCCCTGGACGACGTGTTCATGTCGTACACCGGTTCCACCATCCGCGACGCCGAGGCCGGCGACGGCAACATGGCGTTCATGAGAGCGATGGCGAGGCGATAGCCATGGCGACAGAGGCCGTCAGCGTCCGCGTGCCGGTCCGCGGCGCCGGTCACGACCTGCGGGCGATCAAGGTCGTGCTCCATCGGGAGATGCTGCGTTTCGTCAACGACCGCACCCGCATGGCGTCCATGCTGGTGCAGCCCGTGCTCTGGCTGTTCGTCATGGGCACGGGGCTCGGGTCGCTGGTGCGGGGGGCGATCCCCGGGATCGACTACCGCACGTTCATGTACCCCGGCATGATCTCCATGACCGTGATCATGACCGGGATGTTCTCGGCCGGGTCCATCGTGTGGGACCGCGAGTTCGGCTTCCTCAGGGAGATGCTGGTCGCGCCCGTCTCGCGCGGGGCGATCGTGGTCGGCAAGTGCCTGGGCGGCGCCATCGTGGCCACCGGGCAGGGCATTCTCATCCTGGCCATGGCGGGGCTGGTGGGGGTGCCCTACTCGCCCTCGCTCTTCGTGACGCTGCTGGCGGAGATGTTCCTCGCGGCGTTCACGATCACGGCCTTCGGGGTGATGCTGGCCGCCCGGATGAAGAACATGCAGACCTTCTTCGGGCTGATGCAGATGGCGATCATGCCCATGATGTTCCTGTCGGGGGCGATGTTCCCGCTGGCCAACCTGCCGTCGTGGCTGCACGTGCTGACCGTGGTCAACCCGATGACGTACGCGGTGGACCCGCTGCGCCAGGCGGTCTTCTCGCACCTCGACGTGCCGGCGCAGGTCGACGCGGTGCTGAACCCCGGGGTCCGGTGGTTCGACTTCCAGGTGCCGGTGGTCCTGGAGCTCGGCCTCGTGGCGGCCCTGGGGCTGGTGCTGCTGGGGGTGGGGATCGCGGAGTTCAGGCGGGCGGAGTGAACGGCCTGAATAGACGGAACGAGGCCCGGGGCGGTGTGCCCCGGGCCTCGTCCTTGCATCAGATCAGCGCTTCACCCGGACGTAGTCCGAGCGGCTGGTGGCGCCGTAGGTGTCGTCGTCACCGCTGAACACGAACCGCCAGCGGCCCGAGTCCCAGCCCTTGACCTTGGTGTAGAGCCCGCCGCCGCCGTTCGACCAGGTGGTCTTCACGTACTGCCACTTCTTCGAGCCCGCGGGCTTGAAGAACAGCGCGACCTTGCCCTTGTAGCCCTCCCAGGAGCCCTCGTCGAAGATCTGCAGGCTGCCCTTGAACTTCAGGTACTTCCCGCGCTTCACCGGCTCGGGGTACGCGTTGAACTTGATCAGCCGCGTGTCCGCCTTGGCGGGCGGCGGCGGGGGCGCCGGCTCGTTGACCTTGACCCAGTCGCCGTCGCTGACCGAGCCGCGCACGCCGCGGGTGCCCGCGTACTCGGCCCGCCACCAGCCCGAGTCCTGCGCCGTGGCGGAGGCCCAGAAGCGGCCCTGGCGGCCGGTCACGTCACTGGTGACGTACTCCCACCGGTTCGAACCTGCGGCCTTGAAGAAGATCGAGACCCGCTCGCCGGCCACGCCGCCGCGGTCCTCGACCAGCAGGGCGCCGGAGAACGTGAGCCGGTCGCCCTTGTCCACGGGCTCCGGGCGGGCGTCGAAGCCGGCGATCCTGCTGCCCAGGTCACCGCGCTTGACGTCGACCCGGTCGGCGTCGCTGACCGAGCCCTTGGCCGCGGACGTGGCCGTGAACTCGGCCCGCCACCAGCCCGTCTCGCGGGCCCGTACGTTGGCGCTGAACCAGCCGTTGCCACCGGTCGTCACCTTGGCGATCTCGCGGTAGGCGTCGGTGCCGCGCTCGCGGAAGGTGATGGCGACGGTCTGGCCGCCGTACCCCTTGCCGTCGGCGAGGAGCTGCCCGGTGACCCTGATCAGGTCGCCCTTGTCCACGAGGTCGGGGCTGGCGTCGAAGTCGACGATCTTGGTGTCGAGCACCTTCTTGACGCTGACCTCGAACGTGCCGCCGCGGGAGGCCCCGCCGGCGACGGCGAGCCAGCTCCAGGTGCCGACATTGGTGGAGTCGAAGGACCGGGTGCCGGTCCACTTGGTCCAGTCGCCGTCCTTGGCGGACGTCAGGTCGACGGGCTTGCCGACGCTGACGTCGCCCGGGGGCTTGAGCTGGAGCTCGGCCTTGTCGACCCCCTTGGTGGCGAAGCTGAAGGTGGCCGTGACCGCGCCACCGGTGACGTCGATCGGTGGGCCGGGACTGATCCCCACTCGGGTGATGACGGGATCCGTGGCCGCTGTCGCGACGGAGGGAGCCAGAACCACGGCTCCGGCGCCGAGCGCTACGGCGAGGGCGGCCACACGAATGCGTTGTAACATGTGGGTTCCTTTCTGGAGACCCCAGTCGTTCAACGCGGCATTGAGGGTGCCACGTGTGTCACCTAAGTAGACGTACACAGTGACCGGAAAGTTGAGGATTCTGACAAACCGTTATATGTCGGGGTCAAACGGACCGGTCCACAACATGTCAGCCACGTCCGGCAGACGTCGCCGCCGATGAAAGACATAATCGAGGTGTGGCGCGCGACACAGTTGAGACTCATTTCACCCAGGCGGTTGCGACGCTGAAGGCGGGCCCGCCGCGAGATCCGGCGCTGCCGGTCCGCGAGGGCGGCGCCCTGACCGGCGAGCAGTGCATGACGCTGTTCCTGCGCCAGCTCGACAGCCGCCTCCTGGACATCGCGGCCCGCTGGCTGCGCGAGCGTGACGAGGGCTACTACACGATCGGCTCGGCCGGCCACGAGGGCAACGCGGCCGTCGCCGCCGCCCTGCGGCCCACCGACCCGGCGCTGCTCCACTACCGCTCCGGCGCGTTCTACCTGACCAGGTCCGAGCAGGCGGGCAGGCTGCCCGAGCAGGGCATCCGCGACGTGCTGATGGGCCTGACCGCGGCGGCCGACGAGCCGATCGCGGGTGGCAGGCACAAGGTGTTCGGCCATCCCGACCTGGCCGTCATCCCCCAGACGTCGACGATCGCCAGCCATCTGCCCAGGTCGGTCGGCGTGGCGTTCGCGATCGAGCGGGCGGCGGCGGTGGTCACGCCGCCCCGCTGGCCCGCCGACGCGGTCGCGGTGTGCAGCTTCGGCGACGCCTCGGTCAACCACGCCAGCGCCCAGAGCGGCTTCAACACCGCCTCCTACGCCACCTACCAGGGCCAGGCGCTGCCGCTGCTGTTCGTGTGCGAGGACAACGGCATCGGCATCAGCGTCCGCACGCCCAAGGGCTGGGTGGAGTCGGCCCTTCGGCGTCCCGGCATCGAATACTTCGCCGCCGACGGCTGCGACCTCGCCGAGGCGTACGACGCCGCCGTCCGCGCGGTCCGGCACGTACGCGAGCGCCGCTCCCCCGCCTTCCTCCACCTGACCACCGTGCGGCTCATGGGGCACGCCGGCTCCGACGTCGAGCAGGCCTACCGCACGCAGCGCGAGATGAAGGCCGACCTGGAGCGCGACCCGCTGGTGCGCACGGCGGCGCTGCTGGTGGAGGCCGGGCAGAGCACGCCCGGGGAGCTGCTCAAGATGTACGAGTCCCAGCGCGAGCACGTGCTGCGGCTCGCGCTGGAGACGACGCGCAGCCCGCGGCTCGGCTCCGCCAAGGAGATCATGGAGCCGATCGCCCCGCGCCGGCCGGAGCTGATCGCCAAGATCAGCCCGATGGCGGCCGCGCCCGCGGAGCGGGAGAAGGCGTTCGCCGGGGCGCTGCCCGAGAACGACAAGCCGATGACGCTCTCGCAGGCCGTCAACCGCACGCTCGCCGACGCGCTGTCCGTCTACCCGGAGATGACCGTGTTCGGCGAGGACGTCGCCAAGAAGGGCGGCGTCTACGGCGTGACCAGGGGGCTGCAGAAGCGGTTCGGCCCCGGCCGGGTGTTCGACACGCTGCTGGACGAGCAGGCCATCCTGGGGCTGGCCCTCGGCGCCGGCGTGTCGGGGCTGCTGCCCGTGCCGGAGATCCAGTACCTCGCCTACCTGCACAACGCGCTCGACCAGATCCGGGGGGAGGGGGCCACGCTGTCGTTCTTCTCGCGCGGCGCCTACCGCAACCCGATGGTGGTCCGGGTGGCCGCGTACGCCTACCAGAAGGGGTTCGGCGGCCACTTCCACAACGACAACTCGGTGGGCGCGCTGCGGGACATCCCCGGCCTGGTCATCGCCTCGCCCGCCCGTCCCGACGACGCGGCCGCCATGCTGCGCACGTGCCTGGCGGCGGCGCGCACGTCCGGGTCGGTGTGCGTCTTCCTGGAGCCGATCGCGCTCTACCACACGCGCGACCTGTTCGAGGAGGGCGACGGGGGCTGGCTCGCGCCGTACGCGCCGCCCGGGCGCTGGCCGGAGACGCACGTGCCGATCGGGCAGGCGCGCTCCTACGGCGACGGGCGCGACCTGACGATCGTGACGTTCGGCAACGGGCTGCGGATGAGCCTGCGGGCCGCGGTGCGGCTGACCCAGGAGGGCTACGGGTGCCGCGTGCTCGACCTGCGCTGGCTGGCGCCGCTGCCGATGGAGGACCTGCTGCGGGCGGCCGAGCTGACCGGCAACGTGCTGATCGCCGACGAGACCCGGCACACCGGCGGCGTGTCGGAGGGGATCATGGCGGAGCTGGCCGACGCCGGGTTCGCCGGGAAGCTCGCGCGGGTGACCTCGTCCGACAGCTTCATCCCCCTGGGCGGCGCGGCCGATCACGTGCTGCTGTCGGAGGCGGAGATCGAGCAGGCGGCGCGCAAGCTCCTGGGGTGAGCCCTCAGGAGCCTCAGGAGGTCGAGCGGGCGACGGCGCCTCTGATGCACGTCGGCTTCGACCAGGCGACGGTCGAGCTCTGCGAGATGCGGAGCGGGACTCCCACCAGGAAGCAGTAGCCCCTGGCCGGGTCCAGTCCCGCGACGCGGGTCGCGGTGGCGCCCTGGCCCAGGGCGGTGATGGCCTGATCGCCCTTCTTGATCGGGGAGCGCTGGAGGACCACCGGATAGCGGCGGGCGCCGGCGGGGAGCGTCCATCGCAGCTCGACCAGCGCGCCCTGGTCGGCCGTCACCTTCAGGCCGCGAGGGGTCAGCGCGGCGATGGACCGCTTGTCGATGGGCTCGGTGTCCTGGGTGCCCGGCTCGGACGCCTCGGGCCGGGTGGCCTGCGGTGTCTGGTTCCGCTGGAGCGACAGGTAGACGGCCGCGCTCGTGCCGCCGATGACGACGGCCGCCACGGCGGCGCCGATCACGAGGCCCCGTGGCAGGCGCGCGCCCCCGCCGGGGGCGGTCACCCCGCCTCGCGCCGGCGGGGTGGTGGCCGAGACCCCGACGGGCGGCGCGGGCGCGCCCGGCCGCCCCGTGCCCGGGACGCCACCGGTGCCCGTCGCGTGCCGGCCCGTCGCGTGGATCTCTCCGGTGCCCCCCGCCCGCGCTTCCGGCGCGAACGGCGACGGCTGCGCCTCGGGGGCGAACGGCGACGGCCGCCCGGGACCGCCGGGCAGGTGATGGCCGGTGGACGGCAGGTGGTTGCCCGTCGTCGGGAGCCGGTGGCCGGTGGACGCGGGCTGGGACGTCGCGGGCGGCTGGGGACTCCCCGGGGGCGGGGGTTCGCCGGTCGGCGGGTCGTCGAAGCGGGGGCGGGGCACCGTGGCCATCGCCGGTCCCGGACCGGGGTCCTGGCCCACCAGGTCGGTCACCGGCAGCCCCAGCTCGGCCTGCACCTCCTGCAGCCGCCTGGCGAACTCCCGCGCCGACCCGTACCGGGCCTCCGGCTGCTTGGACATCGCCCGCAGGACCGTCTCGAGGACCGGCGGCGGCACGTCGGTGCGGTTGATCGGGGGCGGCTCGATGCTGAGCACCCGGTACATCAGCGGCGCGATCGACGGGTCCGTCGGGTTGTGGAACGCGGGCTGGCCGGCCAGCAGGTGGTAGAGGGTCGAGCCGAGCGAGTAGATGTCGGTCGAGGCGGAGTGGGGCTGGCCGGTGAGCACCTCGGGGGCGGCGTGCAGCGGCGTGAACGCCTGCGACGTGGCCGAGATCTCCGAGGAGTCCACGACCCTGGCGACGCCGAAGTCGGCGATGGCGAGCTCGCCGTAGCGGGAGATGAGGATGTTCTGCGGCTTGATGTCGCCGTGCAGGACCCCGGCCTCGTGTACGGCGGCCAGCGCCCCGGCCAGCTTCACCCCGGCCCGCAGCACGTCGGGCACCGGCAGCGGCCCTTCCTTGCGGACCTTGTCGCGCAGCGAGCCGTTCTCGAAGTAGTCCATCGCGATGTACGGCTTGCCGGAGCGGGTGACACCGGTGTCGAAGACGGTCACCACGTTGGGGTGGCCGGTCAGGCGGCCGGTGAGCTGCAGCTCGCGCTGGAACCTGCGCATCGTGCGCTGGTCGACCCGGTCGACGGACAGCACCTTCAGCGCCACGACCCGGTCGAGGCGCTCCTGGTAGGCGCGGTACACGACGGCGAAGCCGCCCTGGCCCGCCTGATCGAGTACCCGGTAGCCGGGCGCGTCCTCGACTGGCAGCACGGCACTCCCCCCTGTTGCAGGCGAGTTTAGTGCGTATTTTGGGGGTTAGAGCGGATTCATGAGGTACGCGCCGAAGGCCGCGGACACGACCGCCACCAGCAGGAAGAAGAACACGTAGAACCCGCCGGGCAGGACCGTCAGCCGGGCCAGCTGGTCGGCGTCGGAGTCTCGCGCCTGCCGCCTGCGCCGCTTGCGCTGCAGCTCGATGATCGGCCTGATCCCGCCGAACAGCAGGAACCAGACCGCGACCAGGGCGACGACCTGCTGGGCCTCGGCGGGCGCGTACATGATCAGGGCGAACACGGCGCCGCCGGTGGCGAGCAGGATCAGCGCGCCGTACAGGTTGCGGATCAGCAGCAGCATGCAGACCAGGAACAGCAGCACGCTCCAGATCAGCAGCGTGATGTGCCCCATCTCGGTCAGCCAGGCGGCGGCCAGCCCCAGCAGCGAGGGCGCCAGATAGCCGGCGAGCGCGGTCAGGACCATGCCGGGCCCGGTGGGCCGGCCCCTGGTCAGCGTCACGCCGGAGGTGTCGGAGTGGAGGCGGATGCCTTCGAGCTTGCGCCGGGTGACCAGCGCCATCAGCGCGTGGCCGCCCTCGTGGGCGATCGTGATCAGGCCTCTGGTCACCTGCCAGGGCATGCGGAAGCCGACGAGCACGAACGCGGCCAGAGCCGAGACCCCTACGACCCAGGGGTCGGGGTCAGGCTGAACCTTGATCAGGTGGGCCCAGAGCTGTTCCATCGAGGAGAAACCCTATCCAGGTAAAGTCCCGTCCGTGGCAACAGAACGACTTTCTGACGCCAAGGTGCCGGACTGGTGGCGCGGGCTGGGGTTGCCCGGCCTCATCGACCTGCACGTCCACTTCCTGCCGGAGCGGATGGAGCGGCGGGTGTGGCACCACTTCAGGCACGGCGGCCCGCTGATGGGCGACGGCTGGAAGATCGAGTACGAGTGGCCGGTGGAGGAGCGGGTCGCGCGGCTGCGGGCCATGGGCGTGCGCGCGTTCCCCGCCCTCGCCTACGCACACAAGCCGGACATGGCGCTCGATCTCAACGCCTGGACGCTGGAGTTCGCCCGCCGTACACCTGAATGCATCCCCTCGGCGACCTTCTACCCGGAGCCTGGGGTCGTGGAGTACGTGCGCCGGGCGCTGGACGACGGGGCCAGGATCTTCAAGGTGCACCTGCAGGTCGGCGGGTTCGACCCGCGGACGGGCGAGCTGGACGAGGTCTGGGGGCTGCTGGCGGACGCGGGGGTGCCGGTGGTGACGCACGCCAGCTCGGTGCCGGTGCCGGGGGGGCACGTCGGCCCCGGGCCGATCGGCGAGGTGCTGCGCAGGCATCCGCGGCTGCGGGTGGTGATCGCGCATCTGGGGATGCCGGAGTACGACCCGTTCTTCGAGCTGGCCACCCGCTACGAGCGGGTCGCGCTGGACACCACGATGGCGTTCACCGACTTCAGCGAGCTGGGCATGCCGTTCCCCGAGCGGCTGCGCCCGGCATTGCTTGATCTGGGCATTTCGGGCAAGGTGGTGCTCGGCAGTGACTTCCCGACGATTCCGCACCCCTACGCTCATCAGCTCGACGCGCTCGCCCGGCTTGACCTGGGCGATTCCTGGTTGCGGGCAGTGTGCTGGGACAACGGCGCGGCCATGATCTGATGGAGGGGTGAACGATCGGCACGTGGCGCTCATCGGCGCTTTCTACGACGCCCTGGGGCGCGCTGACCTCGCGGCCATGGAGCGCTGCTACCACCCCGAGGTCAGCTTCGGCGATCCGATCTTCCTGGAGGTCCGGGGGCGTGACCGCGTGATGAGTATGTGGCGGCTGCAGCTCGGCGTGCGCGACGGCCTGGAGTCCGCCTACCGCGACGTGACGGCCGACGACTTCACCGGCACCGCGCACTGGACGGCCCGCTACACCTTCTCCGGGACGGGGCGCCGGGTCGTCAACGAGATCGACGCGCTGTTCAGGTTCGAGGGCGACCTGATCGTCCGCCACCACGACGAATTCGACTTCAAGCGCTGGTCGAAGATGGCGCTGGGCAGGCCGCACGGGATGGTGTTCGGCTGGACGCCGATGTGGCGCAAGACCATCAGAGACCGCGCCGTGCAACGACTCGACGAACTCTCGTCATTCCAAGGGGGGTGACATGGCCAGGGTGAAGGGGTTCAGGCGCAGCGCCGACGTCCACGAGGAGGCGCCCGAGCACTCGATGGACCCGCGTGCCACGGAGGAGCGGCCCCACCGGCCGACCGTCATCGACAAGGCCGTCTACCTGAACGGCGAGCGCGTCGCCACCCCCGGCTCCCTCGCCGACGCCTTCGAGCGGCTCAAGGAGATGCCGGACAGCATGGCCTGGATCGGCCTCTACCGGCCCAAGGAGTGGGAGCTGGTCAAGCTCGGCGAGGAGTTCGAGCTGCACGAGCTGGCGCTGGAGGACGCGATCGTCGGCTCCCAGCGGCCCAAGGCCGACCGCTACGGCGACACGCTGTTCGTGGTGCTGCGGGCCGCGCGCTACCTCGACGACGTGGAGGAGGTCGCGTTCGGGGAGGTGCACGTCTTCGTCGGCCCCAACTTCGTGATCACCGTACGCCACGCCGAGGCCCCCGACCTGCAAGCCGTCCGCAAGCGCATGGAGTCCGAGCCCGAGCTGCTGCAGCAGGGCCCGCAGGCGGTCCTCTACGCCATCCTCGACGCGGTGGTCGACGGCTACGCGCCGGTGGTGGCCGGGCTGCAGAAGGACATCGAGGAGATCGAGGCCCAGGTCTTCGGCGGCGACCCCTCGGTGTCGCGGCGGGTCTACGAGCTGTCCGGCGAGGTGATCGAGTTCCAGCGGGCCACGGCGCCGCTGGTGGGCATGCTCCACGCGTTCATCGCGGGGGCCTCCAAGCACGGGATGAACGACGAGCTGCAGAGCTACCTGCGTGACGTGGCCGACCACGCGATCACGGTGGCGGAGCGGATCTCGGCGTTCCGGCAGATGCTGCAGGACATCATGCTCGTCAACTCGACGCTGGTGACGCAGGCGCAGAACGCCGAGATGGCCAGGATGACGGAGGCGAGCATCCGGCAGGGCGAGGAGGTCAAGAAGATCTCCGCCTGGGCCGCCATCCTGTTCGCGCCGACGCTGGTGGGAACCATTTACGGGATGAATTTCGACTTCATGCCCGAAACGCACTGGATATTGGGCTATCCGTTCGCGATCGTGCTGATGGCGGCCGTCTGCCTGACGCTCTACCTCGTCTTCAAACGCCGCGACTGGCTCTGAGCGTCACCACGTGGCCCCGATCACGATCCCGACCACAATCAGGGCCACGAGGGTGACACGGATGGCGGCGGCCACCTCAGGATCCTCAGGCGTCCAGGCCCGCATGCGCTTCCAGGCGCTCCAGCCGCTGGACGAGTGGCTGGAGCTCCTGGCGGATCGCGGCGGACAGCATCGCCTGGACGGCGGCGGGCCGGTTCTGCCCTCCCTCGCCGCTCTGCTGCGCCTGGGCCCGCAGGTGGACGTACCCGGCCAGGGCCGCCACCACGGCGCGCCTGGCGAGCCTGGGCTCGACGCCCAGCCCGCGCAGGACCTGGCCGGCGGTCCCGTCGGGCTCGGCGACCAGGCCGAGCAGGAGGTGCTCGCAGCCGACGTAGTTGTGGCCGAGCGAGGTCGCCTCCGTGACGGCGAACTCCAGCGCGTTGGCCGCCGTCCCGCCGAAGTGGCCCGGCTCCGGCGCGCCCGCCTCTCCTGAGGCGGGCAGGTGGCGGGCGAGGTCGCGCTTGACCTGCTCGGGGTCGATCTCCATGGCCCGCAGGACGTGCAGCGCGAGGTTGGTCCCCTCGCTCAGCATGGCGCCCAGCAGGTGCCCGGTCCCGACCGCCGCGGCCCCGTCCGCCAGGGCCTGGTCACGGGCCGTCTTGAGCACGGTGCGGGTGGTGGGCGTCAGGTGCGTCAGCGCCCCGGTCGGCTCCTGGAGGTCGAGGTCGCTCAGCACCGTCTCCCTGATGGCGGTCACCCGGCGCACCGCCTGCTCCAGCGCCCGCTGGCACACCGCCGAGACCGGCACCCCGGCCTGCTTGACCGCTTCGGCGAGCTCGTCCGGCAGATAGACGTTTATCTTCGGCATACCCCTACAATAACCCCTATGGGGTTACATGCGTCAAGCGTCCGGGAAGTCGATCAGGGCCTGCTCGGCCTCCCTCACCGCCGCCTTCAGCTGGGCCGCGAAGAACCCCACCCGGTCAGGCCCGAAGCGGGCCGAGGGCGCCGAGATCGACAGGGCGGCCAGGGCGGTGCCGCGCCCGTTGCGGAGGGTGGACCCGATGGCGGAGACACCGCGCTCCGTGCCGTCGACGTTGAGCGCGTACCCGCGCGCCCTGACGTCGTCGAGCTCGCGGGCCAGGGTCGCGCGCTCGTGGTCGGCGAGGTCGGGGTACAGGTCGCGGAGCTGGTCGTGGGGCAGGGTGGCGAGCAGGACCTTGCCGCCGGAGGACCGGCGGGCGGGCAGGATCGTGCCGCGGCGGTCGCCGACGTGGAGGATCTGCGACGACTCCACGCTGTCCAGGAAGCGCACCTCCGTACCGACGCGGATCATGAGGTTCACGGTCTCCGCGGCCCGCGCGCACAGGGCCTCCATCGTGGGCCTGACCCGGGCGCGCAACTCGCGCAGGACCGCGCCGCCCGCGCCGGCCTGCGTCGAGGTGAGGAACGGCCCCGGCAGGTACGTGTGCTGCTCGTCCTGTACGGCGAAGTCGCGGTAGACGAGCATGGCCAGCAGGCGGTGGGCGGTGGAACGGGCGATGCCCAGCTCCCTGGCGACGTCGGCGACCTTGAGACGGCCCTGGTCGCGCAGCATGTGGAGGAGCAGCAGCACGTTGTCGACGGAGCCCAGGGCGTACGCGGGCCTGTTCTTCATAGCAGAATGGTAGTGCCGTATGCAGAATCAGCTCCTAGCGTGGGCTCCATGAATCCAGAGGAGAGGCTCTACGCCGACTTCGCGGCGGAAGACCTGATCCCGTTGTGGACGCAGGTCGGCGACCTGATGCCGGAGCATCCGAAGCCGAAGGCCCGGCCGCGCGTGTGGGAGTGGAAGACGCTCTACCCGCTGGCCGAGCGGGCCGGCGAGCTGGTGCCCGTCGGGCGGGGCGGGGAGCGGCGGGCGATCGCGCTGGCCAACCCCGGTCTGGGCGGGCTGCCGTACGCGACGCCGACCCTCTGGGCGGCCATCCAGTACCTGGGCCCGCGCGAGGTCGCCCCCGAGCACCGCCACACCCAGAACGCCTTCCGCTTCGTCGTCGAGGGCGAGGGCGTCTGGACCGTCGTGAACGGCGACCCGGTCGCCATGCGGCGCGGCGACTTCCTGCTGACGCCCGGCTGGCACTTCCACGGGCACCACAACACCACCGACGCGCCCATGGCCTGGATCGACGGGCTGGACATCCCGTTCGTGCACTACACCGACACCTCGTTCTTCGAGTTCGGCCCCGACCAGGTCACCGACGTGACGACGCCGAGCGCGTCGCGTTCCGAACGGCTGTGGGCGCACCCGGGGCTGCGTCCCGTGTCGGCGCTCCAGGCCACGCCCAGCTCGCCGATCGCCGCCTACCGGTGGGAGCACACCGACCGGGCGCTGGACGAGCAGCTCGCGCTGGAGGACGAGGGCCATCCCGGGGTCGTCGAGCCCGGCCACGCCGCCGTCCGCTACACCAACCCCACCACCGGCGGCGACGTCATGCCCACGATCAGGGCCGAGTTCCACCGGCTGCGGGAGGGGAGCGCGACGGCCGCGAGACGGGAGGTCGGCTCGTCGGTGTACCAGGTGTTCGACGGTGAGGGGTTCGTGACCCTCGACGGCGAGGAGCGGCGGCTTTCGCGCGGCGACCTCGTCGTGGTGCCGTCGTGGTGCGCGTGGTCGTTCCGCGCCGAGACCCGTTTCGACCTGTTCCGTTTCGCCGACACGCCCGTTTTCGAGGGGCTGCACCAATATCGAGAGGAGTTCGTGTGAGGGATCTGAACCGGCTTCGGGAGGAGAGCTCGTGAAGCTCGCGACGCTGCGGCTGCCGGGCCGTACGACCGCCGCCAGGATCGACGGCGACCAGGCCGTGGAGGTCGGCGCGCCCGACGTCGGGGCGCTGCTGGCCGATCCGGGCTGGCGGGAGCTGGCGGCCGCCGCCGACGGACCCCGCCACCCGCTGTCCACGGCCGACCTCGCCCCCGTCGTGCCCAGGCCGGGGAAGATCATCTGCGTGGGGCTCAACTACCGCAACCACATCCTGGAGATGGGGCGGGAGCTGCCGCAGTATCCGACGCTGTTCGCCAAGTTCACCGAGGCGCTGATCGGGCCGTACGACGACATCGCGCTGCCCGCCGTCTCCGAGTCCATCGACTGGGAGGCCGAGCTGGCGGTGGTCATCGGCGCGGCGGCCCGGAACGTCTCCCCCGAGCAGGCCACGGCCTCCATCGCCGGCTACTCCGTGCTCAACGACGTGACGGCGCGCGACTACCAGACCCGCACGCTGCAGTGGCTCCAGGGCAAGACCTTCGAGTCGAGCACGCCGTTCGGCCCGTTCCTCGTCACGCCCGACGAGCTCGAAGGCGTGACGAGGACCATGCAGTGCGAGGTGGACGGCGAGGTGGTGCAGGAGACGGACACCGCCGACCTGGTCTTCGGCCCGGCCGAGCTGATCTCGTACGTGTCGGAGATCATCACGCTGCGGCCTGGGGACGTCATCGCCACCGGCACGCCCGGAGGCGTCGGGCACGCCCGCAAGCCTCCCCGGTACCTCGCCGACGGGAGCAAGGTCGTCACCCGCATCGCGGGCCTCGGCGAGCTGGTGAACGTGGCGCGCCGTAATGCCTGATCCGGGCTGGATGGACGCCGGCACCGCGTACTTCGAGGCACGGGTACGCGGTGCCGATCTCGAACGGCCGAGCCGGCTGCCCGGGTGGACGGGGCGGCACGTGGTGGCGCACGTCGCCGCGAACGCCCGCGCCCTGGGCCGGCTGGTGCACTGGGCGCGTACGGGCGAGGAGCGTCCGATGTACGCCTCGGCCGAGGCCCGTGACGCCGAGATCGAGGAGCTGGCCGCCCGGCTGGACGGCGCCGCGCTGGAGAGCCTGGCGCGGGAGACGTCCGAGGAGTTGCGCAAGGCCCTGGGCGAGCTGTCCGGGGCCCAGTGGGACGCGCGGGTGCGGACCGCTCAGGGGCGGCTCGTGCCCGCGTCCGAGGTGGTGTGGCTGCGGACGCGCGAGGTGTGGGTGCACGGCGTGGACCTGGGCGGGCGGTTCGAGGACCTGCCGGGCGAGCTGGTGGACGCGCTGATCGCGGACGTGACGACGCTGTGGGCGCGGCGCGGCCAGGAACCGGCGCTGGTCCTGCGCCCCACCGACCGCTCCACCGCCTGGCCGGTGGCCGGGCCGCCCGAGGCGGACGACCTGCCGGAGGCGCGGGGGACGGCCGCCGAGGTGGACGACCTGCCCGAGGTGCGGGGGATGGCCGCCGAGCTGGCCGCCTGGATCACCGGCCGCGGGCCCGCCCCCGACCCCGCCGCCCCCGCCATCGGCCGCTGGCTCTGAGCCGGCCGAGCAGCCGGCGGCCGGGACCCGGACGAGGGACCTGTCCGGCCACGCCTACGCCGACCGGTTGTACGGGGGGTGGAGCGTGACGGGCCCGTCCGGGGTGTGGACGGTCAGGGCGTCGCCGGAGGCGGACACGCGCGGGTCGTCCGTGCCCGGCACGATCACGGTCAGCACGGCCGCGGCGGCGGGGGAGACCACGGTCGCCACCTCGGCGGTCCGCAGGTAACCGGTCGAGACCAGCCCGGGGCGCACCCCCTGCCCCTCCCCCGGGAACTGCAGCAGCGTCACCCGCCAGTCCCCGTCCCCGAGCACCACCCGGCCCCCGCCCTGGAAGACCACCTTCAGCGACGGGTCGAAGTGCCACAGGCTGCGCAGGGTCCCGCCGGCGACCGAGTCGTGCACGGCCATCACGTCGGCCCCGTGGTTGACGAGCCCGTGGTTGACGAACACGTGCCGGGTCCTGGTGACGCCGTACGCGTCGTCGGCCAGCTCGAAGGACTGGCGGGACGGCTCGACGGACGACCCGACCAGCCTCGTCGCGGTCCCGGGGCGGAAGGACCCGGCGACGACGGGCACGTTGTGCGCCTCGGGCGAGCGCGTCCACTCCACGTACCCGGTCCGCTCGTAGGAGTGGAACCCGGCCTCGACGAGGATCCGGCGGCCCTGGGCGCTGTAGGTGACGCCGAGGTGGTCCTCGTGCCCGTGCAGCCGCCGGCCGGGCCCGAACCTGATCGAGTAGAACGCGGATCGCGGGTCGTCCCAGGCGGTCCGGCCGAAGACGTACCCGCCGTCGAACACCCGCACCACCGGACCCTCGTGCGGGAACCCGGGGGCGCGGGTGTCGGCCGGGCTGTCGCCGATCGGGGCGAGGCGGCCGTCGGGCTGGGTGGCGTGCGCGACGTACGCCTCCAGGGCCGTGCGCCGGGCGATCAGCCGCTGGGGCGGTTCTGCGCCGCTCTCCTCGATCGCCCGCAGCGCCGCGCCGAGCCGCCGGTGCACGTACAGGCCGTAGCGGGGCGCCTGTTCCTGCAGCACCCCCTGGGCGTCGATGGCCAGCTCGGCGGAGGCGGTCATCCTGCGGACGGCCAGGTCGCGCCAGCGCGCCCGGCCGAGCCTGCAGCCGACGACGAGCAGCGCGATGTCCTGGTCCAGGCCGTGGTTGTGGCCCGCGCGGTAGAGCGCCGAGTCCGCCAGGATCTCCCCGTGCTCGGCGAGGCTGTCCCACAGTGCGCGGCTCCGCACGTGTTCGCTGAGGCACACGAGCGCCGGGGCCCGTAACGCGACCGCGTGCTCGGCCCACGCCCACGGGCTGACCTCGCGGCCGCGGCGCGGGTTCTCGCGGATCCAGTGCTCGGCCAGGGCACTGGCGCGGTCGAGGTACGCCGGCTCGCCGGAGCGCTCGTACTCGGCGACCAGCCGGCCCATCCAGCGCAGCGCGTGCAGGTTCAGCGCCCAGGAGCGGTTGCCGTGCGGGTTCGCGGTCCAGTCGACGTCCGTGCCCAGCTCGACCGGCGGCAGGCCGACGAACGTGACCCGCCCGCGCATCACCTCCTCCACCTTGATCAAGGGAAACTGGTCGTTCAGGCAGATGGCCTTGCCCGAGGTCGTACGCCAGAACACGTCGAGGCTCCTGTTTCAGGGCGCGCGAAACCCACGCGCCGGCGTCGGAAAGCTCTAGCGGGGACCCCGGTCGGTCCAGCCCGCCTCGATCACGCGCTCCGAGCGCGGGGACCGGCCGTCGTCGGTGCAGGAGAGCACCTGCGAGGTCGCCGGGTCGATGACGAGCGTGCGCCGGGTGCCGTCGGGCAGCACGTACGAGAACGCCTCCCCACGGTCGCGCTCGCCCAGGTACCGGACCTCGGGCAGGTCGGCGAGCGCGCGGTACGCGGCGGCGCGCACGGCGGGCGGGGACGGCTTGGTCCACAGCAGGCCGCTGAGCGCGTCGGCGAGCAGGCCCCTGGACGGCAGCATCCCCGCCACCCGTTCCCTGAGCGCGACCGGGTCCGTGGGCAGGCTCTCGATCTGCTGGAACGTCAGGTCGCGCCCCGCCATGCTGAACGCCGACCGCCCCGTGACCGGCACGATCCGGCCCTGCACCGAGGTCCACGCCCGGCCGTCCCTGGCCGCCCAGAGCTCGATCACCTGGGATCCGTCCCTGACCTTCTTGATGCGCCAGTAAGTCCCGTCAGGAACGTGGCCGGAGGCGGCGGTGGTGGCCGCGGCCAGCAGCACGGATCGTCCGGAGGCGGCCGGTTGGTGGATCACGAACGCCGCCGCCAGCGCCATCGCCACGGCGGGGACCGCCAGCCACGTCAGCCGCCTGCGCCTGCGTGCCGCCGTCACCCGCCGCCACACCCTGGCCCGGGCGTCCGGGTCCGGGCGCGGCCGGCCGTACAGCTCTCTGATGTGCTCCATCTCATCCATGGATGGGCACCTCGATCTCGCCGAGCAGGGCGCGCAGCTTCTTCCTGGCCCGGCTCAGGCGGGAGCCGACGGTGCCGTACGGGATGCCGAGCGCGGTGGCGATCTCGTCGTGGCTCAGCCCGGCGAGCGCGACGAGCAGCAGGACGTCGCGGTCGCGGCGGTCGAGCTCGGCCAGGGCGGCGGCCAGCTCGGGGCGCAGGCTCTGCGCGCTGACGCGGCGCGCGACCGAGTCCTCGTGCCCGGGGGACTCGGGGTCGGGGCCGCAGCGGCCGAGCGCGCGCAGGGTGCGGGCTTCGAGGCGGCGGTGCTTGCCGATGAGGTTCGTGGCGATGCCGTACAGCCAGGCGCGCACGTTCGCGCGGGCCGGGTCGTACTGCGCCCGCTTGCGGAACGCGGTGAGGAACGTCTCGGCCACGACGTCCTCGGCGTGGTCGGGGCCGAGCCGCTGGGCGACGTAGGCGTGGATCTCGCCGAAGTGGGCGTCGAACACCGCGGCGAACCCGTCGGCGTCGTCGAGAACGTTCGGCCGCGAACTGCCCGTCCCCCCGTGGACGTGCGCGCGAGCCGTCCACGGGGCCCGCGTCGCGATGGTCTCCCCCGTCATGTGCAGCCTTCCGGTGAATCAGTGGTCATCTCTTATCACCCGATGCACCGGTTCGCTTTCACGGGATTCGTTCGAGAAAACGGCGGACGTCGGCGAGCTCGGCGTCGAGCAGGCCGTCCGGCAGCTCGTCGAACGGCTGGACGCTCACCTTCGCGCCCTTCCGCCCCCACACGCCCCTGATCACGCCGCCGACCAGCACGACCGGCCGCAGGACACCGCCTCCCGGGAACACCTTGCCGGCATGCTCGGGCGCCAGGATCGGATCGCGGCCGCGCCAGCCCATCAGGTACTCGTCGAAGGCGGGCAGGAGGCGCGCCACGGGCTCCTCCGCGGCGGGTGGCGGCTGGGCGGCGCTCAGGCGCCAGGCCGTGCGGGCCTCGCCGAGCGGCAGGCCCGACCAGGCGGCCAGGTCCTCGGGCTCGGCGGGGTGGTGGGCGCGGCGGTAGCGGGTGCCCAGCTCCTTGAACGCGCGCTCCCGGTCCGGCTCGGGGGTGACGGGGGCGCCCAGCCAGTCGGCGGCGTGCACGTACGTGGGCTTGCCCGCGCGGAGCGGGCCCAGCACCGCCAGGCCGTGGTGCGCGGCCAGCCCCACCAGGTGCACGACGCCCTGGCCGGTGGCCCGGCCCGCCAGGCGCTCCTCCAGGTCGGCCTTGGTCAGCGGGCCCTGGCCTTCGAGGGCGGTGGCGATGAGCCCGAGCAGGTCGTCGCCGGTGACGCCCTCCTCGTGGAGGCGGCGCAGGGTGTTCGCGGCGCCGCCGGTGAGGGCGTGCAGCCAGGGGAGGTCGTCGGCGTGCACGAAGTGGAGGGTGCCGCGCGGGCCCCAGGTTCTGACGATCTCGCGAGACCGTATCGCGTCCTCGACGTCCTGCCTGGTGAGGGTGGCGGAGCGGGCGCGGAGGGCGAGCATCGCGGAGGGGACGTCCTGGGCCTGCATCGCCGCCAGGCGCCGGACGATCTCGCCCGCGGCCAAGCCCGGCGGGCGGTGCAGGAGCTGGGACTCCACGCTTCTCATGCTCGCCGTCATCTCAGGAGGAGGCGGTTGCGCAGGCGGGTGGTGAGGGGGGTTCTGGCGCGTACGGCTCTGCGGATGGCGTCGCTGCGCCGCCAGGCCGCGGCGGCGGCGTCCTCGGTGACGGCGTCGGGGGCGTACCGGACGAAGTTCGAAATTTCGGCCAACGGCTGGATGTGAGTGGAAATATCCCCCGAGCCCGCCTGCCTGGCGACGACGTCCTCGGCCGTCAGAGCGGGCTGGTCCCCCAGCCCCAGGTCGTCGCAGGTCTGCCGCCACGCGCCGAGCACCCGCCGCTCGGGCCCTTCGGCCCGGCGGCGGTTCCGCCTGCGCCACCACGGCACCGCCACCACCGCTCCGGCGTACGCCACCAGCAGCGCCCCGCCCGCCACCGACGCGATCAGCCAGATCGCCGGGCCGCCCGGCGCCTCCTCGCCGTTCCCCGTCGCCTCCGGCCGGGACGTCTTCGGCCGGTCGCCGCCACCCTGGGTGAACTCGCCCTCCAGCTCCTCGCTCTCCTCGATGGCCGAGGACACGACGTCATGGTCGTCCTTGGCGCCGCTGCGGCCCGGCGTGGGGTAGAACGGCTGCCAGCCGAGCCGGTCGAACTTGATCTCCGCCCAAGCCATCACATGACCCGATTTGACGTGATAAATACCACCGGACTTCTCGCCCGGCCTGAACCCCACGACCACCCGCGACGGCAGCCCGAGCGTCCTGGCCATGAGCGCGAACGTGGTCGCGAACTGCTCCGACGTCCCCCGGTGCGTGGTCTGCAGGAAGAACTCCAGCCCCTTGAGCGAGTGCCCCGGGGGCGCGGTGACGTCATAGCTCGCGTTGGTGCGCAGGTACTTCTGCAGCCGGTACGCCCGCGTGATCGGCGAGGTCGCGCCCTTGGTGGCCTCCTGGGCGAGCCTGCGGAACAGCCGCTGCTGCGGCCCGGCCGGGAACGCGGTCAGGCCCGGGTCGTCGACGGGCGTGGCGTCGAGCAGCTCCTGCCTGGACGGCCGGGCGACCTTCGAGGTCACCTCGTAGCTGAACCCCTTGGCGGGCTTGGCCCCGGCCAGCAGCGCCCCGCTGTCGGGGTCCACCCCCAGCCCCCGTACGCCGCTGACCTGCTCGGGCCGCTCGGCCGCGGGCAACCAGGTGCCCGGCAGCCCGTCGAACGTCACCTTCTGGTGGACGACCTCCGCCCTCCCCGTCCAGCCGGTCTCGGGCACCCGGCCGCCGGTGGGCTGGAACCGGGCTCCGGACGTCCATCGGACGCCGTCGTACCGGTCGAGCACGGCCAGCCGCCAGTTGAGCGGTTTGTCGGCCTTGACGGTGAACAGCTCCCTGTCGGGGATCTGCAGCCACGCCGAGACGCGGTCCAGCGGGCTGACGCTGTCGACGCGTCGGGGCGGAGGCAGGTCCACGTCCTGCCGCGGGTTGTACGGCTGCGCGGCGATGGGCAGCAGCGGGCCCACGACCAGCGCCAGCGCGGCCAGCGCGGCGGCGACCGGCAGCCCGCCCAGCAGCCAGAGCGGCGGACGGTCGTCGCGCAGCACGGCCAGCGCGGCGATCAGCACGAACAGCGCCCCCGCGACGGGCAGGTTCGAGCCCTCGCCGTCCACGCCCAGCAGGAGCGCGGCGCCGTGGACGAGCAGGGCCGGGAGGGCGGCGACGATCCTGGTGCGGGTGCGGGCCAGCGTCTCGGCGCCGATGACGGCGGCCCCCCAGACGAGGGTGTGGACGAGGACGAGCAGGTGCGGCTCGGGCCGGGCGGGGAGGAGGGTGGTGAGCAGGGCGTGCCACGCGTTCGCCACGTCGGCGAAGACCGCCGGGTTCGGGGCCTTGTAGAGGAGGACGGTGCCCGCGAACCAGAGGACGACGTCCAGGAGCAGGGCCTGCCAGAGGGGGCGCCGGCCGAGGATCGCGGCGACCACGGCGGGGGCGATGGCCGCGGGGATCACGGCGGTCAGCAGCTCGGTGCCGGGGAACACCCGGTGGAACCCCCACCCGGCCACCCCGGCGAGGGCCGCCGCCACCGCCGCCCCGGCCAGCCGCCGCCACAACGGCTCCTCCGCCCGCGACCCGCCCTGCCCCGTCCCCCGCCCCTCGCCGGGCACGATCGCGTCCGGCGCGCGCCCGTGCCGACCGCCCGTGCGAGGCGGGCCGAGGGTGGGGTCCACGGCATGGTGGGTCATCGGGAGCCCCAGGCCAAGGGGAGCAGGTCCAGGGAGGCGATCGGCAGGACCGCGACCCCGGGAACCGCGACCGCGCCGGGGCCGACGTACACGCAGATGACGCGGTCGAAGCGGCGGCGCACCCCCGCGACGCGCCCCGCCTCCGCGGGGTCCGGCGTGACCAGGACCAGGGAGCCGCCGCCCCGCGCCAGGCGCAGCGGCTCCGCGACGGCGCCCGTGCCCGTCCGCACCAGGGCCAGGCGGTCCAGCACCGTCTCGGGGTCCTTGGCGTCCGGTACGGGGCCCTCGCCGGTGACGAGGCGTACCGGGAAGCCCGCCCTGGCGGCGGCGAGCGCCACCGAGGCGGCGGCGTCCACGGCCAGCTCCGTGAGGTCGCGGGTGTCCAGGACGACGGTGGTCGTGGGCAGACTGGCGTCGATGAGCTGGCGGACCATGAGCGTCCCGGTGCGGGCGCTCGACCGCCAGTGGACGTGGCGCAGGTCGTCGCCGACGACGTACTCGCGCAGGGTGTGGAAGGTGACCGTGCCGCTGGGGGCGTTGTCGCTGGTGGGGCCCTCCAGGTGGTGGGCCCGGCCCGATGGGGGGACGGCGAGCGCGACCGTGCGGGGCCGTACCAGGAGGGTGACGGGCGACCCGTACGACCTGACGCGGCGCGTGAGCCCGAACGGGTCGGCCCGGACGAGCAGCAGCGGCCCCACCGGGATCTCGCCGCGGACGTCGGTCGGCAGCGGGTACGACACCGCGCGCACGGCCCCCTTCGGCAGCCTGGGCAGGTCCACGGTGTGCTCAGCGGCGCCGATCCGGTCCTGGGCGCGCAGGCCGGACAGTCCCCGGCGGCCGAGGTTGGTCACGTTCAGGACGGCGACGGCGGCGTCCCCGCGCGGCACCTTCAGGGGCGTGACCTCGCGCCGCACCTCCAGCCTGGGCCTGGGCGCGGTCCACGCGAGCGCGGCGGCCAGCGCGAGCAGGCCGCCGGTGGCCAGCACGACGGGCTCGGGGTAGCCGAGCGCGAACCCCGCCGCGTACAGCGCGAGGGACCCGGCGAGGGTTCCCCAGCCCAGCGGGGTCAGCACCGCGGTGAGCCGCTGCCAGGCAGCCGGTGGCGGGGTTCGCACCTACGCCGCCTGCGGCACCGGCATCCCGGCGAGGATCTCGCCGAGCGCGGCCGCGGCGGTGACCTCGCGCAGCTCGGCCTCGGGCGTGAGGATCAGCCGGTGCGCCAGCACGGGCGCGGCCAGCGCCTTGACGTCCTCCGGCACGACGTAGTGCCGGCCGGCCGCGGCCGCCTTGACCCTGGCCGCGCGCAGCAACGCCAGGCTGCCCCGAGGGCTGGCGCCGAGCCGCAGGTGAGGGCTGGTACGGGTGGCCGAGCACAGCGCGACGATGTAGTCGTACACCGCGTCGGCCACGTGGATCCGCGAGGCGAAGTCGATCATCCCGGCCACGTCCGACGACCGCGCCACCACGGGCAGCCGCTCGACCTGCGGCCCGGTGGGCATGCCCTTGAGCACCTCCACCTCGGAGGCGTGGTCGGGGTAGCCGACAGAGATCTTCATCAGGAAGCGGTCGAGCTGGGCCTCGGGCAGCGGGTACGTGCCGTCCATGTCGACCGGGTTCTGCGTGGCCACCACCAGGAACGGCCTGGGCACCGGATGCGGCTCGGCGTCCACCGTGACCCGGCGCTCCTCCATGACCTCCAGCAGCGCGGCCTGGGTCTTCGGCGAGGCCCGGTTGATCTCGTCGGCGAGCACGATGTTCGCGAAGACGGGACCGTGGTGGAACTCGAACTTCTGGTGCGCCTGGTTGAAGATCGACACGCCGGTGATGTCGCTGGGCAGCAGGTCAGGGGTGAACTGGATGCGCCGCCACTCGGCGTCCACGCTGGCCGCCAGCGACCTGGCCAGCGTGGTCTTCCCGGTGCCGGGCACGTCCTCCACGAGCAGGTGCCCCTCCGAGAACAGGCAGATCAGCGCCAGCTCGATCGCCTCGTGCTTGCCCCGGATGATGCGCTCGATGTTGCCGGCGAGCAGCTGGAAGCGCTGCGCGAACTGCCCGGCCAGCTGCGCGCTCTGCTGCGGCGGCTGCTGGTAGGGCTGCTCGAACTGCTGCTGGGCCGGCTGCTGGTAGGGCTGTTCGACCCCTTGCTGCTGGTACGGCTGCACGGTCTGCTCGAACTGGTCCTGGTAGTTGTACTGGGTCAACTGAGCCCCCCTCCTCAGTCGGTGCACTCGAAGAGCGGCCCCTTGGGGAAACCGCCGTCCGGAGTAGCCACCAGGGTGTCGCTGAGCCACCCGTTCCCGTACTGCGTTTCAACTTTGTTCCAAATGTCACTTGTGGTGCCGTCTTGCGACTCGGTGACAGATTGGCCCTTGACCTGGCAGATCACGGTCACCGTGATGTACTGCCCCTGCGGGATCTTGCCGACGTTGTCGTTGCCGTTCTTGGCGGGAGTCGGCCGGATCAGCGTGTTGGTCTGGTCGTTGTTCTTGTTCTTGTACTGCTGCCTCGGGTAGGCCAGGTCCACCTCGGTCGTGGCCACGTCCGGGCTCTCCCCCGCCGCGTTCTTGGCCTTGAGCTTGAACGAGTACTTCTGGTTGTTCTTCAGCCCGTCCACCGTGAACGACGTGCCCTTGATGTCGTTGCCGGTCGCCGCGCCGGTCAGCTCGTACGTGACGCCGTCGTCGGCGTTGGCGGGGGCGCTCCAGTTCAGCTCGGCGCCCCGGTTCTTCGCCTTGGCCTCGAAACCGGTCGGCGAGCCGGGCGCCACGCAGGGCTTGGCCCCGGCGCTCGGCTCCGACTCGACCTCGCCGCCCGCCCAGTGCGCGACCACCACGAACGTGTACTCGTTCGCGCAGTCCCCGCCCGTGAACTCGAACTGGAACGGCCCGTTCGCGTCCACCGACTGCGGCACGGACCGGCCGGCGCCGGACGAGGTCTTCAGCGTGTAGCGCACGACCTTGCCGCCGGTGGACGGGCTGAAGCCCACCGTCACCTTGCCGGGGCCCGACCGCGCGCTCACGGCGCCGGGCGCGGACGGCGCGCTGGGCGACGGGGTCGGCGTGGGCGACCTGGTCGGCCCGCGGCTCGGGGTCGGAGTCGGAGTCGGCTCGGCCTCGCGGGTCGGCTCGGCCTCACGGGTCTCCGTGGGGCGCGGCTCGGTCCTCGTGGGCACGGGGTCGGGCCGGGTGTCCGTCCTGGACGGCTCCGGGCGCGGCGTCTGCTTGGGCTTGGGGGTGTTGGTCGGGCCCGGTACGTCGGAGTCGTCCTTGTCGACGTCGTGCTTGCGGCCCTCGGGGTCGATGACGACCGCCTTGTCGCCGTTCTCGTCGTTGGCCCAGAGCAGGCCGTCCTTGACGAACACGTCCACCGGGCCGGGCGCCCGGGCCACCTGGAGCGTGGTGGGGCGGCCGCCGTCCGCGCTGTCCCAGACGATGAGGGAGCCCTTGCCCTGGTCGGGCACGTACACCTTGGTGCCGAGCACCTGCGGAACGCCGAGCTTGGCGGGGTCGTCCGACTCGAACTTGGTGCTCAGCACCGAGTTGGACGAGGTGTCGATCACCACCAGCAGCCCCGAGTCGCCGGCCGTCAGGATCGGCACCAGCGAACCCTCGGTCGTGGCCGGGGTGAGCGCGCCGCCCTTGGCGGCCTGGGCCACGCCCTTGGGCAGGGTGATCTCGCCGACGCCGCCGTCCGCGCCGATGACCATGGCGGTGGCGGCCCGGCTGTTGACCACGACGGGCAGGCCGCCGGCGATCGTGACCGCCAGCTCCTCGCCCGGCTCGCCGACCTTGAGCGGGCTCGCCGCGGCGCCGTTCGACACCGGTACGACCTGGCCCTTCGCGGTCACCGGGACCCACAGCCGGCCCCCGCCGTCGATGCGGGCCGCACCGAGCGGCCCCGGCAGGGTGATCGGGGCGCCGACGGCGTTCAGCGTGGCCGGGTCGATCCGCTGGACCTTGCCGGAGGCCGGGTCCACGGCGTACCCGGTGTCGCCGGACACCGCGAGCTGCAGCCCGGCCGCGCCGAAGTCGCGGGTCTGGGAGACCGTGAGCTGGCTGGGGTCGACGCGGCTGACGTAGCCGGTCCCGTCGTCGACGAGCAGCACGTTCCCGCCGTCCTGGACGACGCGCAGCTGCCGGCCGGCCTTGTCGTCGAGGTAGCCGTCCACCTCCCCGGACAGGCCGTTGACATGCACGATCTTGCCCTTGGCCCGGGTCCAGAGCCAGGCGCCCACGTCGGCCAGCTTCGGGTTGGCGCTGGAGACTCCCACGCCGAACCACGCCGCCGCGGCCACCAGGACCACGGCCGCCACGCCGGCGATCACAGCGGTGGTTCGGTCGCCTCGGAGCATGCGCAACTGCACGCGTAACTCACCCCGTATGTACGATTACAGAGCGTTTGCCCCCGTATTATCGGGCATCACACTAGCGCTCACCGACCGCTTGTGCGTATGTACCGGGTGGTAGCGCTCGTGGGGTTGTTGTGGCGTGCCGAGACTGTCGGTTCGAAGCCGTACCTTAGTGCCCGTGTCCGAACAGCCCCTGACCCTCGACGCCGTCCTCACCGACGAGGCGGTCCTGTCGACCTACCGCCGGATGTTCGCCGCGCTGGCGCGCGACAGCGGCGCGGTCGTCGACGACCCTGCCCTGGTCGACATCGCCGAGACGCTGTTCTCGGCGTTCGCGGAGGCGGGCGAGGAGTGGCTGACGCACGAGCAGATGCGCTTCGCGTGCCGGGCCTATCCGGGCGACCAGTTCGACAACCGGCTGCGGGTGCTCAAGGGGCTCGGGGCCATCCGCGAGGTGTTCCCCAAGCCCAACCAGCTGCGTTACCGGGCCTCGTTCACCAGCGTCGTCGGGCTGATGTTCATCCGGCGGATGATGTCCGACGGCGGACAGTCGGAGATGCACCGGCTGCTGGCGCTCGAAGACCTCAACGTCGCCGACCCGCGCACGACGATGGAGGAGGCCAGGCAGAGCGCGGTCAACCTGGCGCGGGCGTTCCGGCTGTGGGCGCTGGAGCTGATCACGCTCACCACGGGCACCATCGAGGAGCTGCGCGAGCAGGCGCCCAAGCTGTGGGGCACCGAGGAGATCGCCCGGCGCGCGCAGGGGCTGCACGGCACCATCCTGACCCGGTGGCCGGAGCTCGACCGGACCTGCACCGACCTGCGGGCGGCCATCTACGCCTACAGCGACGCCTCGCGCCGCGCCGCCGGGCGCCTGGCCGACTCGGCGGGCACCACCCGCAACCTGACGCTGCTGCCCACGGAGACGTGGCGCACGTTCTCGCAGACCGCGTCGCGGGAGCAGCTGGCGGCGGTGCTCGACGGGTTCGTGTTCGACGCGCCGGCGCCCTGGCACGATCCGGCCGCCATCGCCCGCGCCGTCGACGAGGCCCCTCGCCCCGCTCCCGCCCAGCCCACTCCCCCGCGTTCCAACCTCCCCGACCCCGGTCCCGGCGACTCGCTCGACACCTCGCTCAGCGCGGCCATGGAGCGGCTGCGGGAGGTGGCGGAGTCCCTGCTGGGCGACGCCTCACGGGTGGCGCTGGCCGACGTGCTGGGCTCCGACTGGCCCTCGGCGCGACGCGTGCTCGCCGACCTGACGACGGTGGACCTGCGGCCTGAGCTGCCGTACCGGCTGGCGTGGTCCGACGGGCTCACGATCGACCCGGACCGCGAGCCGGCCTGGCTCTCCCAGGGCTACTTGGAGCGCACCTGATGTCCACCACCACCCACCCAGGGCCCGACCACCCGGAACGCGGGGACGTGGAAGCCGACCGCACGCAGGCTCGGGCGGGTGCCCTTGACGGGCCCGCCGCGCACGTCCGGGTGCGGTCGAGTGGGGCGCTGTGGCTGGCGGCCGGGGAGCCCGCGCCCCCGGGCATGATACGACTGACGCGGCCCGACGCCACCGGGGAGGCGCTGCCGGTCTGGCCGGACGGGGTCACGCCTTCGCTGCTGGAGGAGTACCAGGTCGCGCCCGTACCGGTGGAGCGGTCCGGCGAGACCAGGCGGGTGCTGGCGGCGGTGCTCAAGTGCTGCTGGACGGACCTGTCCGTGGACCCGTGGCCGGGTGAGCCCGCGCCCGTGGAGCTGGTGCTCGACACGTACCGGGCGCTGATCGGCCGCACCGACGACCTGATGCGCAACTGGGCGATCGGCGCGATGCGGCGCCTGCACGACTCGGCGTGGATCGTCGTGGACGACGGCGTGGTCACCCTCGGCCCGCGCTGCGCGCTGTGGCCGGTCGAGTCGCACGCGCAGTTGCAGGAGCTGGTGCGCCGCCTGCCCGAGCCCGAACGTCCCGAGCTCACCGTGGTCGCCGACGCCGACATCGTGGCCGCCGCCCACCCGGCCGAGGCCGCTCCCGATCCGGAGGGCTTCGGGGGCCGGGTCGAGGGCGGGTCCGCGGAGTTCGACGATCTGCTGGGGGGCTATGACGAGCGGCGGCGGGCGGAGCTGGTGGCGGCGTTCATGGTGGTGGAGCACGCCGCCGAGCCGGTGCAGGAGGTCCGCTTCGCCGCCCTGCGCGACCCGGCGCTGCGCCACACGCTGAGCGAGATGCTGGCCAGGCGGGGCCGTACGCTCATCCACCACCGCGACCGCTGGACCTCGGGCTACGACGACACCCGATCCGCCGCACTCGCGGCGTCCATCACCGAAGCCCCGCACACGGTCACGGACGAGGCCATGTACGGCCCCCCGGGCGAAGCCACGCACGCGGCCCTGGGCGCGGGCGCCGCGGAGGCGCGGCTGGGGGTGAGCGAGCGGGCCGTGCTGGCGCTCGTCCTGGTGCACTCCGTCGCCATCCCCAGGGCCGAGGGGCTGCTGCCCGAGGACTCGTGGTTGTCGCCGCACCCCACGCCGGTGGACGAGCTGCGCCGCCACACCCAGCTGCCGATCGGCGAGCTGGAGGCGGCGTTGCGGGTGTTGCGCCACGCGGGGCTGCTGGGCCAGGTCAAAGCCGGCGAGGAGGCGGGCGGTTACGTGCCGGGGCCGCAGTTCCACCGGCTCACTCCGGCGGCCCGGCGGCGGTTGCAGGAGGAGCTGATCCTGGCGGCCGGGCCGAACACGCCGCTGGCGACGGCCGTACGAGCCCGAAGGTCGGCGAAGTGACCGCGACGGCACACGAATTCAGCGTCATGACGGATGGAAGGACTACGGGGGTTTCAGGTGTCGCAGATGGAGAACGTCGTCGGGGACCGGGTGCTGATCGCTGTGCAGGCGGTCAACATTTCGCGGCTCTCGACCCATCCGGTGCCCACCGTCCCCGGCACGCTCATCGTCGTCGCGGGCGCCGGGCCCAAGGACTCCAACGGCGCGGGCAAGTCGTCGTTCATCGCCTCGATCACGGCGTTGCTGGGGGACGAGCAGTGGCGGTTCGCCTCGGGCGCCAAGGCGGTGTCGGAGCTGCTGTTCAACGCTGAGCTGGCCAGCGGCGCCGGATCCCGGCAGTGGGCGAGCGCCGACCACGGCTACATCGTGGGCGTCTTCGGCCCGCCCGGCATGGATGGCTTCGCCCCGTACGAGCCGTCCCCCGGGCTCCCTGACGACGCGGCTCCGGCCGACGCGCAGGACGGTGGCCCGCCGGACCGCGCCAGAGCCGCCGACGTGGCCCAGGGCGGCGAGTTCGAGCTGGAGAGCCAGGTGGCCGGGGCCGAGCTGAGCGGCGAGCTGTTCGAGGTGCCCGACACCTCGGGCGGGGCGCTCACCGTGTGGCTCAAGGTCAACCAGGAGGCGCCGCACCTGGAGATCCGGTGGCGGGAGGGGGTGCATCTGGCGGCCTCCCAGTCCGAGGCCGAACGGGTCGCGCGGGCCGACGAGATCTGGGCCTCCCTGCCGAAGTCGGCCGGGCGGCGCGACGTGGTGGCACGCGACCTCACCAAGGTGCTCTACGGCGACCGGGTCAGGTGCGTGTCGTTCCTGTCCACGTCCGTACGCAGCAAGGTCGCGACCAACCTGCTCTCCCAGCCGCTCAACGAGATCTCCCCCGAACGCGTCTTCGAGGCCATCGCGGCCCTGACGGGCCTGGACGCCGAGTTGGAGCAGGAGCGGGAGGCCCGCCGCGACGAGCACGCCAAGCGGGTGCGCGCCGCGCAGGCGGCCGAACGGCTGGCGGAGTTCGAGACGGAGTCGAAGGCGCTGCTGACCACGTTCGACCGGCGTGATCAGGCGAGGATCCGGCTGGCGGACGCGCTGCGGTGCTGGCGTGGCAGGCAGGCGCGCAAGCTGGCCGATGCGGCGGGCAAGGACGAGGCGCTGGCCGCCGAGCTGGAACGCCACCACGCGGCCGGTGAGGCCGCGGCCGAGGCGATCGCCATGGTGAAGGCGGAGATCGGCACGCTGCGGGAAGACACCCTCGACAGGCAGGTCTCGCAGGCCCGCAAGGAGCTGGTGGCACTGCAGGCGCGGGCGGCCAAGATGGACGCCGACCGCGCGGTGGCCGAAAACTCCGCCGACGAGCTGCGCGGCCTGATCCCGGCGTTGGAGGAGACCCGCCGGTTCGCGGACGGGCGTGATGTGCCCACGGCGGAGCGGGAGCTGCGGGAGGTCCGGCTGCGGCTGAACGAGGCGCTCAAGGCGCTCGGAGTGGCCGACCAAGAGGTGTCCTCGGCGCAGGCGGCACTGGACGACGCCGAGGGCGGTCCGGCGGCGGCCCAGCTCAACATGCTGGCGGCGGCGGGCATCGGCGCGACCGGCCTGCTGGACGCCCTCGACGTGGCCGAGCAGGCCCGCGACGCCGCCCACACGCCCCCGGCACAGTCCTCCCCCGGCGGCCGGGCACTGCGCGGGGCCGCCGGGGCGACCTCGGCCACCCCTGTGGCGACCGCTGCCGCCTCCGGGCCGGGCGACGCCGAGGCGCTCGGCGCCGCCCTCAAAGCACGCTACGGGAAGGCCCCCGACGGCGGTGCGGGTGAGGCGGCCGGTCAGGCCGCCGGAAGCGAACCGGCGAACGGCGACAGCGACGGCGGGCGGGGCGCTGGTCGCGGTGCGGTGAGCGGTGGCGGTGGGCGGTCGGTTGAGCTGTCGTTGGGGGAATTGCGGGGGTGGCCGAACGAGCATGCGGTGATCGTGGACGCCGCACAGCTCGACGCCGCCGCTGCCGCTCTGGTCGAGTTGCCCGGGTCCGTGCTGGTCAGTTCGGCCGGGGTGAGCGTCGTGGGGGCGTTCGACGGGGTGGCGACCGGGCGGGAGGCGCGGATCAAGGCCGCCGAGCTGCGGCTCAACCGGGCCAAGGACGTCCAGGAGACGGCGGCGCAGGCCGTGCGCGACGGGGAGGAGGACGTCGCGGAGGCGCAGCGGCGGCTGGAGGGAGCCAGGGCCGGGGTGCGCCTGGCCGAGCTGGAGGCGAAGCTGGGCGAGCGGCGGGCCAGGCTGACCGAGCTGAACGCGGCCATCGAGGAGCTGTCGCCGAAGGTGGCCGAGACCGAGCGGCACGCCGGTGCGCTGGACTTCCGGGCCAGGACCAGGGACATGGAGATCGAACGCCTGGAGGGGCGGCGGCACCGGCACGAGGCCGAGCGGACGCAGGCGCGCGACCAGGAGGCCAGGGTCGGCGCCGAACGCGACGGCCTCAAGCTCGACGCGCTGGCCGCCGACTGGGGCGGCACGGTCGAGACGGCCCGCGAATGGCTGAACGCGCTGCCCGAGGAGGAGCGGCCCCGTGCGGCCGAGGAGTGGTGGCGGATCGCCGAACGCCTCTTCGACCAGGCCCTGCGCGACACGTTCCCGGAGGAGGACGCGGAGATTCCCGAGGAGCTGCGGTTCCTGCTGAGCGAGCGGGGCGGGAGCACGGCGCGGGAGCAGGCGACGTTCGCGGCGGTGTGCGGGGCGCTGGCCTCCTACCTGCGGGGCCAGGAGGAGTACGAACGGCACCAGCGCCGCCAGATCGAAGCCCAGGTCGTGTCCCGGCAGCGCGACCTGTCGGCGGCGGCCAGGGGCGCCGAGGAGGCGGCGCAGTCGACGGCCGTGCACCGGGCGGCGCTGACAGCGGCGATCAAGGCGCGGCTCACGCGGGTGGCCGAGGAGTTCGAGAAGCTCGACACGTCGTACGGGGGTTACGGGGCGACGCTGGAGTTCCCGGTGCCGCCCGCGCCGGCCGATCCCGAGCAGCGCTGGCAGTGGCGGGTGACGCCGAAGTGGCGGCGCGGCGAGGGGCAGGGGTTCGTGCCCTACAACCGGCGGGCCAACACCGCGCTCATGGACGAGAAGGCCGTCAAGCTCGTGTGCGCGGCGGCCATCGCCTCCTCCGGGGGCGGCCACCTGTGCCTCATTCTCGACGAACTGGGCCGCAACCTCGGCAAGGAGCACCGCAGGGAGGCGGTCACGCTCTTCAGGCGGATCGGGGAGACGTACGGGATCACGGTGATCGGGGCGCTGCAGGACGACATGGAGCCGTACGCGATCGACGCCTGCGGGCAGTACATCAAGCTGCGGCGGTCGTCGGACGCGATGCCGTACAACGAGCCGCCGGTGATCGTCGGGCACGACCAGCACGCCGACCGGGTGCGCGCCCTGGCCGCCTACGTCGACAGGACGGCGGCGGCGCTCACTTGACGGGCGGGCCCGTGTAGGAGGCGCGCAGGCGGAGGAGGGCGCCCCGGTCGTACTCCTCCATCGCGTGCGCCAGCCACCCCGCCACCCTGGCCACCGCGAAGATGGCCTCACCCGCGCCGCTCACCATGCCGCTCACGGCGGTGAGGGTGGCGAGGGCGAAGTCGACGTTGCGCTCCGGGAGGTGGCGCCTGCGCATCTCCTCCAGGACGGCCACCCCGGCGGCGATCCGCTCGTGCCCCGGCGCCGCCTCCTTGACCAGGTCGAGCAGGAGGGCGCCGCGCCCGTCGCCGTTCTTGTAGACGCTGTGGCCGAAGCCGGGGACGCGCTCGCCGCGACGTACCCGCTCGGTGATCGCCCGGGCGGCCTGGCGCGGCTCGGTGACCTCCGCGAGCAGGCGTTCCGCGCCGTACGACGCGCCGCCGTGCAGCGGGCCGCCCAGCACGCCGAGCCCGGTCAGCACGACGGCGTACGGATCGGCCTTGGCGGAGGCGGCTACCCTGGCGGCCAGGGTGGAGGCGGCGAGTTCGTGGTCGGCGAGCAGGACCAGGGCGGCCTGGACGGCGTTCAGGAGAGCGGGGGCGGCGGGGCGCGGGCACAGGCGGGACCAGAGCCGTTCGGCTATCGAGTCGCCTTGGGGCTCGCTGAGCCGCGGGAGCGCATCGACCAGGCCCGCGATCAGGCGGCGGCCGGTGGCGGCCACGGAGGCGGGGTCGAGCTGGTAGCGCAGGGAGTCGGAGGCGCCGAGGACCGTGGTGATGACCTGCAGCCGGTCAAGGGGCAGGAGGTCGCCGGGGAGCCCGCGCTGGGCGGTCACGGCTGCTCGCAACGCATCGGCCTCGCACCGCCACGGCTCAGCCCACCGGAACCGCCCCCCTCGGGCACCCGCCACTTCCCCGCCAATCGCCCCACCGTCTTGGGTGCGCGTCGACGGATGTGACCCGGCCGCGCCTCCGGACGGACGCGCGGCGGGTGGAGGTGGGGTCGTCGGGGTGGGAGGGGCCGCAGGGAGTGGGTGGTGCCAGACGGTCGGGTCGGCGGTCCAGAGCCAGGCGGCGACCGTTTCGAAGTCGCTGGTGAGCGCCAGCCCGAGCGCGTCGAGCCCCCGGTAGTGGGGCCGGTCCACGCCCAGGGCCGTGATGGCCGACTCGATGACGAGCTCCGGCGGCTGGCTCCGCGGCCGGCCGCGGCGGGCGAGGCGCTCGATCTCCTCCGCCGAGAAGAGACTGCGCCGCCCGTCTTCGCTGTGCCGCCGCTGCAGCACCCCCCGGCTCACGTACGCGTACAGGGTGGCCGGTTTGACGCCAAGACGCTCGGACGCCGTGGCCGCGTCGATCCACTCCACGCCGGCGATCCCCTCCGAACGGACGAATAGTTGATGAAAATCAATATTGATACACGTTGAAAGTGCGTGTCAACGTGAGGGCATGCCAAAAGTTCACTTCCTCGATGTGACCAACCGGGACGGCGTGCAGACCGCGCGCACCGGCCTGTCGAAGTTCGGCAAGACCATGGTCAACTTCTATCTGGCCAAGCTCGGCGTGGCGCAGTCCGAGATCGGGTTCCCCTTCCTGTTCCACGAGGTCCCGTACGTCAAGGCGCAGGTGGCGCTGGCCGAGGCGGGGGCGTTCGGCGGGTTGCGGCTGTCGGGCTGGTGCCGGGGCGTGCCGCAGGACGTGGAGAAGGCGGCCCCGCTCGGGCTCAAGCACTACAACCTGTCCATCTCGACGTCCGACTACATGATCCAGAACAAGTTCCGGGGCCGGCTGGACAGGGACGCGATCGTCAGGGAGATGACGGCCGCCGTGCGCACGGCCAAGGCCGCGGGTGCCGAGACCGTCGGGGTCAACGCCGAGGACGGGTCGAGGACGGACGACGGGTTCCTGCTGGAGTTCGCGCTGGCGGCCAAGCAGGCGGGCGCCGACCGGGTGCGTTACTGCGACACGATCGGCGGCGACACGCCCGACCGGATCCGCGAGCGCTTCGCCAAGCTGGCCGCCGCCACCGCGATGCCGGTCGAGACCCACTGCCACAACGACCTGGGCATGGCCGTGGCCAACTCCGTCTCCGGCGCCCTCGGCGACCTCGACGCGGAGCAGGACGCGTGGATCAACACGTGCGTGAACGGCATCGGCGAGCGCTCCGGCAACGCCGACCTGCTCTCGACCATCCTGGCCTTCAAGCACGGCTTCGGGCTCGACGCGGAGATCGGCGACGCCCTCGACCTGTCATGGGCCCGCAGGTTCAGTCTGTGGGCCGGTTACGCGTTCGGGCAGCCGCTGCCGTACAACCAGGTCGGGGTGGGGCGCAACGCGTTCGCGCACGAGAGCGGCATCCACGCCGACGGCGCGCTCAAGGACCACGGCAACTACGAGCTGTACGACGAGGCCACGCTGGGCCCCTTCCCCGAGGACTGGCACGCGCGGGACGGCCGGGTGGTGCTGACCGGCGAGTACGGCGGCAAGGCGGGCTTCCGGCACGTCATGGACGGGCTGGGCGTGGAGGCCGGCGAGGAGGACCTGGCGTTCCGGCTGGTGCAGCTCTGCAACGCCATGACCGGCCGCCCCCTCACGGACGACGAGCTCCGCCTGATCGCCGCGTATCCGCGCGAGCTGTCCCTGCTGTTCCCCGGCTACGAGGCCGCGTGAGGACGGACGCCGCCGGCGCCCCGGCCTCCGGGAAGCCGGATGGTCAGGCCGGCTCGTAGATCAGCAGGGTCCCGTCACCCCGCCGACCCGGATGGCGGGCAGCCAGGTCGCGGCCAGCGGCAGGTTCAGCCACGTCCAAGCGGCGCCGTCCAGCGACGGTGGCCGGCATGGAGGTCAGGAGGGAGGTGCGGGAAGGCCCTTCGCCACTTGATCGAGGGCGTCCCGGAGCAGCTCGCCGTACGGTTTCGGCGGGTCGATGCGCAGCCACAGATCCGTCGAGGCGGTGATGGCGGCGCTGACCGTGCCCGCCACCAGCCGGGGATAGAGGTCGCGATCGAGGTCGGTGCCGGTGCGTTCGGCCACGGCGGCGGCCAGTTCCTGCTCGGCGTCCATGGCCGCCTTGAGGAACTCGCCCCGCAGCGCCGGGTGCTCGGCCATCAGCCGGACCCCTTCCACCCAACGGGCGTCGGGCTGGGAGTCCTCGGCCTCGGTGTCCAGCGGCGCCCCGATGAGCACCGCGTTGCCGATCGCCTCCCATAGAGGCTCTCCGGACGGGCGGGCACGCAACTCGTCCGCGATCCGGGCCGCGCGCTCGAAGTGACGGGCGGCGATCGCCTCGGCCTTGCTGGAGAAGTAGTTGTTGAACGTGCGGGGGGAGACGCCGACCTCCGCGGCGATGTCCTCCACTTTGACGTTGTCGAAGCCGTGCTCGGCGGTGAGCCTGATCGCCGCCCAGCTCAGCGCGATCCGGGTGTCGCGCTTCTTCTGCTCTCTCAACCCCATGCGCGGAGCATAGTCAATCTTGCGTGATCAGAAAAAATCAGCTCGCGCGGTGTCACACGAGGGTGTCGTCGCCCGTCTCGGGGAGGGCGAGCAGGCAGAGCAGGCTCAGCAGGGCCATCGCGGAGACGTACGCGCCGACGCCCACCACGCCCACGCCGCCGGCCTGCAGACCGGTGGCCACCAGGGGCGGCACCGCGCCGCCGAGCACCCCGCCCAGGCTGTAGGCGACCGAGGCGCCGCTGTAGCGGAACTGGGTCTTGAAGAGCTCCGGCAGGTACGCGCCCATCGGCCCGAAGACCAGCCCCATCAGGCCGAGCGCCCCCGCCAGCGCCAGGCCGACCAGGAACACGGACCGGGTCTCCATCAGCGGGAACATCACCAGCCCCCACACCACGGCCAGGCCCGTCCCGGCGAGCAGGGTGCGGCGGCGGCCCAGCCGGTCGGAGACCAGTGCGGAGGCCACCGTGCCCGCGGCCATGAACACGACCCCGACCAGGGTCAGGCCGAGCATGGTGGTCTTCGGGATCTTGAGCGCGCTGGTGCCGTACGCCAGGCAGTAGGTGGTGGCCGTGTAGAAGAGCGTGTAGGCGACGGTCATGGCGCCGGCGCCGAGCAGCACGCGCCGCCACTGGTGCCGCATGAGGCCGGCGAACGGCACCTTGGCGATCCGCTGCTGGTCCATGGCCGCCTGGAAGACCGGCGTCTCGGAGATCTTGAGCCGTACGTACAGGCCGACGATCACCAGCAGCAGGCTCGCCACGAACGGCAGCCGCCACCCCCATGCCCCGAACTGCCCGTCGCTGAGCACCTCCCCGAGCACGAGGAACAGGCCGTTGGCCACGATGAACCCGACCGACGGGCCGAGCTGCGGGAACATCGCGTACAGCCCGCGCTTGCCGGGCGGCGCGTGCTCGGTGGCCAGCAGCGCCGCGCCGCCCCACTCGCCCCCGAGCCCGATGCCCTGCGTGAACCTCAGCAGCACCAGCAGCACGGGCGCGATCACGCCGATGGCCGCGTAGCCGGGCAGCAGCCCGATCGCGACCGTGGACAGGCCCATCACCAGCAGCGACACCACGAGCATGGACTTGCGGCCGATCCGGTCGCCCCAGTGGCCGAACAGGGCCGAGCCGAGCGGGCGCGACAGGAACGCCACCGCGAAGGTCGAGAACGACGCCAGGCTGCCCGCCACCGGATCCATGCCGGGGAAGAACGCGGTGTTGAGCACCAGCGCCGCCGCGGTGCCATAGATGTAAAAATCGTAGAACTCGATCGCCGTGCCCACGAGGCTGGCGACCGCGATCCTTGACCGGCTGGGGGCGGCGATCTGGGGGGACGTTGTCATATTTGTCTCATTATGCGGAATAGCGTCTTGTGAAGCGATACGAAGAAGCTATCACCTGCGAAAAGACACTTCCGAAAGGAACGGGTTTGGCTGTCGATCTTGTCATCTTCGACTGCGACGGGGTGCTCGTGGACAGCGAGCCGATCTCCGTACGCGTGGGCACGGCGGCGCTGCGCCGGCTGGGCTGGCCGATTGACGAGACGGAGTACATCGAGCGGTTCGTGGGCTGCACGAACGAATACTGGAACGAGCAGGTGGGCGAGACGCCGCCGGGCTGGCGCGAGCAGCTCAGAGCCGAGTACACGGCGGCGGTCAAGGCCGAGCTGTGCGCCGTCGAGGGCATCGTGGAGGCGCTCGACCGGCTCACCGTGCCGAGCTGCGTGGCCTCGAACGGCCGGCACAGCGTGATCCGCCACAACCTGGAGCTGACGGGGCTGGCGGGGCGGTTCGACGGGCGGGTGTTCAGCGCCGAGGACGTCGCCAGGGGCAAGCCGGAGCCGGACCTGTTCCTGCACGCGGCGGCCACGATGGGGGTCGATCCTGAGCGGTGCGTGGTGGTGGAGGACAGCCCGTTCGGGGTGACCGCGGCGATGCGCGCGGGCATGCGCTGCCTGGCCTTCGCCGGCGGCCTCATCCCGACCGTCCGGCTCGCCGGCCTGGGCGCCACCCTGTTCCACGACCCGGCCACGCTGCCGGAGCTGATCGGCTCTCTCGAACGCGAGGACGGCGACACTCCATGAGGCCATTGCCCGGGCGGGTCCCACCCGGGCAACGGCCTGCGTTGTCAGCCCTGGCGGGTGCGCCCGTTCTCGTCCAGGTAGTCGCGCCACGACCGCTTCGGGGCCCAGCCCAGCAGGCGGTGGGCCTTGTCGCACGAGATGCCCGAGGAGTCCGGGCGGGACAGCGGCCGCAGCTCGATCTTGTCGCCGTAGTGCTCCCGCAGCACCGCGGCGAAGTCGTGACTGCCCGCGTTGTCGGGCGCGGCGATGTAGAACACCTCGTGGCCGGGCAGGTCCGACTCGACGGCCAGGACGATCGCGTCCGCGAGGTCGTACACGTCGGTGTAGCTCCACAGCCCCGCGCCGATCACGGAGGCGTCGCGGACCTGCGGGCCGATGTTGCGCTCGTAGTTGCCCTCGTGCTGCACCCAGCTCGGCCGCAGCGAGATGCACCTGATGTCGGAGCGGCGCACCGCGGCGTCCATGAGCTGCTCGCCGAAGTGCTTGGACAGCGCATACGGGTCCTGCGGCCGGGCCGGGTGCTCCTCGTCCACCGGCGCGTAGTCGGGCAGGAAGGGGCGATCGGCGAAGAAGTAGCCGGGGACGGTCTCGCTGGAGATGTTCACGAAGCGGGGGACGCCCAGGCGGACCGCCGCCTCGAGTATGTTGAACGTGGCCATCAGGTTGTTCTGGAAGACCACGTGCGGCGCGTTGGCCGTGGGGTCGGGGATGGCCGCGGCGTGCACGACCGCGTCGGCCCCGTGCACCACGGCGAACGCCTGCCCGGCGTCGGTCAGCTCGGCCTGCTTGTAGGCGGGCTCGCCGGCCTCGTGCCGCTCCCAGACCGGGCGGGTGAGATCCACGCCGGTCACCTCGTGACCGGCCTCGGCCAGCGCCTTGACGGCCGCACGGCCGACCTTGCCATGGGCTCCGGTGACGACGACGCGCATGGGCTCCACTCCTTCACGGGTTCGGTGGGGAGCAATCTACGCGAGATCGCGCCGTCGCCGCCGCTCAGCCCACCCCCGCCAGCGACACCTTGGACCCGGTGCGGGTCTTGGTGACCTTGAGCTGCGCCGTGATCCTCGACCGCAGCTCGGCGACGTGGCTGACGATGCCCACGGCCCGCCCTCCGTCGCGCAGCCCGTCGAGGATGTCCAGCACGCCGTCGAGGGTGTCCTCGTCGAGGGTGCCGAAGCCCTCGTCCACGAAGAGCGTGCCCAGCTCCGTGCCCCCGGCCTCGGCCGTGACGACGTCCGCCAGCCCCAGCGCCAGCGCCAGTGACGTGATGAAGCTTTCACCGCCGGACAGCGTGGCCGGGTCGCGGTCGACGCCGGTCCACCCGTCGGCCACCCGCAGCCCCAGCCCGCCCCCGGAGCGCCCCCGGGACCCGGCCGTCTTGCGCAGGTCGTGGCGCAGCAGGTAGCGGCCGGCCGACATGTGGTCGAGCCGTTCGTTCGCGGCGTCCACCACCTGCCGCAACCGCTCCCCCAGCACGAACGACGACAGGCTCATGCTCCACTGGTTGTCGCCGGACGTGCCGCTGGCCAGGGACGCCATGCGCTCGGCCAGCCGGTGCCGCTCGGCCGCCGGGCGCCAGCGCTCGATGCGGCCGGCCAGCTCGCCGTGCAGCTCCGCCAGCCGCTCCGCCCGGGCCACGGCCCGGTCGCGCGCGCTCGACAGCCTCGTGCGCGCCTCCTCCAGCCGGTCGCGCTCGTTCCCGGCCGAGGCCAGGTCGGGCGCGGGCGCCGCGGCGGCCGCGATCAGCTCGGGGTCGGCCAGGACGCTCGTGACGGCGGCGTGCTCGTCGTCCAGCCGCCGCAGCGCCTCGGCCCTGCGCTCCCGCTCCGCCGGGCTCCGGTACGCCGCCTCCGCCTCCGGCACGTCCGCGAACCCGGCCTCGGTCGCCGCCTCCTCCGCGGCCCGCCGGGCCCTGGTCAGCTCGTCGCACGCCGCCACCGCCGCCTGCGTGGCCTCCAGGGCCTCCCGCAGCAGCTCGGCCTCGTCGTGCAGCCTCGACAGGCGCGCGGTCAGGGTGGGGTCGTCGCCCCGCGCCGCGTCCAGCCGGGCACTGAGCCGCCCGGCGTCCCCGCTCAGCTCCTCGTGCCGGGTGCGGCACGCCGCCAGCCGCGCCGTGACCCGCCGTCCCTGCTCCTCCAGCTCCAGCCGCTCCCGGTTGAGCGCCGCCGCCTCCCGCGCCAGCACCTGCTCCCCGCCGGCCGACGCCCGCAGCCTGCGCAACTCGCGCTCGGCCCGCGCCAGCACCGCCGGCCCGTCCAAGCGGGCAGCCCCAGGGCCCCCGCTGAGCGCGGCCGTCCCGTCCAAGGGCGCGGGCACAGCGGCCGGACCGTCCAAGGGCGCGGGAACGGCGGTCGGCCCGTCCATCCGAGCTGACTGCGGGTCTGCGGTGAGCAGGGCCGTCTGGATGAGGCGGGTGCGTTCGGACTCCAGGTGGGTGCGGTGGGCGCGATGCCCGGCGAGGGTCTCGGCGATCTCCCTGGACCGGTCCCTGACGAGTTCGCGCTCGATCTCGACGCGTTCGAGCGCCGCGGCCAGGGCGGGCTCGCGGTCGGCCACCGTCTGGAGACGGGCCAGCTCCTGCTCCGCCCCCAGCACCTGCGCCTCGGCCGTCCCGACGTCCAGGCCCCCGGTGGCCTCGACCGCGTCGGCGTGCCGGGACTCCAGGGCGGCGAGGCCCCGTTCGGCGGCCTCGCGCTGGGCCAGAGCGGCTTCGTGGGCGCTCTCGGCCTCGTGCTCGTCGTCGGCCGAGGGCGCGCTGGGGGCCGGGGAGGCGGGGTGGGGGTGGTGGTCGGAGCCGCAGACCGCGCAGGGCCGGCCGTCGGACAGGTCGCGGGCCAGCTCAGCCGCCATGCCGTCGATGCGGGCCTGGCGCAGGTCGAGCCAGCGTTCGCGGAGCGACTGGGCGTGGTCCACGAGCGCCTGGTGCGCGGCGGCGGCCGCCTCCAGCTCGGCGGCCAGCGCCTCGCGGCGGTGGGCGCTCTCCAGCGCGGCCCTGGCGGCGTCGAGGCCCGCGGACGCCGCGGGGATGGCCGCCGCCTGCGCCTGCACCTCGCTGAGGGCCGCGCCCGCGTCGGCGATCCGCTCGGGCAGCTCGGCCTCGGCGGCGGACACCTCGGCCTCGCGCTGTGCCAGCGCGTCGAGCTCCGCCGCCAGCCTGGCCAGCTCGTCGTCGATCTCGATCAGGTGGGCGGCGGCGTCGCGCACGGCCTGCGCGGCCGGGATCCTGGCGGCGTCCATGCGCGCCTCGGCCAGCCTGCCCTCGGCCTGCTCGATGAGGGCGGGCAGGGCGGCCAGCCGCGCTCCTACCACCTCGTCGGTGCCGACCAGCCCGGCCAGCTCCTCCTCCACGCGCAACAGGTCACGCCGGACCACCGACAGCCGGGCCTCCTCGGTGAGCAGCTCCGACAGCCGCGCGATCTCGGCCTGCCGCTCCCGCTCCAGCCCGGCCAGCTCGGCCGCCGACGGATCGCCCGCCGAACGGGCGCCGGGCACGGAGATGTCGCCGGACGAACCGCCCCAAATGGAGCCGCCCGGAGAGGGGGCGGTGGTGCCCGACGTCTGCCTGGCGAGGAGGGGGCGGGCTCGGGCGAGGGCGTCGGCGGCCAGGGCGCGCGCCTTGGCGGCGGCCTCCGAGCGCTGCCTGACCGCCGTGACGAGCGGCAGCACGCGATCGGCCCTGGCGGCGTCGTCGAGGATGGCCTGCAGGTCGGCCCGTTCGTCAGCCCGCTCGTCGAGGGTGCGGCGCGTGGTGAGCGCCTCGGCGTGCCGGCGCTGCCGGTCGGCCAGCGCGGCGGCCCGCTCGAACCGCAGCCGCGCCGAACGCGCGGCCTCCCCGGCCTCCTCGTGCTCCTGGCTCGCCCGGCCCACGACGGCCCGCGCGGCGTCGAGCAGCGCCCCCGCCCACCGCAGGGGATCGTCCTCGGGCTCGAAGGCCCCGTCCAGGTCGTCACCCGCCGCCTCCTCGACCCGCTGGACGGCGAAGTCGACCTCCTGCCGGAGCTCCTGCGCCTCGCGGAAGGCCAGCTTGCGGTGCTCGGCCAGCCACGACTCCGCCTGGGTGAAGACCTTGACCGAGAACAGCCGCTCCAGCAGCTTGCGCCGATCCTCCCCCTCGGCCCGCAGGAACCTGGCGAAACTGCCCTGGGGCAACATCGCGACCTGGCAGAACTGGGCGGCGTTCATGCCCAGGAGCCCGCCGATGAGATCGCCCGCCTCGTCGAGCCGGGTCGTCAGCCCCTGCCAGTCGGGCCCGTGCCGCTCCGAGACGACGACCTTGGGCTTCTCCTCGGTGAACCCCGTCCCGCGCAGCTTGGGCCGCTGCCAGGACGGCGAACGCTGGATGCGGAGTAACCGCCCGCGGATGGACACCTCCAGCGTGACCGAGGGCCCGGCCGTGGGCGGGGCGTGGTCGCAGCGGAGGCTGCGGGCGTCGTTGCGCTGCTGGTCGGGAACCTGACCGAAGAGGCCGAAGCAGAGCGCGTCGAGGATCGTGGTCTTGCCCGCCCCCGTGGGCCCCTGGATCAGGAACAGGCCCGCCTCGGCCAGCGCGTCGAAGTCGACCGTCTCGGTGCCCGGGAACGACCCGAACGCCGTCAGCGTGAGCCGGTGCGGCCGCATCTATGCCATCGTCTCCTTCACCCTCGACGCCTCGATGGCCTGTCTTAGCAGGTCTTCCTCGTCACGTGCGGCAGGCTCGCCGCGCACTTCCCTGACGAAATCGAGGGCCACCTCCGCCTCGGGCCGCCCGCTCAGCCGTACGGGCGCGGCGGTGGGCACCGCGCCGACCGGGTCGAAGGCGAGGGCGAGGGTGTGCGGGAAGCGGGCGCGCAGCCGGTCCATGGCGGACTTGGGGCGGATGGCGTCGGTGAGGGTGACGTGAAGCCAGTGGTCCTCGTACGGGGTGTGCCGGGGAGAGGTCAGCAGCTCCTCCAGCTCGCCCCGCAGCCGCCCCACGGGCCGGGGCACAGGCGCCGGCACGAAGTCCACCGCCCCCGGGTCCACCGCCTCCGGGTCCACCGCCCCGGGGCCGAGCGTGACCAGCCACGAGCCCTTGACGTGGCCGACCTCCGAGAACGAGTACGCCAGCGGCGACCCCGAGTAACGCACCGTCTCCGACATGCGCTGCCGCCCGTGCAGGTGGCCCAGCGCCACATAGGACACCCCGTCGAAGGCCGACAGCGGAACGTGGGCCACCCCGCCCACGCTGATGTCGCGCTCGCTGTCGCTGGCCCGGCCCCCGACGACGAAGCAGTGCGACAGCACCACCGAGGCGCGGTGGCGGGCGGCGTCGGCCCTGACGCGGTCCATCGCGTACGTGATGGCGGCCGTGTGGCTCCGGTCGGGCAGCTCCCAGGCGTGGCGGACCAGCTCGGGCTCCAGGTAGGGGATGCCGTAGAAGGCCACGCCGTCGACCAGCACCGGCTCCCAGGCGAGGTCGGGCGAGGTGCGCACGTGCACCCCCGCGGACTCGAAGAGGGCCGAGCCGAAGCGCAGCCGCAGCGCCGAGTCGTGGTTGCCGCTGATCAGCACCACCCGCGCCCCCGCCGCGCGCAGCCGCCCGAGCGCGTCGTCCAGCAGCGCGACCGCGTCGACCGGCGGCAGCGCCCGGTCGTAGACGTCGCCCGCGATCGCCACCACGTCGACCTGCTCCGCCCGCACCGTCTCCACCAGGTGATCGACGTATGCCGCCTGGGCCGAGAGCAGGCTCTCGCGATGGAACGAGCGCCCCAGATGCCAGTCCGAGGTGTGCAGGATCCGCATGTCGCAGGAAGCTAACAGTTCTCACCGACAAATGCGGCCTCATCTGTCCCGCGGGCCGGGAGTAGGCTAGAAGATCGGCGGGCAAACCAACGCACATGGGGAGGCCGATGCGCAGTGGCCGTGGCGCCTTGAGCGTCGCCGCCGGCCTGGTGCTGGTGGCTCTCGCAACGGTCGGATACGTGCTGCCGCCCGCGTTCGACCCGCCGCCGCTCAAGGTGGATCCAGCCTTCCAGACGATCCCGGCGCAGCCGCCGAGCGAGCTGCGCCCGGTGGTGGCGGTCGATCCCGTCCGCAGGGAGGAGATCTCCGTCGCGGCGGAGGGCCAGCGCCTGGACGGAACGCTCCGGGTGCCGCTGACGCCTGGGCGGCATCCGGCGATGGTGTTCGTGTCGGGGTCGGGCAACGGGTCGCGGACGGAGTTCACGCCGCAGGCGGAGTTCCTGGCCAAGGCGGGCGTGGTGACGATCGCGTTCGACAAGCGCACGATCGGCTACAACTTCCGCCACCGTGACTTCTCGCTGCTCGCCGACGACGCCCTGCGCATGGTGGAGCTGCTGCGCACGCGCCCCGAGGTCGATCCGGCGCGCATCGGCCTGTGGGGGGTCAGCGAGGGCGGCTGGGTGCTGCCGATCGCCGCGGCGAAGAGCACGGCGGTGGGGTTCGTGATCCTGGTGTCGTCCCCGAACGTCTCCCCGCTCCGCCAGGTCGCCTGGGCGCTGAACGAGCAGCTGCTCCGGCTGCGGGCCCCGATCGGCGCCCGCGACCTGCTGACCAGGGCCATGGGCGGGGTCGGCTTCAACTTCCTCCGATACGACGCGCAGCCGGCATTAAACGGGATCAAGCAGCCAGTTCTGGCGTTCTACGGCACCACCGACCCTTCGATCCCGTTCGTCGAGTCCACCCAGGCGCTCATCAAGGGCATGAACAAAGCGGGCAACGACGACTACACCATCCGCTTCATGGCCAAGGGCGACCACGCCATGCGGGTGAACGGCGGCCCCTTCACCAAGGGCTACCTCGAGACCCTGGCCAACTGGATCACCGGCCTGCCCGGCACCGCGCGGCCCGCCCTGCACATGGCTGGCGCCACGCCGGTGCAGCGGTTCGAGGCCAGCGACGTGCCGGCCGCCCCCTGGTACGCGGGCGGCACGATGCTGGGGCTGACGATCTGCCTGGCCGCCGTCGGCTACGTGGCGGGCCCGGTCGCCGCCATGGTCGTACGCCTGCGCGGCCGCCCCCACGTCCCCGTCGAGACGAACGCCAGGCTGTGGCCCCCGATCAGGCGCCGGCTCAGCCGGATGGTCTGGACGGGCCTGGGCCTGCTGGCCTCGGTGGTCGCGTTCATCATGTTGCTGGTGCTGTTCTCGGTCAACCAGGCGGGCGCCTGGCCGGCCGTGCTGGCGGGCTGGCTGGTCGTGCGGCTCCTCGCGGTGCTCATGCTGATCCAGGAGGTGACGGCCGTGGCGGCGTTCGTGTCGGCCCTGCGCGAGGGCATGCGGCCCGGCCGCTGGCAGCACGTCGCGGTCGCGGGCGTGCTGGGCGGCACGGGGCTGCTCCTGGTGGCCGCGGCCTACTACGGGTTGTTCTCCTTCCCCTGGTAGTCCTGCTGGTGGACGAAGGCGTTCATCCAGCGGTCCAGCTCGGCGAAGACCTGCTTGCGCGCCGGCTCGGCCGACAGCACCAGGTCGTGCAGGCCGTCCTGGATGCGCACGCAGGTGACGTGCGGGCCGACCGAGGTGGACCAGCGGGCGATGTGCTGGGGATCGAGCACGATGTCCGCCGAGCGGGCCTCCGGGACGAGGTCGCGTACCCGGAGCCCGTTGCTGGAGGCCAGCACGAGGACCGGCACGTCGACCGCGAGCCCCGCGTGCAGCCGCCGCTGCGCCCGGCGGATGGCGGCCAGCCACATGGCGTGCACGGAGAAGCCGCCCAGCGGCTTGAGCTCCAGGTCGTAGTCCCACTCACCGCCCTCGCTGCGGTGCAGCGTCTGCCCGTAGACGGTGCTCATCCCCAGCGGGAGCGCCCATCGCGTGTACGACAGGGGCGTCTTGAACAGGTCGGCGGCCAGCCGGAGCGGGGTGGGCACGTTCAGGTCGAAGAACGGGCTGTTGAGCGCCATCCCCTGCACCAGCCCCCGCCCGCGGACCCGATCAGCCCACAGGGAGGCGACGAGGCCGCCGGTCGAGTGGGCGTTGATCGTCAGCTCGTCGTGGTCCCGCCTGATGACGCGGACGGCCTCGTCGATCTCGGGGAAGTAGTCGGTGACGCTCCTGATCAGGCCCCTGGTCTGGTGCGGCAGCAGCGAACGCCCGTATTTGCGCAGGTCGAGGGCGTAGAAGTCGATGCCGCGCTCGACGTAGTGGTCGGCGAGGTGGTCCTGGAAGAAGTAGTCGGTGAACCCGTGCAGGTAGAGCACCGCCCTGCGGGATCCCGTCTTCCTGGAGACCAGCGTCGCGACGACCTCGCCCTCGAAGTCGTCCGGCAGCTGCAGCACGGTGATCTCGTACATGCTAGACACCATATGGATTGTCCGGCCATGACGGGACACCGGCCGGCAGGTCCTCGCTCACCCGCATCGGAAAGTCCGCCGGCCGCTTCTCCAGGAACGCCGTCACCCCCTCGACCGTGTCGGGCGCGCCGCCCAGCTCGGCCATGATGCGCGAGTCGGCCGCGTGCGCCTCCCACGGGGAGGACGCCGACAGGCCCGACCACATCAGCCTGCGGATGGCGGCCACGGAGACGGCCGAGGTGTTGCCGGCGATCTCGCGGGCCAGCGCGTACGCCGCCGGCAGCAGTTCGTCCGGCGGATACACCCGCGAGACCAGCCGCCCTTCGAGCGCCTCGGAGGCGGGGAAGACCCGGCCGGTCGCGGCCCATTCCATGGCCTGGGCGATGCCGGCGATCCTGGGCAGGAACCAGCTCGACGCGGCCTCGGTGACGATGCCGCGCCGCGCGAACACGAACCCGAACCTGGCCTCCGCCGAGGCCAGCCGGACGTCCATGGGCAGCGTCATCGTCACCCCGACGCCCACGGCGGGGCCGTTGATCGCGGCGATGACCGGCTTGAGCGAGCGGGCGATCCTGAGCGCGACCGTGCCGCCGCCGTCGCGCGGCACGCCGTCCACCAGCTCCCCGCCCACCGACTCGGGGCGCTCACCATGCGCGAAGGTGTCTGCGCCGCCGCTCAGGTCCGCCCCGGCGCAGAAGGCGCGGCCCGCGCCGGTGACCACCACCGCGCGCACCCCGTCGTCGGCGTCCGCCCGGTCGAACGCCTCGATCAACTCCCTCCGCATCGCAAAGGTGAAGGCGTTCAGCCGCTCCGGACGGTTCAATGTGACCGTGGCGATCTGGTCGGTGACCTGGTACTCGATCTCGGTGAAGTCTGTTCGGCTACTGATGTTCATCCTCCGATAAAGACATATTTCGTATTGAGTGCGTAGGCTGCCGCCTCTGTAAGAGGCCTAGGGTTGAAAATCGGGGAAACGGGGAAGGCGTGCGGCAGGCAAAGGAACCCTCGAGCGCCGGAGCGGTCCTCGGATGGCTGGTGCTGGCGGCACTGGCGCCCGGGGCGGCCCATCTGCGCGCCGGTTGGCGCAAGACCGGCCTCGTCCTGATCTCCTGCTACGTCGTGGGCATCCTGGCGCTGCTCGCCTTCGCGCTGACGACCGACAGCGTCGTGGGCATGCTCGTCGAGCGGATGACGACGATCGTCGTGGGCGCCGCCGTGCTCGGGGTGGCCTGGTTCGCCGTGATCGTGCACTCGTTCATCGTGCTGCGGCCGGGGCGGCTGCCACAAGGCGGGCAGATCATCACCGGGACGCTGGCGGGGCTGCTCGCCGTCGCGGTGGTGCTGCCGTTCGGCGTGGTCGCGCAGTACGTGTGGACCGCGCAGAGCACGGTCAACGACATCTTCCAGGAGACCCCGCCCGACACCCCGCAGTCCAACGGGGCCGCGGAGCGGCCGGAGGACCCGTGGGCGGGCCGCCAGCGGGTCAACATCCTGCTGCTGGGCGGCGACGCCGACGACAACCGGATCGGCGTCCGCACCGACAGCATGAACCTGGCCAGCGTCGATGTGAAGACCGGCAACACCGTGCTGTTCAGCCTGCCGCGCAACCTGGAGAACGTGCGCTTCCGCCCCGGCACGCCGATGGCGCAGCACTTCCCCAACGGCTTCCGCCTGCCGGCCGACCCCGGCGGCGGGCGCAGCGACCTGCTCAACAGCGTCTGGGAGTACGCCGACGCGCACCCGGAGATCTTCGGCGGCAGGCAGCGCCAGGGCCCCAGGGTGCTGATGGACACGATCGGTTACACCCTCGGGGTCAAGGTCGACTGGTACGCCCTGGTCAACATGTGGGGCTTCGCCCGGCTCATCGACGCCATCGGCGGCATCACGATCACCGTCGAGAAGGACGTGGTGTTCGGCAAGTACAACGAGGGCCTGGTCAAGGCCGGCACGCGCAAGCTCAAGGGCGCCGACGCCATGTGGTACGCCCGCTCGCGCACGTTCAGCGATGACTTCACCCGGATGCGCCGCCAGCGCTGCGTGCTCGGCGCGCTGCTCAGCCAGGCGGACCCGGCGACGGTGCTGCTCCGGTTCAACCGCATCGCGCTGGCCACCAAGGAGCTGATCAGGACCGACATCCCGCGGAACATGCTCAAGAACCTGGTGCCGCTGGCGCTGAAGGTCAAGGGCGCCAAGGTGACAAGCGTGCAGTTCGTGCCGCCGCTGATCAACACCGGCTATCCCGACTGGGAGAAGATCCGCACCGTCGCGGCGAAGGCGCTGCGGGACTCGGGCGGCACGAACCCGCCCGTCGCCGCCAGCGCCTCCGCCGACCCTTCCCCCAAGAGGACGGCGGGCGCCAAGCGAGCCACGCAGAACCCGGCGCAGAACCCGGCGAAGAACCCGGCCAGGGGCATCACGGAGGGCTGCGACGGCGCGCTCTGAGCGCGCCGCTACCCGCGGGCGGCGATCCGGCCCACCGGGACGCCGCCGCCCAGCACGTCCACCTGCCCGAACGCCGCCGCCGGCGTGACGTCGCAGCCCATGCGCCGCAGCACCGCCAGGGCGATGGCCGTGGTGGCGCGCGGGCTGCCGTCGATGACCTTGACCGCCACCGAGTGGCCCGACTCCAGGGCCACCACCAGCACGCCCTCCGCGCCGCCCTTGGCCACGGCGCCCGGCAGGGCCCGCATCAGCTCGGTGTTCTGGTGCCCGGACCCGCCCACGTACTCGGGGTGCGCGCGCATGGCGTCGGCGACCTGGCGGGGCGCGCTGCCCGGCGCGGCCAGCACCAGGCCCCGCACGGCCCGCGCCAGCCCGGTCAGCGACAGGCCGAACAGCGGCGCGCCGCAGCCGTCCACCGCCACGTGGGCGGCCTTCTCCCCGGCCAGTTCCTCGGTGACCGAGCGGACCTGGAGCTGCAGGGGATGGCCGGCCGACAGGTAGCCGGGCACGTCCCAGCCGTTGGCCACGGCGGCGGCGAGCATGGCGGCGTGCTTGCCGGAGCAGTTCATGCGCTCGCGGGAGGGGTCGGCGCCCTGCCTGATGAGCCGGTACATGGTGGAGGTGTCCTCCGGCCACGACGGCGGGCAGGCCAGCGCGCCGAAGTCCAGGCCGTAGTCGCCGAGGATCTCGCGGACCAGCTCCACGTGGAAGTCCTCGCCCGTGTGGCTGCCCGCCGCGATGGCCAGCCGCGGCCCCGCCAGCGCCGCGCCGGCGGTGAGGCAGGCCAGCGCCTGGAACGGCTTGGCGGACGAGCGCGGCAGCACCGGCTCGTCCACCTTCCCGAGGGCCACCTCGGCGCGGCCGGACGGATCCAGGCCCACGGCGCTGCCGTAGTGGACGCTCTCCACGAATCCGGAGCGGATCACCTCGGCGAGCACGGCGTAGTCAGGCACGTACGGCCCTCCTTCTGGACGTTGCGGGCTGTCTGGCCTCCAGCGTGCGGGCCAGCTTGGACAGGGACACGTTGACCGCCAGATAGACCAGCGCGACGACCAGGTACGTCTGGATGAGCAGGCCGTTGTAGGCGGCCAGCACCTTGCCGCTGTAGAGCAGCTCGCCGTAGCTGACGACGAAGCCCAGCGAGGTGTCCTTGAGCAGGCCGACGGACTGGCTGACGATCGACGGCAGCACCCGGCGGGCCGCCTGGGGCAGCACGACGAGGCGCATCGTCTGGAACGGCGTGAGGCCGACGGCCAGGCCCGCCTCGCTCTGGCCGCGTTCGACGGAGTTGATGCCGGCGCGGAAGATCTCGGCGAAGGCGGCCGCGTTCGACGCCGTCAGGGGCACGGCCAGCTTCCAGAACAGCGGCAGGTCCAGGCCGTAGCGCGGCAGCGCGAACAGCACCACGTACACCAGCAGCAGGGCCGGCACGACCCTGATCACTTCTACGTAGGCGGCGGCCGGGAGCCGGACCCACCTCCGGTGCGAGAGCCGCCCCAGGGCCAGGACCAGGCCGAACGCCATGGACAGCGCCGCCGACACGACGGCCGCCAGGAACGTGGACCACAGGCCCGTCAGGAGGTAGCGCCACATCGGCCAGGTCGCGTACGGCTGCCAGCGGGCCGCGTCGAGTTGCCCGTTCGCCGCGAACTGCCGCACGGCCAGGACGGCGAGCGCGACGGCGGCCAGCACGCCGAGCACGGTCGCGACCCGGATGCGTCTGCGGGCCCTGGGCCCGGGTTCGTCGAAGAGGACGGTCACCGGAGGATCACCAGCTTGCGTTCGAGCCGGCCGGCGACGAACCCCACCGCCGCGGCGATCAGCGCGTAGGCCAGGCCCGCGCCGACGAAGATCGGGATGGGCTGCGCCTCGACGAGGTTCACCCGGTTGGCGGCGGCCGTCAGGTCCACGACGCCGACGGCGGCGGCCAGGGCGGTGTTCATCGTGGTGGCGATGAAGATGTTGCCGAGCGGCTGGACGACCGTGCGCAGCGCCTGCGGCAGGACCACGTGCCTGAGCGACTGGCCGAACGTCAGCCCGATCGCCCGCGCCGCCTCGCCCTGTCCCCTGCTCACCGAGTTCACGCCGGAGCGCAGGGCCTCGCCGACGTACGCGGCCTCGTACACAGCGATGACCACGATGGCGGTGACCAGCGGCTCGGCCTTGATGCCGATCTCCGGCAGGCCGAAGAAGGCCAGGACGAGCAGGACGAGGAGCGGCAGGTTCTGGAACGTCTCCACGTACGCGGTGCCGATGGCGCGCAGCACCCGTACAGGGCTGACGCGCAGGGCGCACACCAGCGCGCCCAGCACCGCCGCGCCCGCGAAGGACGCGGCGGTGAGCTGGAACGTCACGATCAGCCCCTGCCACAGCTCGGGCAGGTGATCGAGGAGAACGGACATCAGGACCCCGGCACGGAGCCGATCTGCGGCGGCTGGGGAGCGTCGCCGGTCACCACGGTGCCGATGGACTTCTTCCAGATGTCCTGCCAGACCCCGGTGTCCTGGGTCTTCTTCAGCCAGTCGTTGACGAACTTCTTGAACTGGTCGTCGCCGTGCTTGAGCCCGATCCCGTACGGGTCGACGGTGAACGGCTTGGTCACGATCTCGATCGACGGATCCTTCTTGGCGTCCGCGATGAGGATCGTCTCATCCTGCACGTAGGCCACGCCCCGGTCCTGCTTGAGCGCCTGGACGCACTCCGGGTCGCTGCCGAAGGTGATGATCTCCGCCTGCGGCGCCAGCTTCTTGATCGCGGGGATGGCCGGGGTGTTCGCGCCCGCCAGGACCTTCTTGCCGTTCAGGTCCTCCGGCTTGGCGATGCCCGCCGTGCCCTTCTTCACCGCGATCGTCAGCCCCGAGGTGTAGTACGGGCCCGCGAACGCCACCTGCTTCGCCCGCTCCTCGGTGATCGTGTACGTCTGGAAGACGACGTCCACGGTCCCGTTGGCCAGCAGCGCCTCCCGGGTCTCCGACGCCGAGTTGACGATCTTCACCTTGGGCTCGCCCAGGATGTACTTGGCCAGCGCCTTGCCCATGTCCGCGTCGAACCCCTCGACCTCTCCGGTGGCGGGGTTCTGCTGGGAGAGCAGGGGCGCGTCCAGCGAGCCGCCCACAAGGAGCTCGCCGCGCTGTTTGATCTTCTCCATGGTGGAGCCGGGCAGGATCTCGGCCGCCGCCGCGACGGGAGCCTTGGCCAGGACGTCGCCGCCGCTCTGGGACGGCGCCCCGGGGACGGCGGGACTACTCGACTCACCACAGGCCGCCAGCCCTAACAGCGAGACGGCGACGACGGCGACAAGCCTCTTCATGAACGGTCACTTCCTTCGATTTCGAAGATAGGCCGGACCGTAGTGGGAGATTTCGTAGCAAGTCAATACGTTGTCGGTGTAAGTCGGGACATGGTAGGTATCTCACATGAAGCAGCGGCTGCCCGTGCAGGGGGCACAGGGCGACCTGCTGAGACTCGTCGCCACCGGCAAGGCCGAGTCCCGCGCCGAGCTCGCGCGCTTATCGGGCCTGGCCGCCTCCAGCGTGTCGCTGCGCGTGGAGGAGCTCATCGACGCGGGCCTGCTGGCCGAGGAGGGCTCGGGCACCTCCCGCGGCGGCCGCCGCCCCCGCCGGCTGCGGCTCTCCCCCGGCGCCGGCGTGCTGGCCGTCGCCGACCTGGGCGCCCACCACGTACGCCTCGGCCTCCTGGACCTCAGCGGCACGCCGCTCGTGATCGAGGAACGCGGCTGCGAGATCGCCGAAGGCCCGCAGGTCACCCTGGACCGCATCGCGGACGCGTTCGACGAGCTGCTGGCCGCCCACGTGCCCCCGTCGATCCCCCTGCGGGGGGTGGGCACCGGCATCCCGGGCCCGGTGGACCCGTCGACCCTGCGCGTGGTGACGCCGTCGCGCATGCCCGGCTGGAACGAGTTCCCGGTCGCCGACCACCTGGCCACCCGCTACGACCTGCCCATCCTCGTCGAGAACGACGCCAACCTCATGGCCGCGGGCGAGGCGCGGTGGTGGCCGGGCAGCCAGAACCTCATGGTCGTCAAGGCCGGCACGGGCATCGGCTGCGGCGTCATCGTCAACGGCCACCTGCACCGGGGAAGGGGCGCGGCCGGCGACATCAGCCACGTGCGGGTGCGCTCGGACTCCTCGGTCGTGTGCGCCTGCGGGCATCCGGACTGCCTGGAGGCGTACGCGAGCGGCGCCGCCCTGATGGCGGCCCTGCGGGAGGCCGGCGTCGAGGTGAGCCGCACGGCGGACATCGTCTCCCTGGTCAACGACGCCATCCCGGAGGCCACGAGCCTGGCGCGCACCGCGGGCCGCCGCATCGGCGAGGTCCTGACGGTGCTGGTGAACTTCTTCAACCCGGACGTGGTGGCGGTGGGCGGCAGCCTGTCGGCCGCGGAGCCGCTGATCACCTCGATCAGGGCGGCGGTGTGGGAACGCTGCCTGCCGCTGGCGACGCGCGATCTGGAGATCGCCCCGGCGCGGGGCGGCCGGGACGCCGCCCTGCTGGGCGCGGGCACCCTCCTGCTGGAGGCCGCCCTGGCCGGATAAAACCGTTTGCCGCGGGCGGCGGGGTGATCGAGGATGGGCGCCGATGGGCACGACGAAGATGCACGCCGACGAGGTCCTGACCGATGTGGCGCTCGTGCGCCGGTTGCTCGCGGGGCAGTTCCCGCAGTGGGCGGGGCTGCGGATCGAACCGGTCGACTCCTACGGCACAGATCACGACATTTACCGACTCGGCGATGAGCTGTCCGTGCGGATGCCGCGCATCGGGTGGGCCACCGGGCAGGCGGACAAGGAGGCGCGGTGGCTGCCGAAGCTGGCGCCCCACCTGCCGCTCGCCCTTCCGGTGCAGGTGGCGATGGGCGATCCGGCCGAGGGCTATCCCTTCGCCTGGTCCGTGTACGAGTGGCTGCCCGGCGCGAACGCCAACGGCACGATCCGCGACCTCGACCAGGCCGCCGCCGACCTCGCCGCGTTCCTGACGGCGCTGCGCCGGATCGACCGGACCGGCGCCCACCCGCCCACCCGCGCGCCCGCGGCGCCCGCGGCGGGCCGCTCGCCGAGGGCGACGAGTCCGTCCGCCGCTCGATCGCCCAGCTCGGCGACCGCATCGACGGCGCCGCGGCCCTGCGCTCGTGGCAGGAGTCGCTCGACGCGCCCGCGTGGGACGGCCCGGAGGTCTGGGTGCACGGCGACCTGCTGCCGGGAAACCTGCTGGTCGTCGACGGCCGCCTGTCGGCGGTCATCGACTTCGGCGGCCTCAACGTGGGCGACCCGGCCTGCGACCTCCAGCCCGCGTGGAACGTGTTCGCGGGCGACAGCCGCCGGCGGTTCCGGGCCGAGCTCGGCGTCGACGACGCGTCGTGGCTGCGGGGGCGCGGCTGGGCGCTCTCCCAGGCCCTGAACGCGCTGCCGTACTACTGGGACACCAACCCGGGGATGATCCGCCAGGCCTCCAACGCGCTGGCGCAGGTCCTCGCCGACGATCGGAGGGCTTGAGGCCGTTCGCCGCACCGGTGGTCCTCCGGGGATGAACAATCGCCCCGGAGTTCTTGCAATCCCCCCACCGGGGAACGGCTCCCCGCCCGGCCGCCTCCGTGTCCGGCGGTGGAATTCCTGGTGAACGGTTCGCACCACCCGGCTCGCATGTCCCCACAAAGCGAGAATTGAACCAGTTTGCGAAGGGGGCATCAGTGGCGCTGCTGCGGCTGCTGGAGCAGCTGGTCGACTTCCTCGGAGGCGTGGGGCCCGTCCTGTTCGGGATCGCGCTGCTGGTGGTGACGCCCTATGTCGACCGGCTCGTCGTACGCCGCAAGCGGATCAGCTTCCGCGTCCTGTACAACTCCAAGATCGGCGTCGGGCCCGAGACGCTGAGCGACGGCGAGGGCCCGCCCCAGCTGCACCAGGTGGCCCGGCTGCTGGAGCGGATGAGCATCGTCGTCATCCGCCTGCGCAACAGCGGCAGCTACGACATCGACCCGGACGACTTCGACCGGCCGCTGTCGTTCACGTTCGGCGGCCGGGTGGTGTGGAACGCCCGCGTGTCGGACGCCAGCACCGGCGACCTGCGCAAGCTGCTGCGCGAAGGGCTGCGGTTCTTCCCCGAGGAGGACAAGCCCGCCCGCGACAACCTGGTCACGGTACGCCGGCGGCTGGCCGACCGGCTGGCCCGCTGGATCGGCGCATCCGCCTCCAACGGCGCGGAGGCCGCCGAGCCGTCCTGGCACGGCGTGCAGCTGACCAAGCTCAAGCTCAAGCGCGGCGATAAGGCCAAGCTCGTCGTGGTCCTGCGCGAGCCGGACCAGCGCGAGATCACCAAGCTCGTCGAGCACGCCGGCAAGCTCAGGGACGCCGGCGTGATCAGGGACGAGGGCAAGGTCCGCAGGGTCACGCTCCCGCGCGTCAGCGGCGCGCTGGTGATCGCGCTGAGCGCCCTGCTCGTGCTCAGCCGGCTCGCCCAGCCGGAGGACCGCTCCATCGCGTGCGGGTCGGGCCAGTTGCGGGTCGAGGGCTCCAGCGTGTTCATGTCGACGATGCGGACGATCGCCGACGAGTACGTCAGGGCCTGCGGCGACGCCCGGATCCAGACCACGCCGAACGGCTCGCTGGGCGGCGTGCGTACCGTGCTCGAGTCGGGCTCGCCCGACGTGATAGCGCTGTCGGACGGCAAGAGCAACTATCACGACCAGCTGTACGGCGAGAAGCTGGCCGTCGTCGTCTACTTCGTCGTGGTCAACAAGGAGGTCGGGCTGACCACCATCGGCATCGACGACCTCCGCAAGATCAACGACGGCACGTGGGTGGACTGGAAGCAGGTCCGGGGCGGGGCGTCCCTGCCGATCCGCATCATCAGCCGGAACCAGAACTCCGGCACTCGCCAGCTCTTCGAGCACCAGGTCCTGGGCACCGGCGAGAACATGCTCTCCTCCGACGAATGCCGCGAGAAGGACCGCAACCCCACCGCCCCGGTCATCCGCTGCGAACGCGACGACAACGCCGAGGTCATCCGGCAGGTGGCGACCGTGCCCGGGGCGATCGGGTACGCGGACGCGCTGTCGATCGTCGAGGAGCGCAGGTCGGGCGGCATCACGGCGCTGACGCTGGACGGCAAGGCGTTCGACGTCTCGACCGCGGCGACGTCGGGCTACCCGTTCTGGACAGTGGAGTACCTCTACACCAGGACCAGGCCGGCGCCGGGCTCGCTCGCGGCCGACTTCCTCCGCTTCGCCCGCACGCACGAGCGCGCCCAGCTACGGCTGACCGAGTCGGGCTTCCGGCCCTGCACGACGAAGCAGGGCATGCTGGAGCCCTGCGTCCTGCGTTGAAACGCCTATTTCCGCTCCTGAAGCCAAGCGTCGAACGCGGTCGGCGCGACACGGGCGCCCTCGCCCGGCAGCAGCACGGATCTCACTCAGGCCTCATCCGCGAACAACGACCGAAAGGCTCCCCGGTCCGGGGTGGGCTCCAGCGGGCACACCGTCCAGTAGGGCAACGGGTGGGTGGCCTCGGCTCGCCTACCGGTGTCCGGTGGTGGCCGCCCATACTGCGGCCGGGGTCAACGGCATGTCGATGTGGTCGACGTCGAGGGCGTCGCAGACGGCGTTGACGATGGCCGGGGGGATGCCGATGCAGCCCGCCTCCCCCGCGCCCTTGGCGCCCAAAGGGGTGTTGGGGTTGGGGGTGGCGGTTTCCAGGAGGGTGACCGGGGGCATGTCGGCGGCGGTGGGCAGGAGGTAGTCCAGGAGGGTCGAGGCGTACGGCAGGCCGTCGGGGCCGATGACCGCCTGTTCGTAGAGGGCCTGGCCGAGACCCTGGGCGATGGAGCCGTGGCCCTGGCCGGTGACGATCATCGGGTTGACGACCACCCCGTAGTCGTCCACGGCCACCAGGTGGCGCACGTGGACGGTGCCCAGGTCCGGGTCCACCTCCACCACGGCGACGTGGGCGCCGTACGGGAAGGCCTGGGGCGGGGCGACGATCTCGTCGGCGCGCAGGGGGCCGGTGCGGGCGACCAGTTCGCCGATGGGCAGTCCCGGGAGGGGGCCGGTCTCGACGTCGGGCGCCAGGGCCTCCTCGGCGTCCGCCTGGAGGACGGCTCGCGGGTCGCCGCCCACCACCAGCCGGCCCCCGGCGTACGAGACGTCCTCCTCCCCCACCCCCAGGAGCTCGGCGCAGCGGCGGCGGGCGGCGGCGACGAGGGCTTCGGCCGCGCGCCACAGGGCCGCGCCGCCCACCTGCATGGAACGGCTGCCGAAGGTGGCGAAGCCGTAGGGCACCTCGCCGGTGTCGCCCTCGACGACGCGCACCCGGTCCACGTCCACGTCCAGGACCGAGGCCACCACCTGGGCGAACGCGGTGAAGTGGCCCTGGCCGGTGGACGTCGAGCCGACGCGGGCGATGAACGTCCCGTCCGGGCACGCCTCCACGCTCCCGAACTCGTCGCTGTCCGGCGGGCCGCCCGAGCGTTCGACGTATGTGGCGATCCCCACCCCGAGGGGCGGGCCGCCGTCCTCGCGGCGGCGGGCCTGCTCGGCGCGGATCTCGTCGTAGCCGACGGCGGCCAGGGCCCGGTCGAGCGCGGCCGCGTAGTCGCCCGAGTCGTACGTGCGGCCGGTCGGAGTCAGGTAGGGGTGCTGGTCGGGGCGGATGAGGTTGCGGCGGCGCAGCTCTGCCGGGTCCAGGCCGAGGCGGCGGGCCAGCCGGTCCACGGTGCGTTCGAGGGCGTAGGCGGCCTCGGGGCGGCCCGCGCCGCGGTAGGAGGTGGTCGGGGCGGTGGTGGTGAGCACGCATCGGACCCGCGTGTGCACTCTGGGCGTGCGGTAGGCGCCGGTGCTCATCGCTCCGGTCATCATCGGGACGAAGGCGCCGATGTGCGGGTAAGCGCCGATGTCGGCGTCGACGAGCAGTTCGTACGCGAGGAAGGTGCCGTACTCGTCGGCCGCCAGCCGTACCCGCTGGTGCTGGCCGCGGCCGCGCGGGCCCGCCAGCATGGCCTCGGCGCGGTCCTCGCACCAGCGCACCGGGCGGCCGAGGTGGACGGCGAGCAGGGCGGCGACCACATACTCCGGGTAGGTCTGGCTCTTGGCGCCGAACGCCCCGCCGGTGGCCGGGACGATCACCCGGATCCGCGCCGGGTCGAGGCCGAGCGCCGCGGCGAGCGCGTTGCGCAGCCGGTGCTGGGCCTGGTGGGAGACCCACACGGTGAGGCGCCGGTCGCGCCCCGGATCGACCAGGATCGCCCGTGGCTCCAGGGACGTGGGGAGCAGGAGTTGCTCCCGGTACGCGGCCTCGACCACCACCGGGGCGGCCGCGAACACCTCGTCGGCGGGGTGGCCGAAGGTGCGTTCGGCGGCCAGGTTGTCCCGGTCGTCGAACAGGCGGGGCGCCTGCGCTCCCAAGAGGTCGCCGGGCGCGTCGGTGCGGGTGTGAGGCAGGGGTTCGAGGGACAGCCGGACGGCCTCGGCCCCGTCCTCGGCGTGGGCGCGCGTACCGGCCGCGACCACGGCGAGCGCCTCGCCCGGGTAGCGGACGCGGCCGGTGGCGAGCAACGGCCACGGCGGCATGCCCTCTTCACCGGGCACCGCGCGGGCGGCGAGGTACGGCAGGTCGGCGGCCGACCACGCGCCCGCCACCCCCTCCTCCTTGAGCGCGGCGGCGACGTCGACCGCGCGGACCACGGCGTGCGGCACCGGGCTGCGGGTGAACGCGAGCTCCAGCGTCCCCGGGAGCTCCAGGTCGGCGACGCGGCGCGCCTGCCCGGTGACCAGGTCGCGATCCTCGCGCCGCGCGAGCGGCATCCCGATGTACCGCAATGTTTGAGACACCCCGCTTTCGGTACCAACGTCGATATCGGATGCCCGGGATGGGGGACATGAAACCGGCACAATTCGACTACGTCGCGCCTGCCTCCGTGCCGGAGGCGGTGGCCGTGCTGGCCGAGCGCGGGCCGGAGAGCCGCGTGCTGGCCGGCGGCCAGAGCCTGCTCATCGAGTTGCGCTACCGGACCACGCGCCCGGCCCTGGTCGTGGACGTCAACCGCATCCCCGGGCTGTCGGAGATCACCGTCGAGGACGGCTCCGTCCACGTCGGCGCGCTGGTCCGGCACGCCCAACTGGAGCACGCCCGGTTCGACGACCCGCTGGCCGAGCTGTTCCGCCAGGTGGCGCCGTACGTCGGCCATCCGCCCATCCGCGCCCGCGGCACCTTCGCGGGCAGCCTGGCCTGGGCGCATCCGGCGTCGGAGTGGTGCGCGCTGGCCATGGCCCTGGGCGCCGGGATCGAGGTGGACGGCCCCGCCGGGCCGCGTACGGTGCCCGCCGACTCGTGGTTCCGCGGCGCGTTCACGACGGCCTGCCTGCCACAGGAGCTGGTCACCGGCGTCCGGCTGCCGCGCCCGCCGCCCGGGGCGGTCACGGCCTTCGCCGAGCACCGCCGCACTCACAGCGGCTTCGCCCTGGCCGCCGTCCTGGTACTGCTGCGCCTGGCCGCGGGCCGCGTCGAGTGGGCCCGCATCGGGCTCGCGAACGCGGCCGACCTCCCCCTCCGCGCCGTCGAGGCCGAGCGCCTGATGACGGGTGAGCGGGCGGAGCCGGAGCTGTTCGCGGAGGCCGCCGTACGGGCCGCCGCCGAGGCGGACCCGCCCGGCGAGCCGCACGCGCCGGCCGCCTACCGCAGGCACGCGCTGTCCACGCTGGTACGGCGCTGCCTGGCCCGAGCCGTCCATGACGCGGGGACCCCATGAACGTCCAGCTCACGGTCAACGGCCGGACCCACCTGATCGACGTGGAGCCGCGGACGAGCCTGGCCGACGCGCTGCGCGACCGCCTGGGCCTCACGGGGACCACCTTGGGGTGCGAGCACGGGGTGTGCGGCTCGTGCACCGTCCTGGTCGACGGCACCGCCATCCGCGCCTGCCTGGCCCTGGCCGTCCAGGCGGAGGGCGCCGACATCCGCACCGTCGAGGGGCTGGCCGACGGCGGCGAACTGCACCCGCTGCAGGAGGCGTTCGCCGCCGAGCACGCGTTGCAGTGCGGCTTCTGCACCCCCGGCTTCCTCATGCTGCTCGCCGGTGCCCTGGCCGAGGAGCCGGAGCTGGACCGCGACGAGCGGCGGCTCGACGCCCTGCTGGCCTCCAACCTGTGCCGCTGCACGGGGTACGCGGGCATCCGCCGCGCCGCGGCCCGCGCGGCCGAACGCATGCGCGCGAACGGCGGCTGAAGCGTAAAGATCCGTTCTTGCCGCTGTGGCGGCGCGGCCCTCCCGTGACCTTCCGTGGTCTCCTGTGCGGTGTTCTGATCAATCGCTCAGGAGGTCCGCATGCGCCGACGCGCTCGCCTGCTCGCCACCGCCGCCCTGCTCACCACCCTCGTCCCGGCCGTCGCCCTGGGGCCCACGGACGTGATCCCGGTGCGGGAGTTCCACGCCGTCCGCGACTCCCTCCTCATGGCGGGCACCACCCTCAGCGAAGTCCTGAACGCCTCCCTGGGCAGCTTCAGGATGCACATGCCGAGCTGATCACTCGGGCCGGTGGAAGGTGGCCCGCCAGCGGTGGTGCTCGCCGTCGCGCAGGTCCTCGACCTTCCCGGTCTCCAGCCCGCCCGTCGCGAAGGCCCCGATCTCGGACGGGGTCAGCGGCCACGGGGGCGCGAACGCCGGCCCGCCCTCCTCCCGGCCCGACGCGATCACCAGCAGCGTGCCGCCGGGTCGTACGAACTCCGCGACCGCGGCGATGGCCTTGCCGTGCAGGGGCTCCGGCAGCGCCTGCACGGTCATGATCTCGACCACCAGGTCGAACGCGTGCCGCCACTCGGCAGGCGGCGCCAGCAGGTCGGCGACCTGGTAGCGCACCTCGCTCCCGGGGAAGCGCTCCCCGGCGAGCCGGACGGCCGACTCGCTCACGTCGAACGCCACCGTCCCGTAGCCGAGGCCCGCCAGGTGCTCGGCGTCGTCCCCCAGCCCCGCGCCCACGACCAGCGCCCGCCCGCGTCCGGAACGGGCCCACTCCGTCAGCAGGAAGTGCGGGGACCGCGAGTCCCACGGCACGATCGCGTCGCCGCTCGCCGACTCCGCGTAGAGCCGCTCGAACCAGCCGGTCGGGTCGCCCCCGGCGAGAGACTCGGCGGCCAGCCTGCTCGCGTCGGCATCCGGGTCTCGGCCTGCCATCAGCCCTCCCAGCAGGATCCCGTACGGCTCGCCACGCTCCGCCTTCGCGGCTATTTCCACCAGATCAATCCGGTCCCCCAGAGGGCCGACCAGCTCACGCTGGGCGAAGGTGCGCTCGTGCACATATCCCCTGCGCCGCAGCGCCACGTCGAACAGCGGGAGGAGCACGCAGACGCCGGGCGTGGGGTGCGGGCAGGGCTGCTCCTTGTGCCACCATTCGAACTCACCCGCCCGACCGGCGACCACGAGCTCGACGACGTCCAGATCGGTGGCCTGCCGGCCGAGCAGCTTGGCCGCCGCGTCGAGCACGTTCTCGCGCTGGTACTCACCGATCCGCGCCCAGACCTCCGCGGGGACGTCCGCCATCCGGTACGGCTTCGCGCCCAGCGCGAACCCGCCCCGGCCGAGCATCTTGTGCGAGATGACCTTCCCGAGCCGGATGGCCAGTGCGGACGGCACCTTCGACAGCACGCCCGAAGGCACCGGCATGAGCACGACCCCATCGCCGACCACGGCCCCCTGGTCGATCTCCGCAGCCGCGTCGGGCAGAGCGGGCTCGGGCCGGACGCGCGTCAGCAGCCCGTCCATCTGGATCTTCCACAGGAAGCTCTCGTAGGCGTCCGCGGCACCGCCCTTGCTTGAGAACGGCGCGACGTAACGGGCCACGTGCCAGCCGAACGCGCCGGCCAGCAGCAGTTCGGCCCGCATGCCGGCGGCGAAGCGCTCGCTCCCGACGATGGAGCGGGTCTCGGCCCAGAGCTCCTTGCGCAGCAGCGCGGTCGCCTCGCCCAGCCAGGACCAGTCCGGATGGTGCGCCAAGAACAGGTGGACGGCCCAGCGCTCGTGCCAGCTCCACCGCCTGGCGGCGAGCAGCTCCCTGACCATGAGCGTGTGCAGCTCCGCCCCATCCGCCGCCACCAGCAACGGCAGCCCCACCAGCAGGACCGGCCTGCCCCGCCTGGTCCGATCCCCCCGCACCTCGGCCCAGGCGGACACGTGCACCTTGGGGACGGCGTCGAAGCCCGCGATCCGTGCCGCGTCCGCGACCAGTTCGCGGAGCCGCGGCTGGTCATCCAGCGACAGCACGGGGCAGCGCCATCGGAACCGCCGCGGCCATTGATCCGCCACGAAGGCGACCGCGCAGGCCCCGAGGACGGCGATCACGAGGAGCGCCACCTCGACATAAGCCCAGGTGAAGAGCGCGCCCGCGACGCCGGCACCGATGATCGCCGCCAGCCCGATGAGCAATTTCGCCCATTCAGGAAGCAAGCACGACAGCAAATTCCTCGTCAGCAGGATCCATAACACCCGCCACCGCGTCAGCCGCACGCCAACCCACCCACCCGTCCCGATGACCGGGTAGGAACCTTACGCGTGGAAGGTGTCCTTCGCCAGCCTTCGGACCCGCGTCTCGTCGATGTCGTGCCCCAGCCCCGACTGGGTGAGGGGGACGGCGATGACGCCGGCGTTGGCGCCCACGATGGGCGTGACGATCTGGTTCTGGCGCGGCGGCTGGGTCACGTCGCACGGCAGCGTGCACCCGGGCAGGCTCGCCACCGCCACCGTCGCCGCCCTGGCCAGCCCCGCGCCCTGGCCGCCCGCGCACTGGATGTCCAAACCGGCCGCCACGGCCCGGTCGTGCGCCCTGCGGGCCTCCGTCAGCGACGGGAACGCGCTCGGCCGCAGCAGCAGCACCCTGGCGGCCCGTACGGTCAGGTAGTCGTCCAGTTGGGCGGTGGAGGCGACCTCGACCGCGACCGAGGCGGACACCTGCTCCTGGAGCGCGGCGTGCGCGTAGACGTCGCCGACGGCGAAGGGCCGCTCGATGACCTCCAGCCCGTAGGAGTCGAGGGCGACGAGCTGGCCGGAGGCGGTGTAGGCGTTGCCGCAGTCGACGGCCAGGGTCAGCGCGGGGTACGCCTGGCGCACCGCCCGCACCGGCTCGACGTCCCAGCCGGGCCGGATGTCCAGCGTGACGTGCCCGTACCCGGCGCAGACCTGCTGGTTGACCCGGGCCACGAGGCTCTCCACGGACGGGTCGGGGGCCAGCCGGACGGTGGCCATGAGCGAGGTGCGGGTGCCGCCGATCGCCTCGGCGAGCGGCACCCCGCGCATCCTGGTCCACAGGTCCCAGCAGGCCATGTCGACGGCCGGGTCTCCGCTCCGCAGCGAGTCGGGGTGCTCCCAGTCGACGCCGATCAGCAGGGCGGCCAGCGACTCCTCCAGCCTGGACCACGTCTTCGGCTGGGGGGCGATGGCCTCGCCCCAGCCGGTCATGCCGCCGTGGTCCGTGAGCTTCACGAGCAGGGTCTCCGACCTCTTGCCGAACGGCAGAACCAGCCGGAAGACCTCGAGCTCCCGCACTCGCGGCATGTATCCCCCTTTTATGACGCGGCTCCCTCCATAGTGCCTGTTGCGCGGGACTGGACAAAACGCGGGGCCAGAAGAAAGGCCAGGGCCGCGAGCGCGGCGGTGAAGGACAGGCCGATCGCGTAGTTCTCGCCGGTGGCGGTGAACAGGGCGCCGCTGAGCGCGACGGCCACCACGGTGAAGACCGACTCGCCCACGCCGACGGCCGCGGTGTTCTGGCCTTCCTCGCCCTCCTTGGACATCTCCAGCACCAGCACGGACACCGTCGGGTGCAGCGCGCCGATGCCGAGCCCGGCGACCGCCATGGCCACGAACGCCAGCGCGAGCGGCAGGGAGTCGATGAGCACGAGCGTCACCAGCGCGATGCCGACGGTGATCATGGCGGCTCCGCCGCGGATGGCGGTCAGGTGGCTGATCGTGCCGCGGCCCTTGATCCAGGAGCCGGTGGACCAGCCGAGGGCGCCGACGGTGAGCACGAGGCCCGCTTCGGTGGCGGTCAGGCCGCGCTCGTTGATCAGCATGAGCGGGATGAGCACCTGGGCGGCCGTCAGCGAGCCGAAGGCCAGGCCGCGCAGCACGGGCGCGGTCGGCAGGCCGGGGGCGGCCCTGAGCGAGCCGGGCAGCAGCAGCCTGGGCAGGGCCACGGCCACCAGGACGACCCCCGCGAGGAGCAGGGGCAGGCCCGCGAGCCCGAGCGCGCTGCCGTACTGGATCAGGGCGGCGGCCACGGCGGTCAGCGTGGCCCAGACGAGCTTGCGGCCGAGGCCGGGGGCGGGCGCGGCGATGCCGTCGGCCACCTGGCGCCCCGCGGTGCCGCGCCAGAGCAGCAGCGCCGCCGGGACGACGATCAGGGAGACGCCGATGAAGATCCAGCGCCAGTCGACGTTCTGCGCCACGAATCCGGCGATGGCCGGGCCGACCATGGACGGCACCACCCAGGCCGCCGAGAACAGGGCGAACACCTTGGGGTGCATGCTTCCCGGATAGACCCGGGCGACCACCACGTACAGCGAGACCTGGATCAATCCCGCCCCGAGGCCCTGCACGAACCGGCCGGCGACGAACACCTCCATGTTCGGCGCGAACCCGGCCAGCAGCAGCCCGGCCACGAAGCCCGCCACGCCGACCGCGATCGGCTGGAGCGGGCCGCGCACGTCGCTCCACCGCCCGCCCAGGACCGTCGCGATCACGCTGGCCGCCAGGGTGGCGCTGAAGGCCAGGTTGTACAGGTGCATCCCGCCCAGGTCGCGGGCCACCACGGGCATCGCCGTGGCCACGGCCATCGCCTCGAAAGCCACCAGCATGACCAGCGCGACCAGCCCGATGCTGAGGGCCCGGTACTGCGGCGACACCACACCTGCCGCTGATCTCTCAACTGTCATCGTCATACCCGGCAAGCTATGGCGAATGCCCACGTCAGCACCTCGGGCGGGGGTCCTAGGCGGCTCTCGGCAATTGGGCCTAGGGCGTAGGGGGCATGCGGGCCTCGATGCCGTCGAGGAGCAGGTCGAGACCGTAGTGGAAGCGCTCCTCGCCGTCGTCGGCGATCAGGTCGTCCACGAACTTGGTGATGTGCGGGAACCGCCCCGCCGGCAGCGCCCGGTAGTAGCCGGCGATCTGCCCGACGAAGGACTCGAAGTATTCCCGCGGGTCGCTCAGACCGGCCGCGCGCATCCTGGCGAAGTGGACGGAGCCCTCGTACGCGTCGCCGACGATGTACAGGGAGATGCGGTCCATCGACAGGGACGCGCCCCTCGGCGACATTCCGGCCTCGATCAGCAGCCCGAAGACGAACTCGCCCATGCGGACCGAGTTCTCCCCCGTGGGGATGTTGGCCAGCGCCACCCGGGCCAGGTCGGCGTGCCCGGCCAGCACCTGGTGCATCTCCACCGCGTACGCCCGCAGCTGGGCCTTCCAGCGGCTCGGATCGCGCTCGGGGAGCTGGATCTCGCCGAGCACCCGGTCGTACATCAGCTCCAGCAGCTCGTCCTTGTTGGCCACGTGCGCGTAGAGGGAGGCGGGCCCCGTGTCGAACTCCTGGGCGACGCGTCTCATGCTCAGCGCGTCGAGCCCTTCGGCGTCGAGGATCCGCAACCCGGCCTCGACGATCAGGTCCTGGCTGAGCTGCCGTCTCAGCTGGGCCGGCTTGCGCGACTTACGCCATGGAGGGAGCGGGAGGTCCTGGGATCCAGCCATTGGTAGTCAGGGGCGCGGTGCCGTGAAGGCCCGGTTCCCCATCCCCCTTTCAATTCCGTACGTGCGGTTTTCCCGCATACGGCTTACCGA
>NZ_JBITJQ010000023.1:0-192657 GCF_044460125.1 Nonomuraea sp. NPDC050153
TCTGCGATCTCTACGTCACCAGCATCGACTCCTGACGCTGAGGCATGATCAGTCTCGGTCCGTCAACCCCGGAGAGACTTCCAGGCGGCACCACTTAGCCGGCGATGAGGGCGTTCGCCTCCGTGATGAGCTTCTGAGCGGCCTGATCAGGGGTCATCCGGCCGAACAGAACCTCGTTCGTGTACCGCGTGAGGATGGCCTCGATGGCGCTGGCGCGCTTCGGCGGGGCGGCGGGCGAGTCCGTGAGCTCGCCCTTGATCTTGTCGAGGAAGGCCAGCGTCTTCTTGTCGCTCTCCGGAAGCTTGTCCCTGACCGCCGCCAGCACCTTGGAACTCGCCGGCAGGCCGCGGTCGCTGAGGATGATCGAACCCGCTCCCGGGTCGTTGATCATGAAGTCGATGAACTTGGCCGCCTCGGCCGGATGCTCGGACTTGGCCGCGGCGGTGTAGAACATCGCGGGCTGCAGGAACATGCCGCCCGCCGCGGCGCCCGGCACCTTCGGCATCCGCAGCAGGTCGACCTGCCTGCCACCCGACGCCTTGCTGATCGAGCCGAGCTGGTTGCTCCACCACATGCCCATCGCGCCGGTGCCGGTGGCGAACAGCGACCGGTCCTCGCTCTGGGCCGCGAGCTCCAGACTCTTGGCGGCGTCGGGAGAGCCCTTGGTCCTGATCAGCTTCTGGTGGATGGCCCACCACGCCTTGAGCGTGTTGGGCGAGACGCCGATCTTGTTGCCCTTGTACAGGGTCTCGCCCCGCTGGGCGGCGAAGATCTGCAGGAACGCCGGGTTGAAGGCCTGCTGCGTGCCGTAGACCTTGCCGCCGGACCGCGCCGTGATCTTCGCCGCCAAGCCGACCCACTCTTCCCAGGTCCACCTGGTGTCGTCGGGCAGGCTCTGCCCCGCGTCCCTGACCGCCTTCGGGTCCACGACCAGGGACCAGGCGTTGACGCCGGTGGGGATGGCGTACTGCTTGCCGTCGATGGCACCGGTGGCCAGCACCTTGCCGTCGAGGTCGGCGGTGTCGACCGTGCTGGACAGGTCGGCCAGCGTGCCGCGGTCGGCGTATTCGCGCAGGCCGCGGATCTCAAGGGTGATGACGTCGGGCGTCTGCTCGCCGGCGACCTTCGTGGCCAGCTTCTCGTAGTAGCTGCCGAAGTCGGAGAACTCCTCCTCGATGTCGATGTTCGGGTTCTGGGCCTCGAACTTCTTGATCGCCTCCTGCGTCATCTTCTGCCGCGCGCCACTGCCCCAGTAGGAGAAACGTAACTTGACCTCACCGCTGGCGCTTCCGCTGCCGCAGGCCGAGGTGTTCACCAGCACAGCAGTGGCCAGCAACGCCGCCGTCCACATCTTCCTGCCAGAGCCCACGGCTCTACCTCCTGGGGGGTGCAGGACCGGTTTCGGCCCTGGGGCGGTCACTCCACAGACCGGAGTCAAAGAATCTCGCAAGACTATCGGGGCAGGGGAGTTCGCCGGAACCTGTTGAGGCTGAGGAGTCGTCGCGGCCGCCGCTCGTCTCGCGGCTACCAGGTCTGGTCGCCGGCACGGACCGGCATCTCGTTGACGGCCACCCGCCGCTCCCGCGTGACGATGTAGCTGATCGCGTCCGCGAGGTCCTCCGGCCGCAGCGCCTCGACCCCGTCGAACTGCCGGCGGGCCACGTCCCGGGTGGTGTCGCTGAGGTGGTTCACCGGCTCGGTGTCCACGGTGCCCGGCTCCACCACGCTGACCCGGACGTGCTCGCCGAGCAGTTCCTGGCGAAGCGATTCGGTGAACGCGTTCAGGCCGACCTTGGTCAGGCCGTACACGCTGCTGCCCGGCCAGGCAGCGTGTCGGCGTCCAGGAGCCCGAACCCGCCCGCCATCCGGGTCACGGCCGGCTCGCGCGGCAGTTCCAGCAGGGCGAGCGGGTTGCCCCTGGTCTCGGCCACGAACCGATCGCGGATGTGCTGATCGATCCGGACGTGCGTCACCGAGTTCAGCAGGGCGTGGGCGTCCGCGGCCTTGCTCTCCGCGTACTGCAGCAGCGCCGACTTTCCGACTCCCGGCGCGCCGTGCACCACGAGCACGCGGCTTTCCCCCATGCGGACGGCTGCGATCCTCCCATCGCCGCTTCGTGACACGCTCACCACGCGGGAACGGGCGTACGGCGACTGACGTTCAGGGTCCGCAGGCGTGTCGGCCGTTGTTACGATCCTCCGCATGCACAGCGCAGACACCGCGGTAGGCGGAGAGGACGTGCGTCGAGTCGTCGCTCTGGCCGTCGAGGCCCTGAGGGACGCGGATCCCGAGGACTGGGAGGCCAAGGCCGGAACACTCGAGTGGACGTGCTGGGAGACGCTCGAACATCTGGCCGATGACCTGTTCACCTACGCCGCGAGGTTCGGGCTCGAGAAGCCGCCGACGACCGGGCTGCTGCCGTTCCGGACGAGCAGCGGCCGAAGCGGCGGACCCGCGAACGTCATCTTCGTCGACCGGGCCGGGGGCCCCGAGGGTCTCATGACCATTCTGGAGGCGTGCGGCGGCGTGCTCGCGTCCGTCCTGCGCACTGCCCCCTCGACCACCGTCTCGTACCACGTCTTCGGGCCCTCGGATCCAGCGGGCTTCGCCGCGATGGCCGTGGTCGAGGTCCTTGTGCACACCCATGACGTCGCCGAGGGGCTGAATCTGGAGTGGTCGCCGCCGAGAGAGCTGTGCGAGCGGGTCCTGAAGCGGCTTTTCCCCCATGTCACCGTCGATGCCGACGCCTGGGAGACCTTGCTGTGGGCCACCGGACGCATGGCACTCCCCGATCGCCCGCGACTCACCGAATGGCGCTGGTACGGCACGGAGGGCGTACGGGTCACCTCGGAGTGAACGTTCAGCCTTGAGGAGCCGCCGGGGCGACATGTGAGCCGAAGCACGAAGGCGTCACCCGCGACATGGAGGGCACGGCGGTCGCCACCATGATCGATCCCCGAGATGTGAGCGACACAGACCCTCAGGCGTGCGGGGCGCTGGTCGCCGAGCGTGGCAGGGTCTGGTTGTCATAGGCGCTTGGCGCAGTAGGTCTTCAGGCCCAGCCTGTCGGGCGACAACCGCACGCGGCCCTTGTCTTTGGGGCAGGGGCCTTCCTTGCGCTCGTTGATATCGACGACCTTGTACTCGGGGCGCTGCCCGCCGCCGGCGCAGGGTATCTCGACGTAGTTGGCGGAATGCTTGATCAGGCAGTCCCCGACGACGACGATCCCGCCACCCAGCCCTGGCCGGGAGCGGTGCGGTGGGCGCAGGCTACGCAGGCAGTAGTAACCGCCGCCGTCGGGCCGGTTGAGGACCTCGTCGGTGTCGGCGGGGCAGGAGGCAAGTGCCGACCCAGCGCCCACGGGGTTGCTCACGAGTCCCAGCCCGACGACCCTGGCGACCGCCTGATCGTCATCGCAGGCAACCTCGGCCCATGACGGCCGGTTGGCCAAGCAGTCGTTCTGCACGACCAGGCTGAAGTCGGCCTGTGCCGGGGCCGCCGAGCCCTGAGGTTGGGCCGCCGGTGAGGTTGCGGCGGGCGGCGGAGGCGGTGAGCCGCCAGGAGCGACAGACTGCCCGTCGCTGCACCCGGCGGCGGGCCACGCGCTCAACACCAGGCACAGAGTCACGGCACGGGCAAAGGCGGGAGGCTTGGCGTGGGAGTGGGTGGCTCGGACGCGACGCGGGCGTGGGAAGCGCATGCGAGGTGTCGTCAACGGCACTGCTCCTCCTGCGATCAGGAAAGGTCACCTCATTGTCCGCGCGACGGCGGCATCCTGAACGGACTTTCGCAACCCCGACCTGCCGCGAGGCCCTGTCCCATGCCCGCGCCGGGCAGGATCCAGAACCCTTCGACGAGCAAACTCCGCTGATCGGTCAGTCGGTGGGAGTCTTCCTGGAGTCGGCGCAGGACGCCCTCGCCTCGCAGGAGCTCCAGGTGGTTCGGCTGGCCGCGCAGGGCCGGACGAACCGGGAGATCGCCGAACGGCTCGCCCTGAGCGTGCGGACGGTTCTACCGCGCGTTCCCCAAGCTCGGGGTGTCCTCGCGAGGCGAGCCGGCCGACGTCGTCCTCACCGGCTGAGGGGCGCGGACCAAGTGCCGGTGAAAGGGGCAGTCCTCTGGTCGCGGGGCCGGGCGCGCGACCTCGCGTTCGCTCCGCCACGCACAGGGCTTAGCCTGCATGGATGCAGCGCATCCTCGTAGTGGGTATCAGCGGGGCCGGTAAATCCACCATGGCGCGGGCTCTGAGCAGCCGACTCGCCGTGCCCTGGCACGAGATGGACGCCCTGTACTTCGCCGGTCCCGGCTGGGCCGTGAACGAGCGGTTTCCCGATCAGGTCGCAGAGATCGCCCGCACACGGGCCTGGGTCTTCGACTCGTACGGCTACCCGGAAGTCCGTGACCTGCTGTGGGAACATGCCGACACCGTCGTATGGCTGGACTACCCACGGCGCGTCATCATGCCCCGGATCCTGCGGCGGTCACTGCGCAGAACACTTCTGCGCGAGCCGATCTTCAACGGGAACAGGGAGACCGTGGCGGAATGGTTCCGGCGAGACCACCCCGCATGGTGGGCGTGGTCCCAGCATGCGACGCGACGAGCGGACATACAGCAGCGCATCCATGATCCCCGCTTTGCTCCCTTACAGGTGTTTCGCTTCACCACCGTGCACTCGTCCGCGTCTTGGCTAGATTCCATCGGGCATCGGTGACACCACAGCGAAAGACCCCGGCAACGCGGCTGACGGGATCCTGGTGCGCGGGGTGGCGCTGGGACAAGAACAGGGCCGGAGGACTGGGCCGGCGGCCAGGCGGTGCAGCAGTCCCGCGGTCTGATGGTCAAGCTTGCCGGTCGCGCGGGAGACGATGACGTTCTCGTGTGGGCCGGTTATGACGGCCTTGCTACGGCGGTCGCCTTCCGGCCGAGCCCGTGCCCGGCCGGAGTGGCGAGGAATCGGCGAAGGGATGCCTTCATGCTGGTGACGAAGGCGTCGCGGGTCTGGTCGGGGATGAGGTCCAGGGACAGGTAGGGGTTGAGGTCCTCCAGCTCGACCAGGAGGAGGGCGCCGTCCTGGGTGCGGCAGGCGTCGACGCGTTGGATGCCGTGGTCGATGGTGTTCCAGTCGACGAAGCCCTGGGCGAAGTCAAGGTCGGCCTCGGTGGGCTCGTACGGTTCCAGGGCCCACCGCTGGTCGGGACGGGGAGCGTACAGGGCGTACTGGAAGGTGTCGTCGACGTAGTAGAACGACACCTCGTAGCGGAAGTCGATGCGCGGCTGGACCAGGAGGTCGCCGTCGGAGGCGTGGGTGAGGTCGGTGAGCCGGTCACGAGTGACGAACTCCAGGCCGATGGAGTCGGCACCAGCTTTGGGCTTGACCGCGTACTGGCCGGCCTCGGGCAGGCGACCGAAGTCCTGGGGCCGGTCGACGGTGGGGATGACCGGGTGCCCGGCCGCGGTCAGATCCAGTAGGTACTGCTTGCCGGCCATGTCGCCCCGGCCGGTCAAGGGATTGTAGACGCGGGTGCCGCGCTGGGCGGCCTGCTCGCGGAAGACGTCGTACCGGTCCCGGTAGTGCAGGACGGGGCCGCTGTTGCGTACCACGACCGCGTCGAAGGCGTCCATCAGCGCGGCCGCGTCCAGCGGGTGGCACAGGGCGATGTCGAAGTCTTCCCGGAGCCGGGAGGACAGGAAGATGTCCTCGTCGCAGTAGCGCCGCCCCTTCGCCTGGTAGGCGAGGTCGGTGACGAACAGCACTCTGGACCGGCCGGAAACCATACTTCTCCTGACAAATCGGGACAGCCACAAACTACACCGGGGGCCGATCCCTTGGGGTGCGGGTCGTTCGAGGAGGTCAGGGCGGTGCACGACCAACCAGCGGTGTTGAATCAGCTCTCGGCAACACGCTGAGCCGCAGCGACCAGAGCTTGGAGTGGCACGTCGAAGGACGGCTCAGTGAGGTCACCGAGGGCGGGAAGGCGTCTCAGCAAGGCCGGCAAATGGCTGGGCAGGGCCGGCCACGGGCTCGAATTCGGCGTCACGGCGTACGAACAGTACGAGGAAGACGAGGGTTCCGGCCTCACCAAGGGGGAGCGGCTGGGCGTGCCACCCTCCGCGGCGGAGCTGTGGCGACCAGTGCGAGCATCAGAGCCGGCATGGGGGCCGGATTGTGCTTGCCCGGCGCGGCGGTGAACGCGGTGGCCTGCGGCGTGGCACAAAGGCGAAGATCGTACAGTCCCGTACGCCGGCGTCATGAGGACCTGCGTGCTGCGGCGATGCAGACCCCGGACGACGCCCTTCTCATGGCCCAGCCATGGAAGACCGCGTTCCCGCACCACGACAGAGGACCCGCGTCAGCCCTGCCGCTCGCGCGTGTCCTGCCCAGGTACGCGCCGTAGTACCAGTTCTCAGGGCGCTGCGCCGGGGAGAGAAGCACCGCGAGGGATCGGCCGTGATGGCCGTCGGCGGCGGCTCATCGACGACCAGTCGCGCCGGTTCTGGCCCTCGAACTGCACCAGCTTAGGATCATCGATGACAAGCTTTGCGAGTTCCAGTTACGTCAGGCGCCAGGTCTGCTCGCTCGCAATGCGGGCGCTGCGGGCCTGGATGATCAAGGGCCCTTGCCTGCTGACGTACAACCCTGCGGATCCGCATCGTTGAGCTCGCACTTCTCCTGCCAGCGGGCGAGTCCATCACGGATGTCGTCGAGCGAATGAACCCATCCGCCTTCGCCGGCGGTTCCGTGCCACACGACGCCGGGACGGCTTGGATCACGACAAAGATCGAACCCATGCAGGTACTGCAGAGCCGTGAGGACCAAGGGAGGGCAGTCGGCGGATGCCCCCTCACCCTCCACCCAGGAAGCCGCCCATGCATGCACGGCCTCACGGGTCACCTCACCTGCTGCCAGCGCTCGCCATCGAGCAGCCACATCCTCACGGCTTGGCGGTGGGAGCGGCGTTTCGGGATCGCTCATGGGCCCACCATTTCAGCCAGGCAAGCCATGGGTCCACAGCGATCAACCCCTTGATCACCCTTGCCGGCGCCGACGACGCGCTCGGCGTCCGCCCCGATCCGCAGGGCAACCTGCCTCCCAAGCGGTTCGAGCCCGGCCAGCCGTACACCAACGGAGTCCCCGCCGGAGGGGATCCTGGTCGACGACGACGGCACATGGCTGCCGCCGATCGTGCGCGGCTGGTCATCTCGCAGCGACGCGGACGCCGAAGCGTACCTGGTCGCCAACAACCGGCTCACCGGGCGCGGAGGCTGGAAAGAGCGGATGCTCGCCGGCGTGCGCGACGTCGACCCGGACCTGCTGCTCGCGGCCGGTTACACCGATGACGACTTGGCCGATGCCAGCGCAGGAACGGACAGCAGAGACCGCGAGGAGGCGCTGCCCGAGCCGGGCGACGCCGACGAGGACGTACGCCCCGAGGTGTAGGGCATCATCGTCACCTGCGAATCCGAGGAGGAGCGGACCCGTCTTCTGGAGCGTCTGGCGGGTGAGGGCTGGCAGGTTCGGGCGTTGATGTAAGTGTCAGTCCCAACCCGCGTGACTGCGCCGTCAGGGTCTCACCGGGACCTCCAAGGGCTGGGAAGTCGTTCAGCACGCCCCGCAAGTACTGCTCCACCAACCGGCGACCCCTTTCGTTGCCCCTGAACTCCATGTCGATGCTTGTTTCGCCATCGCTCACGGAATATCGGCGTAACGGACCGATCGGGACCCACGATCGGAGGAGCGCGAGAACAAGTGGCAGGGCACGCCGCACAGCTGATACGCGGCCGCTCACGCGGACCAGCGCGGCGCCTATGGCGAACGTCAGAGCGGTCATGAGCTTGAACAGCTTGCCCGGACGTTCGTTGATCAGCGCAGTAAGCTCCTCGCTTCGAATCGCAGCCCGATCCGTTGCTCCGTACTGCACGCGAGCGGCCCATCGTACGAGCCCGCGCGCCAGCCATGGCGAGATGTCACACATCTCGTTGACCAGCAGGCCAAGCACGACCCCGAGGATGATATCGATGCCGGTCATCGAGCATCGCCTGCCGGCCCGCCATGGAACCAGCTGAGGAGAGCAGAGCCGGCCGCGGGACGCGGCGGCATCAAAGTAGCGGGGCGACGCTGTGCCAGGAGAGCCCGGGCGGCGCGTTCCCCTTCTCCGGTCAGTCGATAGAAGCGGCGTCGAGGGCCTGGCTGGTCATGAGCCAGTGCCTCCCATTCGCCGGTGACCCATCGAGCCTCTTCGAGGCGATCGAGCACCTTGTACACGGTAGGGCCTGCGCGCCCGGTCGCCTTCATGATCGCCCATCCGTGGATCGGTTCGTTGTCGTCGTGGGCACGCACGAGGGTTTCGAGCACGTCCAGCGTGGGTTGCGTGATTCTTTCGAGACCCCCCAAATCATGTCCCCCTTCTGGGATGCCATACTGCTATCGTACCTAGATGAAATAAGGCGCGTGCGGTCCTCGGCGAACTTCTTCCAGGAGGTGCAGTGCACGCCGAGATCACGCTGTCGTCCCCCATCAAGCGCAGTGCGCGTGTCCTGCGGCTCCAGGGCATGTTCGACGACAAGCCGGCCGGCTCGTGGAGCGTGCGCCTGCCCATCGAAGAGCGGCTGTGGAACGTCGGCCCCAGCGGGGCGGGCAAGTCGACGATCACGCGCATGCTGTGACCGGAGGCCCTCGTCGGCGCGCAGGAGTGGACGGACCGGGCGCTGGTCGGCGACTTCCCGAAGCGCATGAGCGTCAAGGACGTCGTGGCCTTGCTGGGCGCAGTCGGGCTGAACTCGCCGCCGGAGTGGGTGCGGCCTTTCAGCACGTTGTCGAACGGGGAAGCGTTCCGCACGGGTCTGGCCCGGTCGTCATCGACGAGTTCACCTCTGTGGTGGACCGCAGAAAGCGTACGCCGTGGCGGTCGCCGGCTCGTGGCCGTGACCTGTCACTATGACGTGCTCGACCGGCTGCGGCCGGACTGGGTGTACGACGTCGCGTCGTCACACGGGACGATGCGCGAGGGATGCCTGTAGCACCAGCCACCGGGTTGTGCGAAAGGCCCGGCAACCTGACCGGCACCATGGCGCGAGGGAAGGGCCCGATGGATGTTATGCGTCCGTCTCAGTTGCGCTGGGTGGGTCATCTCGGTGGTGAACGCCTTGGCGTGCTTGAACAGGAAGCCGTGGCAGCCCCCTGGGCTCGGCGGGCTCGTCGCGGATGACCCCGGCTGCCCGAGAAAAGGGCATTCGATAATCACCTGTTTTTATTATTTCCATCTTTTTCTCCAGGCCGATCCTCGCGTGAGTTATCCCGCCATGGAGTGGGTACCTCACGCTCGCACCATCATGGTGATGTGGCAATAAGTCCGATTCTTCCGAATCAGACCCATAGGGGGAACAGATGATTCATCACCGAAGCACCAAGAGCGCGCTGGCCTTTGCTCTGGCAGCGGCGGCGGTCAGTGGATTCGCGACTCTTACATTTCCGGCGTCGGCGGACGTCACCGCCGTTCACGGTATGGCGGACAACAAGGCGACACCCGTAAGCAATCGCGCCACCGATCCAAGGTCGGACGACAAGACAACCCGCGCGGTCGACACGGCCTTCCAGGGCGATCCGGACGACCCCAAGAGGCCGCCCACCAAGTTCATCGGGATCATCCGCGACAGCAGGATCGCGGTCAGGGATCCGCGGACGACGCCCCAATGGCATGACCTGAGCGAGCTGCTGCCGCGCAACTTCGGCCGCCTGGTCGACATCTCCCTGGCCGCGCCCGATGAAGGCACCACCGTGCACATCACCGTACTGAACGAACGCGGCAAGGTGGCCCAGAGCAGGTGCACGGTCTTCCCGACCCCAGGCTCGAGAACGGCGCCGGCTTGGCCTGAGAACTGCACCGAATTCATCGATCTCACCCGGATGTGAGTCTCCCGAGCTGCCGATGATGAATGCCGTGCCCGGGGGGACTTTCCGGGCACGGCATTCAATGGTCGCACCATTTCGAGCGAATTAGGCTGAAAAAGTGCGCTATAGCGACCTCTCTATGCATAAGTCGGACGAAACCGATGCGAAGCTGTCAGGGCGATGCAAGGAGCGAGCAGGAGGGAAATCGCAGGAAGCGGATCGCCGCCCGGGTGTGCACCGTCGTGATCGTCCACCTGGACCGTCCCGCCGTCCTGTCCGGGATCGACCCCGAGTCCTGGCCAAGGTGCTCTCGGGGAGCGCGCAACCCGGGCGGGAGGCTCCCGGCCCGACGGCCCGGACCTGCTCGCCTCAGTCGTCCTCTTCGTCCCAGTCGTCCTCCTCGTCGTCCCACAGGTCACTGGGCGGCAGCGGGTGCTCGTCGTCGATGAGGGAGTCGTCCACCGAGCGCCGCCAGGCGCGGCTCTCGTCCGGGTCGGCCCAGTCGTCCTCGGTGATCCTCGGGATGGGGATGGTGGCCCGCTGGTGGTCGACCATCCACGAGTTGCGGAAGAAGTCGAACGTGAGGTGGTAGCAGCCGTCGGACTCGGCGTACATGATGGGCGGGACGAGGAACTGCGCCACGCCGACCTTGGCCGCTACGACCACGTAGTCCTCGGGGATGGATTCGTCGTTCCAGCAGGCGGCGAAGTTCACCGGCTTGAGCGCGCCCTTGCCGAGCACGTGGATGAGGTTGTCCTGGATGACGAACCGGTCCGGGTCGAGGGCCACGTCCTCCCCGAGCATGAGGATCGGCGCGGGCAGGATGTGCGCCTTGGCGAAGGACTGCGCCTCGGTGTAGAGATCGACGATCTCGTCGTGGCGGGTGGGGTCGTAGCGTCCGGAGTAGTGGAACGGGCAGCAGGTCCTGCCGTCGGGCCGCTCCGGCTCGGGGAAGAACGCGGACTTGTCCACCCGCGTCATGGCGGACCCGCCCCGCCTGGCCCGCAGGAACTCCGGGATCCAACCGGTGCCGTCGGACTCGATCACCTCCGTCCGGCAGAGCGCCCGGAACGCCGTGTCGCCGATCTTGCAGTTGAAGTAGTCGAGCAGGGTGAGCGCGGCGCACTCCGCCGGAGACAACGCGTCGGTCTTGGCGAACCAGAAGTCGTAGCCGTTGGCCACGAAGTGCACCCCGCGGAACTCCTTGTGCACGAAGGTCTCGCGGGCGGGACCGTCGCCCCAGCCGTTCCAGTGGGCCGCCGCCACCTGGTTGTAGTAGGCGTCGGCGTGCCGGGCCAGCTCCGGCGCGAACACGCTCTCACCCGTCAGGTAGCACGCCTTGCTGAACAGCTCACCGATCTCCGGCGCCTCGGTGACCTCGTCGGCGGTGAAGATGAGTTCGGTACGCAGGAACACCTTGCGGCCGTCGCGGTAGGGGGCGCCCTCGTGCTCGTACCGCTGGTCGAAGATCACACACGTGAACTCGCCGATCTCGCCGAGCGCGGTGCCGCCGACCAGATCCAGCGCCGGCGACCCCGTGCCGCCGGTCAGGTACAGCAGCACCGTGTACCGGGAGATGTGCCGCCGCGCCGCGTCGTAGTACGGGGTGTCCCGATGCCGGTGGAAGTTCGCGTCACCGGGCTCGAACCGGTTGCACCGGAACACCGGGTTCACATGCGAGAAGCCCTCCGCCGCCACCGGCGGCAACGCCTCGGCCACCGCCGCGCTCAACGCCTCGGCCAGCGGCGCCGAGTGGAAGATGAACCGCTCGCCGCCCCGGGACACGGCGTTCAGCGGCGGCACGTACAACTTCAGCTCGTCCAGCTGCGCCAGCCGGGCGCGGCCCTCCGCCGGCAACCGCAGCGAGAACGAGAACACGCCCTCCGCGTGCTCCGTCCGCCCGACCAGCTCCGCCTCCAGCGGCACGTCCTCGAAGAGGCGGTCCAGCGGGACGATGTTCTCGAACGTGCGGAACGACAACTCGTGCGGATCGACGAACACCGCCGCCAGGTACGGCGCGTCCGCGCTGGGCCGGGCGAACAGATCGCGTACCCGCTCGTCGATCCGCTCGGCGTCGATGAACCGCACCGCCTTGAACCGCGCCGACGGATGCCAGGAAATGTCCAGTCCGTCCACCGTCGCGGCCGGCTCGGCGTCGGTCGCGTCCACCTCCGCCCGATAGCGGTCGGTCTCCTCGGCGGGCACGTCCCCGGCCGACAGGACGAAGAAACGATCCCGAAGTTCGATGCTCACACGCACCTCCACAAGCCGCGCAGCCCCGACGGAAGATTCTCGGCGTGCGCCAGTTTCCGCACGCCGTCCTGGCCCACATCGGAGTCGTACAGCCACAGCCGTTCGAGGGACCCGGCGAACGGCGCGGCGAGCAGGGCCTCCGCGCCCGCCGGGCCGATCCTGTTGTACCTCAGGTCGAGCTCGGTCAGCTGCGCGAACCGATGCAGGGAACGCACGCCCTCGGCGGTCACCCGGTTGCGCTGCAGACACAGGCGACGCAGTCCGCCCAGGTGCGGGGACGCCGCGAGGGCCGCCAGACCCGCGTCACCGATCCGGCAGTACCGCAGTTCCAGCTCCCGCAACCGGTCCGCGCGGAGCGAGGTGGCGAGGAGTTCGGCGCCGTCGGGGCCGAGATCCAGATAGGAGAGGTCGAGCACGGCGAGCCGTCCGGCATCCAGTCCGTCGAGAACCTTCACGTCCAGCCGCCCAGGGCGCGGTTCGTGCCCTTTCTCTTCCGCGACGACCCAGTCCACCTCGTCGTCGTCCCACTCCTCCTCGGCCGGGGCGTCCGACGTGATGCGCAGCGTGGTGACGAACCGGTCGCGCAGCACCTGCTCGACGACCTCGCGGACGTCATCGGACCACTGGACGGCCACCTCCGTGGCGAAGCCGTACCGGCGGGAGAGCACCAGCGCCGTCGCCGGCAACCCGTCGTCCCATCCGTCCTCGTGCTCCGCGACGAGGTCGGCGATCTCGCGCTCAACGGCCGGGCGGTCGGCGGGGCGGGTGCGTGCCAGGCGCTGTTCGAGGCGGATCAGCGTGCCTCTGGCGTCGCCCCGCTCCAGCAGCCGGTCGCTGTAGGCCCGCCACGCGGCGAGGTCGTCGGGATGAGCCCGTAACGCGTCTTCGACGGCGGTCTCTTGCATTTGTACGAATGTACGGAGATCGGCAGATGTGTCAAGCCGTGATGTCAGGGCGACGCCCGCTGTCGGAGAACGGCCGCGAATTGTCGTAACGGGCGGGTATCGTGCTGCGCCTGGTCATGATCACCGGCGTGGACGGTCCACGCGGCACGGTGTTCATCGCGGCGTCCCCGGGCTGAGCCGGAGGCCGCCTCAGCTGGAGGTCTCCATCGTGAATCCACCGGGTCCACCCCGTTCGGCAGCCGAAGAACGGGAGGCGGCGCGCACGCCCCGGCACGACACCGCCGCCGAGAGGCGCGCGTGGGAGTCCGCCGCCCGTGCCTGCTACCGGGAGATCGGGGTCCCGTTCCCGGAACGGGTCGTGTGGGTGCCTTCACCGCTCGTCGGCGCGTTCGCCGCGCCGATCGCCGCCTGTCTGAGCACCGGTCACCGCAACACCCGCGTCCTGGACTCCGTCTACCGCGCGGTGGACGACACCGCCGGCCAGACCGTCGGCCACGCCGTGCGCGCCGCGGTGCGGGCCGTGGCCGACGGCGCGGTCAGGGATCCGGTGCACGGCGCGGCGGCCGCCGCCCTGCACGCCGAGATCGACGCGACGATGAAGTCCGCGAAGGCCGCGGCGGTGCGGGACACCGCGCACGTCCCGCCCGCCCGAGACATGAGCCGGGGCGTGCTCGCCGGCGTGCTGGCCACGGTCGCCGAGGCGTCGGACGCTGCCGTGCGGGCGGCGGTGGACGCGGCGGTGGGCGGGCCGCGGCAGGACACGATCCGCGGCGAGGTGCGCCGGCTCTGGCGGGCCCACCTGCCGGGCCAGCGGTCCGACACCTGGCTGACCCTGGTCGACTGCCTCGGACAGGAAGCGGCCCCGCCGCCGGGCTCCGGATCGGACGCGGCCCCGCCGCCAGGCTCCGGATCGGACGCGATCCCGCCGGGCGACTTCCGGCCGGAGTCGGTCCCGCCGGGCGATGAGGACCCGTCGTGGGCGTCCGTCGCGGAGCAGGCAGCCGCGGCGCGATTCGCGCCCGCCGGCTGGTGGTGGTGGCCCTTCCGCGACTTCGTCATGCTCTGCCCGCGCCCGGCCGAGCTGCACCTGGAGCAGGTCGGCGACGACGACTCAGGCAGGTACCGGGCGCACCGCGCCGACGGCCCCGCGGCCGGCTGGGACGACGGGTTCGGGCTGTACTTCTGGCACGGCACCCACGTCACCCGAGCCGTCATCGACGACACCCTCACCGCCGACGAGATCCTCCGCGAGACCAACGCCGAGATCCGCCGCTGCGCCATCGAACGCCGCGGCTGGGACCGCTTCATCGCCGAGGCCGGCCTGGCCCAGGTCGGGACCGCCGTGCCCGACCCCGGCAACCCCGGCCAGACCCTCACCCTGCACGACGTCCCCGAAGGCGTCTACACCACGCACGTGCGGGTCCTGCTGTGCACCAACGGCACCGTCGAACGGGACGGCACCCGCCGCCGCTTCGGCCTCACCGTCCCCGCCGACTGCGCCGACCCCCTGCAGGCCGCCGCCTGGACCTACGGCCTCACCCCGGCCCAGTACGCCACGGCACAACGACGATCCTGACCCCCACCCACCGGCAGAAGGAGCCCGAGCAGATGCTCACCATCGGACAGGCCATCGCCACCTTCGGCATCACCGTCGACGAGCACCTCGACCGGCAGGCCGAGATCCCCATCCTGGACGGCCTGCAGTTCCAGGGCGACGTCGCCGTCGTACCGGCCAACCGGGATCCGGCCCGCACCCCCGTCCCCAAGGAGGGCGTCCCGATCGTCCGCGGCCAGGCCCAGGCCAACACCCACCTCCTGCTCGCCTCCGGCAAGGCGTTCTTCACCCCGGAGCGCTTCGGCGGCGGATTGGTGCTCGGCGTGCTGACGGTCGCGGAGGACGCGGTCGCCTACCTCGCGCACCCCGAACACGCCTTCACCGGCATCGCACCGGGCACCTACGAGCTGCGGCGCCAGCGCGAGCAGGCCGACGGCACCCGCCTCGTCGCCGATTGAGCGAGCACGCCCGGGGCCGGCCACCCCTGACTGCCGCCGCCCCCTCTTGCGGACCTGCCTCGCCCGCGGCCATGCTCGATTTCCAGGAGGAGCCGATCTAGGGGGCACGGTGCACGCGAACGATCCTGGCGTCTCCCGCCGGAGCGGGCCATGACGGTGACGGTGACAGCGAGTCCCCCGGTCCGGCGCAAGGAGTCGGTCTCCGGGCGGTTACGTACGCTGACAGGCCTGTCCCTGGTGACATTGGCGCTGCTGCTGGCCGCGATCCTGGCCGGCGCGGGAAGCACGGGCTCCGGCCTGCGTACCATCGGGCACGACGCCGGGCCGCAGGTGCTGGCCACCACGGGCCTGTATCGGCAGATGTCGGAGATGGACGCGCTGGTGGCCGAGACCCTGCTGCTGGGCAGGGAGTACGGCCCGCAGCAGCAGGCCGACCTGACCGGCTACGACCAGCGGCGGCTGGAGATCTCCGAGAGCCTGCTCAAGGCGTACCGGCTGGCCCTGGACGACCCCACCGAGCAACGCACGGTCGAGTCGCTGATCGAGGGGCTGGGCCGCTACGAACGGCTGGCCACGCAGGCGCGGCTGCTGGACGTGCAGGCCGGGCACACCGCGGGACAGCCGCCCGACCACGTGGTCGAGGCCTACCAGCGGGCCACCGACCTCATGCACCGCGAACTGCTCCCGCAGGCGTACAACCTGACCCTGGAGACCGGGACGATCGTCAGGCGCGCGCACGCCGCCGAGCGCTCGACCACCTCGCTGGCCCGCGCGGCCGTCGTCGTCGCAGGGCTGCTCGCGCTGATCTGCCTGCTGATCCTGCAGGCCTATCTGACCCGCAGGTTCCGCCGGGTGTTCGCGCCGGCCCTGATGGTCGCCACCGTGCTCACCGCGGCCGGGCTGGTGACCGGCACGGCCCTGCTCAACCAGCAGGGCGAGGCGCTGGAGCAGGCCAAGCGCCACGGGTTCGACTCGGTGCTCACGCTGACCAGAGCACGGGCGATCAGCAAGACCATGCACGGAGACCAGAGCCGCTTCTTGCTCGACCGCTTCCGCAAGGACACCTACGAGCACACCTTCCTGGACAAGTCCCGCACGATCGTGGCCGTCGAGTCCACCAGCCTGCCCGACTACCAGGGCAAGCTGAACGCGAACTTCCAGGGCCTGCTCGGTGGCCTGACGGGCGAGGACCGGGACCGGGTCTTCGCCGCCTACCAGAGGTTCCAGCAGGCCGACGCGCGGATGCGGGCCATGCCGGCCGAGGCGGCGATCAAGTTCTGGGACGGCGAGCTGACCCAGGCCTACGAACGCTACGACAAGGTGCTGGAGGAGCTCATCCGGCGCTACGAGTCCGACTTCGAACGCGCCATCGACAACGGCGACGGGGCCCTGGAGACACTGTGGCGGTGGGTCCCCGCCGGGCTGACCGCCGGCGCCCTGCTCATCCTGGTCGGCATCTGGCCACGACTCAGGGAGTACCGGTGAGAAGACTGCTGATCTGCCTGGTCCTGCTGGTCACGTCCTGCGGCGCCGCGCGGCCGGAATCCCTCGTGGACAAGGACGAGCTGATCGTCGCGATCCGCTCCGACGTCCCGCTGATCAGTTTCAAGGGGCAGTACGGCGTGTACTACGGCTTCAACATCGACGTGGCCAAGGATCTCGTCGCCCGGCTGGGCAAGCAGATCCGCTGGCTGGAGATCAAGGCCGGCGACCAGCTCACCGTGCTCACGGACGGGCGTGCCGACCTGGTCTTCGCCCACATGTCGGTCACCCCGGAGCGGAAGAAGGTGATCGACTTCGCCGGGCCGTACCACGTCGACTTCCAGGACATCGCGGTGCGGCCGGCCGACAAGGGCGTCATCCGCGACGTCCGCGACCTGGAAGGCCGCAAGATCTGCTGGGTGCGCGGCACGAACATCGCCCAGCGGATCATCGACGAGCGCCAGGTCAAGGCGATCGCCGTGCCCGCACCCGACTACAACGTCTGCCTGGAGATGATCAAGGACGGCAGGATCGACGCCATCTCCACCAACGCCCAGATCCTGGCGGGACTGCTCACCAAGCCGGGCGTGGACCTGCACCTGGTCGGCGCGACCTTCAACGAGCAACGCACGTCGATCGGCCTCCGCAAGGGCGACGTCGACGGCTGCGAGGAGCTCAACCGGGCCATCACCCGGATGTACCAGGACGGCACGGCGAACATGTTGCTGGACAAGTGGTTCGGCAAGTCGGGCATCGACCTGTCGGTGGTCGCGGTTCCGCAGTTCGAGGGCTGTTCCTAGGCGGGCGGCCTGGCGATCTCCGCGCTGAACCGGTCGACGAGCGACTGCTTGGCGCGCCCGGCGACCTCCACGTCGTAGGAGACCAGCTTGACCGTCGTCAGGTCGACGGCTTTGGAGTGCGCCGGCACGCCGGCGTTGGTGGGCAGGGCGTAGAACTTCACCAGCGGTCCCAGCCGCTGGGACGCGCCGCTCAGCGCCCAGTCGACGTACTTGCGCGCGCTCTCGGGGTTGTGCGCCCCGGCCAGGACCGCCAGGCCGCCGAGCTCGTAACCGGTGCCTTCCTGTGGGAAGGTCACCTGCAGGTTCGGATAGCCCTGCTCCTGGGCGGTGACGCAGTCATGGGAGAAGACGACGCCGACCGCCGCCTCTCCCTTGGCCGCCTGCACGGCGGCCGCGGCGCCGGCGGTGTTGTACCTCAGCACGTTCGGGTGGAGGCTGCGCAGGTAGCCGAGTGCGGCGTCCTGATTTCGGCCGTTGAGCTCCATCTGCGTCCACAGGCCGGCGTAGGCGGTTCCGGAGGTGGCCGGATGGGCGATGGCGACGCCGCCGCGCAGGCGCTCGTCGAGGAGTTCGCGCCAGGAGCGGATCGGCTTCATGCCCCGCTTGGCCAGCTCCTTGGTGTTGTTGCAGAAGGCCAGCACGCCGACGTAGACGCCGCTCCAGGCGTTCTCCTTGTCGGCCCACCCCCGCCGGATTTCCCCGGATTTTTCGGATTTGTACGGCTCCAGCAGCCCCTGGCTCTTGGCCGCCACGTAGGAGGCGGCCTCACCGCCGTGCCAGACGTCGAACTCCTGCCGGGCACTGGCCGCCTTGATCCGGTCCAGCGCCTCCCCACTCGACAGCCGCACGAAGTCGGCCTCCACACCAGTGGCGTCGGAGAACCTTTTCACCATCATCGCGCACCATTGCTCGCTCGCGCTGCAGGCAACCGTGATCTTGTCCCGTCTCGGCGTCGAACAGCCCGCGGCCATCAGGACTGCTACCAGTGCGATGGCTAACGGCTTCATTGCTCTCCCGATGCTCCGCCGACGTCCCGCCCGTGTGCCGCTCCCATTCGACACCGATCTCCGCCTAGCCGTCTACGGGCGGGCACGCACAAAGGCGTGGCGACCGGGGCCAGGCTCCCGGTCGCCATGCCTTTCACCGCTGCGTCAGACGCCGTTCCAGTCGCCGATCAGGACGGCCGCGCCGGAAACGGTCTCGAGCTCGGTGGCCCAGGCGTAGTCGGAGGGACCCTCGTCGAGGGTGTCCCGCAGGTGGAAGGTGCCGTCGGCGGGGTTGTAGTAACCCGTCGAGTCTTTTCCGTCGCCGTTCCAGTCGCCGGTGAGGACGACGGCGCCGGGGACGGTTTCGAGCTCGGTCGCCCAGGCGTGGTCGGAGGGGCCGTCGCTGTGGGCGTTGCGCAGGTGGAAGGAGCCGTCGGCCGGGTTGTAGTAGCCGAAGGAGTCCTTGCCGTCCCCGTTCCAGTCACCCGTCAGGATGACGGCGCCGGGGACGGTCTCGAACTCGGTGCCCCAGGCGGTGTTGGACGGCCCGTCGTCGTGGGTGTTGCGCAGGTGGAAGGTGCCGTCGGCGGGGTTGTAGTAGCCGGTGGAGTCCTTTCCGTCGCCGTTCCAGTCACCCGTCAGGACGACCGCACCCGGGATGCTCTCCAGCGCGGTGTCCCAGGCCGCGTTCGAGGGGCCGTCGTCGTGGGTGTTGCGCAGGTGGAAGGTGCCGTCGGCCGGGTTGTAGTAACCCGTGGAGTCCTTGCCGTCCCCGTTCCAGTCGCCGGTCAGGACGACCGCGCCGGGCACGGTCTCCAGCGCGGTGTCCCAGGCCATGCTGGAAGCGCCGTCGCCGAGTGCGTTGCGCAGGTGGAAGGTGCCGTCGGCGGGGTTGTAGTAACCCGTCGAGTCCTTGCCTGCCACCGGTGCCGGCGTCTGCCACAGGTGATCGACGATGATCTGCGCGTCACTGGCCTCCGTCTGGTAGCGGTCGGGATAGGCCGATACCTGGACGGTCTGGCACACCTGCCCGATCGGTGCGCTCATCCAGCCGTTGTTCGGGTACTCCCGCTTCATCTTGTTGATGAACGCGTTCGTGGCCCACGCGGGGTTGAGCCGCTGCGCCCCGGTTCCCCAGGAGGCGCGCTGCTGGAACAGGCCGAGGCTGTCGTGGTCGACCTCCTCGCTGATGTTCTGGAGGCCCGACTCGACGATGACCGTGGTGATGGCGATGACCGCCGCCCGCGAGTGCAGGCCCAGATCGCGGACGGTGTTGACGACCATGCGGGCGCACGACACCCGGTAGCCCGTCATGTACCCGTCCATCTTCTTGGTCAGCTTCCCGTTGAGCGTGGTGGCCAGGGCGTTGTCGGAGGCGGTGACACCCCTGGAGTCGCACGCGGCGGTGGCGTAGGCCGCCGCCGCGGACATCTCGCCCGGCGGTAAGGGGCCGGCGTGGGCGGGGGCCACGGACAGCCCGGCCACCGCGGTGAGCGTCAGGGCGGTGAGGGCGGCGCGAAGGAGGAAACGGCGCTTCATGGGGATGCTCCGGGGAGAGTCAGCGGGCGATGAGGTCAGTGCGGGCAGGCCGGATTTCTTGATCGTCATAGCTCTCAGCTTCCGTTCCAGTCGCCGGTCAGGACGACCGCCCCGGGGACGGTCTCCAGCTCGGTGGCCCAGGCGTAGTCGGAGGAGCCCTGGTCAAGGGCGTTGCGCAGGTGGAAGGTGCCGTCGCGGGGGTCGTAGTAGCCCGTGGAGTCCTTGCCGTCGCCGTTCCAGTCGCCGGCGAGGACGACGGCGCCGGGGACGTTCTCCAATCCGGTGTCCCAGGCGTGGTCGGAAGGGCCGTCACTGTGGGCGTTGCGCAGGTGGAAGGAGCCGTCGGCCGGGTTGTAGTAGCCGAAGGAGTCCTTGCCGTCCCCGTTCCAGTCACCCGTCAGGATGACGGCGCCGGGGACGGTCTCGAACTCGGTGCCCCAGGCGGTGTTGGACGGCCCGTCGTCGTGGGTGTTGCGGAGGTGGAAGGTGCCGTCGGCGGGGTTGTAGTAGCCGGTGGTGTCCTTGCCGTCGCCGTTCCAGTCGCCGGTCAGGATGACGGCGCCGGGGACGGTTTCGAGTGCCGTGTCCCAGGCCGCGTTGGAGGGGCCGTTGTCGTGGGTGTTGCGGAGGTGGAAGGTGCCGTCGGCGGGGTTGTAGTAGCCGGTGGAGTCTTTTCCGTCGCCGTTCCAGTCGCCCGTCAGGACGACCGCACCCGGGATGCTCTCCAGCGCGGTGTCCCAGGCCATGCTGGAAGCGCCGTCGCCGAGTGCGTTGCGCAGGTGGAAGGTGCCGTCGGCCGGGTTGTAGTAACCCGTCGAGTCCCGGCCCTCCGGCGGCTCCACGGGGCCGGCCGTGCCCTCGACCGGGGCGCTGTAGCCGACGATGTCGACGTTCGAGCGCGAGTACGAGTTGGCCTGGATCCTGTCGCCGCTGTTGCCCTCGATCGTGTAGACCGTGGAGCCGTCGGCGCTCTTGACGATCCCGACGTGGTCGATGTCGCCGCTCTGGTCCCAGTCGAAGACGACGGCGTCACCCGGCTGCGGGGTGTAGCCGCTGCCCCTGGTGTGCCAGGTCCCGAACGTGGTCCCGTAGTTCTTGAACGAGGCCGCCCAGCCGTCCAGGACGCCGCCGCTCCCCTCGGGGACGTCGGCGTGCTTCACGCCCGCCTTGCGCCAGACGTACTTGGCGAAGTCGGCACACCAGTCGCTGTCGCGCCACTGCACGCCATCGGAGCTGGGGCAGCCCGTCGCCGGCTTCCAAGAACGGAAGAAACCGGTGTAGTAGTTGCAGCCGCTGCCCATCGGGCTCTCGTGGTTGCGTGTGCCGTTGTTCAGCTCGCTCTGGGCGATGGAGACGATCGTGGACCTGTTCACCGCGAAGGCCGGCGTGGACATGACGGCCGTGAGGCCGGTGGCCACGAACGCCGTGGCGGCCACTCCCGCGGCGAGCCGCCGGCCGGTGCAACGAATGTCACCCATGGTGATCCCTCATCTCGGGGTCGTTCCTGATCGGACACCGAGAGAGTGGGCGCGCCCCCTCCAACTTCGCTGTAGGGAACTCTTGAGCCTGGTACGCACCGGTAAATGACCTTTAATCTCGATGCGACGAGGTCCTTGTCCTTGGGGAGGATGTGTGGAGTTCCGCCTGCTCGGCCCTGTCGAAGCGTGGAACGGGGGACGTCAGGTGAAGCTGGGCGGTGCCAAGCCCCGCGCGCTGCTCGCCGCCCTGCTGCTCGACCACGGCAAGATCGTGCCGGTCGAACGGCTCATGGAGGCGGTCTGGGGCGAGGACGACCCGCCCGCCACCGCGCGGGCCGTGCTGCAGACCTACGTCGCGTCGCTGCGCCGGTCGCTGGAGGGCGCGGGCGTGACGGACGTGATCGTCTCGCACCGCGTCGGCTATCTCGCCGAGGTGCCCGACGGCACGCTGGACCTGCGGGTCTTCGAACGGCTCGTGGCCGAGGGGCGCCACGCCGTACGGGAGGGCCGGCACGAGGAGGCGCACCAGAGCTTCCGCGACGCCCTGGCGCTCTGGCGGGGACCGGCGCTCGGCGGGATCAGCGACTCCTTCCTGCGGGCCGAGGCCATGCGGCTGGACGAGCTCAGGGTCACCGTCATCGAGGAGCGGGTCGCCGCCGAGCTGGCGCTGGGCCAGGGCGAGCGGCTCCTCGACGAGCTGGCCGAGCTGGTGGCCCTGCATCCCGCCCGCGAACGCCTGCGCCGCGACCTGATGGTGGCCCTCTACCGGGCGGACCGGCAGGCGGACGCGCTGGCCGTGTACCGCGAGGGCAGGCGGGTGCTGGTCGACGAGCTCGGCATCGAGCCGGGGCCCGAGCTGCGGCAGGCGCACGAGGCGATCCTGCGCTCCGACCCCGCCCTGCGGCCCCCCGCCCGCGGCGGCAGGCCGCGGCAGCTGCCTCCGCCGCCTGCCGACTTCGTCGGCAGGCAGGAGGAGATCGCGACGCTGCTGGCGACGCTGACCCTGCCGGAGGCGATGCCCATCTGCGTGATCTCCGGCGCCGGCGGCATGGGCAAGTCGGCTCTCGCCCTCCGCGTGGCCCACGAGGTCGCCGAGCACTTTCCCGACGGCCAGCTGCACGTCGAGCTGCGCGGCACGAGCGACGCCCCGGCCGGGCCCGAGGAGGTCCTGGGCCGGCTGCTGAGGGAGCTCGATCCCGCCACGGCGCAGCTGCCCGCCACGCTGGAGGAACGGACCGGACGCTACCGCACGCTGCTGGCCGGCCGGCGCAAGCTGGTCGTCATCGAGGACGCCGCGGCGGAGGCGCAGGTCCGGCCGCTGTTACCCGGCGCCCCCGGCTGTGCGGTCCTGGTCACCTCGCGCAACCGGCTCGTGGGCCTGGCCGGGGCCACGTTCGTCGAGCTCGGCGTGCTGCCGTCCGGCACGGCGATCGACCTGTTCGCACGGATCGCAGGTGAGAGCCGGGTGGCGGCCGAGCACGACGCCGCCGCCGGCATCGTCAAGTTGTGCGGCCGGCTCCCGCTGGCCATCCGCATCGCCGGCGCCCGGCTGGCCTCGCGCCGCCAGTGGCCGCTCACGCGGCTGCTCGACCGGCTGGCCGACGAGCGGCGCAGGCTGGACGAGCTGACCGTCGGGGATCAGCAGGTGCGGGCCGGCATCAGCCTGAGCTACGCGCTGCTGCCGCCCGAGGCGCGGACGGCGCTGCGCCGCCTCGGACTGCTGGGCCTGCCGTCGTTCCCCGCCTGGGTGGCCGCCGCCGCCATGGAGACGGACCTGGACGAGGCGGAACGCGTCCTGGAGCACCTGGTTGACGTCTCGCTCGTGGACGTCGAGGGCGTGGACCCGATCGGGCAGCTCCGCTACCGGCTGCACGACCTCATCAGCCTGTTCGCCAGGGAACGCGCCCTGGCCGAGGACGACGCGACGACCCGCAACGCCGCCGTCGCCAGGGTTCTGGGCGGATGGATCTGGCTGGTCGAGCGGATCAACGAGATGGCGCCGCCGTACCTGATCTCGGTGCCTGCCTCGTACCGGCTGGCTCGCCCGATCGACGACGGGGTGGCGCGGTCGGTGGTGGCCGATCCGCATGCCTGGTTCCGTGGCGAGCAGGACGCGTTGATCGCCGGCGTGGAGCTCGCCGCCGCGATGAACCTCGACGAGCTCGCCGTCGAGCTGACCGCCGCGCTGTCTCGGACGGCTTTCGGCGGGCACCAGTACGTCTTCGACGACCCGTTCGCGAGTTGGCGCAGGACACACGAGGTGGCCCTGCAGGCCGCTCGCCGCATGGACAACGCCCGCGGTGAGGCCATCCTGCTGGCCGGGCTCGGGCAACTGCACTACGAGCTGGACCTGTACGCCGAGTCGCGCGCGTACCTCAGCCAGGCGCTGTCGATGTTCCGCGCGGCCAAGGACGTCCGCGGCGAGGGCGCGACCCTCGCGGCGATCGGCGCCGCCTGCCGGGAGCAGGGCTACCTGCCTGAGGCGCTGCACTTCCTCGACCGGGCGCGCGAGCTGGTGGGCGGCCTGGACGACGCTTCCGCGCTCGGTCACATCAGGCGGCTGGCCGGCACCGTTCGCCTGGAGACCGGGGACTATCCCGGCGCGTGGGCCGATCTGGACGAGGCGCTGTCGCTGTTCACGGCGGCGGGTTCGAGGCGCGGCCAGGGCCTGACGCTGCGCAGCATGTCGCTCTACCACCGCGCCAGGGGAGAGCTTGGCCAGGCCGAGGAGCTGGCCAGGCGCGCGCTGGCCATCTTCCAGGCCTCCGACGACCGGATGATGGCGGCTTACTGCGTGCGCGCGCTGGCCAAGGCGCTGCTGCGGCAGGGCAGGTTCGACGAGGCCAGGAAACCGCTGGAGGAGACGCTGGCGGTGCTGCGCACGCTGCACGACGCCTTCGGCGAGGCCGGCACGCTGCGCACGCAGGGTGAGTTGCACCTGGCCGAGGGGCGGCTGTACCAGGCCAAGGAGTGCCTGGAGGAGTCGCTGCGGATCTGGGAACACCTGCGTACCGCGTTGTTCCGCGCCCGCTCGCTGCGCGACCTGGCCCAGGTGCACGAGGCGCTCGGCGACGTCGCCGCCGCCGAGCGAACCCGCGCCGAGGCCATGGAGATCTTCCGGCTGCACGGCTCCCGGGAGTACGACGAGCTGTCGCTGTAGAGCGGATTACAGCAGATTTGGAGCGCCGGGGTAGATCCTGCGTCGAAGGCTTTCGATTCCCAGCGGGAGATCCCAATGGCGCAGCACGTGCTTCTGTCCGACCCGCGAATCGCCGCGATGCCGGTGAAGGAGTGCGAGGAACCTCTCATCGACCTGCGCGAGGAGAAGGTCATCCGGGTGGACCCGCGGCTGGCCGACCCGGCGGGCGCGTACGCGTCCGTCCGGCTCGGCGTCGCCGATCGGCTGACGGCCGCGCAGACCCAGCTGCCCCGGGGGCTCCGGCTGCTCCTCGTGGAGGGCTACCGCCCTTACGCGCTGCAGGAACGCTATTTCGCCGACTCCATGGCCAGGATGTGGCACCGGCATCCCTGGTGGTCGCCGGAGCGGGTGCGCGTCGAGGCGGGCAAGTACGTCTCACCGCCCGAGGTCGCGCCGCACGTGGCCGGGGGAGCGGTGGACGTCACGCTGTGCACCGTGGACGGGGCCGAGCTGCCGATGGGCACGGAGGTCAACGCCACGCCCCCGGAGTACGGCGAGGAGTGCTACACGGACGCGCCGGGAATCTCGGCGGAGGCGAGGAACAACCGGCGGATCCTGATCGCCGCCATGACGGCGACGGGGTTCGTGAACTATCCCACGGAGTGGTGGCACTGGTCGTACGGGGATCGCTACTGGGCGTTCGTCGTGGGCGCGCCCTACGCCCGCTACGGACCGGTGGCCGCGGACACCCTGCCGTCCGGGGGAGAGCCCTGAAGCGGCGTCCCCCTCCCGTCCTCGGCGTCGCACTGCCCCCTACTCATTTCCGCTTTCGTCCGCACGCGCCATGAAGCCCGCGACCGCGCAGGCCGCCCCGGCGAACAGCAGCACGACGAACGCCGCCGGGGACGGCGGCATCGTGAGGGCGTGCAGGAGCCCCGCGATGATCGCGAACTGCGCGGCGGCCAGGAGCTCCGGCCGGTCCCGCACGGCCTGGGCGGTCACCAGGAGCAGCACCAGCAGGACGGGCATGGAGATGGGGATCTTGTCGTAGAGCTGCGACTCGCCGATGGCGTAGATGCTGTAGACGGCGGCGGCGACCAGGAGCGCGGCGGCTGTGTTCAGCGCGATCGGCGCCCGCGCCCGGCCCGCTCTGATCAGCCGGATCGCCCGGGTGACGAGCGCGACGGTCAGGACCGCGGCGAGCGAGAAGACCACGATCCAGGGGATGTTCTCGCCGGGGTCCTCGTCGAGGTCGCCCGCGAAGCGGACGTCCACGAAGATCACCACGAGCGTGAGCGCGGTCGCGCCGGCCCAGACGGCCCGCCACCGGCCCTCCGCGGCCAGGGCCACTTCCATGAGCACGGTCAGCAGGACCAGCGCGCACGTCGCCGCGCTCATGATCAGCTCCGCTGTCCCGCTCATCCGATCCATGAGGGACACGGGCACGCCCAGGTGGAGTGCGGCCAGACCGGCCGCCGCGCCGAGCGTCGCCTGCCGGCCGCGGCCGTCCGGCAGCAGGCCGAGCGCCAGCGTCGCGGCGATCAGCGCCCACAGCCAGATCATGTAGTCGGCTTGGACTGCATTGGAGCCGACAAAGAGGAAGGGACCGTGCGGGGCGGCGAACGTGAGAACCACGGCCGACAGGAGTGCCAGGACGCGCACCGTCCGAGCTCGGACAGGGGACGGCGTCATGGGGGAGGCCGCGCGTAAGGGCGCCGGGGGCGCGACGTCGGGGGCCTTGGGCGACGCGTCCGCTGCCGGGGCGTCCGGGGTGCGCTGGGTGTCCGGGACGGGCTGGGTGTCCGGGACGGGCTGGGCGTCGGCGGGCTGCTCGGAGCGTGCCCTGGCGGGGGCGGCGGCAGGAGAGGGAGTGGTTAGAGGGACGGCGGCCGGTGGCGGGGCGGCCGCTTGGGCGGTGTCGGGTGGTGGTGGGCCGGGCCGCGGGATGGCGGGTGGTGGTGGAGCGAGCGGCGGGGTGGCGGCGGCCGGGGTGGGGTCGGCGGCCGGGGCGTCGGCGGCGGCGAGCGCGCGGGTGGCCGCGGCCGAGACCATCCGGCTGTCGTCGTCGGCCAGCCCCTCCAGGGCCAGCCGGGCAGCCAGGGCGAGGCCGGCGTGCCTGCTGCGCCGTAGCCGTACGAGCTCGTCGACCGTCCCGGCCCTGATCGTGGCGATGGGGTGGTCGATCGCCTCCTGCAGCTCGGGCGGGAGCGGAGCGGGCCGCTCCACCGGTCGGCTGCGCCGCGCGATGACGAGGTCACCCTGGACGTCGAACGTCCACTTGCCCGGCGTCTGGTTGGGCGTGACGGTCCGGACCCTGTCGTAGACGAAGTCGTACAGCTCGTGGATGCCCACGTAGCCGTCCTGGTCGCGGTCGGCCTCGCCCGTCTCCAGCCCCTCGACCAGCGCGCTGGTGAACACCGACGGCGAGGTGTCCCTGGCGTCGGCGAGATCGGGGCCGTCGAAGGCGTACTCCAAAGCGTTGGAGGCGGTGATGACGACCCGCCCGCGCCCACCGAACTGCTCCTCGACGTGCAGGTCCGAGCCTGCCCGCGGCATCGCGCCGCGTGCGAACGCGCCCGCGTAGCAGCAGTCGAGCAGGAGCACGATGCGGCGGCACCGGCTGCGGTTCATCCGGCGGTTGACGAACTCGGCGGCTACGGCGGTGGCGCCGAGCCGGTTGAGCTTGGTGCTCGGGGTGGCGAAGTAGAGCTCGCCGCTGTCGTCCTTGACCCCGTGGCCGGAGAAGTGCAGCAGGAGCAGGTCATCGGGGTGCCGGTCGGCGAAGAACTCCTCCACCGCCTCGTTGACCACGGAGGTGGACTCGTTGAGCATCGTACGGACGTCGAACCCGCCGATCCCCTCGTCACCCAGCACCCTGGCCAGCGCCTCGGCGTCGAGCGCGGGCGCGCGCAACCGGCGCAGGCCGGGGTCGCGGTACTCGTCGCCGGCCACGATCAGCGCCATGCGCCTGCCCGCCTGCGGCGACGGCTCGCCCTGCCGGCGGCGTAACCACACCTCGACGAGCTCGCGCTGCTCGGCGGAGCGGATGCCGGTCAGCTCCAGCACGTCGCCCTCGATGTCGAGCTTGACCGACCGGTGCTGGTTGCGGGTGAGCCAGGCGGTGACGGCGTTCACGATCGCGCCGAGCAGCTCGGTGCCGGCCAGCGCGATCACCAGGCCGCCCAGCGTGAACGACAGCACCGCCCGGGTGCCCTCCGGCACCTCGCCCGCTTCTGCCGCGCTCGCCACCACGTCCAGATCGAGCAGCTCGGCGCGCAGCCGCGCCGTGGTCTCGTCAAGCTCCTGCGGGTCTGCGGCGGCGTCGATCACCCGCACTCGCAGCTGGGTCGTCTCACTCACGAGGGCCACCCCAAAGAAGAGAGCGTCGAACGAATTTTAGGCCGAAGCGAACGCTTGGCAGGAGTGTTCGCCGGTAACGCTCCGAAGTCTTTGAGGTCGCCCGCGTCGGTGACCGGATCAAGCGGCGCGAGGCATGGTGCGCTGATCGACGCGACGTTTTCGGGAGCCGGCTCAGTCCAGCGCCTGGAAGCTGCCGATGTTGCCGTATCTGGTCTCGCCGGGGCTGACCGGGTCGAAGATCCTGGTCCGGCAGTTGAAGTCCGGGAAGACCAGGATCGTGCCCTCGGTCCGGTTCACCAGGGCGGTGTCCTCGCCGAAGCCCCGATGGCAGTCGTTGGGCTCTGGGTCGACGACCGTCGCCACCTGGCCGTCAGGTGCGTACAGGCGCACGACCCCTGGCGCGGCGGAGGCCGGACCGGCGCAGGTGAGCACGAGCACGCCGGAGGCGGCCATGGCTAGGAGGGCGGGAACGCGTCGCATCGGATGTCCTTCCGGAGAGCTGACCAGGGCATATCGCATTCTGTAGTGGGTCAGCTACGGAATGGAACGGTCGCCACGGGTACATCGATGTTTCCTGGCCCACGGCATTGGGCCATTCCGGGCGAGGTGCCACAAGTTCGTCCGAGGTCAGCTACCGCACACTGTCCCGGCGGCCGTCGGGTGACCCCGGACGGCCGCCGAGTGGCCCGGTCAGCGGGTCTCCGCGTTCTCCTTCTTGTGGGTGAACCAGGTGACCACCCAGAGGATCAGCCCGAGCGCGAGCAGCACGCCGGCGATCTCGTACTGGCCGGAGGGGCGCCCCGAGGACCACGGCAGGACGAGGTACAGGCACGTGATCGTGCCCACCACGGGCAGGACGCGTCCGGCGCGGAAGTGCTCGGTCTCCGCCCTTTCCCTGCGCAGGACCAGAACGGACACGTTGACCAGCGAGAAGACCGCCAGCAGGAGCAGCGATGTCGTCCCGCCCAGCAGCGACACGACCGGGCTGTCGGGGCTCAGCGAGACGTACGTGATCAGCCCGAGCGCGATCAGGGTGGTGAACACGATCGCCGCCTGCGGCGTGCGCCGCCTCGGGTGCACCTTGGCCAGGAAGGGCGGCAGCACGCCCTGCTTGCCCATGCCGTACAGCAGCCGGCTGGCCATCAGCATGTTGATCAACGCGGAGTTCGCCACGGCGAACATCGAGATGAACGGCAGCAGATCGGCGATCGGGAAGCCGGGGGCCGCGGTCTGCACCACCGTCGCGAGCGGGGTCTCGCTGTCGGAGAGTTGCCCGACGGGGACGACGGCGACGGCGCAGATGGACACGAGCACGTAGATCAACCCGGTGATCCCGAGCCCGGTGAACATCATGCGAGGGAAGATCCGGGCCGGATTCTTGGTCTCCTCCGCCATGTTGACCGAGTCCTCGAACCCGACCATGGCGAAGAAGGCCAGCGACGTCGCCGTGCTGACCGCCAGGAACACGCTCTTGTCGGAGGCGGTCTCGAAGGTGACGACGCGGGAGAAGTCGGCGTTCCCGCCGACGATGAAGTACAGGCTGATCAGGATGACGATCAGCAGGCCCGAGAGCTCGACCGCGGTGAGCACTACGTTGATCTTGACGCTCTCGCCCACGCCGCGCAGGTTGACGGCCAGCACCAGGAGCATGAACGCCAGCGCGATCAGCAGGATGACGCCGTTGCCGACCTCCAGGCCGAAGCCGGTGGCGAGGTTGGCGGCGAAGGCCCGGGACGCCGCCGAGGCCGAGGTGATGCCGGAGCACATCACCGCGAAGCACACCAGGAAGGTCAGGAGGTGTTTGCCGAACGCCTTGTGCACGTAGAGCGCGGCTCCGGCGGCCTGTGGGTATTTGGTCACCAGCTCCAGGTACGAGCACGCCGTGATCAACGCGACTGCGAAGGCGATGGCGAACGGCAACCAGGCGGCGCCGCCCACCTCGCCGGCGATCTGGCCGGTCAGCGCGTAGATCCCGGTGCCGAGAATGTCGCCGATGATGAACAGCAGCAACAGGCCCGGGCCCATCACCTGCTTCAGACTCGGCTCGCCGCCGCCGCTGGTCTCCTCAGTTGGACTGGGGGGTCTCGTTTGGGACATGCGATAGTCCTTCTCACTGTGAGACGCAGGGAAACGGGCGAAGCCGATACATCCCATGCCGGGGGCCGAGGTCACCGCTGCGCGGCGGTATTCGGACGCCCGAAATCGGGGGCCGGCGGCGCGCCCTTTCCGAATGACGGCCGCCGGCACTGGCTTCGGCCCTTCTGCCGTCCAGGACACGCGTGTTCAGAGCTCCCCTTCGGCGGCAGTCCCACACGCGCCGAGGAACGCGCCGAGGAACGCGCCGCCTACGCGCGGAAGCGGTCGGTGGCGTCGATCAGGCGGTGCCGGGTGCCGGGTTCGGCGCCGCCGTGGCCCGCGTCCTCGACGAGGTGGAATTCGGCCTCGGGCCAGGCCTGGTGCAGATCCCATGCCTGGTCGGGCGGGGTCTTCATGTCGTAGCGGCCGTTGACGATCACGGTGGGGATGTGCCGGATGCGGTCGACGCCCGCCAGGAGGCCCTCTTCGGGGAGGAAGCCGCCGTTGCTGATGTAGTGGTGGGTGATGCGGGCGAAAAGGAGGATGGCGTCGTCGCCGAGTGGCGGTGGATCGGCGGGCAGCAGCGTGTTGGCCGAGAACTCCCAGTCCATCCAGGCGCGGGCCGCCGGGAGGTGGACGGCAGGGTCGGCGTCGCCGATGCGGCGGCCGTACGCGGTGACCAGGTCGTATCGCTCGTCCGCCGGGATCGCGTCGCGGAACGCGGCCCACTCGGCGGGAAAGAGGCGGGCCGCGCCGGTGGAGGTGAACGTCCAGTCCTCGTCGGAGGGCCGGACGAGGTATATGCCGCGTAGCACGAGCTCGGTGACGTGATCGGGGTGGGCCTGGGCGTACGAGAGGGCGAGGGTGCTGCCCCAGCTCCCGCCGAAGACCAGCCAGCGGTCGACGGACAGGTGCTCGCGGAGCCGCTCCATGTCGGCGACCAGGTGTGAGGTGGTGTTGTGCCGCAGCGACACATCCGGGTCGGCGGCGCTCGGCCGGCTGGCACTGCAGTTGCGCTGGTCGAACAGCACGATCCGGTACGCGGCCGGGTCGAAGAACCGGCGGAAGGCCGGCAGGACGCCGCCGCCGGGCCCGCCGTGCAGGAAGACCGCCGGCTTGCCGGCCGGGTTTCCGCAGGTCTCCCAGTAGATCTCGTTGCCGTCTCCGACATCGAGCAGGCCGGAGTCGTACGGCTCGATCGGCGGATAGAACTCCTTCAGTGCCATGTGATCAAGTAGACCACCGCAGACCGGACGATCGCGCACGGCCTCGAATGGACAAGCGAGGTCACGGCGGAGCCCACCACACCCGTGCCAGGCCCTGCGGAGCATGAAAGCCTGCGCACCGCCGGGACTCCTGCTCGCTCCCTGCCCGGCGGGCGATGTCCGGGGCGGAGCGGGCCGGGCGCACCGCGTCTTCGCAGGCGTTGATCGGCTCGTTCTCCCGGATCCCCATCACTCTCTATGCTGCCATGATGATCCACTTACTGCTCTTACCCGGCACGCTGTCGGCGGCCCTGCTCCTGGCCACCGTCAGTGCCGCGCCCGCGGCCGCCCGGCCGCTCGACGACCGCGACGTGAACGTGCCCGAGGCCGGCGTCGTGCTGCACGAACGAGACGGCGACCCGTGGCGGGTGACCGCCTTGAGCAAAGAGGTGTCACCGTCGCACCGCGCCGCCTACCTCCGTTCCGCTGACGGCATCTCCTTCAGGAAGAAGAAGGGGTACGACCAACTGGTGCCCGCGCCGAAAGGCGGGAAGGTCGCGGGCGTGCCCTACTCCTCGCCCGGGGCGTTCGACTCCGTCGTCGTCTTCGACGACAAGGGCAAGGCGAAGCGCATCCGTACGGTACGCAAGCCGCTCAGCACCGCCTACCCCGCGTGGACGCGAGACGGCCGCAAGCTCGTCCTCAGCATCCGGAAGGACGGGATCACCACCGTTGGCTTCGTGATCGTCGACCCCGCCAGTGGCACCTCGAAGGCCGTCACCGTCCGTGGCATCGACCAGCACGCGGCCTTCCAGTGGACTCCGGACGGCCGGTACCTGGCCGCCAACGCCTGGGACCAGGAGTGGAACGTCCGGGTGATCCGGCAGGACGGACGTACGCATCGCACGCTGCGCAAGGTCGGCATCATGCACGGGGCGGACGCATTCTCGCCCTCGGGCAAGCGTTTCCTCACGCTGTGCCTGTCGGTGGAGGCGTCGAACTTCTGCGTGTGGGACTTCACGTCGGGCAAGCTGGCCAAGCGGGTCAACGACGAGTCGAGGGCGTGGACGATCGGGTGGTGGGACGACCAGCACCTGGCCACGGTGGTGCGCGACGAGAACGATGACGCCCGAGCGGTGGTGACGGATCTGAACGGGGGCATCACGCGGGTGCTGGCGACGTTCTCCGCGAAGGCCGGCCGGGAGCGGGTGGACCTGGTCTACACACCCAATCGCTGACTCGATGCGGCGGTGCTTCGGCCCAGCAACCGCTGGGCTGCGGCGACTGTGCCGTTCCAGGGGAGAGCCGGCGGATGCGTTACCCCCACGGAGTGACGATAGATACTTCCGGGAACAGCGTGTCTGCTGCCGAAAAGAGGATCACGAGTCCTGCTATCCCGACGATCCAGCGCAGTGTCGCGCGGGATCCGGAGGAGAGCCTGTTCTGCCACCGTTCGAACCGTTCCTGCATTCGTTCACCCAGGGCGGCCCAGGCGAGGAGGAGCAGGAGGCCTGGGATGACCATGATGGTCACGTAGACACCGAGGAGCGGCGACCATTGGGCGGCGGGCAGGCCGGCCGAGGTCATGATGCCGATCGCGCCGAAGTACGGCGCGGCGGTGGCGAACTCGAACAGCCAGGTCCCCATCCCTGACAGCAGCATCGAGCGCACGGTGAAGGGTTGGGCCCGGGGGGATGCGCGTTCGGGGTTCTGGTCGGGGATGACGTAGCTCCCCACGATGAGCGCTGCGCCGAGGACGCCCTGGCCCCAGGCCCACACGGTGTCGTCAACGCGTGACACGACCGCGCCCAGGCCGAGCATGAGCAGGACGCCCAGGGCGAAGTACGCGATCGCGACCGAGCCGAGGTACACGCCCAGCAGCGCGCCCACGCGGTGCGGCCTGGACAGCAGCAGATAGAGGGTCATCCCGATCACGGTGGGGCTCAGCGTGTCGAGGAGGGCCAGGCCGAGCACCGCCCCGATCGTCTCGATCGACAATTCCGTTCTCCCTCCGGGAGCCGGCGATCCGTAATAGCACGCCCGTGTCAATTAAAATAGCACATGCGTGTTAGCATGCGGATGTGCCACGACTCGTTGATCATGACCGGCGACGGGCCGAGCTCGCCGAGGCCGCCATCCGGGTGATCCTGCGCGAGGGCCTGCCCGGCGTGACCGTCCGCGGGGTGGCCGCCGAAGCCGGCTGGTCCACCGGGTCCCTGCGGCATTACTTCGGCAACCAGTACGAATTGCAGGCCTACGTCGTACGGGCCACCACCGACACCCTCCGCGGACGGGTTCTGCCCCGCGTTCAGCGGCCACGCGCGCACGGCTCGGTGGTCGAGCAGATCGCCACGATCGTGGAGGAGATGCTGCCGCTGGACGCCGAGCGGCGCGAGGAGTACGCGCTGTGGTCGGCGATCGTGGAGTGGGAACGGCAGCACCCTTCGGAAGGCGGCTCCGCGACGTGGAACGACCAGCGGGCGCTGCACCGTCAATGCATCGCCGCCCTCCGCGGACACGAGCCGGCCCGCGAACCGGGCCAGGCCGCGCTCCCGCACCCTGATGCCCGGGTCGAGCTCTGGGCGGCGATCCTGCACACGTTCGTGGACGGACTCGCCTCCCAGCTCATGAACACGCCCGGCGAGGTGTCCGCCGGCACCGCCGCGCAACTGCTGCGTTCGCTGCTGGAAGCCGTACCGCGCGCACGGCCGGAGCGCTGATCGTGAGCGGAAAGCGCAGAGCCGGGCATCCCGCGCGGAGATATCCGAATGACCGGCGGGTGTCTCGTACGCGAGAATGCGGCCCATGCCTCAGGCCATACTGCGAACCGACCGCATCGAGCTTGTCCCGCTGTCCGACGAACACCTTGAACACGAGGTCGAGCTCGACGCTGACCCTGAGGTCATGCGGTACCTCGGCAGCGGCCGCGCCCGGAGCCGTGAGGAGGTCGAGGTTCTCCATCGGGACAGGCTCGCGGTCGCGGGCCAGGTTGCGGGGCTGGGTTTCTGGGCCGGGTTCGTCGACGGACAGTTCGTCGGCTGGTGGATCCTGGAGCCGCCGGAGCGCATCGACCAAGGGCCGGTCGAGGGGCAGGCCGAGCTCGGGTACCGGCTCCTGCGTCGCTGCTGGCGGCAGGGGTTGGCCAGCGAGGGAGCCCGCGAGCTCATTCGACACGGGTTCGAAGATCTTCGGCTGACCCGCGTCTTCGCCGAGACCATGGCGGTCAACACCGCCTCACGTGCGACCATGGCCGCACTCGGCATGGAGCACATCCGTACGTTCCACATGGAATGGGACGAGCCGCTCCCCGGCAGCGATCTTGGCGAGGTCGAGTACGCGATCACCCGGGAGCAGTGGCTCGCTCGGCGAGCGGCCAAAGCTTGAGTGCCTGCCAAAGACCCCGTCTGTGTCGGACCCGCCGGCCCGTGGGTGGTGAAGCGGCCGATCGAGAGGTGCCGGAGTTGATCCCCGCGGCTCCCGGCCGCCGTCATGCGCCTCGTTGCTGGTTTTCGGCGGCCTTGCGGGCGGCCTGTTCGAGGCGTTCGAGGTAGTCCGTCCACCAGGAGGCGTCGCCGGCATTCGGCAGGGGGTCCTGGCTGTGGCGGCCGGCGGCGCCGTCGATCAGCTCGCGGACGATGTCGGCGTGCCCGGCGTGGCGGCTGGTCTCGGTGGTCACGTGGACGAGGACGCGGTGCAGGGAGACCGGGTTGCGGTCGGCCGGCCACCAGGCGACGTGGCCGGTCGCGTCCAGGGACAGCGCCTCGATCGTGGCGTCCGCGTGGGCCCAGGCGCGGTGGTAGAGGGCGATCATCTGCTCGCGGGACTCGTCCGGGGTGGCCCACATGTCGGCGTTCGGCTCGGCGTCCTCGTCGAACCAGGGCAGCGGCTCGTCGGACGGACGGCCGAAAGTCTCGCCGAAGTAGCCGAGCTCGACGCTGGCCAGGTGTTTGACCAGGCCGAGGAGGTTGGTGCCGGTCGGGGTGAGCGGGCGGCGGACGTCGTACTCGGACAGGCCGTCGAGCTTCCACAGGAGAGACTCGCGGGCGGTCCTGAGGTAATGGTGGAGGTCCGCTTTCGGGTCCCATCCGGTCATTTCGGCCATCGTGTCAGCGTAGGCCATTGCCGGTGCGGAGCACGGTGCGGCCGGGCCTGCGACGGGTCAGAACCTTGCCACAGCGGGATGCGGCCGTCTTCCCCGCGTACGTTCACGTCACCGGCCCGAGCCGCCGGCGCGGCCACGACCTTCTCGGAGCCGCGTCCGCCCGGCGCGACCAGTGGCAGGCCCCAGGCCGCCGGCGCCCGTGCGCTGGGATCGATGCCGGTCGACCGTTGGGTCAGACGAGGCGGACGATGATCTTGCCGCGCACGCCGCCCGCCTCCAGGGCCCGGTGCGCCTTGGCGACCTCGTCCAGGGGGAACACGGTGTCCACGACCGGGCGGATGGCGCCGGTCTCCACGTACCGGGTGAGGTCGGCGAAGAGGCGGTGGGTGGGTTGGCCGCTGAAGAACCGCACGCGCCGCCGGCCGTACACGGCGGAGGCGGCCAGGTACGACAGGGACGCGGCGGCCCGGTTGAGGTCGAAGGCGATCGCCACCATGCGGCCCGACGGGGTCAGCAGGCGCCGGTAGGCGGGGTGTTCGGTGCCGACGGTGTCCATGACCACGTCGAAGCGCGGCAGATCCGCGGGCCGCGTGGTGGCGTAGTCGTAGACCTCGTGGGCGCCGAGGTCGCGGACGAGGTCGAGGTTGCCTGCCCCGGCCAGGGCGGTGACGTGGGCGCCGAGTGCCCTGCCGAGCTGCACCGCCGTGACGCCCACGCCACCGCTGCCGCCGCGTACGAGCAGGCGCTCGCCCGGCCGCAGTTTCGCCTTGTCGCGCAGTGCCGTGATCGCCGTCGTGCCCACCGGGAGTGCCGCGGCCTGCACCAGGTCGAGACCCGCCGGGGCGAGGGACAGGTGGCGGGGGCGGACGGTCAGGTATTCGGCGAGACTCCCGAACGTGCGGCCCAGCACGCCCCACACCCGGTCGCCCACCCGGGGGCCGGGCTCGGCCGGGTCCGGGCCCAGGGCGACGACCTCGCCGGTGAAGTCGAGCCCCATGCGCTTGGGGAAGCCCCGCTGCGTCAGGTCCGTCACGAGCCGCACCCTGCCCGCCCGGCCGTGCAGCTCGCCGCCGTTCACGCTGGCGGCGTGCACGCGCACCAGCACCTCGCCGGGTCCGGGGACCGGCCTGGGCGCCGTGCCCACGTAGAGCACCTCCGGCGGCCCGTACCGGTCGAACAGGGCCGCGCGCATCTCAGTCGCATCCATCTCCACGTGAGTGACGCTAGCGGGCTAACCGGATGGACCCGTCCACTTACGTTAATGTGAGAAACATGCCTGCTCATCCCTCTCAGATGGAGCCCGCGCAGGCGCTGCGGGCCGACGCGCTGCACAACCGCGTGCGCATCCTCGAGGCCGCGCGGGAGGCGTTCGCCACCCGTGGGCTCGACGTGCCCATGGCGGCCATCGCGCGGCGCGCCGGGGTCGGCGTGGCCACGCTCTACCGGCGTTTTCCGTCGCGGGAGTCGCTGATCACGGAGGTGTTCGGCGACGAGCTGGCCACGTGCGCGTCGGTCGTGGACGAGGCCCTGGCCGATCCGGACCCGTGGCGGGGCTTCTGCTCGGTGATCGAGAAGGTGTGCGCGATGCAGGTCGCGGATCGGGGGTTCACCGAGGCGTTCCTGACGGCTTTCCCCGACGCGATCGACTACGAGCGTCTGCGGGTGCGGGCCGAGCAGGGCTTCGCCGAGGTGGTGCGGCGGGCCAAGGCCGCGGGGCGGCTGCGGGCCGACTTCGACCTGGCCGACCTGACGCTGCTGCTCAAGGCCAACTGCGGCGTCGCCACCGGAACGAACCAGGACGCGGCGGCGGGGTCGCGGCGGCTGGTGGCGTACCTGCTGCAGTCCTTCCGGGCCGAGCACGCCGTGCCCCTGCCGCCCGCGCCGCCCTTCACGCTCGACTTCCCGCGCGCGCCGGCGGCCATGCGGTAGCCCCCCGGCAGACCTGCGCCGCCTTGTGCCGCGGCCGTGGGGTGGCCTGCCCGGCAAGTACGCGGGTGGTCACGAAGGCTGATCGTCGTGGGGCTCGGCACCGTCCGGCGCACGATGGGGCTCCGGCGCGGTGCCGGTCATCGATTCGCCTCAGCCGTCGGTGCTCGAACCGCCCGATGTGGACGCGGGCGGTGGCCTGGGCGGCCCGGTCCGCGTCGAAGGGTAGCCCTGCCCGGGGTGGCACCGGCGAGGGGGCCGGTGCGGGCATGGCGGACTTCAGGATCGGCCGATGAGTTTGCCCGGCCGCGGAGGTCTGTCCAGGTACGGCGTCGGGGCGTCAGCCGCTCCGGCGCCGTCTCGTGTCGCGATGACCTGGTCAGGAGGGACCTATGCGTGAGCTCATGGTCGACATGTTCAGCACCCTTGACGGATACGGTGGCGGCGGGCCGAGATCGGCCCCGTACTGGGGCTACGGGACGCCGGGCCTGTTCGAGTGGCTGCACGCGCAGCTCGCCGAGGAACACGTCATGCTCATGGGCGCGACGACGTACCGGCAGATGTCCGAGATCGTCACCAAGGGTGACGACCCGACGTTCTCCCGAATGGCCGAACTTCCCAAGATCGTGTTCTCCAAGACGCTCCAACCGCCACTGACGTGGGCGAACACCACGATCATCGACGAGCCGGTGGAAACGGCCGTGCCCGCGTTGAAGGCCGAGGCCGACGGGTTGCCGATGCGTACCATCGGCAGCCAGTCCCTGGTCCGCAGCCTCTTCCGGCTCGGCCTGGTCGACCGGCTCCGCGTCATGGTCTTCCCGATGATCCACGGCGCGGCCGGCGAGGAGCTCCTCTTCGCCGAGCTCCCCGTCCTTGACCTGAACCTCACCGGCAGCACCGCGATCGACGACCGTCTCGTGCTGCTCGACTACCGCGTGGGCGGCGACTAGACGGGATCGAGCGGGGGCGACCCGCAGAGGGCGCTCGATCTCGCCACCCCGCGCTCGCGGATGACGGTGGTGGCCAGCGGGAAGGCCACCTCGCCGATCAGCTCGTACGCCTCGATCACGAGGGTCTGTCGCGTACTCATGCCGTCGCCTCTCCCTGGGCCTTGCGGGGCAGCAGGGCCGGCAGCGCCACCAGGACGGCGGCGGCCGGGGCGCCCCAGAACAGGACGTCCGGGATGGCGGCGGCGGTCGCCGCCGGGCCCGGGGCGCGGCCCTGGAGCTCCCGGGAGAGGAGGGTGCCGAAGACCGCCACGCCGAGCGAGAGGCCCACGCCGCGGACGGATACCACTGCCGAGGTGGTGGCGGCCAGATCCGCGGGGGAGGCCGCGTTCTGCGCGACGACCACCAGGGTTCTGCATGAGCAGCCCGAACCCGACGCCCAGCACCGCGATCTCCACGGCCGGCAGGGCGTAGGGAACGCCGGGGGTGAGACGATCGATCCGCCGAGCAGCGCGGTGGCGGGCAGCACGTTGTCGGCGGTGGCGTTGCGGCCCTGCCCGGTGTCGATCAGCAGCGCCGGCGGGTGGACCCGTCCGAGGGTCAGAGCGGCGGCCATGCCGGCCGGCGCTCCGCCGACGATGACGACGTCGAACATGTTTCTTGCCTCCAATGAGCGATGATCGCCTGACGTGGAGGCAAGTCTGCAAGTTAACGTCAACATGAAGTCAAGCGTGTTCACGCGGAGCGGTTCGACCTCGCTCCGCACGCCTGACTTTCCGGAAAGGCGCACGATCGTGGCCGGGGGGCGATGATGGTCGTGGCTGTCGGCCGGCGGGAGGAGCCAAAGGTGCGACATGCCGACTGGGGCGTGCGGTCCCCGCGGTGGGCCGGGATCCGCAGCGCGGAGGTCGACGTCCGCGGCACCGGCGTCCACTATCTGACGGCCGGCGTCGGCGGGAGCGGCCCCACCCACCTGCTGGTCCACCCGATGGCGGGCAGCGCGTCGATGTGGCTCGACCTCATCGGCCCGCTCAGCGCCCTCGGACCGGTCGTCGTCCCCGACCTGCCGGGCACGCTGTTCGGGCATACCGGCCTGCCGCACCCCCGGGCGGCCCGAGCCGAGCCGAGCGCGCGCTTTCTGAACGCGTTCGCCGCCCGGCTCGGCCTCGAGGACGTGGTCGTCCACGGCTGGTCCATGGGCGGCCTGGTGGCGCTGCTGTTCGCCGACGCGGCCCCGGACCGGGTCGGGCGGCTGGTGCTCGCCTGCCCGGCGCTGCCCGGCCCGCTGCCCGCCGACGAGGTGCTGTTCTGGCGTGCTCTCGGCAGGCCGCTGCTCGCGGTCGCGCCGCCGGTCGCGCGGGCCGTGCTGCGGCTGACCGGCCGGCGGCTGCTCGACCTCAAACTGAGCCGGTACGCCTGGCCGGCCGGCACCTTCGCGCGGCTGTCGCCGGACATGACCGCGCTGCTGGCCGACGAACTTCGCGCGGCTCAGCCTCGCAGGCTCGGTGCGGCCGTCACGGCCTTCGCCTCGGTCTTGTCGGCCCTGTTCGTCGACCGGCGTCCCGTCCACCAGAGGATCGCCCGGGTGGACGCACCCACGCTGCTGCTGTGGGGAGACCAGGACGCCCTGATCCCCCGGGCCACCCTCGACGACCTCACCACCCGCCGACCCGACTGGGAGCGGCAGGTCTTCCCGGCGGCCGGGCATCTCCTGCCGCTGGAGACACCGCACGGCTACGTCGAGGCGGTCGCACGTTGGCTGACTCCACCAGGCTCACCGCGCTGACCGCCCCTCCGTAGGCTCCTCTCCTTGATGACACCGGAGATCGGTCAGGCGCTTGCTCCGGGGTCGCCGGACAGGTAGCCACCGGGTGGGGTCACACGCGCAGCAGGGCCTTGACGGCGCGGCGCTCGTCCATGGCCCGGTAGGCCTCGGCGGCCTGCTCCAGCGGCAGCGTGAGGTCGAAGACCTTGCCGGGGTCGATCTTCCGGTCCCAGATCAACTCGATCAGCTCGGGCAGGAACCGGCGCACCGGGGCCGGCCCGCCGAGCAGGCTGACCTGGGCGAAGAAGAGCTCTTCGCCGCTGAGCGCGACGTCGTGGTTGACGCCCACGAAGCCGACGTGGCCGCCGGGGCGGGCGGCGCGGACGGCCTGCTGCATCGACTCCTGGGTGCCGACCGCCTCGACGACCGAGTGGGCGCCCATGCCGCCGGTCAGGTCCTTGACCCGGGCCACGCCGTCGTCCCCGCGCTCGGTGACGATGTCGGTGGCGCCGAACTCCAGCGCGAGCTTCTGCCGCGTCTCGTGCCTGCTCATGGCGATGATCCGCTCGGCGCCGAGTTGCTTGGCGGCCAGCACCGCCAGCAGGCCGACCGCGCCGTCACCGACGACCGCGACCGTCTTGCCGGGGCCGGCCTGCGCGGCCACCGCGCCGAACCAGCCGGTCCCCAGCACGTCGGAGGCGGCCAGAAGGCTGGGAATCAGCTCCGCGCCGGGCATGCCCGGGGTGGACACGAGCGTGCCGTCGGCGTGCGGGATCAGGGCCCGTTCCGCCTGGGTGCCGACCTCGTTCATGAACACGCGGTGGACGCAGGAGGAGGGGTAGCCGGAGCGGCAGATCTCGCAGGTCCCGTCGGAGGCGACGAACGAGCCGACGACGAACTGGCCGGGCTTGATCTGCTTGACCTCGCTGCCGACCTCCTCGACGATCCCGACGTACTCGTGCCCCATCGGCGTCGGCTGGTCGACGGGGTCCACCCCCCGGAAGGGCCACAGGTCCGAGCCGCAGACACAGGACGCCGACAGCCGGATGATGGCATCCGTCGGGGCGGTGATCTTCGGGTCGGCGACCTCTTCCACCCGGACGTCGCCTGGGGCGTGCAGCACCACACCACGCATATCGCTCACTCCTTGAACATGTTGTCCGGCCCAGGCCCGCTGACACCCGGATCGGGCGCCACTAGCGGGGGTGGGCATGCTGGTTACCTGTCCATGAAAGCGCTGGTCAGACGTGCGAAGAAGGCATTGGTCAAAGGTGTACTGACAGGGCACCCCTAGCGGGTGGAAGGCCGCATACCGTGAGAAGAGTGGACAACCGCCGCGAGATCCGCGAGTTCCTGACCTCCCGCCGCGCCAGGATCAGCCCGCAGCAGGCCGGGCTGCCCACCTACGGGACCCGCCGGGTTCCCGGGCTGCGCCGCGGCGAGGTCGCCCAGCTGGCCGGGGTGAGCGTGGAGTACTACTCCCGGCTGGAACGCGGCGATCTGTCCGGGGTCTCCGACCAGGTCCTCGACGCCCTGGCCCACGCGCTGCGCCTGAACGACGCCGAACGCACGCACCTGGAGGACCTGGCCCGCGCCGCCGGACCCGCCTCGCGCCGCCGGCGCCGCTCCACCCCCGACCGGGTCCGGCCCTCGGTGCAGCGGCTGCTGGACTCCATGGCCGGCGCGCCGTCCTTCGTCATGAACGGCCGGGGCGACGTCCTGGCCGCCAACGCCCTCGGCCGCGCCCTGTATGCGCCCATGTTCGACGCCGCCGGACCCGTCCCCAACCACGCCCGCTTCATCTTCCTCGACGCCCGCTCCCGCCTGTTCTGGGGCAACTGGGAACGCGCCGCGGACGACACCGTCGCGCTCCTGCACGCCGAGGCCGGCCGGGACCCGTACGACAAGGGTCTCACCGACCTGGTCGGCGAGCTGTCGACCCGCAGCGAGGACTTCCGCGCCCGCTGGGCCCGCCATGACGTCCGCCGGCACCACCTCGGGGCCAAGCCCTTCCACCATCCGGTCGTCGGCGACCTCCACCTCACCTACGAGTCCATGGACCTGCCCGCCGACAACCTCACCCTCGTGGCCTACGGCACCGAGCCCGGGAGCGACTCGGAAGACAAACTCCGGCTTCTGGCCAGTTGGGCCGCCACCCTCGACCACACCACCAGCCCCACCCCGCAGCCTCGCCAGGAACAACCCCCGCACACCAGGCGCCCCTGACCGGCGGGACATCGGGCGGCGCGCCAGGAAGAACGCCGGTTCGGGAAGTGCCACGGACCCGCCCCATGGCCAGGAGGGCCGCGGCATCCGGATGCCGCGGCCCTTCGTCGTCTCCGGCCGGTCAGGTCAGCGCGCCGATCAGCCGAACGGCTGGTTGTCCAGCGTGTTCACCTTCACGGCAGTGATCTTCACCTGCTTCATCAGCACCTGGGGCGCGCCCGTCGGTTTGGTGCAGCCGAAGCTGAGCGGTCCCGTGCTGGGGTAGTTGTGCACGACGTTGAGGAAGATGCTGTGCCTGCTGTGCGGTGCCAGCGTCACCTCGGTGATGTCGCCGTCGGAGTTGGGCCCCGTACCGATCGTGCAGAGGTAGCTGATCGCCGAGGCACCGGTGTTCTCGGCGTAGAGCTTCGCGGTGATCGTGTACGCGCCGGTCCCCAGCAACCCGCTGAAGCCGGGGCTGATGGAGTTGGAATGGACGATTTCGTTGTCCCACCGGCTGATCACCTCCGGCGGCACCGCCTCGGCCGAGCTGACGTTCCCCGCCAGCAGCGCGCCCCCGGCCACGACGGCGGCGAGCGCGGACAGGCGCAGGCCGCGGCGGCGGCGTGATGGGGCGGTTGAGGGCATGGTCATGAGAGTTTCTCCTGGTGTGAGCCGTCTCCCTCGCGCAGGACACGCGAGGGGCGGCACGCCGTCGCCGGTCGAGGCGGCGTTCACCGGCTCGCGTGCACCTCGGAACCGTAGCTCTCGCGGTTTCGGGAGACCGCGCAAAAATACCCGCGCCGGCGGTGCCGGTCGTCATCGCGTTTTCGTTCACCGGACGCGTCGGCCCCGGCATGGCAGCGGGTTCTTGCTGAAACAGCAAACGGAATTCAGGGGTTCCCGGGGTCCCGCGCATGATTCTGACGTGCGCCGACGGGGGCGTGCTTCAGCTGAGGAGGGTTCATGTCACGGGCAACCGAGGTCACGGGAACACACCGTCTGGTGCCATCGCCGGCAGGCCGGATCCACCTGGTCGAGCAGGGTGCCGGGCCGCTCGTGCTGCTGGTGCACGGGTTCCCCGAGTCCTGGTACTCCTGGCGTCACCAGCTCCCGGCACTGGCCGCCGCCGGATACCGGGCAGCGGCCCTGGACGTGCGCGGGTACGGCCGCTCGTCGAGGCCGGAGGCGGTGTCGGCCTACCGGATGCTGGAGCTGGTCGAGGACAACGTCGCGGTGGTGCGCGCCCTGGGCGAGGAGACGGCGATCATCATCGGCCACGACTGGGGAGCGACCGTCGCCGCCGACAGCGCCCTGGTCCGGCCCGAGGTCTTCACGGCCGTCGGACTGTTGAGCGTGCCCTACGCCCCTCGCGGCGGACCCCGGCCCAGCGAGATCTTCGCTCGGATGGGCGGCGAGGAGGAGTTCTACGTCAGCTACTTCCAGGCGCCCGGCCGGGCCGAGGCCGAGATCGAACCGGACGTCCGCGGCTGGCTGGCCGGCTTCTACGCGGCGCTGTCGGCCGACACCATGCCCGCCCCCGGCCTGCCCGATCCCCATTTCGTGGCCCGCGGCGGCAGGCTGCGCGACCGGTTCCCCGGCGGCCCGCTGCCGTCCTGGCTCAGCCGGGACGACCTGGACGTCTACGCCGCGGAGTTCGAACGGACCGGCCTGAGCGGCGCCCTCAACCGCTACCGGAACATGGACCGGGACTGGGAGGACCTCGCCCCCTGGGACGCGGCCCCCGTCGTCCAGCCGTCGCTGTTCGTCGGCGGCGTCCAGGACGCCTCCACCACCTGGCTGGCCGGCGCGATCGACGCCTACCCCGACACCCTGCCGGGGCTGGTCTCCTCCCACATCCTCGACGGGTGCGGCCACTGGATCCAGCAGGAACGCCCCCACGAGGTCAACCGGCTCCTGACCGGCTGGCTCGCCTCCCTGCCGACCCGAGCCGCATCGACCCTGGTCAGGGCGAGGCCCGCGGGAGGGTGAGGGTCAGAGCGGCTCCCCCGTTGGGGGCATCGGCGGCGGTGAGGGTGCCGCCGTGCAGGCGCGCGTTCTCGGCGGCGATGGCCAGGCCCAGACCGCTGCCCTCGGTGCGGGTACGGGCGGCGTCGCCTTTGGTGAACCGGTCGAAGACGTGGGGGAGCAGGTCGGCGGGGATGCCGGGCCCGTCGTCGGAGACCGTGATGACGATCTGGCCGCCACCGGCGTGGACCTGGATGAGCACCGACACCGCCGTCCCGCCGTGCCGCAGCGCGTTGCCGACGAGGTTGGCGAGGATGACATCGACGCGGCGCGGGTCGAGGCGGGCGCGCAGGCCCGGGGGAATGTCGGTCCGGACCCGGTCGTGCCAGTGCCGCAGTTCGAGCGTCTTGGCGATGAACTCGCCCAGGTCGACCTCGTCCAGATTCAGCACGGCGGCGCCCGCGTCGAAGCGGGACACCTCGATCAGGTCCTCGACCAGGCGGGTGAGCTTACGGGTCTCGTCGGAGACCAGCTGCAGCGCCTCGGCGGTGAGCGGCGCGAGGCGGCCGGAGTCGGCGTCGGCGTCGAGGACCTCGGTCACGGCGGTCATGGCGGCCAGCGGCGTGCGCAACTCGTGGGAGACGTCGGCGGCGAACCGGCGCGCCCGCGCTTCCATGTCGCGCAGCACGGCCGCGTCGGCCTGGAGCGTGGCCGCCATGGTGTTGAAGGTGCGGCCGAGGTCGGCGAGCTCGTCGTCGCCGGTGACGCTCACGCGGGTGTCCAGGCCGCCTGCCGCCATCTGCTCGGCGGCCGTGCGCAGCCGCCGTACCGGTCGCAGCAGCCTGCGCGCGGCCAGCAGCGCGGGGACGACGGAAGCCAGGGCGACGGGGAGGGCTCCGGCGCGGGCGGCGGCGGCCAGGCTGTCCACGTCCTGCTGCTGGGAGGCCAGGGAGAGGGAGGCGTAGACGACGAGCGGCGGGGACTCGTGCGGGTGCGCGTCGGCGGTGACGGGGAGGGCCACGGCCAGCCACGGCGTCCGGGCGTGGTGGAAGCGCTGGGCCAGCGCGGTGCGCGCCGAGGCCGCCTGGTCGCGCAGCCGCGCGGGCAGCGGCGGCGCCTGCTTCCCGGCGGTGATGAGCGGGCCGCCGCGATAGGACAGGGCGGTGCGCCAGCCCCGCGTGCCCGCGGCCTGGTCCAGCTGCCGGGCCAGCTTGCGCAGGTCCGCCTCGGCGGGGCCGGCGGGCAGGTCGGGCGTGCGGGAGGCCAGGTGGGCGCGCAGTTCCCGCAGGACGTCGGCCTGGGCGCGATCCACGATCGCGGTGAGACCCTGGCGGTAGGTGATCGTGGCGGCGGTCAGCGCGCTGATCACGGAGACCAGGAGGAACACCAGGACCAGCTGGGCCCGCAGGCCGCGCGCGAGGCGCGGCCGGATCACAGCGGCCCGAACCGGTAGCCGAAACCGCGCACGGTCTGGACGTAGCGGGGGTTGCGTGGGTCGTCCTCGATCTTGGCCCGCAGCCGCATCACGCACGCGTCGACCAGCCGGTAGTCGCCGTGGAAGGCGTGCTCCCACACCTGTTCCAGGAGTTGCTGGCGGCTGAAGGTCTGCTCAGGCGCGACCGACAGGAACAGCAGCAGCTTCAGCTCCGTCGGCGCCAGCGCGACCTGCTCGCCGTGCTTGAGCACGCGCAGCGCGACCCGGTCGACGAGCAGATCGCCGTGGGTGGTGCGGGCCTGGTCGGCGGAGGCGGGCTGGGCGGTACGGCGCAGCACCGCGCGCATGCGGGCTTCGATGACCTCGCTGCTGGCCGGCTTGATCACATAGTCGTCCGCGCCGGCTTCCAGGCCCACGACGACGTCCACGTCATCGTCGCGCGCGGACAGGATCACGATGGGCACCTGGCTGAAGGCGCGGATGCGGCGGCAGGTCTCCAGGCCGCTCATGCCGGGCAGCATCAGGTCGAGCAGGACGATGTCGGGCGCGCCCGCGACGAGTTCGGCCAGCCCGTCCTCGCCGGTCGAGACGAGGAGGGTCTCGTGGCCTCTGTGGCGCAGGCCGAGGCTCACACCGCGGCGCACGGCCGGGTCGTCTTCTATCAGCAGGACGCGGCTCACGAGGAGGGCCCCCGCTCGGCCGGGACGGCCGACCCGCTCTCGTCGCACTTGACCGCCCAGGGCCGGCCTGCCAGGCCGGGCTCGAACACCTCGACGACGGGGTCGTCGCCCACGTCCGGGGCCTCCGCGGCCGTACAGACCAGCTGGCTCACCGCCGCCGGGCGCAGGTCACGCACCAGCCACGGCAGGCGCAGCTGCACGCGGCCTTGGGCCGTCCCGGCCCGGACCGGCTGCCGCGCCGAGGGCAGTTGCGTGACCAGCCCCCGCGCCCGCTCGGCCGCCGTGGGGCCGTCGAGCAGCGCGTCCATGGCCTGCTGCAACCGGGCCCCCGCCGGTGCCGGCCGGGAGACCGGCCAGGTGCCCTGGGGCGTGACGAAGTACACCCGCAGCGAACTGCCGAGGCTCCCGGTCAGGCCGCCGTGGACCGGGTCACCGGCCGGCCGCACGTCGGTGTCGCTGATTCCGCAAGCCGCCATCGTCGCCGCCGCGACCAGGACGGCCGCCACGTGGCGTAAGACCCTCGGCATCTGTCCGCTCCCTCGTTTCCCGGCGGGATCCGTCCGGTGATGACCGGCTGAGCCTGCTCACGTCGACCGTGCCGGCGCCGGGCCGCGGCCGCGGTATCGCCGCCCACACCCCCGCTGCCAGCACCGCCGCGGCGGCCACTGCCGCCCATCCGCGCCGCCCGGTGGCCCAGCGGACGCGCAGCCGTACCGGATCTTCGACGGTGGTCTTCGAGATTATCGCAGCCGACAGTGACAGCCCGGCCGCGATGACCGTCCAGCCCCAGCCGTCGAGCCCGGCCACAGGCCGTGGCAGGAGCAGGTAGACCGGCCAGTGCCACAGGTACAGGCTGTAGGACAGCTCGCCCAGCCGGCGCGGTACGGCGCTGCCGATCACCCGGCCTGCCAGGCCGTCCGGTACGCCGGCCAGGAGCACGATCAGCACGGCGCTGGCCAGGGAGTGCGCGAACATCCCGCCCTGGAACAGGCCGGGGGCCTTCTCCCCGCCGGTCAGCAGCCATGCGGCGGACAGCCCGCACAGCAGCAGGACGCAGCTCACGTCCACGGCGGTGCGCGACAGGCCGGTCACCGCGTCCCGAACGGGCGCCGTGGCCGCGGCGGCGCCGAGGAGCAGGGAGAAGGCCCGGGTGTCGGTGCCCTGGTAGGCGCGGGTGGTGTCCACGGCCGCCCCGAGCCTGATCATGAGTAGGAGCGAGACGAGCGCACCGGCCAGCGCGACGAGCGCCACCCGCCGGTGCCCGCCGGGCCCTCTCCCGGCCAGTGCCACCATCAGGGGCCAGGCCAGGTAGAACTGCCATTCGACGCCGATGCTCCACAGATGGGCGAACAGGCGGGTGCCGGAGGCGTTCCAGTAGCCGATCCGCTCGCCGATGAAGTGCCAGTTCACGCTCTGGGCGGCCACCCACGGCGCGTCCTGGAGGGCGTACCGCAGCAGGTCCGGCCCGGCGAACGCCCAGGCCAGCAGCAGCGTCCCCATGACCATGACGGTCAGCGCGGGCAGGAGACGGCGAGCCCGGCGCTCCCAGAAGGCCACCAGGTGGATGCGGCCGCCCCTGCCGAGCTCCTCCAGCAGCAGGCCGGTGATCAGGAAGCCGGACAGTACGAAGAACAGGTCGACGCCCAGGAACCCGCCGCGCAGGTGCCCGGCGTGAAACAGCAGGACCGCGGCGACGGCGAGCCCGCGCAGCCCGTCCAGCGCGCCGACATGCGCGCGGCGAGGGGCCGACGTCGTCGGCCCCATCAGCCGCAGCCGAGTTTGGCGAAACGCTCGTCGCCGGTCCACGGCCCGGTGGCCCAGACGCCGGGGGCGGCCGGGGTGAAGCCGGCCAGCTCGCCGAGCTGCCTGGCGAACCAGGTGGCGAAGGCCGCCGACCCCTGCTGGCAGGAGTGGATGCCGTCCTTGGCGCGCTGGGCCCTGGCGGCGGCGTAGTCGTCCCCCCACAGCTCGGAGGCATCCAGGTAGTGAACGCCGGTGACCTTGGCGGCCATCGCGGGCGCGCTCTTGATCGCGTCCTTGTGAGGCTCGAAGAACTCGTCGATCTTGAACGGCGGGGCGGACACCAGGACGAGCCGGGCGCCGGCGTCCTTCGCCGTCCGGGAGAGCTTCTGGTAGGCCGACAACTGCCGGCGGGCGGTGCCCCAGTCGTAGGTGGTGATCTGGTAGGCGATCACCGTCGGCCGGAAGGAGGCGAGGTTCTCCTTCAGCGTCTTCCAGGTGTCCCTGGCTCCCATGGCCGTCACCTCGTGGTCACCGGCGACGACGTTGCCGCCGCCGTCGGACGTGGCGTTCTTGAACGCCACGCCGCCGGCCGTCAACGCCGCCTCCAGCGCCGGGGCCTGCGCGCCCGCGATGGAGTCACCCATCCAGAGCACCCTGACGCCGGTCGCGGCCCGCCGGGTCGCCGTGGGCTGTCCCGCGCCGGAGGAGGCGGTGAACGCGCCGCAACCCGCGAGTGTCAGCCCGGCCGCGATGGCCAGGACCGCTGCGGTACGACGCCGATGGGAAAGGTTCGTCGATTGCATGGCCAGCAGCGAATCAGAGGAATTCGGAGCCCGGCCGGGTTGTCATCGTTTCATCACACGATGCGGGACCGGCCGTCATCAATGGGGATCTGGCCGGACCGCTTTGACCCCGGGGGTCTCCGGCACCTGCTGCGACAGGGCGTCGGGTGGCGTGGATGAAAACGCACGGGTCAGGTGTTGGAGCATGCTGCACGTGAGTCGACCGACCGAGGGACGGATGCCATGCCTCTTGTGGGCGAGTACGAACCCAGCCCGACGCAGTGGGTACGCGAGCAGGTGGAGCTGTACGAGAGCTCCGGCGGTACCAAGGGAACGACCCTGAGGGAAACGGGAATGGCGGTCATTTTGCTGACCACCCTGGGAGTCAAGAGCGGCAAGATCCGCAAGACGCCGCTGATGCGGGTGGAGCATGACGGCCGATACGCGGCGGTCGCCTCGCTGGGCGGCGCTCCCAAGCACCCCGTCTGGTACTTCAATCTCCAGGCCCATCCCCATGTGGAGCTTCAGGATGGTCCTGTCAAGCAGGACATGAAGGCCCGTGAGGTGACGGGCGCGGAGAAGGACGAGTGGTGGGAGCGCGCGGTGGCGGCCTATCCGCCGTACGCCGACTACCAGAAGAACACGGACCGGCAGATCCCGGTGTTCGTGCTGGAGCCGGTCGAGAGCGACTGACCACGCCAGGGTCCGCACAGATGGGACGCACCTGTGCGGACCGCTGGGCAGCACCTACGCGTCCCAATCGCCGGGTGGTGGCCTGAGCTCGGCGGACGCGCTCATTGAGGTGGTGTCGCCTTGCACATCAGGTGATCAATGGGATTTCCTGACCGGATGAGCACCGAGCCGTCGTGGGTGCGGGCCTGGACGGGTGGGTTGCCCGCCGTGCATGTCGGCAACGCCGCCGAGTTCAACGCCGCCTTCGGCGGGACGCCGGCCGGCCGTGACCACTACTCCTGCCTGGCGGCCTTCGCCAGTCCACGGCCCGCCCTCGTCGTGCTGCCGCTGCCCGTACCGGAGTGGTGGGTCCGGCACCTGGCCGAGACGCTGGGCTGGGGCGAGGTGCGGGTGCGCGGCGGGGTCGCGGCGGACGGGCAGGTGTCGGCGGCCCTCGCCGGGCTGCCCGAGCTCGTCTCGCCCGAGGTGGCGGTGCTGTCCTGGGGGTACTCGCCCGCGTTCGCCCGGATCCGGCCCGCTCCCGCCGGGGTGCTCGAGTGCATCCGCCGCTTCGAGTCCAAGCGTGGCTCCCACGAGCTGTTCCGCGAGCTGGCTCCGGAGCATCGCGGGATCCGGATCGCGGCACAGCGCCGGATCGCGGCGCGCCGGGAGCTGAGGCGGGCGGCCATGCCGTATGTGCTGAAAAATGAGTACGGGGTGGGCGGCGCCGGCATCCAGGTCGTGACCACGTCCCCGCCGCCCCGCAGGGTGCGTGGCCTGCTGCTGGAGGAGTACATCGCGGGGGTCGCCAACCCCACGTTCGACGCCGTCATCGCCGCCGACGGGCGGGTGCACCCGGTCGGTACGGGCGCGATGGCGATCGACGGCACCCGCTACCAGGGCGTCACCGTCGGACCCGGCACCCTGCCCGCCGGGCAGGCGCGGACCGCGGCCGCATTCGGCGCCGCCGTGGGCGCGGCGCTGGCCCGCCACGGCTACCGCGGCTGGTACGACGTGGACTTCGTGGCCGACCGGGCGGGCCTGCTGGCGCCGACCGAGATCAACCTGAGGCTCACCGGTCCCTCCGCGGCCTTCACCGTTCAGACGGCGCTGGACGGCCTGCACGGCGCGGGGCACCTGGTGCGCACCCTGGACTGCCTGCCGCTGGGTGCCCGGCTGCCGTCGACCGCGCTGCGCGAGCACGTCACGCGGCTGGCCGCCTGTTGCCGGGAACTCGGCGCGATCCTCCTGGTCACCATCCCGACCGCCGCGTTCGACCCCTTTCCCTACCTGGGCGTCGCGCTCGCCGCCCGGACGCTCCGGGAGCTCGACGAGGCAGAGCAGGCCGTACGGACCGCGAACGAGGCGCTCGGCGCCATGTTCGTCTGACCCGGCTGGGTGTTCACCGCCGCCGGCCTGCGACGAAGGCGACGAGGACCGCCGCGGCGATCATGAGGGTGATGTTGAACCCGTAGACCAGGGCGGCCTGTTGCGGCCAGTCGGTCTTGGCGGCCAGGCGGTAGAAGTTGTCCTGCGGCCACCACGCCACCAGCAGCCAGACGAGCGCCAGCCAGGCCGCAGTGGTCAGCGGCGCGGAACGGCCCAGCCGGGCCAGCGCCGGGCGGCCCTGCAGCAGAACCATCACGCCCAGCCCGAACGAGGCGCACTCGAAAAGGTAGAGCCCGAAGAACAGCGCTGCCCAAGGCAGCGGCACACCGGACAGGTCGGTGGAATAAGGCCAGAAGACGTTGGTGGTCGCGAAGGCGAGGAAGCCGAACAGGAGCGTGCCCCCGACCACCAGAGAACCGCTCCCAGAGGTGACGAAGCCGCTCTTGCCGCCCGCGGGCCGCTCTCCCTCCGCCACCGGCAGCGGCAGGGCCGCGATGTCGATCTCACCCTCAGGCGTGCGCGGCAACTCGGGTACCACCGCGACCACCCCGGGCAGCCGCCGCCGCGGCACGAACTCTGTCAGGAACTCCTTGATCCGCTCCCCGTCCGTCTCGCCGGCCACGACGTAGGCGATCATCTGCTCGCCCTCGACCACGACACACTCGGTCACCGCCGGGTGCCCGCGTAAGCGCTGTTCGAGCTCGCCCTCGGTCAAAGCCACCCCCGTTCGTCCTTCCCGCGATCCGGACGTCTCGGGCGCCGACGGTAGGTCGTTGCCCGTGATGTCCTGCCGCCAGGCCGCTCGGCCCGTCACCAACGGTACTCCGCTCACCGCCAACCGAGATCACCGGCTTGCCGACGGTCAGCCGGTTGCACCGCCCGGCCGGGATGCGCGTCCCGGCGCTCACTTCGCCGTGCGCCTGAGGATGCGGTGGTGCCGAGTGGGAAAATGTGAAGGTCGTCCCCTTTCAACGAAAGAGAACCATCCACATGGCCGTCATCCACCACACCTCCCTCAAGCCGACCAAGCTGGAACTGCTCACCTCCTGGCTACCCTCCAGGCCGTGGTACCAGGGGGGCGCGGGCGAGCCGGAATTGGCCAAGGCCGGCGGCTTCCGGCTGGACGACCCCCAGGGTGAGGTCGGGATCGAGTTCCTGGTGGTCACCGACACCTCCGGCACGAACCCGGCCGCCTACCTGGTGCCGCTCACCTATCGCGGTGCCCCGCTCGACGGGGCGGAGCACGCCCTCGTCGGCACCATGGAGCACGGGGTGCTGGGACGTCGCTGGGCCTACGACGGTTGCCACGACCCGGTGCTGGTCGCCCAGTTGCCGGCCCTGATCGAGGGCCGGGTCCAGGCCCAGGACCAGAACAGCAGCGACACCCCCGACCGGGAGGTCACCCGCTCCTACCTCGGCGGCGGCCCCGCCCCCACGGACTTCGCCGCCGTCGACGACCACGAGGGCACCGAGCTGTCCGCACCGGACGGTACGGCCCTCCGCCTGCACCGGGTCCTCGGTCCCGCTTCTGTCCTTCCGCCGGAGGCGACCGGCCACGTGGCCGGCTCCTGGCACATGCCGGATGGCACCCGCGCGCGGGGGCTGTTCGCCGTCCTGCGCACCAGCCCGCGCGCCTGAGGAGGGCGCCGATTCTTCCCCGATCGCACGAACCCGCGAGACGTCGTCCGCCCGGGGGTCTACCGGACGTGCGCGCGGATCCAGTCCAGCGCGGCCGAGGCCGACCTGAGGATCGAAATGTGGCCTTCGTCGGGGAAGGTCCGCAGCTCCGCCGGAGGGCAGTGCCGGCCAAGCCACCTTCCGTGCGAGCAGGGTATGACGCGGTCCTGGTCGCCGTGCATGAGCAGCGTCGGCACCGCGATCCGCGCGGGATCGAATCCCCATGGACGCACGTACGCGAGGTCGTCGTCGATCAGCCCGCCCGGGCCGCCCTCCACCGCCGGGCCGACGACAGTGCCGAACCACGACCAGTCACCTTCCAACGCGGCATGATCGGTCGGCGTGAACATCTCGGGGTCGTACTCGGCCGACACCTCGTGCCGCTCCTTGGCCGCGCGGCCCGCGCGGGCGGCGCGCAGTGAGGCCTGGCCGGAGGCGCACATGCCCGCGAACCAGTCAAGATCCTCCGCCCCGTACGGCGCCGGCCCGGACACGCTGACGGCGGCCCGCACCCGGTCCCCGAGCAGGGCAGCGCAGGCCAGGGCATGCGAGCCGCCGCCGGAGTGCCCCATGACCGCGAACCGGCCGATGCCCAGCGCGTCGGCGACCCTGGCCGTGTAACCGGCGGCCGATGCCAGGTCCCGGCCTGGCGAGGGAGTCGAGCCGCCGTACCCGGGCCGGTCGTACGACACCCAGCGGAGGCCGAGCCGCTCGGAGTCGGGGAAGAGCGGCTCCGGGGGGATCCCGATGTTGGGCGTGCCATGGTGCCAGATGACGGTCAACCGATCGGCCGCGCTGTCCGGGTGGGTGTCGTAGACGTGCAGGGTACGGCCGCCGCCGAGGTCGAGGTCAACTTCCTTCATCACGCCGCGAGCCTAACGCTCCGGGCCGGTCCAGCGGATGCACGCGTGGCGCTGGAGCTCGCCGGCGTTGAGATCTTGTTGAGGATCCGCCGACGCCCTGCGGCGGGTCGCGGATCAGGATGTGACGCTCCACGGGATCTCTTGGTCGTCCGGAGGGTGGCCGGGGTCGAGGGCCAGGCGCGCGCAGCGGCGGCCCTGGTCCCGCAGCGGATTGGTGACGGACGTGATGCCGAGCCGCCGGCCGGCCGGTGACGCGTCCCAGCCGAGGTAGGCGACCTCCGGGTGCGTCTCGTGGAGGGCCTGGTGGGCTCCCAGGGCGAGTTCGTCGCTCATGGCGATGACGAGCGCCTGGGGGGTGAGCCGGGGGGCGAGTTCCCGTGCCGCGTCGAGGCCGTCCTGCTGGGTGTTGCGGGCCACGACGGCGACCGGTGTGCTCGTCCAGCTGAGCCCGGCCTGCTCGATGGCGGCGCGATAGCCGCGCAGGCGGGCGTCGGTGACGGGGAAGGGCGCGCGTGGCGGCAGCTCGGCGCCGGTCGTCACCAGGCGTTCGCGGTCGCGATCGAGCGGGAAGGAGATCACCACGGGCGTCCGGCCGGTACGGAGCCCCTGGGCCGCGACCGCGAGCGCCGCCCGGTAGTCGTCCTGGGCGACGCACGCGATCCCCTGGCGCGGCGGGCCGCCCTGGATGACGGCGGGGCGGGGGTCGCCGGCGACCGCCGCCAGCACCGGATCGTCCTCCGCGGTGGTCCACAGCACGAAGCCGTCGACCGCCGCGGACAGCACGCGATCGGCATCGGCGGCATCGCCCCGCGTGGGGATGAAGGTGAGGCCCCGGCCCTCCTCGACGCAGACCTCCGCGACCCCGGCCAGGAACTGTGCCGCTTGGGGATCGTCGAACGCGTACGCCAGGTGCTCGCCGAAGACCACCCCGATCTGATGCGTTCGCCCGGATTTCAGCGCGCGGCCCACGGCATCGGGGCGATAGCCCAGCTCGTCGGCCGCGCGGCGCACGCGCTCGCGGGTGGCGGCCGCGACCCGCGCCGGCCGGGTGAAGGCGTAGGAGGCGGTCATGGGGGACACCCCGGCACGGGCCGCCACATCCTTCAGCGTCACGCGTCTGCGGTCGGTTGGCACGGGGCCATCCTATTTGTGTAGCGTTACACATGTGTCGACCGTGATCGCTCGCCCCGCTGCCCTGTTCCGTGCGGCCCCGTTCCTCGGCTTCGCCGGATTCGGCGTCTTCTGGGGCGTCTGGGGCGCCACCCTGCCCCTGCTGCGCGCCCAAGCCGGTGTGAGCGACGCGGAGTTCGGCGTCGTGCTGCTCTTCGTCGGCGCCGGAGCTCTGCCCGCCATGCTGCTGACCGGGCGCCTCGTCGACGTGCTCGGCCTGCGTGTCGCCGGAGTGCTGCTCGCGCTGCTGGGCGTCATGGGTGTCGTGCTCTCCGCCGCCGCGGTGAACTATGCCGCGTTGTGCGCCGGCATCCTGTTGACGGGAGCGAGTTCGGGAGCGGCCGATGTGGCGCTGAACACGCTGGCGGCGACGGTCGAGAAGCGAACCGGGCGGCCCGTCGTGACCCGTTCGCACGCGGCGTTCTCCGCCATGGTCGCGGTCTCCAGCCTGGGCGCCGGCGCGCTCACCGGGATCGCGGACAGCCTGCTGGTGAACTTCGCCGCGGGCGCCGTGGTGGTCGTGGCGCTCGGCCTGTTCGTCTTCGCCACGACGCGCCAGGCCCATGATCAGGATGCTGCCACACCTGAGGGGAAGGGCGCGCTCACGTGGTGGATCGCCCTGGTCACGGTCGGTGCGATCGGCGCGTTCGCGTTCGCGGCGGAGAACGCCTACCAGTCCTGGAGTGCCGTCCTGCTGACCGACGCGTTCACCGCCTCGCCGGCGCTGGCCGCCGTCGCGCCGGCGGCGTTCGCCACGACGGCGGCGCTGACCCGCTTCGCCACCGGCACGGTCACGTTGCGCCGCCCGATCGCCACGCTGGTCGCGGCGAGCGTGATCGCCACGGCCGGAGGCGTCCTGACGGCGTTCGCGCCCACGCTGCCGCTCGCCCTGGGCGGCATCATCGCGGCCGCCGCGGGCACCTCGGCGCTCTTTCCCACCCTGCTGTCCTACGGGCTTCGGCCCGTCCCCGACGGGTCACGGGGCCGGGCCACGTCCGCCATCTCCACGGTCGCCTATCTCGGCTACCTCGCCGGCCCGGCGTACTTCGGCCTGCTCGCCGACGCCACCGGGGTGCAGAGGACGTTTCTCGGGATCGCCGCGCTGACCGCCGTGGTGCCGGCGGCGATCCCGGCGCTGCCGGGACTCAAGCAAGCCAGGCGTGGCCGCGCCCGGAGAAGCCGAACGCCTGGACCGCCGAGATGCGGGAGCGGCTGATCGAGCTGCTGCGCGCGGCGGGCGCCGACCCGGAGGTGGGCGCCGTCGTCCTCACGGGGGCGGGGCGCGCGGATCGCGTCGTTCTGGTCGGCGTTCCTCGCTCCGGTGATCGTCGGGGGACTGGGTGTGGTGTTCACCCCGATCGGCGCGGTCCTGTTCGTCAAGGGACGACGGATCGTCCGGTAGCGGGCCTGGCTGCTGGAGCAGGGCGAGCAGGTATGGGCGGACCCGGATCGCAACCTGGTCGACCTGGACGCGGGCCCGGCCCAGCCCTGACGGACCTCGGCAGGCGGTGACGGGGCCTGCCGGCCGCGCCCTGCCCGGGGGGCGGGGGTCTGTGTGGGATTTACCTGATCGTCCAGAACCGTTCCGCCGGCGGTTTGATGGGTACGGGAAGCTGGAGCGAGGCGAGAACGACGAGGCGGTGGACGTGAAGCGGTTTACCCTTCCGGACGCGGAGCAGGTTCGTTTGCTGGACTCGACGCCGGGCCTGATGGTGGACGACAGTGACGATGACGATCCGGTGCTGCTGCGGCCTGACGGCACCCGGGTCGACACCTGGCGCGAGCACTATCCGTACCCCGAGCGGATGGATCGGCACGAGTACGACCGCGTCAAGCGGCTCCTCCAGATCGAGCTGCTGAAGCTGCAGTACTGGATCAAGGCGAACGGGGAGCGGCTGGTCATCCTGTTCGAGGGCCGGGACGCGGCCGGCAAGGGCGGCACCATCAAGCGTTTCATGGAGCATCTCAACCCGCGCGGCGCCACGGTGATCGCGCTGGAGAAGCCGTCGGAGCGCGAGCGCACCCAGTGGTACTTCCAGCGCTACATCGCTCACCTGCCCGCCGCCGGGGAGATGGTCCTGTTCGACCGTTCCTGGTACAACCGGGCCGGGGTCGAGCGGGTGATGGGCTTCTGCACCGAGGCTCGGTGCCGCGAGTTCATGCTGCAGGCGCCGCAGTTCGAGGGGGCCTTGGTGCGCGACGGCATCCGTCTGATCAAGCTCTGGTTCTCGGTGACCCGCTCGGAGCAGCGCACCCGCTTCATCATCCGCCAGGTCGATCCCGTACGGCAGTGGAAGTTGTCGCCGATGGACCTGGCCTCGCTCGACAGATGGGACGACTACACCGTCGCGAAGGAGGAGATGTTCCTCCATACCGACATCCCCGAGGCGCCCTGGACGGTGATCAAGAGCAACGACAAGAAGCGCGGCCGGGTGGAGGCCATGCGCTACGTGCTGAGCCGGTTCGACTACGACAACAAGGACGGCGAGGTGGTCGGCACCCCGGACCCGCTCATCGTCCGGTCGGCCTCCGACATCTTCGAGGAGGACCACACCGGCCCGCCCGCCTGACCGCCGACGCGGGAGGAGGCCGTCAGCCGTTGAGCGCGCTGGCGAGGGTCACTGCCGCGCTGACGAGGAGGGCCGCCAGCAGCACCTTGCGGAAGCGGTCCGCATCGATGCGCTTGAAGATCGCGTTGCCGGCGAACCATCCCAACTGCACGATGGGCACGCCCACCAGCCCGATCCACAGCGACTGGGAGTTCACCTCGCCGGCCACGGCGAAGCCGACCAGGCTGAACACGCTGGTGCCGGCGAACACCGCGGAGAGGGTGGCGCGGAATTTGGAGGGGTCATAGCCCATGCCCTGGAAGGCGGCGACCATCGGCGGCCCGTTGGTGCCGGTGGAGGTGGAGAGCGCGCCGGACAGGATGCCGACTCCCACCAGCGTGGGGACGTTTCCCGGCACCTTCACGCGCCGCCACACCATCACGGTGCAGCCCAGGACTCCGACCCCGATCAGCGCCGTGAGCACCCGCTCGGACGCCACTCCGTACACCCAGAGGCCGATCGGCAGGCCGAGCACGATGCCGACCATGGCGATCATGGCCACCTTCCACTCGGCGTGGTGACGCTGGCGTACGCCGATCGTGATGGTCATGGCCAGAGCGGACAGCGTGGTGGAGACCACGGCCGTATGAGGGTCGACCGTGAGGGCCAGCAACGGGGTGGCGACGAGGGCGTACCCGAATCCGGTCACCGCGTGCACTGTTGAAGCGATCAGAATAATCACGGCGGCAGCAAGCAGCGTCGTGGACACCTATCACATTTTGCCATAGATCTATTTCAATGATCCAGTATTGCCGGAAAATTGAGTGCGGGCGGAAGATGTTGCGGTATGTGAAGACCCGTCGGCGAATAGTCGGTGCGGCGCGTCCTTGCATTTTTGTCAAACGATGTCAATAGGAGCGAATGACATGGTCGGTCAGGAATCCGCGAACTACATCGTGAGCCCGGCACTCGACGGTGATCAGGCCGTCATTTTCGTCCCCGGTCTGGGCGGCCGGACGAAGTTCGTGGACCAGTGGAACGAGCCGGGCCGGGAACCCGTCATCCGCCGGGCCAACTGGAGCGAGCCGATGAGCGTGCCCTCCGTCGACGAGCGCGGCGCGGCGCTCGCGTCTCTTGTCGCGGACTCCGGTGCCACGGATGTGGTGCTCGTGGGTCACAGCATGGGTGGTCTGGTCTGCCTGGAGGCGGCCGGGCACCTGGAGCGACAGCTTCGCGGCGTCGTCGTCATGTGCCAGTACCCGCCGCATCGCACGCCTCTTTCGCCTCTGGCGGAGCTGCCGGACCGGGCGTTGGCCGAGGAGATCGAGGCGCCGGAACACATCATGGACACGGTGGCTCTCCCCGAGTACGCACGTCTCTGGCGCTCCGAGTACCGGCTGCTCAATCGCTATCTGGAGTCGGATCCGCGCCCCATGCTCAAGGCGCCGATCATCGCGGTCGGCGCCTCGGACGACGCGAGCTCCTGGGACACCGAGTGCCTCGATGACTGGAACCAGTACACGACGGGATCGCTGTCGGTCCACATGATCGACGGCGGCCACCAGGTCGTCGAGCGGCTGCCGTCCGAGACTCTTCGCGAATGGGTCAGGAAGGTCAGTGGCTGAACACGTCACCCGGTCAGTCGTCGTAGCTCGGTGACCAGCTCAGCCACCGTCGGGTGGTCGAAGATCACCGCGATGCCGACGTCCACGCCGAAGGCCCTGCGGATCTCCTCGACCAGCCCCACAGCGGCGAAGGAGTCGCCGCCCAGATCGAAGAAGTTCTGGTCGGGGCGGACCGACTCCACACCGAATTCGGCACACCACATCTCCGTGAGCCGGGCCTCGAGCGAGGCCCCGTCCGACGGCGCTCCGTCCGGGACCGGCCCGGGTGTCGTGGCCGACGCGCTCGGCTGCTCGTCGCCGCCGTCGTCCGGCAGGCACTCGGGGTTCTTCAGGACCGCGTCCTGCCCCGACACGGTGATCGCCACTTGCCGGTGGCCGGGCCTGCCCAGGACGCGCAGCAGCATGCTGACCCCGGTCGCGGGCGTGATCCCGTCGTCGAACGCCGGATCCTGCCCGGCGTCCACGTCTCGCTCCGCACGGCGGGTCTCGGGGGCGACCATGGATTCGTCGACGCGGCGCATGGTGAAGCCCCTGACTTCGACGGCGACGTCACCGCTGGGCGTCAGCACGTCGATGTCGGCCACGATCGTGTCCGAACCGCTCGGGCGCCGGCGGATGTGGCTGTACGCGAGGCCCGGTATCGGCCGGTGCACCACGATCGACTGGTACGCGAAGGGCGCGTGCGGAGGCTCATGGTCAGGGTCCCGTGCCAGCGACACCGCCGCGTCCAGGAGAGTGGGGTGCAGGGCATGCTCGTCGAGCTCATGGTCGAACGCCTCGGGGAAGGTGAGCACGGCGAGCTTGGTGCCGATGTCCTCCTCGGAGATCCAGATCTCCTCTCCCGGCCATCGTGGACCGATGGTGAACAGCCGGTTGTCAGGGTCGTTCACGGGTATCCGCCGCTCCGGCAGCGACGCGCGCAGCCCGTCCAGGTCCACCTCGTCCGCCCTGGCGTCCACCAGCCGGATCTCGCCCGTCGTGTGGACGCGGTAGCCGTCGGGGGACGACGAGAGCGGCGCGGTGCGGACGGTGAATCGCCACAGGTCCTCGTGCGGTTCGAAGCCGACCTCGAGCGACACGGGCTCCGGGGTCGTGATCGGCTGCCGGAAGACCATGTGGCGCAGCTGCGCAGGGTGTCCGTTCGGGCGGTCGAACGCCTCGCGGAAGGCGCGCAGGACGAAGTCGACCTGGGCCGTGCCCGGCAGCACCGGCACACCGTCCATACGGTGCTCGTCCAGGATCGGATAGTCCTCGGCCGACAGCGGGGTCGACCATCGACGTTCCTCCGTCCCCGCCCCGGAGCGCGGCTGCCGCCCTTCGCGTGCGGCCATGCCGACCTCGGCCCACGACGGCCAGTTGATCGTCGTCGAGGCGCAGCCGGTCAAGGGCTGCCGGCGCACCACCGCGTCGAGGAAGGCGTTCGCCGCGGCGTAGTCGGCGCTGCCCACCAGGCCCCTGAGCGCCGCGCGGCTGGAGAAGGCCACGAAGAAGTCGAGGTCCGCCCGGCCCCGCAGCACCTCGATCAGGGCCAACGTACCGTGGACCTTCGGCGCGAGCGTCGCCGACATCTGCTCCCGCGTCCGGAACTGGATCATGCCTCCTCCCGCCACGCCGGCGAGGTGGAACACGCCGTTGATGCCTCCGAAGGAGTCGGACGCCCGGTCGATCACGCGCCGCAGGGCAGCCACGTCGGTCACGTCGCAGGCCTCGATGCGGCACTCGGCTCCGAGCGCCCGGATCTCGGCGAGCTCGGCGTCGTGCCCGCCCGTGGCATGGCGGCCCAGCAGCAGCAGCCGTGGTTGCAGTCCGGTGCCCGCCAGGCCGCGCGCCACGGCCAGGCCGAGGCCGCCGAGTCCGCCGGTGATGACGTAGGCACCCCTGCGGCGCAGGTCGGCAGGGCCCACCCCGTCAGGGACGAACTCCCGCTCGCCGGGGACCCAGCGCCGATCCCCCCGCAGGGCGACGATCTCTGATCGCTCGGGGCCGCGCAGTTCCGCGAGCAGCCGATCGCCGGTCACGCCGCCCTGGACGTCGACGAGCTTGCACGTGGCACGGGGGTTCTCGAGCATGTAGCTCCGCAGGAGTCCGAGCAGCATGGCGCGCACCGGGTGCACGGTCTCGCCGCCCGTCACGTCCGCGGCCAGCTCGGTGACGACCAGGACGTCGCGGGCGCGCCTGTCGGGCGCCCGTCGCGCCGCTTCCTGCAGGAGCCCGACGATCCGGTGGAAACCGGTGTCGAGCTGGTCGTCGATGCCGCTCAGGTCAGGTTCGGCCAGGTCTCCGAGCTGCGTCGCGTCGATGATGAGCTCCGGGTATCGCTGCGCGTCCCCCAGCTCGTCCAGCAGTCGGACGACGTCCTCCGGGTGCCGGGGACGGATCGCGAACTCCGAGCTCCGGTCGGCCGCCCCCGAATACGCGGCACCGTGCCGCACCCGTAACGCGTCCCACCCGGCCCTGTCGAGCAGGGCGACCAGCTCGCCGGCTCGTCGCGGATCGTCGGGCAGGAACACCAGCGACCGGCCCCGGACGCCGGTGTCGCGGTGCCCGGCCGGTGCGGCCTCCACCCACGTGGGCAGCCGGAACACCGCACGGCCCGGCGGTTGTCCCGCCTCCTGGGCGGGCGGGCTGCTCGGAGCCGCCCGCTCGATCCAGTAACGCTGCCGTTGGTACGGGTAGCCCGGCAGCGGCACGCGTTCACCAGGCCCTGTCGCGGCCGGCGGCGACCAGTTCACCTCCGCGCCAAGGGTCCACAACCGGGCCAGCGCGTGGAGGAACGAGGCGCGTTCGGTGGCGCCCTTCGACGGCCCGTTCGGCAGCGTCGGCACCGCCAGGTGCCGCTTGGCGCGTACCTGGGGGTGCGAGCGGGCCAGGGTGGTGAGCGTCCGGCCGGGTCCCACCTCCACCAGCACCCGGTCACCGTCGGACAGCACGGCATCGAGCGCCTGCCCGAACAGGACGGGCCGGGTGAGTTGCCGGGTCCAGAAGTCCACGCTGCACGCCTGTGCCGCCTCCACCGGGCCACCCGTGGACGCGGAACAGAGCCTCCAGCGAGGCCGGCGTGGCTGGATGCCGTCGAAGGCCAGGCCGAACCGCTCGGCCGCGCTCGTCATGGCCGGGGTGTGGAAGGCGTGCCGCGACCTCAGCCGGGACGCGGCGAGCCCCGTCCCCGCGAGGACCTCGTCCTGGAAGCGACGCACGTCCTCCGCCGATCCGCCGACGACCGTCCGGCGGTCGCCGTTCACCACGGCGACGTTCAGGCTCCCGAAGAGCAGCGGCGACACGGTGTTCACTCCGGCCGCGACCGCCACCATCGCGCCTCGGGGTGACTCGTCCATCGCCTGGGCCCGGGCGCTCACCAGCCGTACCGCTTCCGGGAGGGTGAACACCCCGGCGAGCGCGGCGGCGGCGAGCTCCCCGATGCCGTGGCCGAGCAGCACGTCGGGCTCGATGCCCAGCGCCAGCCACAGCCGCCCCAGCGCGTACTCGACGCTGAAGAGCAGCGGCTGCGCGACCGTGGTGTCCTCCAGGCCCTCCGACGACCCCTCCCAGACCTGCCGCAGCGGCAGGCCGCCGGCGTCGAAGAGAGCGAAACACTCGTCGAGTGCCGCGCCGAACGCCGGCTCGGTGCGATGGAGCTCGGCCGCCATGCGGGGGTGCTGCGCCCCTTCTCCCGGGAACAGGAACACGGTGCTCCGCTCTGCCCGCTCCTCCGGGGTGACGGTTCGCCTCGCTTGGTCGAGCACGGCGGTAGCCGCGTCGGACATGCTCTCGACCACCACGGCGCCTCGGACCGGGTGCGGCGTGCGCCCCTTCTGCAGCGTGAACGCGACACTGGCGAGCGGGTTCGCGCTCTCCTTGAAGGATCGGGCGAGCTGCTCCGGGTAGGCCGCGGCCGCAGGCGGGGTCCGTCCCGACCACACGATCAGCTGCGTGGTTTCGGGGACCGGGGCGACCGCGCGGGCCGGTGCCTCTTCGAGGATCGCGTGCGCGTTCGTGCCGCCGATCCCGAAGGAGCTGACCCCCGCCAGACGCCGGTGGCCGGCCGATCGGGGCCAGGGCCGCAGCGTGTCGTTGACGAAGAACGGCGAGTCCCCGAGCCCGAGGAGCGGGTTCACCTCCTGGAGGTTGACGCTCGCGGGGATCTGCTCGTGGTCCAGCGACAGCGCGGCCTTGATCAGCGAGGTGATCCCTGCCGCGTGACCCAGGTGGCCCACGTTTCCCTTGATCGATCCGATGGGACACCACCCGGGCGCGAGCTCCGGCGTCGCCCGAGCACCGAACGCCTTCCTCAGCGCGGCGATCTCGATGGCGTCACCCAGCCGGGTCGCGGTGGCGTGCGCCTCCACGTACCCGAGGTCCTCGGGGCCCACGCCGGCGACCTCCATGGCCCTCAGCACGACCTCGGCCTGCCGGTCGGCGCTGGGCGCGGTGAAGCCGACCTTGTTCGCGCCGTCGTTGTTGACGGCCACGGCCCGGATCACCGCGGTGATCCGATCGCCGTCGGCCACCGCGTCGGCGAGCCGCTTGAGCACCACGACGCCGACGCCGCTGCCGAAGATCGTGCCGCTGGCCGCCGCGTCGAAGGGACGGCAGTGGCCGTCCCGGCTCAGCGGGCCGTCCTGGGCCCACCAGTACCCGTGGCCGACGGGGAACTCGACGTCGGCGCCCCCGGCCAGCGCGACGTCGCACTCGTGGAGCCGAAGCGCGTTCACGGCGAGGTGCACGGCCACGAGCGAGCTCGAACACGCGGTCTGCACGGTCATGCTGGGGCCGTGCAGGTTCAGCTTGTACGAGACCAGCGTCGACGCGCTGTCGGGGTTGTTCCACATGCCGGCCGCCATGCCGGTGGCACTCCGGAGCGCCTCCAGGTTCCCCAGGAGACGGCCGATCCCGTAGCGGTTCGCGGCGACCGACGAGAACACGCCTGCTCTACCGAGTCCGGAGGCGTCATAGCCGGCGTTCTCGACGGCGGCGTGCGCGGTCTCCAGGTACAGCCGTAGCTGCGGGTCGCACGCCTCGGCGTCGCGCCGGGTCAGGCCGAAGAACTCGGCGTCGAACAGGTCGATGCCCTCAGGTTCCGCCACTGCCCGCACGTACGCCGGGTCGGCCAGCGCTTCCCGCGACACGCCGCTCGACCGGAGCTCGTCCTCGGACGGGAAGCGCACTGCCTCTTTCCCGGCCACGAGGTTCTTCCAGAGCTGCCGGGTGTCGAGCGCCGCCGGGAACCGACCGGCCATTCCGATGATCGCGATCGGCTCAACGAGGTTGCCCATATCGTCCGCCCTCCGCTTCGCTTGCCCCCGTGCCGGAGGTCAGGTCGAGTTGTTCAGGTTTTTCCGCAGGTAATCGGCGAATGCATTCAGGGATGGGTACTGGAACACCAGCACGGGCGAGATCTCCGTTCCGAGACGAACGGAGACCTCCGACACGAAACGCATGAGGGACATCGAGGTGAAGCCGGCTTCGAAGAAGCCGCCGTCCGGGTCGATCCGGCTTCGGCCGAGAACGGACTGCGCGCTCTGGTGAAGCACCTCCTGCAGCGTCGGCGGGCGGTCCGCCGGCTTCCCCCCGTCGTTCTCCGGCAGCGAGTCACGCACCTCGATGCTCGACGGCACGACCGCGGGATCCAGACAGCCGTGGAGCACCGCACGAACCTGGTCGGCGCCCACCGCCGCCGCAGGGCTCCGTACGACGGTCAGGCGCACGGATCCCACTCCGTTGCCGTCCTCGACGAACGTCGCCACCGAGTCGAGGACGCCGGCGACCCGGGCGGCCGCGCCCTCGATCTCGTCCAGCTCCACCCGCGTGCCGTTGACCTGGACCTGCCGGTCCGCCCGCCGCACGAAGCACATCGAGCCATCCGGCAGTCGGCGGACGATGTCGCCGGTGTCGTACCAGCGCCGTCCGTCGTGGCCGGGAGCCAGCAGCGGGGTGCCGTCCGTGTAGCCGAGTGCGCAGGCGGCGGCTTCCACGTGCAGCCGGCCTTCCGGACTCTCACCGCCGGAGGCGTCGGCGGGCACGATCCTGACGGTGGCATGGCCGAGCGCGCGTCCGATGGGGATCGGGTCCTCGCTCGCGGCCCCCGTACCGGGCGGTATCCGGTGCATGCACACGACCTGCGGGGTCTCCGACGCGCCGTAGCAGTTGACGACGGTGGCATGGGGGGCGAACCGCGCCGTCGACCGCAGCGCCGCCGCCGTGAGCCGTGTTCCCACCGAGCAGACCAGCCGCAGGCTGTCGACGGGAAGCCCCGACGAGCCCGCGATGAGCTGGAGGAGGACCGGCGAGCCTTGGAGCACGGTGATGGAATGCTTCGTCAGCCAGGCCGCCATCAGCCGGGGGTCCGCGGCCGTGCGGCTGTCGGGCACGAACAACGTCGCGCCGGTGAGCCAGGGCGCGATCAGCTCCCGCAGGCTCGGGTCGTGGCCGGGTCTGCTGAGAAAGGCGACCCGATCGGATTCGTCCATGGGCAGTTCCGTGAAGAACGCCACGCCGGCGGCCTCGAAGGCCGCTCGGCCGACGACGATTCCCTTGGGCTTTCCCGTCGTGCCGGACGTGAAGAGGATATGACTGACTTCTCCCAGGTCCTCGCCAGGGAGGCGCGAGGATGCCGGCCCCTCACCGTTCCCGTCGGGGTCCAGCAGCTCCAGGCCGGCCAGGGTGGACGACGGTCCGAAGGCCGCCACGGCGCCGGTGGCCGCCAATGCCGCGCGTACCCGCTCGGGACCCCAGTCCCCAAGGATCGCCGGGACGGCGCCCGCGCTCCAGATCCCCATGATCCGCGCGACGAACTCCGGGCTGCGGTCCGCCGGCACGCCCACCACGCGGCGTTTCAGGTGGTGACCCCGCACGACGCTGCTGACGTCCTTGCTGAGCGCGGCGACCTCGCCGAAGGTGATGTCACGATCCTCGTGGACCAGGGCGACCCTGCTCAGGTCGCGGGGTGCCCGTCCGAGCAGTCCCGGCGCGGCGGTGCTGGTTGTGTCACGGACAAGGCCGGTCGGCTCGTCCACTCGGCTCACGCTTGCCTCCCTCGATCGATGTCGCGTCACAGCAGCTCATCCCACGCCGAGTGAAAGTACTTGGGGTGAGTGCTGCGTTGTTCGCGCCAGTGCTTCTTGCGGATCTCCGCCGGCGCGGAGTCGATCCGGCGGTTCGGGCGGTCTCCGGTCGTCGCCCAGGCCAGGTGCATGAGCGGGAGCACGGCCGAACCACGACGGGCCTTGCCCAGCTCCGCCCCGGCGCCGGTGACGACTCTCGACAGGCCCATCGAATAGGCGTGCTTGACGGGTTCGTAGATGGCCGCGTTGAAGTACACGAACGGGTCCGGCGCCTCGTCGTCGAGACGTCCGAAGTCCGTCACGTACAGCCGGTCATGCCAGCGGCACATGACCCCGGCGCCGACGACGCGACCCCGCACCCGGCACAGCACGGCCATCGACGAGGCGTCGCCCAGCGCGGACGAGTACGCCGACAGGCGTCGCGTGACGGTCTCCACGCTGTAGGCCATCCCGTGCTTGGCCCGCACGTTCACGATCATCGGCGCGATGGTCGTGATGGCATCACGCAGAGGGACGGTCTCGGTCGCGCAGTCCTTGGCGAAGAGGCCCACCTCCCTGCGGACGCTGGTGCGGGTGTTGCGGGGCAGCGTCGCCAGGTAGTCCTCGAAGCCCCCGCCGGGGAGCTCCAGCTCGGTCTGCGCGACGCTCGCCAATCGGTGGTGGTCTCCGCCGCCGATGACCGGCGCGAGGTCTCGCCATGCGGAGGGGTCGAGGAACAGGAAGAAGGTGTACGGGAGCCCCCGGTCGACCGCGACGGCGCAGGCGGCATCCCGAAGTGCGCGCAGGACCTCCGTCCTGGTCGAACCCGGCAGAGCGCGGTCCACGATGAGCCGCGTGCCGAATCCCGCGCAGGAACCGGCCAGCAGCCCGAGTCGATGCGAACCCGCGGTGTGCAGAAGGTCCTGGAAGTGGAGCTCCGGCCAGTACAGGTAGTCACCGCGGCTGGGGAGTGAGTCATAGAGGGGGAGGGCACCGAGGATGCGAGGGTGCCCGGGTCGTCGGGCGATCAGGTACGTGACGGGTGCGTCACCGGATTGTTCCAGAGCCAGCAGCCACGCACGGCTCTGGAACATGTCCAGCGGGTCGGCGACGTCATCCCAGACACGCCCGGCGACGTCGCCCAGGGAGGGGACGTGCTCGACCGTCACGAGCTCGGGCACTTCTGGCGGCATATCCGGAATTTCGTGATACGTCATCGGAAGTCACACGGTCAGTCGGCCCCGTGATGGAGCCATTCGAGCAAGTCCGGCTCCGCGAGCTCGACGATCCGGCGGTCGTAGTGTGCTCGGTCCTCGTCGGTGAGGAACTGCTGCCATTGACCCGACTTGCCGCTGCGGAAAAAGCGTTCGCGGTCGCGGATGTAGCCCAGCTGCTCGTCGGGTGCGAGTTCGGCCGCGCGATTCCGCATCTGCTGGAACGTGGCGGCCTCGACCAGCTCCGGCCACCTGCTCTCGTCGATCTCGATGTCAAGTCGTTCGGCGAGCCGTCGCATCTGGCCGGGGAGGTCTTCGGAGAGTTCGGCGTAGTGCAGCAGGATGACGTTCGGCTGCGCGCGGCGAATCCACGCGCGGCTCTGCGTCCAGATCAGCGCACGCAGGGAGTCGAGGTTGTCGTGCGGTGAGTCGTCGTTGTCCACCCAGCGTAATAAATACGACCGTTCGTCGAGGAAGTCCCTCTCGTCGTGACCGTTGACCGGGGGGTCGGTCGCCCCGCCGTTGGGGTGGGCGGCCTGGTGGATCAGACGACGGATCACCTCACGTTTGAGGTTCTTGCCGTGGCTGCGCAGGGAGATGGCGACATCGCGCGGATCCCGCCCCACCGTGATGTAGGTGACCTGCGGATCGGTCGGGATGCCGTCGAGCGGGATGTGGGTCTTGATGAAACGGCGGTGGTGCTGCGCGGCCAGGTGGTCCCAGACCTCCTGCTTCGGACGTACGAGCATGTCGATCCACGGTGAGAGGCTCGACAGCGGCGCGGGAAGTTGGGGCGTCTGGAGGACCAGGAGCGCGCAGATCATCTGGGTCCAGGTGGTGCCGCACTTCGCAGGTGAATTGATGACGATGTCGCCGGGCCGGAATTCGAACCCGTCCCACCGGGAGCTGTCCTCCATCGGTGTGAGGTAACGAGCTAGATGCGTCGTCATTTGTGTGAGTTTAATCACTGGACGGGAGTTAAGGAAGGTATGTGATTGTCTGTGTGCATTCTGTAAAAGGTCCAGCAAATTGGTTACATTACCGATCTGACTGCACGGGAATTTTTTGGACGCAGCGAAACTCCCGGCGGGACATGCGCACCCCTCATAACTCCACATGAAAGTCCAGGCCATGGGTCAGGTCATCGCGCATTTCCATAAGGGCTCTTATGGAAATGGGCATTGGCGTCTGACTCGCCGACGGCTTTACCTTGCTGGATGAGTGCTCACCAGCCGCGCAGGGAGTAGGCGGTCACCCCCTCGGGCAGGTCGGCGACGCGAGACAGCGCACCGGTCTTGATGTTCCAGCCGAGCAGCCTGTGCCCGCTCTCGATGATCACCGTGTCCTGGCTGATCCAGCCGCGCACGGGGCAGCCGCCCTTCCCGCACCTCTTGTCCGGAGAGTCGCCCCAGGGCAGGAACAGCGTCCTGATCACATGTCCCGTGTCGGCGTCGGCCACGACGACCACGTCGGCTCCCTCTCCCTGGTCGTGGTCGGCGAACGCGGACCTGGCGACGAGGTTGCCGCGCTGCCATCCGTGGTTGCCCAGGACGCCCACGGGCATGGTGCCCTCGTTGGTGAGGCCCCGGACGTCCAGCATCACTTCCGACCCGCCCTCCTGGATGACCGTCCACCCGCCTTTGTCGGGCGAGGCGATCCTGAGGTCGCGATAGCCCGCGACACCCGTGAAGCCCTTGTACGGCTGCCGCCGCACCTTCCCCGTCGCCAGGTCGAGCAGGTAATTGGCCTTCTCCTGCTCGACGAGGAGTTGATCGCCGCGCCAGAGCACCACCTCGTTGAACCCCGGCACCGGGTAGCGCCTGGTCTGGCCGATCACGAGGTCGACGACCACCACCTCGTCCTTCTGCGGAAAGGCGGCCATCGTCCCGTCGGGGGAGAGCGAGTTGGGGTTCAGCGGCGTCCCGCCGTTGCCGGCCGAGTCCACCGGATCGTCCAGCTTCACATCGAGCGCGATGCGGCCGCCGGACTTCATCAGGTAGATCCGCCCGTCGCCGAACTCGGCCAGCGCCAGGACGGGTCCGGAAACCGCGGTCACGACGGGGAGATCGGCCCACCTCTCCGGCAGGTCGGTGGCCAGTTCGGGCAGCCCCGCCTCACCGCTGGGCGGCGGCGCCGTGTCCATGGCAGGGGTCGGCGCGGTCGTGGGCGTGGAGGTGAGGCTGGGATACACGGTGATGCCGCGCTCGACCGGCTCGGGGGACACGACGATCTCCACCACGACGAGCGCGGTGACCGTCGCGGCCACCGCGGCCACCGCCCACCGGCGGCGGGCGCGGCCCCGCGTTCCCTGCCGCCACAGCTCGCCGGCGTGGGACGGCCCCTCAGGCAGACTCTCGGCGAGATCGTCGAAGAGCTCCCGCAGCCTCTGGTCCGTCATATCAACACCTCATCCAGCTCGGGAGCGACCTCGCGCAACCGCTTCAGGGCCGCGTGCGTCTGGCTCTTCACCGTCCCGGGCGAGATCCGGAGGATCGCGGCGACCTCTCCGACGGGCAGATCCTCGTAGAAGCGCAGCACCAGCACCGCCCGCTGCTTCACCGGCAGCCTGGCCAGCGCGCGGGCGAACACCACCTTCAGGTCCGACGCTCCCGAGGTGTCGTGATCCGCCTGGTCGGGCGGCTCCCCGTAGGCGAACTCCCGCCGCCTGCGCCAGCTGGACGCCACGTCCCTGTACAGGGTGGTACGCACGTAGTTGACCGGATCGGTGTGCACCTTCGACCAGCGGCGCGCCAGCTTGATCAGGGCTTCCTGGAGCACGTCCTCGGCCAGATGCCTGTCACCGCTGATGAGGATGGCGGCACGCAGCAGCCGCGGGTGCCAGGCGGTGACGAAGGCCTCGAACGCCTCGGAGTCCGTCATATAGACAAGACGCCCGGGGGGCGGCGAACGGTTGGGGTCTTCGCGAAATCCGCCGTACGAGATCGACGAGACGGCACGTCGCCTGACATTCCCGGCGGTTGTTTCGTCGGACTACTCGGACACCGGGCCGCAAGGCTCGAACACCGCGTTCCTCAAGCGAACAACCACAAGGAGGACCCTTGTTCACCGCTTACGTCACGGTCACGATCTTCGCCTCGGTGCTGAACGGCAGCGCCGCCGTGGTCTACCTGATCGGCCACGAATTTCCCAAGGCGCAGGCGGACATGAAGCGTTTGCCGCGGTCGTGGGTGCCGGTGCTGGGCATGATGCTGGCGGCGGGCTCTTTGGGGCTGCTGGGCGGGTTCGCCGTGCCCATGCTGGGGACCCTCGCCGCCGCCGGCCTCGTGCTCTACTTCACCGGCGCGCTCCTCGCGCACCTGCGAGTGGGTTCCCGCAAGCTGGTGAACTGGGGCGGATTCTTCGCCACCGCGGTGGCCGCGCTGGCCGTGAACCTGGCCTACCACTGGTCGTGATCCGTGGGGAGCGGCTCACTCCGTTGCCCGGCCGTCGTCCGGTGGGAGCGGCGATGTGCTCGTCGCGGGCCGCGAACTCCAGATCGGGATGACCGCGGCCGGTGTTCTCCACGATGCGCCGAGCGGCCAGGGACGCCACCCGGCCGATCGCGCACAGGCCCCGGCGATGCGGCCCGGTGCCCGCAGGCCCGAACAACCCCATGCCGGCCCCGGGGGTGAACGAGGGCGCCGTATCCTCTGAACGTTCCGGAATCCGGCAAGCCTGCGGGAGGCGTCGATGTCAGCGCTTTCACGTACCTGGCGGGAAGCTCCGGGCGGGGAGGCGGCGGTGTGGTTGTGGCCGGGCCGTGCCCTGTACGCCGGGCCGTCCTTGCGGCTGGGCCCGCATTCCGGCGCGGTGGCGTGCGTGGCCGTCGGCGTGGACGCGCCCTTCGCGGTGCGGCGCGCACCCGGTGGCGAGTTGCAGGCGCGGACCGCTCTCATCTCGCCACGGGTCCGGCACCAGCTCACGGCGGGCGGCGACCGCATGGTGTTCCTCTACCTCGACCCGGGCTCGGCCGAGGACCGGGCGTGCCGGGCCAGGTTCACCGCCGGCGACCACGGCGTCATGACCGGGCACGAGGCCGAGGCCGGCCTGCTGGTCCGGGCGGCGGCCATCTCCCCACACAGCCCGGACTGGCAGATCGCCGCCTGGACGGACGAGGCCACCGGCCACGAGGCGGCCCCGTCCGCCGACCCCCGGATCGCCGCCGCCATGCGCCGCCTGCTCGGAGCCGACGAACCGTTGCCCGCCGCGCTGCTCGCCGCCGAGCTCAGGCTGTCGGAGTCGCGCTTCCTGCGGGTGTTCAGGGACCGTACGGGCACCTCGTACCGCAGATTTCGGCTGTGGGCGCAGATGCACCGAGCCGCCCGCGCGCTGGCCGCGGGGGAGAACCTCACCCGCGCCGCGGCCGACGGCTACTTCGCCAGCCCGTCCCACTTCAGCACCGCGTTCCACGCGATGTTCGGTCTGCCCCCGAGTGCCCTGCTCTCGCGGCGCCTGACGATCCGGTGCCTGGACCCGTGGCGGTTCACCAGGTGAGCGCCGCCAGCAGCGCGCCGCCGCCGACGGCTTCCACCCAGAAGTACAGCCACGAGGGATAGAACGCCGACGGCCCTTCGACCGACCGCGCCACCAGCCGGCCGAAGGCCATGCCCAGCAGGGACACGGCGACGGCCACGGCCATGCCCGTCCGCATCCCGCCCGCGTCGGCCGCCGCTGCCAGCAGCAGGCCCGCGACGGCCACGCCGAAGCCGCCGTACACGGCGCGGATCTCGGTCCGCGCCTCGACCGAGTCGGCCACGATCCGGAACGGCCTGATCAGCGCGGCGGGCGCGACGAGGCCGTAGACGCCCATCCCGAGAAAGAAGACCGCCACCACAACGATCACGACCACCGACATCAAGGTGCTCCCCTTTGTGTCACGACAGCTTGCCTGGGTGAAGCCAGCCTGCCGCTCGCGCGCCGCACCCGGCTTTCACCGACCCGCCGTCCCGGCGGGCCGCTTCCTGTTCAGCGCGACCGTCGAGCACTTCGAACAGAACGGGTTCACCCGTGTCCGCCAGGTCGGCAAACACGCGTGGATCGTGAGCAGAGTGGTCGATCCCCCGTGATATGGACGGTGTGCGTGGCTGTCAGGTCAGGCCGACTGCCACGCGCTGTCATCGGGCTTGACGGTCTCCTTGAGGAAGACGATGCCGTCGATCATGCCGAGATGGGCCGGGTCCAGCGGGAAGTAGGCGTGGTCCTGCGAGACGCGCAGACTCGGCTGTGAGACGGCTTCGGCCAGGTGGCGGGCGTCGATGAGCGAGCGTTCCCAGGGGAGCGCGGACAGGATGCCCTCCAACGTGTCCGGGGGCGGGACGTCGGTGCCCATCGTGCCGAGGGCCGAGGCCAGGAAGACGTACCGATCGCCCAGGTACGTCCTGGTGATCGCCCCCGCGCTCCACCACTCCAGCCGCTGGTCGCCGAAAGACATGAGGCTCTTGTTCCGCTGCAGGTGGAGGTTGTGGGAGAAGACCAGGGCCGGGCCGTGCTCGGCGACGGCACGCAGGTTGGCGGCCATCATCGCGTCCCGCAGTGCCGACAGCCGGGGCCACCGTGACGGGGACGTGTCGGCCATCCAGTGGTGGTAGCGGAGCAGGCTGGTGGCGGTGCGCCCGTACAGCGCCGCCAGTTCCCTGTCCCGCGCGCTCAACCGTGGCGCCTGCGTGTCGAGCAGGGCCACCAGGTCGTCGGCGATCAGTCGCAGCCGCTGGGCGTCGGCGGACTGGCCGATCGACTGGGACGGATCCATGGCCGAGGCCTCGTTCGCCCACCGGTCGTCGGGGCCCAGCAGCGTGTCGAGGGTTTCGACGGTGTAGGGGAGCGGGCCGTCGAGAAGGGCGTGGAGGGCGGTGAGCGCCTGGCGCGGGCTCGCCGCCCAATACTCCAGAGGGCCGTCGAACCCGAAGAACCTGAGCTTCTCGTCATGCTCCTCGTTGTACGCCCGCATCCAGCGCACGAGCTCGCGGTTGCCCGGTGCCGCGCCGAAGTTGTGGCTGAAGCCGCGTTCCATGACGTCGTCGAGCGTGCCCGCGCCCGTCGTGACGTAGTCGTCGACCACGAGGCCCATGAGACAGTCGCTCTCGATCGCGAACGACCGGTAACCCTCGTGCTCGACCAGATGCCGGAAGATCTCGTTGCGCGACTCGCCCAACTCCCCCACGAAGTGCCTGGCCTCGCCGAGGCCGAGCAACTGGGGCCGGGCGGGAAGCGACCGGAGGAACGCCGAGATGCCCGCGCCGTCGAGCGGACGTGCTGTGTCCTTGATGTCCATGGCTTAAACGGTATCGTTGAACTTTCGATGTAAGCTTTGCCGTGGAATCGCCTGTTCACACCACCGTAGACCTTCAATCGGCGATGAATCCATGAGGTGAGCGGGCCCTGCCCGCCCGCCCGGGCCCTCGCCTTCAGAGTTCGGTCGCCGAGGCGGCCGGACCGCTCCGGCACCAGGTCAGAGCGGCCGCGGTGGCGGAAGTGAATGGCAGGTCTCCTACTCCGGCCGCCGCCGCCTCGTCGTCGGTGCCGACCTGCCTCTGGCGTACCCGCGGCGGACCGCCGGCGGGCGCACGCGGCGTCCCCCGGTCGGCCTCGACGCGTTCACTCAGCCCTGGTGCCCGGCTCCCCGAAGCGTTCGGCGAACGCGGCCCGGTTGGCCGACTCCGGCGACCGGTCCCACACCGCGAACACCACCCGTTCGAACACCCCGCCCTCGGCCAAATGGGCGTGGAAGGCCGCGGCCACGTCTCGCGGGTCGTTGCGGAACACCCCGCACCCCCACGCCCCCAGCACGAGCTGTCGTGCGCCGTGGTGCGCGGCGACCGCCAGCACGCGCCCGGCGCGCTCGTTCAGCGCCTGCCGGATCCGCGGCCCCGCGCCGGGGTCGCGCCGCAGCGCCTGCCCGGCGTTGGGCGCGGGCGAGGTCAGGAACGAGACCAGGTACGGCTCGCTCAGCAGCCGGCCGTGGTCGTCGCGGTGCACCGGCACGTCGGGAGACCAGATGACCCGGTGGCTGTAGAGCAGGTCGGAGGAGGCGCGGTGCGCGGCGTAGTAGTCGGGAGCATTCAGCAGACATGGGTGCAGCAGGCTCGCGCGGCACAGGTCCTCCTCCTGCGCCTTGGCCCCGCCGAGGTAGCCGCCCCCGGGATTGCGGGCCGAAGCGAAGTTCAGCACGGCGATCCGTTCGGCGCCTGCCAGATGCAGTCGCCGCGCGGCCTGGAGGCTGCCTTCCGCGGTGACCTCGAAAGACGTCCGACGGCCTGCGGGGGCCGGGGCGGCGATCGGCTCATCCGGCGGATGACTCACCGTACCGGTGATCGCCGCCTCCAACGCGGCACTCACAGTGACGAGGGTGCCGTCCGCGGCGGTGTAGTGGCCGTCGGCGGCGATCCGCTCGTTCACCGCCGCGATACCGCTCAATCTGTTGCCCACGCGTCCGCATGGTAGAACGAAATCACCGCCGCGATCGAACGATTTGTCGGCGCGGCCATCAGACGATCCGCGCGTCAGCCCGACACCAACCGCAGGACCGCGGCCTGGTCACTGTCCCAGCCGACCAACTGCATACGGACAGGCGGCCGCCCTTCACGGTGACGCGCATCGGCCGAGAGATGGCCATCTCGCACGTGCCGTCCCCACAGGCCGAGTAGCGCTTGCCGTCGGATGCGCGCGGCAGGGGCCGCGCCGACGGGGTGGGCATGCTGGTCGGTGTGCCGGCGGATGGGCCGGGGCTCGGGGGAGCCGTAAACCAGCACGTCTCCGGGACCGGTCCCGAAGGCTTGGCGGGGCGAGGTGCGAAGACGGTGCTCACCCGGCAGAAATGATGGGCCACTCGCGACCGCTGGGCCCTCTTGAGTACGGTGTGCGCGCCTTCGGCCTAACCTGCGGACAGGCCGTCGAACAGCAGGCCGAGCAGCCGGTCGAGGCGGCCGCCCGGGTCGGGTCTCCGCGCCTGCTCGTGTGCCCAGGCGACCCCGAACACCAGCGTGAAGAGCTCGACCGCGGTCAGATCGGCGCGGACCTCCGCACTGCGCTGGGCCCGGATCAGCAGGGCCTCGCCCGCCGTACGCATCGATGCGCACGAAGCGTGCAGGGCTGAGGTCTCGTCCTGGAGGGTCGCCGACAGCGCGGCCGTCAGTCCCCTGTAGGTCGTGCCCGCCTCGGCGAACCGCCGCAGCCACGCGACGAGCGCCTCACGCGGAGAGTCATGGCCGAGCAGGGCATGGGCCTCGGCGCCGAGCACGTCGAACCGCTCGCGCAGGACAGCCTCCAGCAGCGCGTCACGGGTGGGGAAGTGCCGGTAGAGCGTGCCGATCCCGACGCCGGCGCGGGCGGCGACATCCTCCAGCGAGGCGGAGACGCCGTCCTGGTCGAAGGCCGCGCGGGCCTCGGTGAGGAGTCGTTCGCGGTTGCGCCGGGCGTCGGCCCGCATCGGCCGCGCGGTCGTCCCGTCGCCCATCCGCGCCTCCCTTCGTCAGTGTCCGCTCTCCGCCATTGCCAACCGGAGCCTGCCTCCGTATCTTAGCCTACGGATAATCGGAGGCGTCCTCCGATTTGGTGTGATCGAGGAGTGATGGAGATGGACATGGGGGAGACGCGCGACAGGCTCGGCGGGTTCGGAGTGTGGATCGCGCCGATGACGCTGCTGCGGACGCCGGTGCCGGTGCAGCGCGAGCAGTTCACCCGGATCGAGCGGCTGGGGTACGGGTCGCTCTGGACCGGAGAGCCGCCCGCCTCCTCGCCGGTCGGAGGACGGGAGGTGTTCGCCCAGCTCGCCATCGTCCTGGGCGCGACCGAGCGGCTGGTCGCCGGCGCGGGCATCGCCAACATCGGAGCGCGCCATCCGGCGGCGATGCACGGGGCCGCAGTCACGCTCGCGGAGGCCCACCCCGGACGGCTCGTCCTCGGCCTCGGCGGGCAGACGGGCGAGCGCCCGCTCACCCAGCTTCGAGACTATCTGGACGCACTGGACCAGGCCGCGGCCCGCCTCCTGCCCGAGGTCCGCTATCCCCGGGTGCTCGCCGCGCTCGGCCCCAGGGCGCACCGGCTCGCCGTCGACCGGGCCGACGGCGTCCATCCCTTCCTCCAGCCGGTCGAGCACACCGAGATCGCCCGCAAGGCGCTCGGGCCCGAACCGCTGCTCATCCCGCACCAGGCCTTGATCCTCGATCCCGACCCCGGTTCGGCCCGGGAGCGGATGCGTGCCCTCCTGCGCATGGGCCAACGCAACGTCGAAACCCCGTACACGGCCAACTACCGCAGACTCGGCTACGGCGACGACGACCTGAGGGACGGCCGCAGCGACCGGCTCATCGACGCCACTTTGGCCTGGGGTGACGAGGACGCGATCGTCCGGCGCCTGCGCGCGCACCGCGATGCCGGGGCCGACCACGTCCTGCTGCAGCCGCTGGCCGACGATCTCCCCTCGGCCGTCGACCAGCTCGAACGGCTCGCACCCCGCCTCCGGTGACACCGGATCCGGGGCGGGGGCAGGTTCGCGCGCCGCTCCGGCCTTTCGGCTGAACGTGTCCCGCCCGAGCATGACCGATCCGCGGCGCGGGCGGGCACGGTCGGCGCTCACGACGAGGCCGGGATGACAACGACCAACGACCCGGCGTAGGCGTCATACATCCCCGCGACGGCGGCTGAGGCCCCGTCATAGCGTCGCCGCGGGCCCGCCGCAGTCGGTGGCGCCGCGGGCCATCCGGCGCGGCGGTCGTCCATGGCGGAGCTGGTGGCGGACTGGCAGTGGACAGACTCCTCGTTCGCCGCTAAGGTCTCAGAACTGAGTCAGTCAACTAACTCACTTGATGGGGCTGAACCATGATCGCAGTTACGGGATGACCGGCTCGGTGCGGTCCTTCCTGGCCGAACCCCTCGTGGCCACGCTGACGACCCTGCGGCCCGACGGGTCCCCGCACGTGGTGGCGGTGCGCTTCACCTGGGACGGCGACAGGGGAACGGCCCGAGTGCTGACCGTCGCCGCGTCGCGCTCTGCCAGGTCGACGGGTTCCGCTGGGTCACCCTTGAGGGCACCGCGACGGTGTCCGACGATCCGCGGCGGGTGACCGAGGCCGCCCGCCGCTACCTCCGACGCTACGGTTCGCCGCCGCCCGCGCCGCCCGGCCGGGTCGTGATCGAGATCGCGGTGGACCGCACCATGACACTCAACACCTGAACGGATCCGACATGCCTTTTCAGAACGTGCTCGACTCCACCATGCACCACCGGGAGCTCGGCACCGGCGCGCCGATCGTGTTCCTGCACGGCAACCCCACCTCCTCCTACCTGTGGCGCAACGTCATGCCCGCCGTCGGGCACGGCCGTCTCCTGGCTCCCGACCTGATCGGCATGGGCGAGTCGGGCAAGCCCGCCATCGACTACACCTTCGCCGACCACGCCCGCTACCTGGAGGCCTGGTTCGACGCCCTCGGCCTCGACGACGTGGTGCTCGTCGGCCACGACTGGGGCGGCGCGCTGGCCTTCGACTGGGCCTCCCGCCACCCGGACCGGGTACGCGGGATCGCCTTCACCGAGGCCATCGTCAAGCCGATGAGCTGGGATGAACTCCCCGAGGACGGCCGTGACCTGTTCCGGGCGATCAAGACCGAGGGCGTGGGCGAGTCCATGATCCTCGACGAGGACGCCTTCCTCCGGCAGGGCCTGCCCACCACTGTCACCACCCCGCTCACCGAGGAGGACCTGGCCGCGTACACGAACCCGTACCCGACCAGGGAGAGCCGCCTGCCGCAGCTGCGCTGGGCGCGCTCGCTGCCGCTGGGCGGGGAGCCGGCCGACGTCGTGGCCAGGATCGAGGCGTTCGACCGGTGGCTGGCGACCAGTGTCGAGGTGCCGAAACTGATGGTGGTGTTCCGTCCCGGTGTCGGCACGATGTGGACGGAGGAGACCGTCGCCTGGTGCGCGGAGAACGTCGCCGCACTGGAGATCGTGCGGCACGAGGAGGTCGCCGGGCATCACACGCCGGAGGACCAGCCCCTGGCCATCGCGGCGGCCATCGAGAGCTGGCCGGCCGAACTAACGGGCTAGCTCGAACTGCCAGACGACCATCGACGGCTCGCCCGTGGCGGCCGCCCGTGCCGCCTCGGGCACCATGTCGCACAGGGCCCACGGCCACACCTCCCACGGCCCCAGGCTCTCGGTGGCGGCGGGCACGGGTGCGCCACCGGATTCGAGCACCGGTTCCTCGCAGCGGCGCACCTGCAGGCCGGCCGCCAAGGCGGCGCGGACGTAGTCGCCGATCGGGTGATGGTACGTGGCGATGCGGGCCGGTCGCCCGTCCGGCAGGCGTACGCACGGGATCACGCCGCGCGCCACCCCGGCGGGATGGATGTCCGAGACGACCACGTGCCCGCCGGGCCGCAGCACCCGGGCGAACTCGGCCAGCACCGGGTCCAGCACGGGTACGTGTGTCAGCGCCAGGGAGCAGACGACCAGGTCCACGGCGTCGTCGGGCAGCGGCAGCCGATCCAGGTCGCCGAGGCGGAAGTCGCCCTGCGGCACCCGCTCGCGGGCCCGGCCGAGCATGTCGGGCGAGCTGTCCACGCCGAGGACCCGGTGCCCGCGGCCGGCCAGGCAGGCCGCGAGCCGTCCGGTGCCACAGGCGGCGTCCAGGGCGTCGCCCGCGGGCAGCGCGTCGACGATCTCCCTGATGAAGGGCTCGTCGAGGTCGAACGCCGTATTGGGACCGTCGTACGTCTTCGACCACACGCGATAGCCCTCGACGGTGTCCACGCGGGCGACCTCAACGGCGGCGTCGGCCAGCGTGTGGTCGTCGAGAAGCTTGCGGATCTCGGTGAGCCGCGCCTCGACGAACTCGCGGTCGTGCTCGCCTCTGAAGGACCGGAGCAGAGCGACGCCTTCCAGGCCGAGCAGGTAGGCCAGGGGATGCTCGTAGATCATCGGCGTAAGGCTAGTGACGTGCCTCAGGCCGGTGCCACCGAATTACGGCTCCCGTACGCCGAAAGCGCACCGGCATGCGCTGACCGGACCTCGGCATCTGGCACGTCAGGGCGGGTTTCGACACCGCGAACCGTACGCTGAAGGGCACGTCGGCGACGATCGCCGACGCGGTGCAGCCGACGACGAGTCCGGGCATCAGCGCCTTCATCGGTATCGCCTTCGGTGACCTCGCGTTCGGCCGAGGTGTTCGCCGCCGATGGATCGTCGCGGCGGTGGCAGCCTATGTGGAGGGCCGAGGGGCCGTTGACCGGTTCCGCCACGTCGTTCGCCCAGATCAGGCGAAGCTGAGCAGGGTGATCGACGGGCGCAGATCGCGCGGGCCGGGCAGGACCGCGATCTTCCGGAGCGTTCTCGACCGCCACGCCTTGCGGCCGGGTGGTGGCTGCAGGTCTTCGGCGGTGGCCACGCCGGGGATCTGCGTGGGCAGGCGGGCGGCCTCGGACACCGACAGACCGAACGGCATGGGTGGCGCGGTGTAGCGGGCCGACAGGCGATAGCCCTTTAACGTGCGGTTGCTGAACAAGGCGGGTATCGAGTCGAAGAACAGCCGCCCGCCGGGGAAGCGCGTGGCGCACTCGGCGATCAGGGACATCACCTGGTCGCGTTCGAGGTACATGAACAGACCCTCGGCGGAGATGAACACGCCACGCGCCGGATCGGGGACGTCCATCCACGTGCGGTCCAGCGCCGAGGCCGGGATCGCGGTCATGCGCGGTTCCGGGGGGAGCAGGCGTCTGCGCAGGTCGATGACGGGTGGCAGGTCCACAGAGAGCCAGTCGATGTCGGGCCGCCCCAGGCGCCAGTAGGTGGTCTGCAGCCCTTCGCCGAGGGAGACGACAGTGGCGGCGGGATGCAGCTCCAGGTAGGCGCGGATGGCGAGGTCCAGGGCGAGGGCGCGCATCGGATGGCTCTGGCTGGGTTTGCCGAACCGCTCGTAGTCGTAGTCGATCCTGCGGTAAAGGCGCTCCGCCAGCGGGTCGTGGAACGCCGAGCCGGGGTGCATCGACTCCTCGGCGCGGTTGCGCAGCGTCCACAGACAGGTGGCCGCCACACCGTCCAGGGCCGCACCGTCGATCTTGCCATCGGTCATACCCGCTCCAGGTGAGTTAGGTGAGGCTTATCTTATTCCGAGGGCGGCCTTGTGGCCCGTCCATCCGACGAGCGGTTGTTCATCTCAGAGCGGGCGATCTTGTCGCCGTCCATGCCTTGCTGGTGATCCCGCTATCCGATCTCGGGCGGGGCCTGGGAAGACGGACTGCCGAACCAATGGCCGGCGGCCCGCTCGAACGCTTCACGATCAGGGGTGCGATCACCGGCCCAGGCGACTATGCCGTCAGGCCGGACGAGCACGGCGCCGAATCCGAGGTCGTCTCTCGCCGGCCCGGCCGCGTACCGGATCCGACTCGCCCAGCCCATCGCCGAATCGTGCAGGCGTCGGTCGACGCTGAAATCGAGCGCGACGCCTCGTCCGTCCTGCGTCAGGTCGCCGAGGCGAGTGCCGTCCTCAAGGCGAAGGTCCGGGGCGTTGCGGCCGACCAGCGGCTGCTCGCTGCCGAGGTCGTAGCGGATCGACGACCCCGACACCTTCTCGAACACGTAGGTCGTTCCGTCACGGGTCCCGAGCAGGTCGCGAATCAACCCCTGGATCGTCTGGGCATGCGAGCCCGGCCGCATGACCGCCGTCTGGGCGCGCGTCCAGTCGAGCACCCACGCGCCGATCGGATGGCGCTCGCGGGTGTAGGTGTCGAGAAGCCCGTCCGGCGCGTGCCCGTGCACGGTCGCCGCGAGCTTCCACCCCAGGTTCATGGCGTCGCCGATGCCGAGGTTGAGGCCCTGCGCTCCGAGGGGAGAGTGGATGTGGGCGGCGTCGCCCGCGAGCAGGACGCGCCCCTGCCGGTAGGTCGTCGTCTGCATCGCCCGATCGGTGAAGCTCGAGGCGAGATGGACCTCGCTCAACGTCACGTCCGTGCCGGACACACGGCGCAGGACCGCCTGGAGATGTTCGCGGGTCGGCCGCTGCGAGCGATCGAACGCGCCGCCGTCGAACTCCATCATGCCGACGTGCCCGTCCGCGGGCATCTGGAGGTACATGCCGGTCGGCGTCAGATTGAACCCGGGGCCCAGCTTCCCGGGATCGGCGATGGCGGCGAGCGCGACGTAGCCGGTGAACTGCGGCTCGGTGCCGACGAAGTCGAAGCCCGCGAGCCCACGCACCGCGCTGCGCCCGCCATCGCAGCCGACGAGCCAGCGCGCCGCGTACTCGTGCTCGCCGGCCCGCGCGACCACGATCTCATCGTCCTGCGCGATGGCCGAGACCGTGACGCCGCGTCTGACCTCCACGCCGAGCACGGCTGCCCGCTCGGACAGCACCGTCTCGACCGCTTCGAGGTTGGTCATCACCCCCTCCATCACCGGGCTGGGAAGCCGGAACGGCAGGGCGGCGACGTCGACCTTGGCCGGATCGAGCATCATGCCGGCGAAGTGGCCCACGCCACGAGGGGGCGCCGGCTCGTCCGCGCCGGGATCGTCGTCGACACCCGACGCCTTCAGCAGCGGGTGCAGCATCCCGCGGCGGTAGAACGCCTCGACCGACGCGGCGGACAGGCCCCGCATCCCGAGCGGGTCCGCCTTCCACGGGGAACGGGGCTCCGGCTCCCGCTCAAGCACCAGAACATCGCAGCCCGCGAGGCCAAGCTCGCAGGCAAGGAACAAGCCGACCGGGCCGGCACCCACGATCACTACGTCATGCACGAGAACTCCCCTTCCGAAGCTCGCCATCCGATTCTCTTCAGGCACGCCAAGACTGACGCGGGCCGCTCACACGGGGCACACGCGGCGCTGACACGTCTCCTGCGACGCGTTCGAGCACCCGGCGCGGCGTGACGGGAAGGGCCGGCAGCGCCCAGGAGCAGAGGAGGCCAGGCATCGCCCTGGTTTGGGGACGCGAGGGCACGTGCGCGAAGATTGGGAGATGGACGGGGGTGCGCGGCTGCGAGTCACGCTGCTCGGCGCCTTCGAGGTGTCTCGTGGTGACGCCGCTCTGCCCGTCGCGGGTGCGCGGTTGCAGGGTCTGGTCGTACGGCTGGCGCTCGCCGGCGGCCGCGCGGTCGAGCCGGGCGCCCTGGTCGACGCGATCTGGGCCGAGGACCCGCCGGCCGGCGCCGCCCACGCCCTGCAGGCCCTCGTCTCGCGGTTGCGCCGGGCCCTCGGCTCGGCCGGCGACGTCACGCAGGTCGCGGGCGGTTACCGGCTGAATGCGGACGCGGCCGACGTGGACGCGCTGCGGTTCGAGCAGCTCGCCGCCGCAGGCCGTGACCGCCTGCGCGCCGGCGACCCGACTGCCGCGGCGGCGCTGCTCGGCGAGGCCGTGACGCTGTGGGGCGACCGTCCCGGCACCGAGCCCACGGCCGTCGCCGCGGTGGCGCCCGCCGCCGCGACCCGGCTGGCCCACGCCTCGGTCGAGGCCGTCGCCGACCTCGCCGCCGCCGAGCTGTCCCTGGGCCGCGCCGACGCGGCCGCCACCCGCCTGACCGCCCTGCTCGCCGAGCACCCCGCCCACGAGCACGCCGCCGCGCTGCTCATGGACGCGCTCGCCGCCCAGGGGCGCCAGGCCGAGGCCCTGGCCCAGTACGAACGGGTCCGCGAAACCCTGGCCGACGATCTCGGCACCGATCCGGGCACCGCCCTGCGCGAACGCCACCTGCGCCTGCTGCGGGCCGAGCGGCCCGCCCCCGCCGCGCGGACCAGGCCGAGCAACCTGCCCGCGCCGCTGACCAGCTTCATCGGCCGCGACGCCGACCTCGCCCGGATCGACACGCTGCTCGCCGCCGGGCGCCTGGTCACCGTGCTCGGTCCCGGCGGCGCCGGCAAGACCAGGCTCGCCGTCGAGGCCGCCCGCCGCCACCGCCACGAGTACCGCGACGGCGCCTGGATGATCGACCTCGCCTCGGTCACCGAGCCGGCCAAGGCCGGCGCGGCCGTGCTCGCCGGGATCGGGCTGCGCGGCGGCGCGATGTTCGAGGCCCGGATGCGGGTCGAGGGCTCCGACCTGGACGTACTCGTCGACCAGCTCGGCGGCCGGGAGAGCCTGCTGCTGGTCGACAACTGCGAGCACCTGATCGACGCCGTGGCCCACCTGGTCGAGGCACTGCTGTCCCGATGCTCCGGGCTGCGCGTGCTGGCCACCAGCCGCGAACCCCTCGCGGTCGACGGCGAGGCGCTGGTGCCGCTCGGCCCGCTCGCGCTGCCCGACCCGGACGACGGCGTCGAGCAGGCCCGGCGGGCGACGTCGGTACGCCTGTTCACCGAGCGGGCCGCGGCCGTGCGCCCGGGCTTCGACGTGGACGAGACGACGCTGCCCGAGATCCGGCGGGTGGTCCGCGGCCTGGACGGGATGCCGCTGGCGCTGGAGCTGGCCGCGGCCCGGCTGCGGACGCTGTCTCTGCCCGAGCTGGCCGACGGGCTGTCCGACCGGTTCCGGCTGCTCACCACCGGCAGCCGTACCGCGCTGCCCCGGCACCGCACGCTGCGCGCGGTCATCGCCTGGAGCTGGGAGCTGCTGAGCGAGCAGGAGCGTACGGTCGCCGAACGCGTCTCGATCCTGCCCGGCGGCGTCACGCCGGCCTCGGCCGCCGCGGTCTGCGCCGGCACCGCAGTGCCGGCTGCCGAGATCCCCGAGTTGCTCGCGGGCCTGGTCGACCGGTCGCTGCTGCAGCTCGCGCCCGACCCGGGCCGTTACCGCATGCTGGAGACGCTGCGCGAGTACGGCACCGACCGCCTGGCCGAGACGGGCGGCCTCGGCACCGTCCGCGACCTGGCCGCCGGCTACTTCGCCGAGCTGATGGCCCGGCAGGACCCGCAGCTGCGCGGGCCCGGCCAGCCGGCGGCCATGCGCGTCATCAGCGCCGAGTACGACAACGCGCTGGCCGCCCTACGCCGGCGGTGCGACACCGGCGACGCCCCCGGCGCGGTCGCTCTCGCCCTGAACCTGACCTGGTACTGGCACATGTTCGGCCGGCACTCCGACGCGGCCTACTGGCTGGGCGAGGCACTGGCGGTGCCCGGCGGCGAGCCGACGCCCGATCGCGACTGCGCCCACGCGATCCACCTGATCAACCGGATCGGCACCCGGCAGGGGACGACCGCCGAGGAGACCGCGGACGAACAGGCGCAGCTGCGCGAGCTGGCCGACCGGCTGCTCGCGTACCCGGAGCTGCCCGGCGCATACGGCGCGCTCGCCGCGCTCCCGCCGGCGTTCCTGGAGAAGAGCACGCTCGCGATCATCGAGCGCCTGGCCGACGGCGACGATGTGTGGCTGTCCGGGCTGGCCCGCATGTTCCGGGCCCAGTTCGCCGAGAACGCGGGCGAGCTCGACAGGACGCGCACCGACGTGGAGGCCGCCCTTGCCTGCTTCCGGCAGGTCGGCGACCGCTGGGGCCAGGCCACCGCGCTGCCGATCCGCGCCCAGCTGCGGCAGTACGACGGCGACCTCGACGGCGCGCTGGCCGACCTGCGCGAGGCCCGGTCGCTGGCCGGTGAGTTCGGCTCGTTCAGCCTCGGCGACGAGGTGTTCGGCGACCTGCGCTGGATCGACCTGCACCTGCGGCGCGGCGACACCGACCTGGCGATCGCGATGATCGACTCGGCCCGGGAGCGGGCGCTGCGCGCGGCCTCGCCGGAGATGCCGGCCCTGGTCGACGCGTGGGAAGCCGCCCTCCGGGTGCGGCTCGGCGACCTGGACCGGGCACGGGAACTGCTCGAGGACGCCGAACGGGGTCTGCGCGGCGACACCACGTTCCCCGGTGACCACGCGCGGGCGCTGGCCGGCGGCGTACGGGCCGCGCTCTGCCTGGAGAAGGGTGACCTGACCGGCGCGGAGAAGGCGCTGGAGGAGTCGTACGCGGCGGCGCTGGAGACCCGGGACCTGCCGATCCTGTCGCTGGTGGCGGTGAACGTGGCCGCGCTCGCCGAGGCGCACGGGCGGCAGTACGAGTCGGCCGTCCTGCTCGGCGCCGCCTCCCGGCTGCGCGGCGCTCACGACCGCACCGATCGGCAGGTTCGCGAGCTCACCCGCCGGGGGCGGGCCGCGCTGGGCGAGGACGCCTTCGCCGCGGCGTACGGGAAGGGCTGGGAGCTGGACGGGAGGACGGCCGCGACCGAAGCCGACCCGGCCCGGCTGCGCCGGGAACTCAGGACGGCTCACCCGGATCCCGAGTGATCCAGCCGGGCGCCGCATACGCGGGGCCGGCAGAGTGCATCGGCTCTTCGCTTCCCCGCGTCCTGTCCCGGGCTCTCACTGTCGTCAAACGCCGTGGTAGTGCGGCAGGTCGAGCGGTGGCACCGGGAAGCCGCCTTCCGTCGACTCTTCGGACAGGTCCTCGAACTCGGCCTCGACCTGAGCCTTCCGGGCCTCCTTGCGCCGCTGGTTGACGGTGTCGAACCGCATCCAGATGGCCAGCCCCGCGATCACGACGAGCCCGGTGACCCCGAGAGCGATCATCCGGGTCTCCTCGTAGAGCACCACGGTGCGCACGCCGGCCACGAGCAGGATCCACGCCAGGTTGACGGGGATCAGCACCTTCCAGCCCAGCGACATGAGCTGGTCGTAACGCACGCGCGGCAGCGAGGCCCGCACCCAGATGATGAAGCTGAACGTGAGCACGAACTTGATGAGGAACCACAGCACCGGCCAGTAACCCTGGTTGGCGCCCTCCCACCAGGAGATCGGGATCGGCGCCCGCCAGCCGCCCAGGAACAGCGTCACGGCTATCCCGGAGGCGGTGAAGGTGTGCAGGTACTCGCCCATCATGATCAGGGCGAACTTCAGCGACGAGGAGTACTCGGTCTGGAAGCCGCCGACCAGCTCACCCTCGCCTTCGGGCAGGTCGAACGGGATACGCGCGGCCTCGCCGAACATGCAGACCACGTAGATCAGGAACGACGGGATCAGCAGGAAGACGAACCAGGTGTCGCCCTGCGCCTTGACGATCTCCGAGGTGGACAGCGTCCCGGCGAACAGGAAGATGGCCACGAACGACAGGCCCATGGCGATCTCGTACGAGACCACCTGCGCCGCGCTCCGCAGACCGCCCAGCAGCGCGTACGGCGAACGCGACGACCACCCGGCCAGCACCACGCCGTAGACCGACACCGCACCCATGGCCAGCATGAACAGCACCGCCACCGGCAGATCCACCATCTGCAGCGGCGTCCGCACGCCGAACAGGTTGACCATCGGCGCGAACGGCACGATCGAGAAGGCCAGGAAGGCCGGGATCACCATGATGACCGGGGCCAGCAGGTAGAGCACCTTGTCCACGGTCCGCGGGAAGAGGTCCTCCTTCAACCCCATCTTGATCGCATCGGCGACCGACTGCAGGAGGCCGAACCTGCCGGCCCGGTTGGGCCCGTACCGGTTCTGCATCCTGGAGATCAGCTTGCGCTCGAACCAGACCCCGAAGACGACCCCCAGCCCCAGAAAGCCGAACAACATCACCGCCTTGACGATGGTGATCCACAGCGGGTCCTTGCCGAAGTCGGCGAGGGTGGGATCGGCCGCGAGAACGCCTGCCATGACGTGTTGCCCCTTCCTGCCCCGGCACTCGTTCGGTCCGGAGCGGAAGGTCACGCTAACCGGTGAGCCGATCGGTGTATTGAACGAATGCGAACAGCTGTTTCGGCGTCATCTGCGCCATCGCCCGGATCTCGCGGGTGAGGTGAGGCTGGTCGGCGTAACCGCAGGCGACGGCCTTCTCCAGCGTGGCCGACGGCCGTCTCCACGTGTCCAGGGTCCGCTGGAATCGGGCGATCCGGGCTACCGTCTTGGGCAACAGGCCCACCACCCGGCGGAATCCGAGCTCGACATAACGACGGCTGACGCCCAACTCATCGGCGAGGGAGGCGATGGTGGGCGGGCCGGCCGGCTCCTGCAGCCGCCGCCAGGCATGCATGATCAGGCCGTCGGGGCCGGTGTCGGGGCGCAGCCACGCCGTCAGCCGCTCCTCCAGCAGGTCGAAGCGGTCCGCCCAGCTCGCCGCCGCGATCAGCCGGCCGGTCAGCTCCTCGGCACGGGCGCCGAGGAGGTCGCCCAGATGCGCGGTCGTGCCGGCCACCTCGCGTACGTACGTCCCCGTCAGCGCCGCCATCCCGGCCGGGGTGAGCCCGGCCACCACCCCGTGACGCCACGGCGTGTGGGCCGAGAACGTCGCGGTGGCCCGGGGGCCGGTGACGATCGGGCCCATGCCGGTGAAGTCGATGATCAGGGTGGCGGCGTTGAGCGGCAGCATCCGGCTGGGGTGGGCGTGCTCTCCCGCCCGGGTGCGGAAGCCGGCCCACCCCAGCACGTACGGCCGCAGGTGCGGCGGCGACCTGCGGGTGATCATCTGGTACGGCTCCGCCTGTAGCTGCGTGGGCAGCGAATGAATCGCCATCACACCGGCAAGCCTGCCCTGGTCTCATCGATCCCGTGGCACCTCGGCGCTGCCCGGGAGACAACCGGTGCGAGCGGCAGGAGCCGGTGGGTGACCGGCGTCGCGAGCAGACCCTGGTCGGCGCCGATCCGGACCAGGTCGAGCGGGCGCCCGTCGTCGCTGACCGCTTCGAGTTCGCAGTGGCGGGCGTTGGGGGATCCGATGGCCCGCATTCATGGGCCACCTCTGCCCGCCGCCGTCACAATCCGAGGGGCTGAATCGTCGGTAACCATTGAGACGCCGGTTTCACCGAAAGGCGTCCCGACCCGAGGAGAGGCGACATGTCAACAGCTCAGGAAGCACGCAACAAGGAGACGTACCACCGCTTCCACGAGGCCGTCAACAGCGGCGATCTGGAGGTCATCTCGAAGGCGATCGACGAGTTCATCCACCCGGACGGGCGGTTCCACGCGGCGGAGTGGGCTGACGTGACCGCGGTGCAGGCGCAAAAGCGCGTGTGGGAGATCCTCCTGCGCGCGTTCCCCGACATTCACGTGACGCTCGAGGACCTGGTCGCCGAGGGAGACAAGATCGTCGCACGGCAGACGGTCACCGGGACCAACTCCGGCGAATACCGGGGCATGCCCCCGACCGGCAGGTCCGTCACCTACAACGAGATCTTCATCGCCCGCTTCGCCGACGGCCAGATCATCGACGTCTGGGGAGTCGTCGACGTCTACTCACAGCTGCGGCAACTCGGCCTCATCCAGGCGTAGTGCCTCGGAGTCCGGCCGAGGCCGCGCTGTTCGTCCCGGCCACCCGCTTCGAACTCACGCGGTGCAGGGTGTGAGCCTATGGCTTGACCGCGCGGGAGGCATGGACAGTCGCCGCGGATCCGCCCGCGCCGGTCAAGTGGCCGTTCCGGTCGGGTGTCGTGGGTGGGGCGGGGTGCCACGACCAGGGCGGCGACCGAGCTGGTTCACGCGAGCAGGAGGGTGGCGAGCATCGGCCCGCAACGCCACCTCGGCCGGACGCCCAGCCGCTCGACGCTCGACGCCCCGGTCGCCGGAGCGCGGTGTGCGGGCGCCGGGTCAGCCCGTCGACGGCCGGTCCTGCCGCGGGTCGGCCAGGGTGTCGCGGACGCGGCGGAGGAGCGGGCCGGTGTTGTCGGCCCGCCACACCAGGTGGAGCGTGGTCGTGGTGCCGGCCAGCCGGCGCGGCGTCACCCCGACGCGGCGCAGCGCCCGGTGTGAGTCGGCCAGAACGGCGGCGCCGAATCCGGCCGCGACCAGTGCCAGCAGCGTCTGGCTGCTGCGGCCTTCGGCGCCGACGCGCGGCACGACGGCGGCCTGGTGGCACAGGGCGATGATCTCGTCGTAGGAACGGGGTGAGACCTCGCGTGGCCAGATGACCAGGGGGATCTGGCCGAGCGCGGTCAGCGGGGCGGGCTCGGGCCCGTACGCGAGCGGGTGCCCGGCGGGCAGGAACAGCGTGAGCGGCTCGTGCCACCACACCTGCGTGGTCAGGCGGGCGTCGCGGGCGGGCAGCCGCTGGACGGCCAGGTCGCACTGCCCGCTGAGCACGGCATCGGACATCTCGGCGTCGTTGAAGCTCTCCTGCAGCCGCAGGTCCACGCGGGGCAGCTCGCGGCGCAGCCGCCCCAGCGCCGCGCCGAGCGGGCCGTTGATGCCCGAGCCGGCGAAGGTGACGGTGAACCGGCCCGACAACCCCTGCCCGGCCAGCCGCGCGTCGTCGAGGGCGGCCTGCGCCTCGGCCAGGACGGTGCGGGCCCGCCGTACGAGGGCCTCCCCTGCCGGGGTGGGGCGCAGCCCGCGCCCGGTACGCAGAAACAGGGCGCCACCCACCTGCCGCTCCAGCTCGCGCAGCTGGCGGCTGAGGGTCGGCTGCGTCATGTGCAGCCGCCGGGCGGCGCCGCTGAGGCTGCCTTCCTCCTCGATCGTCACCACGTACGTGAGCAGCCGCAGTTCCATCCCATACCTCCCAGGCATGGCAAGTATAGGAAAGGTGCGCGCTCAGGCAGTCCTCGGCTCGTTCCGGCGGCAGGATGAAGTCATCCGATCCACTCCAGAGAGTGAGAAAAACGATGAACCGCCAGGAACGCTACGAATACGGGATGAAGGTGCTGGAGCAGGTTGACGGCGAGGCCGGACAGCGGGTCGTGGACTCGCTCGCCGACGTCTCGCCCGAGCTGGGCCACCAGGTCGTGGCGTGGGCTTTCGGCGACATGTACGCCCGCCCCGAGCTGCCGCCCCGCGACCGGCAACTGATCACCCTCGGCGTGCTGACCGCGCTCGGCGGCTGCGAGATCGAGCTGGAGGTGCACATCAACGCCGCGCTGAACGTCGGGCTGGCCCCGTCGGAGATCTCCGAGGCGCTCCTGCACTCGGCCGTCTACTGCGGCATGCCGCGCGCGATCAACGCGACCCTCGTGGCCAAGAAGGTGTTCGGCGGGCGCGGCCTGCTGCCGATCACCAACGCCGGCTGAGGCGCGGTACGCCCAAGCCTGCGGGGATCCTGGTTCTTCGTGGTGGGCGTCTCCATCGGTGCGTGAGCGGACGGTCAGGGAGCGTGGCGGGTGACGAGGCCGTGTTCGTGGGCGTAGATCGCCGCGTGCACGCGGGTCCGCAGGCCGAGTTTCGTGAGAATCCGGTTGACGTGCGTCTTGACCGTGCCTTCCTCGATGGTGCACGCGGCGGCGATCTCGCCGTTGCTCAGCCCTCGGGCCAGGAGGCGCAGCACGTCGTGTTCGCGCGGGGTCAGCAGGCCGAGCTCAGGTGTGGCGGGGCGCGGGGACAGCGCGGCGAAGCGGCTGATCAGGCGGCCGGTGACCTGCGGGTCGATCAGCCCCCTGCCCTGGTGCAGCTCGCGGACCGCCGTGACGAGCACGTCGGGGTCGCTGTCCTTCAGCAGGAAGTCGGCCGCTCCTGCGCGCAGCGCGCCGAACAGGTACTCGTCGAGGTCGAACGTGGTCAGGGCGAGCACGCGGGGGGCGGATTCGGCGGCGGAGAGGCGGCCGATGGCGGCTATGCCGTCCATACCCGGCATCCGCAGGTCCATCACCACCACGTCCGGCCGCCGCCACAGCGCCTGGTGCACCGCCTCGGCGCCGTCGGCGGCCGTCGCGATCACGTCGATGTCGGCTTCGCCGTCGAGGATGAGCCGCAGCGCCTCCCGCGCCGCCTCCTGGTCGTCGGCGACCAGCACCCGGATCGTCACCACGCGTTCCTTTCGCTGGGAAGGTCGGCGAGCACCCGCCAGCCGCCCGTTTCCGCCGGTCCCACCGACAGGGTGCCACCGAGCAGGAGCAGCCGTTCCCGCATGCCGCGGATGCCGTGGCCCTCGACCTGGGGCGCCTGGGCCGGGGCGCCGTTGTCGAGGACCTCGATGCGCAGGCCGCGATCGTCCTGCCGCAGGAGGACGGTGACCGCGGTCGCGTTCGAGTGGCGTACGACGTTGGTCAGGGCCTCCTGGACCACCCGGTAGGCGGTGTGGTCGACGGCCGGCGGCAGGACACCCCCTGTCCCCGAGCGGCGCATCGTGATCGCTCGGCCGGCGGAGGAGAGCCGCCCGGCCAGCCGTTCCAGGTCCGCGATGCCGGGCTGGAGGGCGGCCGGGTGCTCGTTGAGCGTTCGCAGCAGGTCGCGCACCTCGGTGAGCGCCGACAGCGAGAGGTCCGAGATCGTCTCCAGGGTCCGCTGCGCCGAGACGTCGCCGGGCGCTCGCCGGGCGGCCGCGGCCTGCAGCCGGATCGCGGTCAGGTGGTGGCCCACGCTGTCGTGCACGTTCCTGGCCAGCCAGGTGCGCTCCTCCGCCAGCACGCGTTCCGCCTCGGCCCGCCGCAACCGGAGCGTCTGCTCGGCCCGGTCCCGGTGCAGCCGCAGCGCGTAGCCGGTGGCCACCGGGGCGACACTCATGATCACCATGGTGGTGAGGGCCGGCACGGCCCCGCCGATCACCAGGCCGATGCCCACCACCCAGCACGTGGAGACCGCCAGCACCAGGCCGGGGCGCCGCGGCCGGTGGTAGACCGCCGCGCAGAACAGGACCATCGTGACCAGCATCCCCTCCCAGCGGTGCAGGTGCGCCATCCCGGCCAGCGCGATCACCGCGGACGTCATGGCGGCGGTCAGCGGCAGCGCCCGCCGTACGAGCAGGGGGAGGCTGACGCCGGCGCTGAAGGCCAGGAGGGACACGTCGATCGGGGCCCGCCCCTCCAGCGCCGTCAGCAGCGCCGCGACGGTCGCGGCGCCGGCGACGAGCAGGGCCTCCCTCAGCCAGTGCATGTCACGATGATGCCGGACCGCAGGTCGTGCCCGCGGGCGGGAGCTGTCCGGTGGTCAGGTAGCGGTGCACGTGGTCGCGGACGCAGGGGTTGCCGCTCCAGTAGAGAGCATGACCGCCCTTGGCCGTCAGGTGGCGGGCGCCGCCGAGTTGCGCGGTGATCCGGCGGGCGTGCGCGGGCGGCGCCGTGTCGTCGTACTCGCCGCCGGCGATCAGGATCGGTGGCAGGCCGCGCGGGCGTACGGGATGGGGCGGGAAGGGCGTCATCTGGGGGAGTCCGGCGCAGAGGTTGGCCATCGGCCATGCCGCGGTCCAGCCGATGCGCGGCGCGACGCGCCTCAGCCGCCGTTCCAGGGCCCTGACCTCGCGCCATGCGGTCGGGAACGGGAAGTCGGCGCAGGTCGTGACCCTGCTGAGGGCGGGATCGGCCGCCCCGGGGAACGGCTTGGCGAATCGGGTGGCGTCACCCGCGTACGCCTCGGCGAGGGACTTCGCCAGTTCGGGCCACGTCGCCTCGAACGCGACGGTCGCGCGGGAGGCGATCAACGTCGCACCGGCCGTGGCGCCGGCTCCGGCGCCGGGCGCGGGGATCGGTCGTTCGGCGGCTCGGGCCATGACCTCGTCCCAGACCTTGAGCGCGTCGCGGCCGTGGAGCGCGCAGCTCCGGTCGGTGGCGCACCAGTCGGCGAAGCGGCGGAGGTTGCGTTCCTTGGTCGTCGCCCTGGGCAGCAGCCATGCGGTCCATGATCGATTGGTGTGGTCGATCGGGCTGTCCAGGTGCATGCGGCCGACGCGGGAGGGGAAGTCCTCGGCGTAGGCCACGCCGAGGACGGTGCCGTAGGAGTTGCCGAAGTAGTTCAGCTTCCGTTCGCCCAGCGCCACCCGGACCGCCTCCATGTCGCGGGCCCCTTGCCAGGAGTTCAGCTTGCCCGCGAGCGGGCCGGCGGCGTCGGCGCAGCCGAGACCGAAGCGGCGGTTCCGCTCGGTGTACCGGGCGTAGGTGGCGCGGTCGGGGAACACCCACTCCGCGTTCGTGGCCCATGGCGCCGGATCGGGGCAGCGCACCTCGGCGCTCGCCTCGAAGCCGCGCGGGTCGAAGACCACCACGTCGAACCATCGGGTCAGGCCGGCGAAGGAGCTCTGCGCCTGCCGCAGGATCGAGATCTGCTGGGCGGGACCACCCATGTTGAGCACCAGCGTGCCCTGCCTGGCGGCCGGATCCCGAGCGGGCAGCTTGGCCAGCCCCAGCGTGATCCGCTCGCCCTCGGGAGCGGCCCAGTCGGCGGGCACGGTGATCCGGCCGCACCGCAGGCCGTCCCCGCAGTCCTGCCAGGACAGCCCGGTATCGGCCGCCGCGGGCGTCCCCGCGAAGGCGGGGAGCAGCATGGCGCCGAGTACGGCGATGATCGTCTTCTTCATGTCCCTCAGCCTCGCCGAGGGGCCTGTCGCCGGTCGTCCACCTTTCGATAGATCCTCACGCGTCGCGCCCGTTCTCGTGTCACAAACGCCGGGGCCGCCACGTCCTGTAGGTGAAAGACCCGGAAGGAGATGGAAATGAGCAAGCACATTCTGATCGTCGGTGGCGGATATGTCGGTATGTACACCGCGATGGGGCTGCGCAGGCTGGTCCGGTCGGGCGAGGTGCGCGTCACGGTGGTGGACCCGAAGGGGTACATGACGTACCAGCCGTTCCTGGCCGAGACCGTCGGCGGGGCGGTGGAGCCGCGCCACGTGGTCGCGCCGCTGGGGCGGGTGCTGAAGGGCGTGCGGGTGCTGACCGGGCATGTCACCCGCGTGGACCACGCCGCGCGCAGCGCCGAGTTCCGGCCCGTGCAGGGACCTGCCAGGACCATCGCGTACGACATCCTGGTGATGGCCGCGGGGTCGGTCATCCGCACGCTGCCCATCGCCGGGCTGGCCGAGCACGCCGTCGGCTTCAAGACCATCGGTGAGGCCGTCCACCTGCGCAACCACGTCCTCGGCCAGCTCGCCGCGGCCGTTTCGACCGATGACGAGCAGGTGCGGCGCAGGGCGCTGACGTTCGTGGTGGTCGGCGGCGGGTTCTCGGGCGTCGAGGCGCTGGCGGAGATGCAGGGGCTCGCCGACGAGGCGACGCGTTATCACGACGGCATCGAGCCGGCCGACCTGAGCTGGACGCTGGTCGAGGCCACCCAACGGATCCTGCCCGAGCTGCATGAGGATCTCGGCCGCTGGACCGTGGACGCGCTGCGCGGGCGCGGTGTCGACGTGCGGCTCGGCGCCCGGCTGGCCTCGGCCGAGGGCGGTGTGGCGGTGCTGAGCGACGGCACCGCGCTGGACGCCGGGACGCTGGTGTGGGCCGCGGGCGGGCGGCCGAACCCCCTGGCGGCGGCCAGCGGGCTGCCGGTGGACCGGCTCGGGCGGATCCAGGCCACCGAATACCTGACCGTGGCGGGGCTGGAGGACGCGTTCGCGGCCGGTGACGGCGCCGCGGTGCCCGACCTGACCCGGCCCGGCGAGTTCACCGGGCCCAACGCCCAGCATGCGGTACGCCAGGCCAAGCTGCTGGCCCGCAACCTCGTCGCGCACGTCAGGGGGCGGCGGCTCAAGCCGTACCGGCACGCCTACCTCGGTTCGGTGGCCGGGCTCGGGCACCACCAGGGCGTCGCCCAGGTGTACCGGCTGCGGCTGACCGGGTTCCTGGGGTGGCTGGCGCACCGTGCGTATCACCTGGCCTGGGTGCCGACGGTCAACCACAAGGCCCGGGTGCTGGCCGACTGGGCGCTGTCGATGTTCTTCCGGCGGGAGACCGTGCAGCTCGGGGCCATCGAGCACGCGGACGAGGAGTTCCGGGCGGCCGCCGAGCTGCCGCGGGCGGCGTGACCTCGCGCGTCACGGACGGTCGCCCTGACAGGGAACCGGCCTGATGATCGCGACAGAGCAGTGAGGGGGCCCGTCCGCGAGCTCCTGGCGGCCGGTCGTGCTCACTCGGGCCGGGGGAGTCGTGGTGCCGGCGACAGGTCGCTGATCAGCAGTGTGGCGGCTTGCGTGGCGAGGGCGAGGATGTCGTCGTCCGTGGCATCGGTGCCCTGGGCGGCCAGCACGGCGTTGTGCACGCTGAGCAGGGCCATGCGCATGCGCAGGTGGTCGGTGAGCGGCGCGTCGGGGCCGAGGAGGAGCTGTGCCGCCCTGCCGATGCGCTCCAGCGGCCCGCCCTGCCGGGCGGGCATGACCGCGCGCAGCGCGGCGTGGTTGGCGGCGGCGAAGCGCATGGTCCGCAGTCCCTGACCGGCGCTCAGGGCGATCCAGCGGCCCAGGAACTCGGCGCGCAGATCGGGGGTGATCGGTTGGTCCGCGGCCCATTCGAGCAGGTCGTCGAGTGCGCGCATGTTGTCCTGGAAGAGGCTGAGGATGATCGCCTCTTTGCTGTCGAAGTGGTAGTAGAGCGCCGCTTTGGTGATGCCGAGTTGCTCGGCGATCTCGCGCATCGAGGTGGCGTCGTAGCCGCGCTCGGTGAAGAGTGACAGCGCGGCCTGCTGGATGTCGGCTCGGGTCTGGCTGCCCTTGCGCCGGGTGCCCGTCGGCTGTCCGGTCTTCGTCATCGCGCGTCCTTTGCTGTTCAGCTCAGCTTGGTCGAAGTCTACACCCTGTTGCTTACCGGTCGGTCGGCAAGTAAGTTACTAACCGGCCGGTAGGAAAAGCGTTGTACGCGTCGGCATGATCGAGAGAGGAAGGCCGGTATGGGGTTGCGAGTCATAGGGGCGGGGTTTCCGCGTACGGGGACGACGTCGCTGAAAGCGGCGTTGGAGCGGCTGCTCGGAGCGCCCTGCTACCACATGAGGGAGCTGTTCGGGCGGCTGGACGACGCCGCGGTCTGGCGCGATGCCTACGCGGGCGTCATGCCGGACTGGCCCCGCTTCCTCGGAGAGTACGCCGCCGGGGTGGACTGGCCGGTGTCGTGGTTCTGGCGCGAGCTGTCCGCCGCCTACCCCGACGCGCTGGTGCTGCTGTCGCGGCGGGAAAGCTCCGAGCGCTGGTACCGGAGCATGGACCAGACGGTGCTGGAAGGGGCGCGTCGCCTGGCGCTCGGGGACTTCACCGGCGGGCGGCCGCCGATGGTCGCCCACGGCACGCCCGAGCAGGCCCGCGCCATGGAGGAGATGATGCGAGCCATGTTCGGGGGCGCGTTCGACGACCCGCTCGACCGCGACAAGGTCATCGCGGCCTACGAGCGGCACCTGGCCGAGGTCCGCGCCACCGTACCGGCGCACCGGCTGCTGGAATGGCAGCCGGCCGACGGCTGGCAGCCCTTGTGCGCCGCGCTCGGCCTTCCGGTCCCGGACGAGCCGTTCCCTCATGAGAACACCGCGGCCGGCATGCGGGACCGGATCAACGACCTCGGCGCCCGTTGAGCGGCCGGAGGGCACGCCGATCGTCCGGGGCTGTGCGATGAGCGGGGTCATCGGTCCTGTCGTGGTCGTTCGCCGGGGGAGGAGTGTCACATGACAGTTATCACAGGCGGTTCGTGTTAGTTGTTTCTACCGGCGAAGGGCCTGGCGGGCGAGGCTTGACCTGCAACAAGGGGCAGCGAGCAGTCCAGATGCCCGCTGCCACTCCCATCGGATCTCGGCTGCGAGCCGAGGCGGAAGGAGAGTGGGCCCGATGGCCGAAAGCCTCTACATTCTTGGTGACGAGGACCGCAAGAAGTTCGCCAGGCTGATCGCCGCCGCGTGGTCGGAGGACGACGTGAAGGGCCGTTACGGCCGCGAGCCTCGCCTGATGCTGGCCGAGTACGGCATCGCCTACCCGGAGGGCGTGGCCACGCCGCCGCTGCCCCCGAAGCCCGCCGGCGAGTTCAGCATCGAGGAGCTCGAGGTCGCCGCCGGCACCGAGGCCCCGGCCGACGGCTGCTTCGGCTCCGCCAGCTCGGTCAGCTGCTTCACCGGCTGTGTCGCCACCGCCTCCACCTTCGGCTGCGCGGGAGCCGTGGAGTCCTGACGGTGCCGCTTGGGGCGCGGTCCGGCCCGCGGCGCGCCCCATGCCCCTTGCCGTGGCACCCGGTGGCCCGCCGCCGCCGGGTGCCACCATCGCCCCGCCCCCGGCGGGGAAGGCGAGCGTCTCCCCGAGCGAATGGACGTCCTCCCGGCCGAGCGGGCGGACATCCCTTCGGGCAGACGGACGTCTTACCGGCCGGGGCGGTGGCGGGCTCGGCGATCGTGGCGGGTTCGCGGGTGACGGCCAAGCCTCGGGCCGGTGGCATCGGGGTGGACGGCGCGGGGCCGGTGCCGGTACGGAAGCCTCGAAAAGCCGATAAACGTGAAAAGTCATCAGTGATGCGTTGCCTCCGCCGAGATCGGTTGTCATGATCCGCTTGTGACCCAGACAGGGGTTCCCGGTTCGAGGGCGACGGCTCGCGCGCCACTCGAGGTGCGGCTCGGCCGCGCGGCGATCGTGGCGTTCGCCGTTTACCTGATCTTTCCCACGTTCGCGTACTACATCGAGAATCCACACCCCTGGCGCATCCCAGGCATCCTCCTGGCGACCGCGGTCCTCGCCCTCTACATCGTGGCCGGCTGCACCGGCCCGCGCGGGCCGTGGCACCGGTGGGCGGTGGGGGTCATGGCGCTCCTGGTCTACCTGCCGATTCCGTTCCTGGGCGAGTGGTGGGCCGCGTCGGGCGTCTTCCTCGCCGCGATGGCGCTGGGCATCCTCCCCAGGCCGTACCCGCTGCCCGCGTTCCTGCTGGTGGCCGTCGCCGAAACGGTCAAGTCGATGCTGCTCGGCGACGATCTCGTGGGCGGGCTGTCCTGGACCCTGTCCGTCTCCGTGGCGGCCATTCCCCTGGCGGGTCTGACGCATTTCGCGGAAACGGCGCGGGTCCTCTACGCGACCAGGGCCGAGCTGGCCATGGTCGAGGTGGCGGCGCAGCGCGCGCGGGCGATGGGCGAGCTGGAGGGCATCCTCGGCAGCCGGATCGACGCCATCGCCGAACAGGGCCGCAGGGTCGTCGCCGACGTCGAGGGCGACGCGGAGACCGTCAAGAAAGAGCTGGGCCGGATGCTCGACATGGCCCGCGAGGCCCAGAGAGAGATGCGCGGGTTCGCGCATCGGGAGCAGCGGCTCCCATCAGGAAATCCTGACTACCAGAAATGATGAACATCACGACACGTCGGTGTTAGTTGTTTCTGGCGGCTTTTGCCGCTGATGACGAATCTGGACCTCGTAGGCGGCCGCCCCTGACCTACCCGGAACCCCGGGGCCTCACCAACGAGGTGACCTCATGCCCGAAGATCCCCCTCTGTCCCTGGAACTGCGCAGGCAGCTCGCCAGATTCGTCGCACGCGCCTGGTCCGACGAGTCGCTCAGGCGGGAGTTCGAACGCGACCCGCGCGCCGCCCTCGCCGAAGCGGGCGTCGACTGGCCGCGTGAGCTGGCCCCACCCGACCTTCCTGACCAGCCCGGTCAGGCCATCGACCTGGAGAGCCTCGAATCGTCCGCGGGCGGCGCCCTCGGCACGATCGGCACGGTGAGCTGCCCGACCGGGTGCTTCTCCGCCTGACGACCTCGTAGGCGTGGTGGTGGGCAGTCCAGATGCCCACCACCTCGCCAGAAAAGCATCTCACACACCCGCGGCGGGAGGACTTGTGATGACTGTGGACACGATCGGCTGGGACACGACCCAGCGCAGGGCGTTCGGTGAGCTGACCGCGAGGTCGTGGCTCGACGCCGACTTCAGACTCCGGTACGAGCGCGAGCCGTTCTCGGTCCTGGCCGAGTACAACCTCCGGCTGGCCGACGGAGCAGGCGCCCCGGTGCTGCCACCGGAGCCCGGCGCCGAGCTCGTCATCGAGATCCTCGACGGGTCCGAGGCGCTGCCGCCGCCCCCTCCATGCCTGCTCAGCCTCTGCTTCTGCCTGTACACGCCGACCCCGGGGGAGTGACCCGCGATGACCATGACCGCGACGGAGGCGCCCGGAGGCGAGCGGATCGACGAGCTCGTCTCCACGGTGCGGGCCAAGGCGTGGCTCGCCGCGGCCGCGCTCATCCTGGTCGCGGGCTGCGTGGCGAGCTGGGCATGGCTGGGGCAGGTCCGAGACGTGGTCGCCGGCACCGGAGTGCTGGTGGCGGGCGCAGGCCCCGTGCCGGTGGCCGCCCCCGTGTCCGGCAGCGTCGCCGAGGTCCTGGTCCGCGTGGGCCAGGAGGTGACCCCCGCGACGCCGCTGGCCGTGCTGGCCGACGAGCGGGGACGCAGGCACGTCGTGACGGGCACGGCGAGCGGACGGGTGCTGCGGACGGCGGCCCCCGGCACCGCCCTGGCCGCGGGCGGCACGGTCGCCGCCGTCGACCCGGCCGCGGGCCCGCTGCGGGCGCTGCTCCTGGTCGGCCGGGACAGGGTCGGCGCGCTCGCCCCAGGCCAGACCGTCACGTTCGGCGGCACGGGCGCGCGGGGCCGGGTGAGCGCGGTCGAACCGTACCCCGCCTCGGGCGAGCTGCTGCGCCCGCTGTTCGGCGAGGCCCTGCGGGCGGACGGGCGCCACCTGGTGACCGTCGACCTCGACCGGCCGGCCTGGCCGGGCGCCACGCTCACCCCGGTGTCGGGGGAGATCACCGTCGCCGTCGTCCGTCCCGTGGACGCCCTGTTCGCCGGAGGGCGTCGTGGCTGAGCGCACGACCAGGCCGCGGCCGGTCCGCACCGAGCGCCGGCCGCAGATGGAGGACGCCGACTGCGGGCCCGCCTGCCTCAGCACGATCTTCGCCCACCACGGCCTGCGCGTCCCCGTGCGCGAGATCAGGGAACGGTGCGGGGTGGGCAGGGACGGGCTCACGGGAGCGGGGCTCAAGGCGGCGGCCGAGGAGTACGGCTTCACCATCGGCGGCTGGCGGGTGGAGGCCGACGCGCTGGAGACCTTCCCCGTCCCATCGATGATCTTCGTCGACCAGCGGCACTACGTGGTGCTGGAGGGCATGCGCAAGCGGTGGGCCTACCTCAATGACCCCGCCGTGGGCAGGATCCGGCTGAGCAGGGAGGAGTTCCGGCGGCGATTCAGCGGGATCGTACTGGTACCGCGCCCGGGCGAGGGCTTCACGCCGGGAGGGCCGCGGTTCCCCGCGGCCCGCTCGGCGCTGGCGAAGGTGCGGCCGTACCTGTCCACGCTGCTCGCCATCGCCGTCATGGCCTTCATGCTGGCCCTGCCCGCGGCGGTCACCGCGCTGCTGACCCGGCTCCTGCTGGGCAAGGTGCTGGTCGCCGGCGGCGCGGCCTGGTCAGCGCCCGTGCTCCTCGGGCTGCTCGGCTGCGTCGGGTTCACCCTGGCCGGCATGTGGGCGCAGCAGCGGCTGCTCGGCGCCGTGCAGCTGGCGATGGCGGCCGACCTGTCCGGACGCTACGTGTGGCGGCTGCTCAGGCTGCCGGGCGACCATTTCCACCGGCGGCAGACCGGTGGCCTGGTGACCAGGACGTCGTTCGGCGCGGGGCTGGCCCTGCTGCTGTCGGACCGGGTCGCCGCCGTCATCGCGGCCCTGCTCACCATGGTCGTGCACTCTTCGATCCTGTTCGCCTTCCACCCTGCCTTCGCCGCGCTCGCGGTGCTGCTGGCGGCGGTCAATCTGGTGGCGATGCGCGCGGTCAGCCGCCGTACCGCCCCGCACCAGCAGCGGTTCATCTTCGACGAGCACCGCAGGGACAGCCTGGCCTTCAACGGCGTCTCGATGGCGGAGTCGCTGAAGGCCGACGGCGCCGAGGGCTGGTTCTTCGCCAAGTGGGCGGGGCTGTCGGCGCGGACCATGTCGGCGGCCCAGGAACTGATGCGGGTCACGCAGGCGCTGATGGTGGTGCCCGCCGCGCTCGGCTCGCTCGCCGGGGCCACCATGGTGATCACCGGGGCGGTGCTGATGGCCCGCGGCGAGGTCACGATGGAGACCGTCATCGCGGCCCAGCTCCTCGTCGGCGCCTTCCTCGTACCCATGTCCTCGCTGGTCGGGGTCGGTGCCGAGGCGCAGGTCGTGGTCGCGCAGACCGGCATGCTCGACGACGCCCTGTACGCCGAGCCCGACCTCCGCCACGCCGAGCCCCCCGGCGCCCCCGAGGGGGCGGGGGGCCTGCGCGGCGCGGTGGAGTTCGACAACGTCACCTTCGGTTACGACCGCCAGCGCGGGCCGGTGATCGAGGGGCTGTCGTGGCGCGCGGAGCCCGGCCGGCGCATCGCCGTCGTCGGCCGTACGGGCAGCGGCAAGTCCACGGTCGCCCGCCTGCTCACCGGCGCGGTCGCGCCGTGGTCCGGGCAGATCAGGTTCGACGGCGTACCGAGGGACGAGCTGCCCAGGGAGACGCTCTCCACCTCGATCGGCTACGTGGAGCAGAACCTTCAGGTGTTCGAGGGCACGGTGGCCGACAACCTGACGCTGTGGGACCCGACGGTTCCCGCGTACCGGCTGCGCCGGGCGCTCGGCGACGCCTGCATCGCCGAGGTGGTCCACCGCAGGGGCGGGCTGTCGGGAGGCTGGGTCGAGGAACGGGGCCGCAACCTGTCGGGCGGCGAGCGGCAGCGCCTGGAGATCGCCCGGGCGCTCGCGCTGTCCCCCTCGGTGCTGGTGCTGGACGAGGCCACCAGCGCGCTGGACGCGGAGACCGAGGCCCTGGTGGACGCCAACCTCAAGGCCAGGGGCTGCACGTGCGTGGTCATCGCGCACCGGCTCAGCACCGTGCGCGACAGCGATCTGATCCTTGTGCTGGACCGCGGCAAGGTCGTCCAGCGGGGAACGCACGCCGAGCTCATCGCCGAGCCCGGTCCCTACCGCACGCTCGTCGAGGAAGCGGCATGAACGGACACCCCGTCAACGACAGCAGCCCCGTCGACGACCTGACCGGCTACCCCGTCAGCGAGATCGAGCTGATCGACCCCCATGCCTGCTGGCGCGTGGTCAACGGCTTCGTCGACGTGCTGCTGGCGCCCGTGGACGGCCAGGGCCCCCGCCGCCGCGTCGTCCGGGTGGAGAGCGGGCAGCTCATGCACGGCTTCGCCGCCACCGACCTGCCGCGGGGCTACACCGTCCTGGCCTCCCCGGCCGACGGGACGTCGGTGCGCCGCGTCCGCAGGGACGCGGGCGCGCTGTCGGCCTGGGCGCGCCGCCTCCACCACCCCGCCGCACACGACGGCCTGGGCGGCGGCCGAACGGCGGCGGACCCGCCGGGCGACCGAGAGCTGCGCGCGCTGCACCGCGGAGTGCTGGAGCAGGTGCTGCTGCTGGCCGAGGCGGAGGAGGCCGACCGGGACAACTGGCGCGCGGCCAGGGTGGCGGCCACGAGCGAGACGCTGCGGCGGTCGTTCGCCGATGTCGGGGTCGCCGCCGGCGCGCCGCCTTCCCCTGACCGGCCCCGGACGACCGCCGAACACGCCGCGAAAGTGGTCAAGACGCTCGGCGACCACTGCGGGTTCGCCGTGCGGGAGGCCGCCGCGGGCTCCGGCGACCCGCTCGGCGCGGCGCTCGACGCCGCCAGGGTCAGACACCGGCAGGTGCGCCTGCCGGGCCGGTGGTGGCGCAGGGCCACCGTCCCCATGATCGGCTTCACCCGGGAGGGCGGGCGGCCGGTGGCCCTCCTGCCGCACCGGGGCGGCTACCGCGCCGCGGACCCGGCGGCGGACCCCTGCCGGGTGACCGAATCCGTGGCCGCCGGCCTCGCCCCGGAGGCCTGGCAGATCTACCCGCCGCTCGGCGAGGGCGTCACCACCCCCGTCGCGCTGCTCAGGTTCGGCCTGCGCGGCGCGGGCAGGGAGCTGGCCTGGCTCCTGGCGGCCGGCGGCGGCGCCGGGCTGCTCGCGCTGGGCGTCCCGTTGTTCACCTTCAGCCTGCTGAGCTCCGCGTCGAACCCCGCCGACCGGCCCGCGACGATCTGGATCGCGGTGGTCATCGCCGCCATGGTGTGCGCGAGCGCGCTGCTCCTCGCCGTGCGCAACTCGGTGCTCGTACGCGTCCACGGCCGCCTCCAGGAACGGCTCGAACCCGCCGTCTGGAGCCACCTCATCTCGCTCGACCTGCCGTTCTTCAACCGGTACAGCACCGGCGAGCTGGTCCAGCGCGCCAACGCCATCTCCGACATGCGCAAGGCGCTCGGCGAGGCCGCGGTCAACTCCCTGCTCGGCGGCATGTTCTCGCTGCTCGGCCTGCTGGCGCTGGTCGCGGTGGACTGGCGGCTGGCCCTGGTCGCGCTGGGCGGGGTGGGCGCGCTGCTCGCCGTGCTGGCCGGGCGCGCGGTCCGCCAGCAGCGGCACGAGCTGGTCGTGCACGAGCAGTACGGGAAGGTCTACTCCCTGCTGTACGCGTGCCTCGGCGCGATCGACAAGATCCACGTCGCGGGCCGGGAGGCCCAGGTGTTCGGGCTGTGGTCCCGGCTGTTCGCGACCCAGCAGCGCGCGGCCGCGGCGGTCCAGCGCGAACGGGCGGTGTCGGCGGCGATCGGCGCCTCGGCCCAGCCGGCGCTGCTGCTGCTCCTCGCCGTCACGGGCCTGGCCTGGGGCGTCCCGACGGCGTCCTTCGTGATCGCCGCCGTGGCGCTCGGCCAGTTCGTGCTCGCGCTCGGCCAGATGAACCGGGCGGTGGAGGCGGCCTTCGCCCTCCTGCCCCGGTTCGAACGGCTGCGTCCGGTGCTGGAGCGGGCGCCCGAGACGTCACCGGGCGCGAAGGACCCGGGCGAGCTGAGCGGGCTGGTACGGCTCGGCGGCGTCTCCTTCGCCTACCCCGGCACCGCGATGCGGATCCTCGACGACGTGTCGATGGTGTTCAGGCCGGGCGAGTTCGTCGCGGTCGCGGGCCCGTCCGGCGCGGGCAAGTCCACCCTGGTACGGCTGCTGCTGGGCTTCGACCAGCCCCGCACCGGCCAGGTGCTCTACGACGGGGGCGACCTGCGCGACCTCGACCTGCGCCGGGTGCGCGCCCAGGTGGGCGTGGTGATGCAGCAGGCCAGAGTGCTCAGGGGCTCGATCCTGGAGAACATCATCGGGGACGTGCCCGGCGCGACGGAGGAGGACGCCTGGTGGGCGGCCCGCCTCGCCGACCTGGACGGCGACATCGCCGCGATGCCCATGGGCCTGCACACCGTCGTCGGGGAGGACAACGCGTCCTTCTCCGGCGGTCAGCTCCAGCGGCTGCTCATCGCCAGAGCGCTGGTCAAGCGCCCGCGCGTCCTCATCCTCGACGAGGCGACGAGCGCCCTGGACAACCACACGCAGGCGCTGGTCAGCCGCAGGATCGCCGAGTTGGACATCACCCGGATCGTGATCGCGCACCGGCTGAGCACCATCAAGTCGGCGGATCGGATCTACGTACTCGACCAGGGGAGGGTCGTCGCCGACGGCCCCTTCGAGGAGCTGACGGACGACAGCCGGCTCTTCGCCCGCATGGTCCGCCGACAGGAGGTCTGAGATGACGGTCTCGGTTCACCCCGGATACGCCGAAGCGAGAGGCGAGGGCCTGCTCGCGGTTCCGGGCGGGGACGAACGGCTGATAGCCGTGCTCGCCGCGGCCGCGCCCTTCCCCGAGCGCGTGTCGGGAGAGTTCTTCGTCCCCGTGGCGGGCCGCAGCCCGCGCCAGGCGTCCGAGCGCACCAAACGCTGGCTGAAGGCCGCCGTCGGCGACGACGAGGACGCCAAGCGGGCGCTGCTGCACCACCGCAGGCGCTCCGGCCGCGACCTCGGCGCCGGGCTCGTCGACGTCCGGCTCGCCGACCCGCGCAGGCTGCCCGACTGGGGCTACGCCCTGGTGGACTTCCTGCTCGCCCAGCCGCCCACGGCCGCGGCCGACCCCGCGACCGGGCGGCCCGGCTCCCCGTTCGTGGCGTTCAGGCGCGCCGTCAACCGGCTCGTGGACATGCAGGACGGGACCGTGCGCGGAGTCCCCGTCACGCCCGAGGCGTGCGAGGACATCGCGGGCCAGCTGATCGAGCGCCTGACGCAGGTCTGCTTCTCCGGCTTCGCGTTCGAGGCGCAGCTCGCCGGGACCGCCAATGACGTGTCCGCCTGGCTGCAGAGCCCCGGCCTGGACGTCAGCCAGTCCGGCTGGCTCGACCGGCTGGAGACGCTCCCGGGGCTGGCCTACGTCATGGGCATGGCCTGCCTGCAGTGGCGGCGCGTCGTCCACGAGCTGTTCGACCGGTTGAACGCCGACCTGCCGGAGCTGCGCAGGACGTTGTGGGGCTGGACCGCCCCCGGGCCGGTCACGGGGTACTCCGGGGACTCGGGGGACCCCCACAACCACGGCCGGGTGGTCACGCTGCTCACCTTCGCCTCGGGCGAGCGGGTCGTCTACAAGCCGAAGGACCTGCGCTCGGTGGTCGGGCTGATGGACGTGTGCACCCTGCTGAACAACCACGGGCTGCCGCTCGCCCTGCACACCCGCGCGGTCGTCCTGCGCGACGGCTACGGCTGGGAGGAGTACGTCACCGCCGAGCCCGCCACCGACGAGGACAGCGTACGGCGCTACTACACGCGCCTGGGCATGCTGGCCAGGCTCGCCCAGTTCCTGGAGTGCCGCGACCTGTGGGCCGACAACCTGGTCGCCAAGGGCGACACGCCGGTCTTCATCGACCTGGAGAACGTCCTGCAGGCCCGCATCAGCAAGCCCGCCCTCATCGGCGACCGCATCCAGTCCCTGTGGGGGAGGGTCGAGGAGACGGTGGTCAAGACCGCCGTCATCAGCTTTCCCCGGGTGATCGCCGGCGGCGTCCAGGCGCACGACATCGGCTGCATGGCCGGGCTGCAGGAGCAGGTCGCGCAGAACCCCAAGTGGTACCCGCTCGGCTGGGAGGCGCCGCCGTACCGGCCCACGTGGGGCGCGGGCGAGCTGGCCGACCCGAGCCGCTACGCCGACGAGGTGGCCGAGGGCTACCGGCAGATGCAGGACTGCCTGGTGAGCAACCAGGAGCTGCTGGCCGACGCCCGCGGCCCGCTCGCGCTGCTCCAGGACGCGCCGGTCCGCTACATCTGGCGCAGCACCTGGGACTGCGTCGAGCTGCTCGGCATGAGCCTGAGCCCAGGGGCGCTGATCGACGGGATGGCCAGAGAGGTCACCCTCGCCCACCTGTTCCGCAGCGCCCGCGAGACGCTGCGGCGGGACCCGGGGCGCGAGGACATCCTGGAGCTCGTCGAGCAGGAGATCGACGCGTTCCGCCGGATGGACGTCCCCCTGTTCGTCTCCAGGCCCGGATCGGACTCGGTGTTCACCCCCGACGGCGTCGAGATCCCCGGGCACTTCTCGGGCACGGCGTGGCAGCGGCTCCAGGACCGCCTCGCCGACCTGGCGGGGTTCCCGGTGGACGAGCAGCTCGCCGTGCTGGAGACCTGCCTGGACTTCACCGGCGCGCGGCACCTGCCCACCCTGTTCCCCGGCCCCGGGCCCCGGCCCCGCACGGTGCGCGAGATCGGCCAGTACGTCTACGACCTGTCGGGCCGGCGGGAGGAGCCCGAGGCCGAGGTGCTGCTCGCCCGCGCCGGTGAGCTCGCCGACCAGGTGCTCGCCAGCGCCGTCACGCTCGGCCCGCCCGCGGGCGGCCCCGTCGGCGAGCGATCCGGCTGGATCGGCGTGGTCACCTATCCAGCGCACGGCCTGGACCAGATCGAACCCCTTCAAGGCGACCTGCTCACCGGCACCGCCGGCCTGGCCGTCTTCCTCGCCGAGCTGTACGCCAACACGGGCGCCCCCGGCCACTGGACGGCCGCGCAGGACGCGCTGGACGCCGCGGCCGAGTTCGCGACGCTGTCCACCCAGTCGGGCGTCTATCGCAGGATGTGCGGGACACTCGCGCCCGTCGGGGCGTTCGTGGGGCTCGGCTCGGCCATCTACGCGCTGAGCCGCTGCGGCGCCACGCTGGCCGACACCAGGCTCGTGGAGCGGGCCGCGGCGCTGGTGCCGCTCGCCGAGGGCCAGCTGTCCCTGCCGACCTGCGCCGAACCCGTGCTGGGCCGGGCCGGGCTGCTGCTCGCCCTGCACAAGCTGCGCGAGGCCTCCCCGGTGGCGGTCCCCGCGGCCGAGGCGCTGGCCGCGCGGCTGCACGAGGAGTTGCTGGCCGAGCTGGCCGACGGCCGCGCGGCCCGGTCGCCGTACCCGCCGGGCGTGCCCGCGCTCGACGGGGTGCCCACCGGGGTGGACGGGCTGGTGTGGGGGCTGGCCGTCAGCGCGGGCGCGCTGGGGAAGACCGGCGGTTCCGCGGCCGCGCCGCTGCTGGCGCACCGGTTCGCCCTCGACACGCCCGGCTCGCTGCTCGCCGCCGTCGCCACCGCCCACCTCCTCACCGGTGAGGTCCCCGGCGACCTGCGCGAGCGCGTGGCCAGGTACTGCGCGCCCGACGCGGGGCGTTCCTGCGCACGGCTCGTCGTGGACACCGAGGTGGCGCTGCACACCGCCCGCCTGACCGGAGACGGGGCACTGGAGCGCTCCGCCCGCGAGCTGGCCGCCGAACTGCTGCGCCGCCGCGACCACACGGGCCGCTGGTTCGCCGACCGGCGGCGCGCCGACCGCCTGTCCCTGTCCGCCACCGACGGGCTCGCCGCGGCGGGGCTCACCCTCCTCCGGCTCGCCGACGACCAGGTCGCCTCGCTGCGCCTCGTGCACTGATCGAAAGGAACGCCATGGACGCCCGACCATCTTTCCGCCGCCACTTCAGGGTCGAGGTCATCGAGGGAGACGGGGTCTTCCTGATCACCGAGCGCGACACGCACGTGCTCACCGGCCGGTCGATCGAGGCGGTGGCCGGCCTGCTCGACGGCAAGCACACCGTCAACGACATCCTGGTCGCGGTGGAGCCGGACGTCCCGCCCGAGAACGTCTACTACGTGCTCCACACGCTCAGGCAGCGCGATCTGCTGGTCGACGTCACCGAGGACGTGGAGCGGAGCACGGCCGCCTACTGGGAGATGGCGGGGCTCGAGGCGCAGGAGGCGGTCGGCGCGGTGCGCGGCGGGCGGGCCGAGCTGCTCACCGTCGGGGACGTGCCCGCCGAGGAGCTGCGGGACCTGCTGGTCGCCGAGGGAGTGGAGGTGACCGGCCCGGGGGAGGGCGCGCCGCTGACCGTCGTGCTGACCGACGACTACCTGCGCGGCGAGCTGGCCGAGATCAACCGGCGGCACATGGCGGAGCGACGGCCGTGGCTGCTGGCCCGTACGACCGGCCCCGTCCTCTGGTTGGGCCCCGTCTTCCAGCCGGGGGAGGGCGACGGCGGCTGCTGGCGATGCATGTCCCAGCGGATGGAAGGGCACCGGCAGTCGCTGACGTACGTGGAGGACAGGCTGCGGGCCGGCCGCCCGCTGGCCCTGCCCGCCGCCGACCTGTCGCTGACCCGCGGCGCGGGCGTGCGGCTCGTCGCGGCCGAGGCGGCGAAGTGGCTGGCCGGGGTGCGGACCCCGCAGCAGCGCGACCTGATCACGTTCGACACCATGCGCCTCGGCGCCACCCGCCACGAGCTGCGACGCCGGCCGCAGTGCCCCGAGTGCGGCGACGCCGGCCTGATGGCCGCGGCCACGGAGTCCCCGGTCGAGCTGAGCTCACGGCCCAAGAGCTTCACCGCCGACGGCGGCCACCGTTCCCGGCACCCGGAGGACACCGCCGAGCGGTACGCCCACCTGGTCAGCCCGGTCACCGGCGTCATCCGCGAACTCACCCGGATGGACACCAGGACGCCGTTCGTCAAGGCGTACGTGGCCGGGCACAACTTCTCCCGGGAGACCCGCGACCTGGCCTCGCTGCGCAAGGGGCTGCGGACCCAGAGCGCCGGCAAGGGCATGACCGACCTGCAGGCGAAGGTCAGCGCCATGTGCGAGGCGATGGAACGCTACTCGGGCATCTTCCAGGGCGACGAGGCCAGGCACAAGGCGAGCCTGCGGGAGCTCGGCGCGGACGCCGTCCACCCGAACGCCTGCTCGCTCTACAGCGACACCCAGTACCGCACCCGCCGCGAGCTCCGCGCCACCAACAGCTACTCCTTCGTCAGCGACCCCCTCGACGAGGACGCCGCGATCGAGTGGACGCCCGTGTGGTCGCTGACCGAGCGGCGGCACAAGTACCTGCCCACCGGGTACCTGTACTACTACTACAACGACTCCCGCTCCACCAGCCCGCTCTACACCTGGGCCGACTCCAACGGCAACGCCGCCGGCTCCTCCCTGGAGGACGCCGTCCTGCAGGGCTTCATGGAGCTCGTCGAGCGGGACGCGGTGGCCGTGTGGTGGTACAACCGCCTGCGCCGGCCCGCCTTCGATCTCGGCACCTTCGCCGACCCGTGGATCTCCGAGTTCCAGGAGGTCTACGCCGGTCTCGGCCGCGACCTGCACGTGCTCGACCTCACCAACGACCTCGGCGTCCCGGTGGCCGCCGCGGTCAGCCGCCGGGTCCACGGGCCGACCGAGGACATCCTCATGGCCTTCGGCGCCCACTTCGACGTGCGCATCGCCGTCCAGCGCGCTCTGGCCGAGCTCAACCAGTTCATCCCCGCCGTCATCGACGTCGGTCCGGACGGCGTCACCCGCTATCGGTTCCCCGAGCCCGACCAGGTCGACTGGTGGACGAACGCGCGCATCGCCGACCACCCCTACCTCGCACCCACCACGACCGCAGTGCCCGCCTCCGCCTACTCCCGGCCGGCCACCGCCGACCTGCTCCAGGACGTCGAAGCGGCCCGCGCGCTGGTCGAGGAGCGCGGGATGGAGATGCTCGTGCTCGACCAGACCAGGCCCGACATCGGCCTGCCGGTCGTCAAGGTGATCGTGCCCGGCCTGCGCCACTTCTGGCGGCGGCTCGCCCCCGGCCGCCTCTATGACGTGCCCGTACAGCTCGGCTGGCTCGCCGAGCCCACCCCGGAGGAGCAGATGAACCCCATCACGATGTTCCTGTGACCGGCCCCTCGATCGGCCCCGCGAGCGTGGGCCCGGCGCCCTTACCCATGGTGGGCCTGCGCGAGGACGCCGTCGTCGAATCCGCGGACGGCGTGCTGACCATCGCGCAACCTTTCGGCACGGTCGCCCTGCGCGGCCTGCCGCAGGCCGTCGAGTCGCTGCTGCGCGAGCTGCCCGGCACGCTGGCAGGCCAGGACGACCTGGCCGATCGGCTCCTCGCGGCGGGCGGCACCAGCCACGACGCTGCCCTGCTGTACCTGACGCTGTCGCGGCTGCGCCCGGTCCTCGTCCACGCGGTCGAGCCGCTGCTGCGGGTGGTGCCCATCGCCCGCGACGCCCGCTTCCGGCCGCCCGCCCTGGCCCCCGGCGACACCGTGCGGCTGTCGAGGTTCGCGCTCGTCCGCAGGGCGGAACAGGGGCTCGTCCTGGAGTCCCCGCTGTCCCGGCACCGCGTCACGCTCACCGAGGACGCCATGCCGCTGCTCGCGGCGCTCGGCCGCCCGGTCATGGTGAAGGAGGCGCCCGAGGCGATCGGCCACCTCGTCGCCGCCGGCCTGGCGTTCGCCGGCGACGAGGAGGAACGCGACCCCGCGCTGCGCTCGTGGGACTTCCACGACCTGCTCTTTCACGCCAGGAGCAGGTCGGGGCGGCACGACCAGCCGTTCGGCGCGACCTTCCGCTTCCTGGACGAGACGCCGCCGCCCCCGGTGATCAAGCAGCCTCCCGAGGGCGCCGCCGTGGAGCTGTACGCGCCCTCCCTGGAGGAGGCCGCCGCGGCCGACCCGCCGTTCACCACCGTGCTGGAGTCGCGCAGATCGGTGCGCCAGTACGCCGGCGCGCCGACGGTCCGGCAGCTCGGCGAGCTGCTCTACCGGGCCGCCAGGGTCAGGCGCGTCTTCGGACCGGCGCCCGGCATGCCCTACGAGGCCAGCAGCAGGCCCTACCCGGGCGGCGGCGCCGTCTACGAACTGGAGCTGTACCTGACCGTCGCCCGATGCGAGGGCCTGGACAGCGGCGCCTACTACTACGACCCGCTCGGCCACAGGCTCGTCACGCTGCCCGCCAGGGCCGAGGACACGCGGGCGATGCTGGCCGCGGCGAGCCTGGCCACGGGTGGGACGGCCAGTCCGGACGTGCTGATCACCATCACCTCGCGTTTCCAGCGCATGTCGTGGAAGTACTCCTCGATCGCCTACGCCGCCACGCTGAAGACCGTCGGCGCGCTCTACCAGACCTTCTACCTGGTGGCCACCGCGATGGGCATGGCGCCCTGCGGCCTCGGCAGCGGAGACGCCGACCTGGCCGCCCGCACCTTCGGCCTCGACTGGGCCACCGAGTCATCGGTCGGGGACTTCCTCATCGGCGGCACCCCCGCCGGGTCCGATCCGCACAGAGAAGGAGGCCGCTGATGGCCGAAAGCATCTACATCCTCGGGGACGAGGACCGCAAGAAGTTCGCCCGGCTGGTGGCGGCGGCGTGGCAGGACGCCGGGCTGCGCGGCCGCTACGAGAGCGACCCCAGGGGCCTGCTGAGCCAGTACGGCATCGCCTACCCGGAGGGGGTGCCCACGCCGCCGCTGCCGCCCAAGCCGGAGGGCGAGTTCGACATCACCGACCTGGAGTCGGCCGCCGGCTCGTCCGAGCCCGGCACGGTCAGCACCGTTCTCACGCTCACCTCCATGACCGGGCCGAGCGTCCCCAGCACGGCGGGCGACACGTTCTGACCCGATCGCGCTCGTGTCCGGAATCCGGCAGGTGAGAGGCCTGCCAAACAGAAAAGGAGTCCGCTGATGGCTGAGAGCATGTACGTCTTCGGGGACGAGGACCGCAGGAAGTTCGCCCGGCTGGTGGCGGCGGCGTGGCAGGACGGCGGGCTGCGGGGCCGCTATGACGGCGACCCCAGGCCCCTGCTGACCCAGTACGGCATCGCCTACCCGGAGGGCGTGCCCGCGCCGCCGCTGCCGCCCCAGCCGGAGGGCGAGTTCGACATCACCGAGCTGGAGTCGTCCGCCGGCTCTGTCGCGTTCACGACGGACGGCACGGCCAGCTCGGTCAGCACCGCCCTGTGCACCTGCTTCGGCGACTCGCAGTGAGCGAGCCGGTGATCGAGGTCTCCGGACTTCGTCAACGCTATGGGGAGTTCGCGGCGGTGGACGGCATCTCCTTCGACGTCCGCGAGGGGGAGGTGTTCGCCCTTCTCGGCACGAACGGGGCGGGCAAGACCACCACGATCGAGATCCTGGAGGGCTACCTCAAGCCCTCCGAGGGCACGGTGCGGGTGTTCGGCGCGGACCCGGCGGGACCCGGCGCCCCACGGTCCAGGATCGGCCTGGTGCTGCAGGAGTCCGGCCTGTTCGGCGACCTGTCGGCGGCCGAGACCGTGATCGCCTGGAGCAGGTTCACCACCGGCGCCAGACCTGTGGCCGAGGCTCTGGAGCTGGTGGGGCTGTCCGGCCAGGCCCGGACGAGGGTCAAGCGGATGTCCGGCGGCGAGCGGCGCAAGCTCGACATCGCGCTGGCCACGCTCGGCCGCCCCGATCTGCTGTTCCTCGACGAACCGACCACGGGACTCGACCCCGAGGCCCGTCACAGGGTCCGGGACCTGGTCAGGGACCTCGCGGCCGACGGGATGACAGTGCTGCTCACCACGCACTACCTGGAGGAGGCCCAGGAGCTCGCCGGCCGGGTGGCCATCATGGACAAGGGCAGGATCGTCACCCAGGGCACGATGTCGGAGGTGCTGGGCCGGGGCTCCGGCCGGGTCGCCTTCGAGCTGCCCGGCGACACCGCCCTCGAAGGGCTGCCGGTGGGCGAGCGGGACGCGCTCACCGTTACCGGGCGGCGGTGCGTGATCGTCACCGCCGAGCCCGAGGCGGTGGCGCACTCCGTGCTCGGGTGGGCACACGCGCGCGGCGTGCGGCTCAGCGGTCTGGACGTCCGCCAGGCGACGCTCGAAGAGGTCTTCCTCGACATCGCCGGCGCGCGCGGGCAGGAGGTCAGGACATGACCGCCTACACGATCGCGCACTTCCGGCTGACCCAGACGCTGTTCTGGCGCACGCCGGTGTCGGTCGGCATGGCCCTGTTCTTCCCCGTCCTGTTCGGCGGGCTGATGCCGCTGATGCTCCCGGGCGGGACCAGGGACGGGGCGCCGGTCGACGTCGCCATCATGACCGGCGTCATCGTGTTGGGCATCGCCAACCTGGGCTTCATGACCCTGGTGGAGTCCTTCGTCGTGCGGCGGCAACTGCTGATACTCAAGCGGCTGCGCGGCACGGAGCTGCCCGACCTCGCCATCTTCGGCGGGGAGATCCTCACCGTGCTGTCGGTCGGCCTGCTGCAGCTCGTGCTGATCGTCGGCCTGGCCAGGGTCGTGCACGGTGTCGGGCTGCCGGCCAATCCCGCCCTGCTGGTGGTCACGGTGCTCCTCGGGCTCGCCGTGTTCGCCGCGATGGCCGTCGCGGTGAGCGGCAGGATCCCCGCGCAGGGCTCCACGGTCGTGGTGAGCCTGCCGTTCCTGCTGCTCGCCATCGGCCTGTCCGGGTTCGCCTACCCCGTCTCGGCGTTCCCTGACTGGTTGCGGATCGTGTCCTCCTTCCTCCCGTTCGGACGCGTGGCCGAGGGGGTCGGCACCGCCTATCTCGGGCGGGACTACGTGGGACACGCGGGGGCCGGCGTGCCCCCTAAGGTGGGGATCCTGGAGGGCTTCCTGGTCATGTGGCCGGGGTGGCTCGTCCTGGCCGCCTGGCTCGTGCTGTCGTTGCTCGCCGCGAGAAGGTGGTTCAAGTGGGAGCCTCACAGAGGCTGAGGGGCGTCGGGCCGGGCACCGTACGGCTGGCCCGCGCCACGGCCGGGGTCTTCCTGGCCGGCATGGCGGCCTTCGCCGCCGTGCCGCTCGCGGAGGCGCTCGGCGCCTACTCATCTGTCAGGGTCGTGACCGCGGTCGTCCTCATCATCGGCCTCACCGGCTGCTACCTGTGGCTGGCGGTGCGGGCCGTGCTCGACCGGGGTTCGCGGTGGGATCTCGCGGTGCTGGGCGTCATGTGCGCACTGGCCCTCGCCGTGCCGTTCGCCGCCGGGCCCACCTGGCTGAGCGTCGGGTTCATGCTTCCGCTCGCGTTCGCGGTCACGCTGCGGGGCCGGTGGGCGGCGGCGGGGTTCTTCGCCTCGCTGGCCGCCGGCCTGGTCCTGCCGGCCTCGCAGGACCAGAGCTGGGTGCTCTTCGGCTCCCTGCAGAACCTGCTCACGGCCGGCGCGCTCGCGGGCCTGACCATCTTCGCGACCCTGCTCGCCGAGTTGCAGCGCACCCGTGAGGAGGCCGCCAAGCTCGCCATCACCGAGGAACGGCTCAGGTTCGCCCGCGAGCTGCACGACGTGCTGGGGCACAACCTCTCGGTCATCGCCATGCGGACCGAGCTGGGCACCCGGATCCCGCCCGAGGAGATCGGACGGCTGCGCCGTGAGCTGACGGAGATCCACGACATCGCGAGCCGCTCGCTGCACGACGTGCGGGCGGTGGTCAAGGGCTACCGCGAGATGTCGCTGGAGAGGGAGCTGAGCGGGGTGCGCCGGGTGCTGGAGACCGCCAGCGTCCGGTGCGACTTCGCCGAGCTGCCGCCCTCGCTGCCGCCGGAGGTCCGCGTGGCGCTGGCCTGGGCGGTGCGCGAGGCGGCCACCAACCTGCTGCGCCACAGCGACGCCACGGTCTGCCTGGTCGGAGTCGAGACCCACGGCGAGCGCGTCACGGTGACCGTCGCCAACGACGGCGTGCGCCCGGACGGCGGCACCGTCGCTCCCGGCGCGGCCGGGGCCGGGGCGACCGTGGGCGGGAGCGGCCTGGCCGGGCTCGACGAGCGGCTCGCGCAGGTGGGCGGGAGCTGCGGGCGGCACACCGAAGACGGCTGGTTCACGCTGTCGCTGGACGTTCCCGGCCGCCTCCTGGCGGCCACACTCACCTCTGCTACAGGAGACCGGAGATGATCAAAGTTCTGATCGCGGAGGACCACGACCTCATCAGAGGTGCCCTGATCGCCCTGCTGTCGGAGGAGCGCGACATCCGCGTGGTCGAGGAGGTGTCCAGGGGCGACGAGATCGTGCCCGCCGTCGTCGGCTCCAAGCCGGACGTGGCGCTGCTGGACATCGGGCTGCCGGGCATCGACGGCCTGGAGGCGGCGGGCCTGATCAAGGAGCTGGAACAGCCGCCCCCGGTGCTCATCCTCACCAGCGTCGGCACGCCCGGCAACTTCGAGCGGGCCATGGCCGCCGGGGTGCGTGGCTTCCTGGTCAAGGACGCGCCCGCCCACCGGCTCACCGACGCCATCCGGGTGGTGGCCAGGGGTGAACGTTACATCGACTTCGACGTGGCCGCCGACGGCGGTGAGCAGGAGATCGACACCAATCCGCTGACCGCGCGGGAGATCGCCGTGCTGTCGGCCCTCGCGGCCGGCGGGCGGGGCAGCGACCTGCGGAGCGCCTTGGGGCTGTCGATCCACACGATCAGGAACTACCTCGCCGCCGCCCGCCTGAAGACGGGCGCCCGTAGCGACGAGGACGCCGTGCGCATCGCGCGGGCCAACGGGTGGCTGAACGAGGGGCCGGTGGCCGCCGGGAGTTGATTCGCGGGCCAGGAAGGCGTCACGATCAGTACGAAATCATGATGCACCCGGACACGTGGGAGCTCGCCTGTGGCCCAGGACAGCGAAGCGCAGGTCAGGTGGTTGACCACGGCCGTCGTCGCGGCCACCGGGGCGCTGTGGGGGCTCACCCCGCTCGCCTTCCTGCTCAACGGCGATCCGGCCCGGGCCCTGCTGGCGCTCGTGCTGCTCGGCGGGCTGCTCGTGGTGTACGCCAGGATCGTCGCCCGGCACATCGCGGGCACGAGTCAGGGGCCGCACCGGGCGCGGACCTTCCTGCTGTTCGCCGTCGTCGTCTACGGGGCGATCCCGTTCCAGGGGTCGGTGTGGATCTACACGCCGCTCATCGTCGCCACCGCCGGGCTGCTCCTGCTGCCCTTCCGGTACGGCCTCGTCGTGCTCCTGGTGGTGGCCGCCGCCGAGTACCCGCTGACGCTCGTGGAGTGGGCCCCCGTGGCCGCCTCCGCGGCGCAGAGGAGCGCCGGAGTGCTGGTCGCCGCGGTGGTCGCCGCAGGCATCGTGCACTACGCGAGATTCGTCCGCGAGTTGCGCGAGCTGCGGGTCGCGCTGGCCGAGATGGCCGTGGACCAGGACCGGCTGCGCCTGGCGGGGCAGTTGCACGACCTGCTCGGCCAGACGCTGGCGTCGATCACCCTGAAGACGGAGCTGGCCCTGGCCCTGGTCGACGTGAACCGGAAGCAGGCCGCCGCCGAGCTGGAGGGGACGATCGCCATCGCCGGCGAGGCGCGCGCGGAGATCGGCGACGTGGTGGAGGCCAAACGCTCGCTCGACCTGGGCGCGGAGCTGTCGGCGGCCGTCGCGCTGATCGAGCTCACCGGCGCGGGCTGCGACCTGCGCCTGGGCTTCAAGGAGATCGACAAGGAGACCGGCGACGTGCTCGGCTGGATGGTACGCGAGGCGGCCACGAACATCGTCAGGCACAGCGACGCCCGGCACTGCCTGATCGAGCTGGACGAGGTGGACGGACGCGTCCGACTGCTGGTGCGCAACGACGGCGCTCGCCGCGAAACGGGCCATCACCCCGGTTCGGGGCTCGCCGGGCTGCGCCGGCGGGTGGAGAAACTGGGCGGATCCCTGGAGGCGGGCGCCACCGGGGAAGGCGTGTTCCATTTGCGGGTGTGCCTGCCCGCCGTACACGATCGGGAGAGTGGTCACCGGTGATTCGCGTCCTGCTCGCAGAGGACCACGGCGTCGTCAGGGGCGCCCTGACAGCCCTGCTGAACCTCACGGGCGACATCGAGGTCGTGGCCGAGGCCGACCGCGGTGACAAGGTCGTCCCGCGCGCCCTCGCCTGCAGCCCGGACGTGGCCGTCATCGACATCGAGATGCCGGGCGTCGACGGCGTCGAGGCCACCCGGCGGCTCAGACCGGCCCTGCCGGACTGCCGCGTGCTCATCCTCACCGGCCTCGCCAGCGCCGCGCTGCTGAAACGGGCGATGGAAGCGGGGGCGAGCGGATTCCTGCTCAAGGACGCCCCCACGGAGCGGCTGGCCGAGAGCATCCGCCGGGTCTCCCAGGGCGAGCGGGTGATCGACGCCTCCCTGGCCCTGGCCGCGATCAGCGCTACGGCGACCCCGCTCACCGACAGGGAGGCGGCCGTGCTGGGCCTGGTCGGTTCGGGCGCCGACACCGGCGAGATCGCCGCCGAGCTGCACCTGTCGGCCGCGACGGTCCGCAACTACATCTCCAGCGCCATCACCAAGACCGGCGCCCGCAACCGGACCGACGCCGTCCGCATCGCCGCCGAATCGGGCTGGATCGAAGGCCTCCGCCACGCCTGACCGTTCCGTGAAGCCCGGCCCGCACGGCGAAAGCGCGACGACAGGCGGCCGGCCCGCCGGTTCGGCGTGCCGGGCGCCCCCGGAAGGTTGCATGAGGTAGGCAGCTGCTCGGCGGGGGGACGGGGAGTCCTCTCTGGAGTCCGCCCAGCGCGCGATCTCCGGCTTCCTGACCTTCCTCAACTCCGCCGACGGCTCCATCGTCAACACCGGCATGGCTCCGGGCAACACCGAAGGCCGGTATCGCGACCTCAAGGAGTTCGACGAGGTCCTCGCCCTGTTCGACCCGTCGTGCATCACCACGCTGCTCCGGAACGAATCGCCGGACGGCCAGGAGGACTACCGGTCCGCGGTGGTGGCCCTGCGCGTCGGGATGCACCTTCATATGGCGTACCGCGCCGCTTCGAACTCGGCGCTGACGAGCGAGGCCCGGCATGACCGGAATGAAAGCGGATAAAAAACGCCTAATCGGGACATGTGGGGTAGAGGGCTCGCAGCACTGCCCCGGCCGTGCTGAAGACGGCCGGGGCAGCCTGGAGCCCGAGTTCTCCAGGCGGGTTCTCGGGCCGGGCGGCACCCGTCCACGAGACCTCAGGGCAGCAGGGGCTCGGCGTCCACGTCGTGTCCGTAGAGCCAGGCGCTGTGCCGGAGGAAGTCCCCGTCACGCAGCCCGGCGTCCCGCTCGCGTTGCGCGGGCCCGTCCGGCAGGTGGTTGTAGTCGGCCCGGCCCCGGCTCATCAGCTGCACCCGGCCGGCCCGCGGCCGGCGGGTGGCCTCGTACGACAGCAACGCCTGCGGCACCGAGTCGCGGTCGGCTTCGCGCAGGCAGCGGGCCAGGACGGCGGCGTCCTCGATCGCCTGCCCGGCCCCCTGGGCGAAGAACGGCAGCATCGCGTGCGCCGCGTCCCCGAGCAGGGTGACGCGCCCGCTCGTCCACCGCTCCAGCGGGCTGCGGTCATAGAGCGCCCATCGCTTGGTGCTCGGAGCGGCGGCGGCCAACTGCCGCACGTTCTCGTCCCACGTCTCGAACTCGCGGGCGAAGTCGGACAGATCGCCGTCCGCCGTCCACGACTCCAGCAGCCACTCGCCGGCCGGCACGATGGCGACGACGTTCACCAGCCGCCCGCCTGAGACGGGATAGTGCACGACGTGCCGTCCGGGGCCGAGCCAGAGCGACTGAACGGGCCGCCGTGCGCACTCGGGCGCCTTCTCGACGGGGATCAGCGCGCGGAAGGCGCTCAGGTGGCAGAAGTGCGGCTCCACCTCGGTCACGATCAGGGGTCTGACGGCCGAATGGATGCCGTCGGCCCCGATCACCGCGTCGGCGTGCACCTTCGTCTCGCCGCCCGCTCGATGCGCGAAGGTCAGCCGGACCTCCGCGTCGTCCTGGTCGAGCGCCACGAAGCGATGATCGAGACGCACGGCCTGCGCGGGCAGCGCGTTCTGGAACATCGCGAGCAGGTCGGCGCGGTGCGCGGTGTGCAGGTTGGCGCCGTACATGCGTTCGCACGCCTCGCCCATCGGCTGCGCGTAGAGGACCTGGCCGTTCTCCCACCGCCGGAACTCGAACGCGGCCTCCAGCCAGACCGCGCACCGGGCCAGGGCGTCCCCCAGACCGAGCCGCCCGATCAGCCGGACCATGTTCGGCGCGACCACCACCCCGGCCCCGACCTCGCGCAGCACGGGCGCCTGCTCGTACACGACGGCGTCCACACCGGCCCGGCGCAGGGTGAGCGCCGCCGCCAGCCCACCGAGCCCACCGCCCACGACTGCCACCCGTAAGCCCACGGCACTCCTCCAGCGTCGATCGATCCCAAGCAACATCAGGGCACGGCACCCCCGGGGCTCACCGCGCCCTGAACCAGAAGGTACGACCGCCGATGCGCCCGGCCAAGCTCCGGCCGCCGGCTTCCCGGCTCTCCAAGCCGACGGGGTCCTAGCCGGCGTCCTCGGACGACGGTGGCGGGCCGGCGTTCAGGCCGACGTTCAGGCCGACGTTCAGGGCTGCGTGCAGCCGTTCGTACGTCGGAGCCAGGCGGCGCAGGCCGGCCGCGAGCGCCGGGTCGTCGCCCGACACGAGCGGCCCCTGCAGCCCTCCGACGATGCGGGCCTGCTCCGCGGCGACGGCCGCGCCCGCGTCGAGGCCGAGGGATGACAGACAGGCCGCCAGGTCGTTCAGGCGGCGGGCGCCCACCCGCACCGCGAACGCCTGCCACAACATCCTGATCTCGGGGTCCAGCCCTTCCTCCACCATCCGGGCCGTGCGTTCGGCGGCTTCCGCCTGCCCCAGCGTGCCGGGGGAGACCTCCAGATCCGTCCGACCGGCCAGCCAGGCCGCCCCGGCGGGCAGGGAGCGGCGCAGCGCCTGTTCCGGAGTGACCGGCTCGCGCCGGGTGAACCCGTGCCGCATCCGGAACGGCCGCTTCAGGTAGGTGATCAGCTCCGCTCGCCACGCCTCGACGAACGCGCCGACCCGCAGCGTGGCGTACGGGTAGCCCTCCGGGTCGTGCACGAGCACGGTGTCGTCGTCCACCTCCAGCGCCACCACGTAGTGGTCGGCGCCGACCGCCTTGCCCGACCCGGGCTGGTAGGGCAGAAGTCCGAGCTCCAGCGGCCCGGCCAGCACCGGACCGTTCCGGCAGGCGCGGCGCAGCCGGTCGAGCGCCGCCGCGGCGGTTCCACCGTCCACGTGCTCGCACTCCCAGCCGAGGAGGTCGATCGCGGTGTCGAGCCCGATCTCGGGGTCCCAGCCGAACGGGTCGAACAGCGGAAGGCGCCCGCCGATCAGCTGCATTCCGTACGGGGAGCCCGTCAGGACCTCGATCACGGCCGGAGGCGGCGCCTTGTCGCCGAGGGCCATCGCGAGGGAGTTGGCGTAGCAGTACGGCCCGGAGCCGACGTAGGTGACAGACATGGCCCGAACCGTGCCGCCTGACGCGGTGTCAGAGTCAAGCCCGTCCGCGCCGCTGAGGGGCCTGCCCCCGACGCCCTCGCGTCCGCTCGTGCATCACCACGCGGGCACCGTCCGAGCGATCACCCAGACCCTGAGCAGGGGCGGTACGTGGCGGCTGGAGATCGGGCCGCCCGCCCCGATCCGCCGGGGCGCTGGGACCACCAGTCGCGAGGCGGCGCTGCTCGATGACATCGGGGTCGCCCACCGGAGGGCGGGCCGCCATGACGAAGCGATCACCCACCACCTGCGCGCCCTCGCCCGCGTCGGCGAGGCGGGCAACCGCCTGACCCGCGGGGCGATCCTCACGCACCTGGGGCCGGCCTACCAGCGGGCGGGGCGCTGCTCCGAGGCGATCACCGCGCACACCCGCTCGATTCCCGTCCTGAGGCAGGCCGGTATCCGGGCCTATCCCGGACTCGTCGTCGGGTATCTCGCCGAGGCACACCGCCTGGCCGGAGCCTCGGAGCGGGAGCCGACAGCGGTGAGACGGGCACGCAATGCCGCTCTTACCGTCGGCCATTCGGTGGCGGTCACGGCGAACATGGCCGAGTCGCGCAGCGTGCCCTCCTCGCCCGGCGCCCACGACATGGACCAGGAGCGCAGCACGCCTTCGAAGGGGATGCCGAGCCGTTCGAGCGCGTGGCGGCAGCGGAGGTTGCGGGCGTCGGTCTTGAGGTCGACGCGGGCGACGCCGAGCTTCTCGAACGCGTACGTCATCAGCAGCAGCTTGGCCTCGGCGTTGATCCCGGTGCCCTGCGCGGAGGCGGCCAGCCAGGTGAAACCGATCTCGATCGCCCGCAGGCCGGGCCGATCCGGCCAGGTGCGGGGATCCCACAGCGCGGTGCAACCCACCGCCCTGCCGTCGGCGACCCGGACCTGCCCGAACGGCGTCAGCCCACCGCGTTCGAGCTGCGTTTCCACATAGTCCTTCATCCCCGGCGCGCGGGGCACCAGCGTGAAGCCGTAGGACGAGCGTTCCTCCTCGGCCGCCGCCGCCAGATCCGCCACGTGCCCCATGGCCAGCGGCTCCAGCCGTACCAGATCGCCGGTCAGCACAGGAACATCAAGCAGCACGCTCATCGAGACTCCCTCATCGTTCCTGGCATTGGCACCTTTCCCGCCGGCTTACCGCCGGGGAGGTTGCCGGACCGTCACAGGGCCAGGTCCCTCGAGTCCTCTGGATGATTGACAGGCGGAGATCCTGCCAGGCCGGGCCGAACGCCGTCAAACAGCACTCACGCTCCGCGTCACGCCGAACCCCCGGCCTGCCTGCAGAACACCGCCGGGCCGGTGCAGTGATGCGGCGGCCCTAAACATCAGATGTCTGATAACCTGATAAGTTGGATGGCCTGCCGAGAGGAGCGCGTGCGTGGTGGCAGCAGTAGCCGGGCCCCGGCCTGGGCAGGTGGGGCCGCGGCCGTCGGAGTGTGCGGAGGCCGCACGCGGGCGGACGGCCGGCGGAGAGGCGGCCCGATGACGATCGTCTCCCGTCCGGCCGACACCGGGCACGTGCTGCGGGCCCACGCCGTGGATCTCGTCCGCGACGGTCGTCACCTGCTGGAGGGCATCTCGCTCACCGTCGGTCCCGGGGAGCACTGGGCGCTGCTCGGCGCCAACGGGGCGGGCAAGAGCACCCTGCTCGGACTGCTGGGCGCCGTCACCCACCCGACCCGCGGCGTGGTCGAGGTGCTCGGCCGGACCCTGGGCCGGGTCGACGTCCGCGAGCTGCGTTCGTACCTGGGGCACGTCAACCCGCGTCACACCCCCGACGGGCCGTTGCGGGTCCGCGACGTGGTGCTGACCGGGCTGACGAACACCGCCGCGCTCGTGCCCCGCTGGACGCCCGGCGAGCAGGAGGCCGAGCGGGCGGATCGGCTGATCGCCATGCTCGGGATGGGCCGCAGGGCGCAGGCGGCGTGGCCCACCCTCTCCCAGGGCGAGCGCGGTCGCGCGCTGATCGCCCGTGCCCTCATGCCGCAGCCCCGGCTCCTGCTGCTCGACGAGCCCGCCACGGGGCTCGACCTGGCCGCCCGCGAACAGTTGCTGGCCAGCATCGACGCGCTGCGCACCCGGCACTCGTCGCTGGCGACCGTGCTGGTCACGCACCACCTGGAGGAACTGCCCGCCACCACGACACACTCCATGCTGCTGCGCGACGGACGCTGCCTGGCCGCCGGGCCGGTCGCAGACGTTCTGACGAGTGAGCTGGTCAGCACGTGCTTCGACCACCCGGTACGCATCATCCGCAGCGACGACGGCCGCTGGGCCGCCCGGGCACAGCCCGTCCCCGCCACCATGCCCGACGACCCGCCGGCGCGTGTTCGACGGCACGGTGGACGGCCTCAGGAGGCTCCCAGCGTCGCTGTCCCGCCAGTCCTGTGACGTCGATCGCGGCAAGCGGGCGCGGCCGAGGCGGTTCTGCCGCGCAGGGCACATCCGTCGCTGACAATCCGGTTGACCCTACCTTTACTAGGGGGGTCAGCATAATCGGTTTGCAGCCGGCGGCCTCATAGCTTGGACGCGTCGTATTTCGAATCGCGGTCGATCAGCCAGTCAGTGCGACTTCGCCCGACCGCGGCTGGGCGTGAGGAGGCCGACCATGAGCCAAGCCACACAAAGGACCGTTCGCCCTGGCACCGCCGATCCGGATTTCGCCCCGCGCGCGCCGGACATGGTGGGCCCGGCCGATCCCCGCTATCGCTGGCTGGTGTCGAGGGGCTACAACCAGCGATTCCAGTGCGCGCCCGAACACGTGCGACCGGCCGCCTCCACTGAGGACGTACTGGGGGCCGTCGACCAAGCGGTGCGGACAGGTCGGCGGATCGCGGTCCGCAGTGGCGGTCACGGCTTCGAGAACCTGGTGGATGATCCGTCCGTGCAAACGCTCATCGACCTGTCATCGATGAACGCGGTCCAGTACGACTGGCGCCGCGGCGCCTTCATGGTCGAGGCGGGCACCACGCTGGGTGAGGCGTACCGGAAGCTGTTCCTGGGCTGGGGTGTCACCATCCCCGGCGGAACCTGTCCCGACGTGGGGATTGGCGGACACGTCTGCGGCGGCGGATACGGAGCCCTGTGCCGACTGCACGGCCTGATCGTCGACCACCTGTACGCGGTGGAAGTGGTCGTGGTGGGACCCTCGGGAAGGGCCACGAGGGTGGTGGCGACCCGGGAACCGTCGGATCCGAACCGGGAGCTGTGGTGGGCTCACACGGGAGGCGGCGGCGGCAACTTCGGGATCGTCACCCGGTACTGGTTCCGGTCCCCGGACGCTCATGGCGGCGAGCCCGCCACCTTGCTGCCCCGGCCTCCTTCCACGGTCTTGCACTACTCCTTGGAGTGGCCCTGGCCGGAGCTCGACCAGGAGGCGTTCGTCCGGCTGGTCCGGAACTTCGGAGAATGGGGCGAGCGGAACTCGGCGCCCGGCTCACCCGGGGCCGCCTTGTACGGCGAATTGTCCCTGCCCAGCCGGCCCAGCGAGACCATCACCCTGTCCGGGCAGGTGGCCACCGACACCGGCGCGCAGGCTCTGCTGGACGACCTGGTGAAGGCGCTCGGGCAGGGCGTCCCCGTACAGCCCGCCCGCCAGTCGTCCACCCTTCCGTGGCTCGCCGCCACGCAGGCCTTCGCCTACGAGTCGGGTCCCTCCGACCTCCGCTTCAAGATCAAGTCGGGGTATCGGCGGCGGCGCCTCACCGACCGGCAGATCGCCACCGCCTATCGGCATCTGACCCGATCCGACTACAACTACCCGTACGCGAATCTCTTCATCAACACCTATGGAGGACGGGTCAACGCCGTTGCGCCGACCGCGACCGCCGTGCCCCATCGCGACTCGGTCTTCCTGGTCGGCTACCTCGTCGGCTGGCAGGGCACGGCCGAAGACACCCGGCACCTGGGCTGGATCAGGAACCTGTACCAAGACATCTACGCCGACAGCGGCGGGGTTCCGGCCGGCGACGCGGATGACGGCAGCTTCATCAACTACGCGGACAGGGATCTGGCCGACCCCCGGTGGAACGCCTCGGGCACTCCCTGGCACACGCTGTACTACAAGGACACCTACCAGCGGCTCCAACAGATCAAGCGCCGTTGGGACCCGCACAATGTCTTCCGCCACGCCTTGTCCGTCCGCCCCAACTGACCTCTCGCGAGAGCCGGCGTACGGTTCTGCGCGGCACCGGCCGGCTCGCCGAGCGGAGCCCGCGCCGCCGGCGGCGCGACGGGGACGAGGCGCCCGGCAGCCGACCGTACCCTTGACCGGCCGACGTGGGGCGTACCGGCCGGTCGAGGCTGCGAGGCGAGCTCACAGTTATGATCCAGATCTCTACAAAGATCACCACCCGGCCACGGAGGGGTTCGCGTTCCAGCCTGGCGCCCACCTCGAGTCCGTCTCCGCCGGCGGTCCCGTACGTGAGCCGGTGAACAGGCCGGCTGTCCGGATGAACAGGAATGCTGACCGAGAGAGGAGACAACGCGGTGGAACCCGACTACGTCCTTGCCGGCTATCGAGTGGCTACACGCGCCGTTCGGCAAGATTGGCAGGATATGAGTCTTCCTGGTCTTGGTCTCGTGTCGATGAGCGACTGCATGGTGGACCTGGTGCCAGTGGATCCCGGTGGTTGGGATGACTGGTTCGCCGGTCCGGGGGAGGCTGAGAGCGCGCGCGACAAGGCCGGCAATACGGGCTTGCACGTGCTCGGGGTCGGGTTCGCCACTGCCGATGTTCCGGCGCTGCTGGCCGATATCGCCGACGGCGGCGGGGAGACATCGGCCGGGAGCCTCCCGGAACGGCTGGCCCGGCGCGAGAGGTTCCCCGGCTTCGGCGGCCGGCGGCTGGGGTTCGAACTGGTCGGCTTCGACGTTGCGAACTGGCACACCTGGGCCTGCATAGGAGGCCTCATCGCCGACGTCTACCAGGCCACCGGCGTTCAGCCAGGACCCTGGGGACTGATCCAGGACGAGCAGGACGCGCGCAGGGCCGCGCAATGGCTCACCGACTCAGGTCTCGGCGACCCCAAGGTGTTCCTGTGGGCGGCCGCACTGCTCACGGACGTCACACGAGCGACCCTCCAGACCGAGGAATAACATCCTTCCGCCAGGTTCCCACTCTTGAGCGTCGTCAAGGAGCCTGACTTACGGGCGAAGCTCGCTCATTTTTGGGGGGTTTCACGGATTGGGCGGCTTTAGGGCTGTTCATTGGTTTTTGGGGCCTTCCGTCTATGGGTGAGCCCACGATTTGTGATCAAGTCGAAGACAGGCGCCTCGGTAATGCCTACCTGTCTTATCTGCCACATCTGGCCAGGGCGAGGAACGCCCTTCTGATCCCCCCGGGGGCGCATCCCGACTGGTCATCGCATTGACGCGAAGCGTTACGGAATAACACGATCTTATTTAGGTTACATAATGCGGTCTTGACGGCACTTAACGTCAAAAATCATGGTGGAGGTGTTCGTCCGGCGGCCCCCGGACCGCACGTCACCCCCGCTTCCGACGTGCACCGTATCGTCTTCCCGCTGTGAATGGAGGTCATCGCGACGTGTGCGTCACCAGGCGACCGCATTGACGGCCAAGTCATGGGTCGGGGGTTCTGGACTACGGTTCTGTTTTTTCGGACACGACAGGGAGAATTTCTGCATGTCGGAATTCATCAACGTCCTCATCGCCATCGACGCGGAAACCATTCTCGGAAGGTTCGGCAAGAACACCGATCCGAACGGGCCGACGTCGATCCCCGACAGCAGCAACTTGATCTACATGACCACCCGGCAGAACCAACTCGGGGGCGCTCCGGGCAGCGAGTTGACAATCAACGCCTCCCCGATGGACATCATCAGGTGGCGTGAGACGACACTATCCCTGAACTCCGAGTACACCGGCATCCTCTACAAGTTCAACACCCTGTCCGGGCAGGATCTGATCAGCACCCCCGCACCGAGATCGGTGGTTCTCAGCGAGCCGCAGCCGAACAGTCAGGATCCGCTGAATCCCACCACCCAGAAGATCAACAGCTACTACTGGGAGTGTGAGGTCCTGGACACGGGGACGGTCACCTACAACTTCAGCTTCATGATTCTCAATCACAAGGGCGAGAAGCAGGGTTACTACTGCTGGGACCCCTTCATCAATATCCAGCCCTGACGGGGTCGGTGCGCCGATTCGCCACTCGACGGACGATCAGCGCTGAGCCGCCGCCCGCAGACGTCAGCGGGCGGCGGTGAGCGGCCTGAGCTTGCCGCAGTTGAACGGGGCGGGGCGGTACCCGCGCTCGTACGCCTGCCGCGCCGTGCTGCCGCAGCAGTAGTTGGTCAGCGTGCCTGCGACGATGACGGTGTCGCGACCGAGGTTGCGCAAGATCGTGTCGAGCGGGGTCCCTTCGAGATCGCCCCGCGCCGGCTGTCCCGTTGATCCGCACAGCGGTCCGCGGTGGCGCCGTGGGGACGGTCACGATAATCAGGAGCATTCGTCCGCTGCGGTCGCGATGATGGGTGATGTGACGAACATCGAACTCACGGACGCGCGAGCGCTCGCCGAGAGCCTCCGGCAGGTGTACGCCGCGGTGGCCGAGCGGATCGGCGAAGCCAACGCCACCTCTCCGCTGGTCGCCAAGGTGACCGAGCACCTCGGCTGCCCGATCAGCGACGTGGTCGTCGTGGAGGAGAAGTACCGGCTCTACGAGCACGCCGCGCTGCAGACCGCCGCCGACCTCTACCTGGACGCGCACTCCCGCGGCGCGCAGTGGTTCGGCATCGTGGGCGGCGAGCGGCGCTGGGAGAGCATCATCAACATGCTGCTGTCGGCGATGCGTGAGGGCAGCCGCATGCTCGGCCGTCCCGACTACGGCACGGCCCCGATCGGTCCCGACACCACGATGGAGGTCGTGCAGCTCGGCCTGGTCGCCACGGTCGCGCCCGACGGCACCCCGGTGCTCATCGGGCTGAGCAACAGGGACGACTACGACTCCCACAGCCTGCTCACCGTGCTGGCGGCCGGACGGGGCACGGCGACCGCCGTGCGTGACGAGGTGAACCGGCTCAAGCAGGACAACGACCCGTTCCGCGGCCAGGTGCTCAGCTTCGGGTTCAGCGAGCACAGGGAGAACGAGCTGCTGACCTTCCTGCCCCGCCCCGAGCTGGGCCGCGAGGAGGTGGTCCTGCCGGAAGGACGGCTGGAGGGCGTCGAGGAGCACATCGTGGGCATCGCCGAGCATGCCGACCGCCTCACCGAGGCCGGCCAGCACCTGCGCCGGGGCCTGCTGCTCTACGGCCCGCCGGGCACCGGCAAGACCCACACCACGCGCTACCTCATCGGACGGTTGCGCCAGCACACGGCGGTGCTGATGACCGGGCCCGCCATGAGCAAGATCGACTACGCGGTGGCGCTGGCTCGCAAGCTGCAACCGTCCATCGTGGTCGTCGAGGACGTCGACCTGATCGCCGAGGACCGCAGCCACTACGAGACCAGCCCGCTGCTGTTCTCCCTCCTGGACGCCATGGACGGGATCAGCGGCGACGTGGACGTGACGTTCGTCCTGACCACCAACCGGGTGGAGACCCTGGAGAAGGCCCTGGTCCAGCGGCCCGGCCGGGTAGACCTCGCGGTGGAGGTGCCGCTGCCCGACGCGGCGGCGCGGGAGCGCCTTGTCCGCCTGTACGCCCGCAACCGGCCCGTCGTGGCCGACACCGCCAAGGTGGTCGCCGCCACCGAGGGGGTCACGGCGTCGTTCATCAAGGAACTGCTGCGCCGGGTCATCCTGGTCGCGTTGCGTTCGGACGAGGTCGCGCTCACCGACGATCATTTCGGTACGGCGCTGCAGGCGATGGCGGGCGACGGTCAGGCGCTCACCCGCGCGCTCCTCGGCTCCCAGGAGACGGCGGCGGTGCCGAAGGACGGGCGGGCGTCGGCCCGGTTGGGGCCGCCCGGCTGCTCGTGAGCCGAAGCCGGGTCCGGGCCGCGTACGGCTGTCACAAACGGGGAGGCCGTCTTGTCCTCACTCCGACACTCCCTGTTCGGACGGAGGAACACATGAGCGGCGAGCACGCGCACCTGCCCTCGGGCGTTGAGGTGATCACGACCCTGCCGGAGGCGGCGGCCCGGATACCGGCCGGTGCCGAGGCCAGGACCATCCGGGTCACCCTGCCGCCCGGCGACCCCGGCGCGCCGCCGCACCGGCACCCCGGGCCGCTCTTCGGCTACGTGACCCAGGGCGAGATCCTCTTCGAGCTGGAGGGGCAGCCGCCCCGGGTGCTCAAGGCCGGTGACGCCCTGTTCGAGCCCGGGGGCGACGTGATCCACCTCCAGGGCGCCAACAACCTCCCGGACGCCCAGTCGCAGCTGGTGGTGACCATGTTCGCGCCGCCGGGAACCCCGATCCTGACCCTGGTCAGCGCGGAGGAGCTGGCCGAACGGCGACACCGACGGGTCGCCCGGCCCTGAGGAGCCGGCTCCCCCTGAATGCTTGAGCCGGGTGCCGCCGCGAGGAGTGGCGAGCACGGCTCGGAGCGGGACCGTCGCGGCCACGCGGCGGTCCCGTCGGGCGAGCGCCCGCGCTACCGGGTGCCGGCCGGCATTTTCGGCGGTTGACCGGGGAGCTCCGCCGGCGTTGCGGGACCCGGTTTGAGCTCCGCGAACAGGCGTTCCTCGGCGACGTCGAGGGCGCTGCGCACGGCTCCGATCGCGGAGGAGTGGTCGCCCATGATCGAGCAGACGACCTTCGGCGGGAAGTCCGTCTCGCGTTCGACGCGGGCGCGTACCGGCTCGCGGATGGCCTCGCCGGCGGCCGAGATGCCACCCCCGATGATCACCAGTTCGGGGTCGATCGTCACCATGACCGGCGCCAGACCCTGCACGAGCAGGTCGGCGAAGGCGTCGATGCCCGCCTGGGCGGCCGCGTCGCCCGCCTTGGCCGCGTCGAAGATGGCCTGGATCGCGTCGTCGCCCCGCTTGGCCAGGGCTCCGGGCGCCAGCTCCAGCAGCCGTTCGTACGCGTGCGCCCACGGCAGGCCGCGCCAGAGGCCGATCTCGGCCGCGGCGCCGTGCCGGCCGGCGTGCGGCCGGCCCGCGACCAGCAGACCGGTGCCCATGCGGCGGCCGACGTGGACGTACACCACGTCGGCGGCGTCGCGGGCCACCCCCTTCCAGTGCTCGGCCAGCGCGGCCATCCGCATGTCGTTGAAGACCTGGGTCGGGATGCCGAAGCGGTCCTGGACGTGCTTGCCCAGGTCGACGCCGACCCACTCGGGGATGGCGGGGGCGTGGGCGACCTTGCCGTCGGGGCCGACGACGCCGGGTGTGGCGATCGCGGCGCAGGAGATGGCGGCGGCCGGCAGCCCGGCCGCGTTCAGGGCCTCGGTGATCGCCTGGTTCATGACCGCCAGGCGCCTGGCCCTGGGAGAGGTCGGCCGGAGGGTCGCCCGGCGTTCGGCGACGATCTCCCCGGACAGGTCGCTGACGAGCACCAGCACCTTGTGGCCGCCGATGTCGACGCCGAGCACGTGTCCGGCGCGCGGGCGGAACTCGAAGCGCTGCGCCGGCCGCCCCGGCCCGTCCTGCCGGTCGGCGCTCTGGTCGGAGGGCTGGATCCAGCCCGCGGCGAGCAGGTCGGAGATCGCCTGGCTCGTGGTCGGGCGGGAGATCCCGGCCACCGCCGCGATCGAGGTGATCGTGTGGCTGCCGCCGTCGTACAGCACGCGCAGCACCGACCGCAGGTTGAGCGTGCGAACCATGGAGATGTCGCCGCTGAGCTGAGTCGTCGAGCGAACCGTGTACGAGGTCATCAGGCTCCTTAGTTTGCCAACAGCGTGGACGCGGGGGGCCGGTTTGCCGACGGTCCGCCTGAGATCTCGATGAGCATCGCGGTTTCGGGGCGGAGCGTGGGCAGCCGCACGCCGATGGTCGCGAGCGTCGCGCCGCTGAACCGGGCCGGCGAGTCCAGCCAGCCGGGGCGCGGACCGAGGTCGTCCCGGTTCGGGCCGACGAGCCGGATCTCGTAGTCGCGGGCCGGGTCGAGCCCGGGGAAGGTCATCCGTCCCGCGGGCTCCTCGTCGGAGCGGCGCATCGCGGCCACCGCATAGAGCGCCAGCTCAGGTGTCACGACGCCGGTCAGCCAGCGGCCGGTGCCCGGGTGATCGTCGCGGACCAGCGTGCCGGAGTGCAGCAGGGTCCGGTAGCGTTTGTAGATCGCGATCCACTCGGTGAGTTCGGCGGTCTCGGCGTCGTCGAGCCTGGTCAGGTCGAGTTCGAGGCCGAAGTGCGCGAACAGCGAGGTGATCGCCCGGAAGGCGAGGTCGTGCCGGCGGCCGGTGGTGTGGGAGACGGCGGAGGCGACGTGGCCGCCGATGAGTTCGAGCGGGATGAGCTGGCTGGTCCAGCGCTGGACGGTCTGCCGTTCGAGCGGGTCGATGCAGTCGGAGGCCCACACCCGGTCGGTGTGCTCCAGGATCCCGAGGTCGACGCGGGCGCCCCCGGAGGAGCACGACTCGATCTCGAGCCCGGGGAAGGCGGCGCGCAGCTCGTCCATCAGCCGGTAGGCGGCCAGCGTCTGCCGGTGGACGCCGGGCGCCTCGATCAGGTCGCGGTTGTGGTCCCATTTGAGGTAGCCGACGCCGTACTCGGCGATGACGGCGGACATCCGCGTGAGCACGTGGTCGAACGCCGCCGGGTTGGCGAGGTCGAGCACCTGTTGCCAGCGCGAGGCCGGTGGTAGCTGGGGGCGAGCCCGCAGGATCCATTCCGGGTGGGCGACCGCGAGCTTGGAGCGCGGGCTGACCATTTCCGGCTCGAACCACAGGCCGAACGTCATGCCGAGCTCCTTGACCCGGTCGACCAGCGGATGGAGCCCGTCGGGCCAGCTCTGCTCGTCGACGAACCAGTCGCCGAGCCCCCTGTCCGGCCCGTTCCTGCGGTGGAACCAGCCGTCGTCCAGCACGAACCGCTCCACGCCGATCTCGGCCCCCCGCTCGGCCAGCGTGAGCAGCTTGCCGAGGTCGTGGTCGAAGTACACGGCCTCCCACACGTTGAGATTCACCGGCCGGGGAGTGCCGGGGTGGTGCGGCCGCTCCCTGAGGTGACGGTGGAACCGGGAGGCCAGCTCGTCGAGCCCGTCCGCGTATCCGTAGTAGAGCTCGGGTGACCGGTAGCTCTCTCCCGGCCGCAACGTGATCTCCCCGGGTTGCAGCGACTCTCCGCCGCCCAGCGTCCTGAAGCCCTCGCCCGTGCGCTCGGCCCAGGTGCGGTGGTTGCCGCTCCAGGCCGTGTGCACCGCCCACACCTCCCCTGACCGGAACCCGAACCCCGAAACGCCCGCCACCACCACGGTCGCCGCGTCGGCCCCGGTCCGGCCCCGCCGCCCCTCGCGAAGATGTGCCCCCATGTTGAACGGGCCCCATTGCGGCTGCCGTTCCCGCGACCAGCGCCCGGCCAGATCCAGCAGCTCTGCCGCCCGATCGGGCACCGGCAGGACGGCCGACACCGCGTCCACCCTGTAGTCGTCATCCCCGTCATTGCGTACGGAGGTGCGCAACCGGACCAGCCCGCTGCCGGTCAGCTCGATGGCCAGGCGCAGCCCGAGCGCGGTGCTCGGGTCGGCCGCGTCGACGGTGAGCCGCCGCCCCTCCAGGACGGCCGCGCTCACGGTGAAGCGGGGCGCCCACGCCGCGCCCGAACGGGAGCCGGACAGCCCCGGGACGCCGAACCACCCGGTGTGGCTCTCCGGCAGCACCGAGTGCGAGATCGGGCCGTCGATGAGGTTGATGACGTGCGGTGGCACGGCGGCGTCGGCCATCGCGTCGAGCTCGGCCCGATCGCACGGGCCCGGGTCGGCGCCCCAGTGGACGACGGTGGGGAGCCCCTCGGACCGGAGGTCGAGGATCAGCGCGACGCCGGCGGATCGGAGCTGGACCACGCGCCGCGCGACGTCGGAGGACTTCGTCATCCTGACCTCTCTTCGTTATGACATCCGATGTCTCACGTAAAGATCATCTCACAATGAGAAGCAGTCCAACCGGCGCAGATCTCAGATCGTGAGACATTTTCCCTTGCTGGAGTCCAGGCGTTGTCCCTAGAGTCACTGCATCCTATTATGCAGAAGTCTTACGTAATAGAAACGACTTCCTGGAGATACATCGGATGGATGCGAGTAGCAGATGAACGTGACCGTGTGGAACGAGTTCTATGAGGAGCGGAAGTTCCCCAGCGTCTCGTCGGTGTATCCCGACGGGCTGCACGTCGTGCTCGGCCAGGCGCTGGCCGAGCACCTCGGCCCTGAGGCGGACTTACGCGTCGCGCTGCAGGAGGAACCCGAGCACGGTCTCGGGCCGGAGGTGCTGGACGACACCGACGTGCTGCTCTGGTGGAGCCATCTCAAGGACGACGAGGTCTCCGACGAGGTGGTCGAGCGGGTCAGGCGGCGCGTGCTGGACGGCATGGGCCTGCTCATCCTGCATTCCGCCATCGGATCGAAGATCGCCAAGGCCCTGCTCGGCACGTCCTGCGAGATGACCGGCTGGCGGCACGGCGACAGCGAGCTGCTCTGGACGATTCTGCCCGGCCACGAGATCGTCCGCGGCGTCCCCAACCCCGTCGTCATCCCCAGCGGCGAGATGTACGGCGAGCCGCTGGACATCCCCGCGCCGGACGAGCTCGTCTTCATCAGCTCCTACGAGGGCGGCGAAGTGCTGCGCAGCGGCTGCGCCTGGCATCGGGGCAGAGGCCGGATCTTCTTCTTCGCCCCTGGACACGAGGAGGCTCCCATCTACTTCCAGCCCGAGATCCGCCGCATCCTGGCCAATGCCGTACGGTGGGCCGCCCCGCCCCCACAGCCCCAGCCGAGATCCACCAGGTCGGGGGAGTACCCGAAGAACTGGTGGGCCGAGGCATGACCGACCTGATCCAGATCGGCCTCGGCCCGTGGGGGACCGACTGGGCCACGAAGATCATCCCGCAGCTCGCCGACGCCAAGGTGACCGGCTGGGTGGACGCCTCACCTGAGGCGCGCGCGGCGTTCGCCGCCGTGACCGGCGCCGGCCCGGACACCATGTTCGCCACCGTTCGGGAGGCGCTGGAGGCGACCGGGGCCGTGGCCGCGATCGCCCCGGTCGCCATCGGCGCGCACGCCGCCGTCGCCAAGCAGGTGCTGGAGGCCGGTGCGCACCTGCTGCTGGAGAAACCGTTCGCGCTGGATGCGGCCACCGCCCGGGAGCTCGCCGACCTCGCCGAGGAGCGCGGCCTGGTCTTCGGCATCGACCAGAACTACCGGATCTTCCCCGGCGCCCCGGTCGTCCGGGACCTGCTCGAACGGCAGGCCGTCGGGACGGTTCGCCGCGTCTCGCTCGAATGGCATCGCGACCACCGGGGCGTCAGGGACTCCAACTCGCTGGTCGAGCTGGCCATCCACCACTTCGACCTGATGCGGTACCTGTTCGGGCGGGAAGGGGCGGCGATCACGTGCGTGCCGGTCTCGCCGGTGCGTTCGGCCCAGGACCATACGCCGGGAGCGAGCCTCATCGTCGAGCTGGACGGCGGGATCACGGTCGACTACGTGCTGTCGAGCCAGGGGATCGACGCGCAGACGCCCTGGCCCGGCGTGTGGCGGATCTCCGGTGACGAAGGGCTCATCAGGTGGGGCGCCGCGCCGGACGACCACCGGGCCGTGTCGATCACCGACGCGGCCGGGAACGTGAACGCGGTCGAGGTGCCCGAGCTGCCGCTGTTCGAGCGCGCCGGGGTGCTGCGGGCGTTCCTCGACGCGGTCGAGGGCTCGGGCGCGCCGACCTCGCCCGCCGCCGACAACGCGCACAGCGTCGCGATGCTGGAGGCCGCGCTCACCTCGGCCCGCACACGGGAACGGGCAAGGGTCGAACGATGGTGACGGCCGAGGTCAGCACGGCCGGCCGGATCGCGACGCGCAAACGGCGGCAGAGCGGCGGCAGCACGATCTTCGGCCGTCAGACGATGCTGTTCCTGCTGCCGGGGGCCGTCTACCTCGCCGTGCTGTCGGTCTACCCGCTCATCGACCTGTTCCGCACGGCGTTCTCCGACGTGACCGCCGAGAACCTGCTGGGCGAGCGGCCGTTCAACGGGCTCGACAACATGTGGCGGGTGATCGAGGACCCGTCGTTCGGCCGCGTGGTGCTGCAAACGCTGGTCATCGTCGCGATCGTGCTCGTGGTCGGGCTGGCCGGCGGGTTCGCCGCCGCGCTGATGCTGCGCCCGCGGACCCGGCTGAGCAGCGTGACGCTCGGCGTGATGGTGTTCGTCTGGACGCTGCCGGCCGTGGTCGCCGGGAATCTGTGGAAATTTCTCCTTGAGTCGGGCGGGCCGGTCAACTCCGTGCTGCTCTGGCTGCACGTGATCCCGCAGCCGGTCCCCTGGCTGGCCAACGGCACCCTGGCGATCGTCGTGCTCGGGCTGGTCAACGCCTGGATGGTGGTGCCGTTCTGCGCACTCGTGCTGCGCGCGGCGCTGCTCGACGTCTCCAAGGAACTGCTGGAGGCCGCCGCGCTCGACGGCGCGTCCGGCTGGAAGGCGACCAGGTACGTCGTGCTGCCGCTGCTGCGCCCGGTCATCTCCATCCTCGGCGTGCTCGTCGTGATCAACGCGTTCCGCTCGTTCGACCTCATCTTCGTGATGACCAGCGGCGGGCCCGGCACCGCCACGACCACGCTGCCGTACCTGGGCTACCAGCAGGCGTTCAAGTTCTACGAGTTCGGCCAGGGCTCGTTCACCGCGACGTTGTCGCTGGTCATCGTGCTCTTCCTGAGCGCCGTCTACCTGCGGATGAACCGGAGGGAGCAGACATGACCGAGCTTGTCGAGGTCATCAATGGGCACAGCATCTTGGTCATGAGACCGACGGAGGAGGGCTCATGATCGGGGCCAGACGCAACACCGTGGTCACCGTCCTCGGCTGCGTCGTCCTCCTGGCGATCTATGCCCTGCCGCTGTACTGGCTGGTGGCCACCTCGTTCAAGAGCATGAAGGACGTGTTCGCCGGGTCGGCGGCCGTGCTCTTCACGCCCACCGTGCAGGCGTACGTCGACGTGTGGAACGGCGGCTTCGCCACCTCGGCGGTCAACTCGCTGATCATCGCCGTGGCCACCACGGTCATCGTGCTCGTCATCGCCGTGCCCACCTCCTACGGCCTGGCCCGGCTCAACGGCGCCGTGGTGACCGGCGGGCTGGCCGTGCTGATCATCCTGCAGATGGTGCCGACCACCTCGACCCTCATCCCGCTGAACCGGCTGCTGGCTCAGTGGGGGCTCACCGGCAACCTGTACGGCGTGGCGATCGCGATCGCCGCGACCAACCTGCCGTTCAGCATGCTGCTGCTGCGGCCGTTCTTCACCGGGGTGCCGATCGCCATCGAGGAGGCCGCGGCCAGCGACGGCGCGAGCAGGTGGCAGCGGTTCGTGAAGATCGTGCTGCCGATCACCCGCAACGGGATCGCCACCGTGGCGACCCTCACCTTCATCGGCGCGTGGGGCGAGTTCCTCTACGCGATCACCTTTCTCAACGACCCGGGCCAGTACCCGGTCAGCGCGCTGCTCGCGCAGCAAATGTCCTCCTACGGGGTCAACTGGCCGGGCCTCATGGCGGTCTCCGTCCTGGTCTCGGTCCCGACCGTACTGATCTACCTGTTCGGGCAGCGCCTGCTGGTCGGCGGCATCACGATGGGAAGCGTCCGTTGATTTCTGCAAAACTCCGCGTCGTCGCCGTCGCGGCGGCCCTCTGCGCCCTCACCGCCTGCGGAACGTCCGGCTCCGGCGGCGGCGGCAACGCCGGCCAGGTCACCTTCTGGCACTACTACGCCCAGGGCATCCCCGCCACCGCGAAGTTCACCAAGGACCTGAACGACATCTACGCCAAGGCCAAGCTGCCCAAGCCGCTGAACAGCGTGTACGTGCCCGCCGAGCAGCTCACCCAGAAGGTCGTCGCCTCGGCGGCCACCAAACAGGGCCCCGACGTCTTCGTCCAGGGCGGCGCGGACCTGCTCCAGCTCATCAAGGCCGGCGCCATCGCCGACTTCACCGCCCAGTACGAGAAGTTCAAGGACAAGGACCAGATCCCCGACGCGAACGTCATCAAGCACGACGGCAAGGTGTACGGGGTGCAGGGCTTCAGCAACACGACCGCCCTCTGGTACAACAAGACGATCCTCGACGAGCTGGGCATCACGCCGCCGACCACGATGGACGAGCTGAACGCCGCCCTGGAGAAGATCGGCAAGAAGTACATCGGCATCGGCCTGGCCGGCCAGGGCGAGCAGGACGTCAACTCCTTCTCCTTCACCAGCGCGTACGGCTTCGACTACGCCAAGCCCGACGCCGCCGCCCTGGAGAACGCCTTCAAGCTGGTCGGCGGCTGGGCCGAGAAGGGCTACGTGCCCAGGGACGCCGCCACCTGGACCCCCGACGTCGCCTTCCAGAAGTTCGCGGCCGGCGGCATGGCCTTCGTGGTCGGCGGCAACTGGCAGTACGGCAACGCCAAGAAGACCGCGTCGTTCACGTACGGCGTGGTGCCCGTGCCGGACGCCACCGCCCCGGCCAAGGTCTACCAGTTCGGCGACAACGTCCACATCAGCGCGTTCACCAAGGACAAGGACGCCGCCTTCAACGCCGTCGCCGCCATGTTCCTCAGCCAGGACGGCGAGCTGGCCGCCCTGGAGGCCGGCAGCATGCCGGTGCGCAAGGACCTGGCCGACACCAAGGGTATGCAGGACTCGATCTACAGCCAGTTCAACAAGGCCCTGGAGAACGGCGTGCCGTACCTGCTGCCGGGGTTCGGCACCGAGCTGACGCAGATGCGCAAGCCGGTGGCCGAGGCGTGGAGCGCCGTGCTCGCGGGACAGTCCACCCCACGCGACGCCGCCGCCACCGCGGTCGCGGCCATCCAGCGCGCCGCCAAGTAGCCCCAGCCACTTTCGAGGGAGCAATCCGCATGCGCCTGCGTGCCACCCCCGTCCTCACCCCCGTCGTCGCCCTCGTCCTCGCGATGGTGGCCGGCCTGCTCACGGCCCTGCCGGCCCGGGCCGAGGTCGTCCACCCACGCCAGCAGTGGTTACGCGACTCCACCGCGGGCCTGTTCCTGCACTGGGGCATGTTCACCGCCCCCCGGCACCTGGACTGCGCGGCCTGGGAACGCGACGTCACCGAAGGCGGCTGGACCCCCGGCTACTGGGTCGACCAGGCCCGTGACCTCGGCGCCTCGTACATCGTCCTGGCCACCTTCCACAGCGCGCTGGGCTACGCCCGCCCCTGGCCCTCCGCGATTCCGGGGAGCTGCGCCACCCGCCGCGACTTCCTCGGCGAGCTGGTGAAAGCCGGGCAGGCGAAGAACGTACGGATCATGCTCTACATGACCGACGACCCGCAGTGGCACGACAACACGGGCGTCGAGATGCTCGACTCGGCCGCGTACTCGGCGTACAAGGGGCGGCAGGTCGATCTGACCACCCGGCCCGGGTTTGGCATGTATAGCTATGACCTGTTCGTCGAGGTGATGGAGAAATATCCGGACCTGGCCGGGTTCTGGATCGACAACGAGAACGAGTACTGGCAGCAGAACGGCCTCTACGAGGAGGTCAGGAAGCGCCGCCCGTCCTGGTTGCTGAGCAACAACAACACCGACACCCCGATCATGGACACGGTCAGCAACGAGCAGAAGACCGGCATGACCCCGGCCTACGACTACCCGCAGGCCGCGTGGACCCCGATGCCGCGCCTGGTCGAGGCCGACTACAAGCTGCCCACCACCGGCGACTGGTGGTACGACGGCGGCGACCACCCGGTCGACGCGCGCCTGTCCACCGGCCGCTACATCGCCAACGCGGGCTCGTCGATGAAGTCGCTGATGGCCGAGACCCCGATGGTGAACGGCCGCTTCCCGCCCCAGCAGGAGGCCTTCAACGCCTTCATGTCCACGTGGGTCCCGCCGATCCAGGAGTCGCTGCGGGGCACCGAGGGCGGCGGTTACCTGTACGGCGGCATGCAGCCCGGCTTCTGGAACGACGGCGCGCACGGCGTGATCACCGTCAGCCGCGACGGCGCCAGGACCCAGTACGTGCACGTGCTCACCCGGCCCAGCACCGATGTGGTGCGGTTGCGTGACAACGGCTACCGGGTGACCCGGGTCAGCGACCTGCGCACGGGTGAGCGGATGCGCTTCAGCCAGTCCGGCGGCTACCTGACCATCCTCGGCCTCACGCGATGGGACGACTACGACACGGTGTTCAAGGTCGAGACGGCCGGCCGCCAGGGCTTCTACGACGGGCTCAAGGCCACCGCGACCTCCGAAAAGGCCGGGCATCCCGCCACCGCGCTCGTGGACGGCAGCTTCGAGGACTACTGGGACTCCGACGGCCGCCTGCCGGTGTCGCTGACGCTGGATCTCGGCAGGCCGAAGAAGGTCGCGTACCTGGCGGTCAACCAGCGCGAATGGTCGTCCACCTACGCCAGGGCGACCTTCGGACGGCCCGAGGACTCGGCCCGGATCAAGGACTACCGGGTCTACGTCAGCGACGACGGCCGCCGGTGGGGAACGCCCGTACGGGCCGGCGCGATGCGCGGCGCGCGTGGCATGCAGATCCTCGATCTGGGCGGGCAGCACGCCCGCTACGTGAAGCTGGAGGTGCTCGACACCTGGGCGGGGGCCCAGGCCCCGCGCTTCCACCGCAAGCTCCAGATCGACGAGCTCCAGGTCGCCGGCTCCTACCCGACCTCACGCGGCGACCTGCCGCTCGAGGCCGAGCGGCAGCAGCGGACGGGCACGGCCCGCATCGAGCGCTGTCCCGCCTGCTCGGGCACCGCCCAGGTGAGCGGCCTGCGGAACGGCACGCTCACCTACCGCGACGTCACGGCCCCGGCGCAGGGCGAGTACCGCCTGCAGATCGACCACACCGCCGCCACGCCCACAACCCTGTCGGTCACCGTCAACGGCGCGCCCCCGATCCAGGTACGCGTGCCGGGCGACAACAAGGCGGTCCCCGCCTCCACCGCCCTCCCCGTCACCCTGAACGCGGGCGCCAACACGATCACTCTGTCCGGGGACGCCGGTGTGGACCGCCTCGCCGTCGCTCCGATGCCGCCGACCTCGTACGTCCCCAAGGCCACCATGACCGTCGACCCGTCGGGCCTGCAATGGGTCGGCGCCGGGCAGCAGACGCTGCGGGTCTCGGCGACTTTGCGCCTGGACAGCGACGACGTGCTCGACCAGCTCGCCCTGGCTCCCGCCGTACCGGAAGGCTGGACGGTCCAGGGCGAGACGATCACGGCCGACACCGTACGGCTCGGGCAGACGCTGACGGGCTCGTGGACGCTCACCTCGCCGCCGGGAAAGGACGTGAGCGCCACCGACCTCCCGATCACGGCCTCCTTCCGGTCCCTCGGCCGCCGGCACACGGTCACCAGCCCGTTGGGGGTCCGCCCGCGACCGGCCGACCGGGTGTTCACGCGGGAGGCAGAGGACTCGCGTAACAAGATCGGCGAGGCGGGGATCACCAACTGCGCGGCCTGCTCGGGCGGCCAGAAGGTACGCAACATCGGCGGCGGCCCGGACCAGGGCAGCACGCCGGACGCGTACGTGCTGTTCGAGGACGTCACGGTCCCGGAGACACGGACGTACACGCTGTACATCGACTTCACCGTCAACGGCAACCGGTCGTACGCCGTGACCGTCAACGGCGGGACGCCGGTCGAGGTGAAGGTGAGCGGCGTGGGCAACAACACCCCCTACACCGTCAGCGTCCCCGTCCCGCTGAAGGCCGGCGCCAACACCATCAAGTTCCACAACGACACCACCCCGGCCCCCGACCTCGACCGCATCTCCCTGGGCTGAGGAAGGCGGCCCGGCCGCCCGCCGGGGTACGGTCGGCAGCGTGCTGATGCCGTTCTGGAAACCGCCCGATCGACCTCGGCCGGTCGGCGGAGATCCGCCGCAAGGCGGTCCGGGCGCCGGGGTGCCGCACGAGCCGGGCGGCGTCGTTCGTCGGGGGCGCCCAAGATGCCCCCGGACGGCGGAGGCTTACGCTTCGTTCATGTCGCTTCTCGCGCTCGGCGACCTCTACCGCCTCTGCGAGCCGCTCGGCCTCACCCACACCTGGACGCCGCCGGAGGACGTGCTGCGCTTTCGCGCCGCGATGGGCCACGAGGACGGCAGAACCACCCCGGTGTGGGGCCTCATGCGGTCGATGGGCCCGGCCGGGCTGATCTGCGCCCGCCCGGCCGACGTGGTCGCCTTCGGCCGCGCCCACCTGGAGGGCGGCCTGCCGGCGAACCCGGGCGCCATGTGGGAGCCGCGGGTCGACATCCCCAACCCGTACACGCTGGGCAGGCAGTGGGGCATCGGCTGGATCCTCGGCGAGCGGAGCGGGCAGCAGGTCATCTCCCACGCCGGCAACACCATCGGCCGGCACGCCGTGCTGTGGGCCGTGCCGGACACCGGGACCGTCGTCTGCGTGACCGCCAACGGCGGCCGCAGCGGCGAGTTCACCCGGGCCGTCGCCACCGAGCTGTTCGCCGAGCTCGACGGCCTGACCGTGCCGTCGCCCACGCCGAAGGTCAGCTGAGGAGATCGACATGGACCTGCGGGATCGCATCACCACGGCGGCGCGCGAGCACGGCGTGCCCGGCGCGGCCGTCGCGGTGTGGCACGACGGCGAGCTGCACGAGGCCGCCACCGGCGTGGTCAACACGGCCACCGGCGTCGAGACCACCACGGACAGCGTGTTCCAGGTCGGTTCCACCACGAAGGTGTGGACGGCGGCGCTGGTCATGCAGCTCGTGGAGGACGGGCTGGTCGAGCTCGACACGCCGGTGGGGGAGTACCTGCCGGGCTTCGCGTTCGGCGAAGTCACCGTCCGCCGGCTGCTCACGCACACGGCCGGCTTCGACGGCGACGTGTTCGAGGACACCGGGCGCGGTGACGACTGCCTGGACAGGTTCCTCGACCATCTGCGCACCGCCGGGCAGGTGCACGAGCCCGGCGAGCTGTTCTCCTACTGCAACGCCGGCTACTGCGTGCTCGGCGCGCTGGTGGCCAGGCTGCGGGGCGGCACCTGGGAGCAGGCGATGCGCGAGCGCCTGCTCACCCCCCTGGGCGCCACGCACGCGGCGCTGTTCGGCGAGGAGGCCGTGCTCTTCCGCGCGTCGGCGGGCCACGTCGGGCCGGACGCCGCCGTCTACCCCCGCTGGCAGATGCCCCGCTCCAACGCCCCGGCCGGCTCCACCATGTGCCTGGCGCCGCGCGAGCTGGTCGCGTTCGGCCGGGCGCTGGCGGCCGGTGGCCTGGCGCCGAACGGCACCCGGCTGCTGTCGGAGCAGTCGGTGGCCGCGATGCTCTCGCCGCAGATCCACGTGCCCGGGGTCGCCGGCGCGCCGGCCGATCGCTGGGGTCTCGGCGTGAAGCTGTTCGGCTGGGGCGCGTTCGGCCACGACGGCGGCACGCCCGGGCAGAGCACGTTCTGGCGCATCGTTCCCGAGTCGGGCTTCGTCATCGCGATGAGCGGGAACGGCGGCTCGTTCTTCGGCCTCATGGCCGACGTGGCGCGGCCGGTCATCGAGGAGGCGACCGGCCTGACCGTGCCCGCGCGGCCCCTGCCGCCGCAGGCGCCGAACCCCGTGGACGGCACCCCGTACGCGGGCCGCTACACCGGCCCGCAGCTCGGCTACGAGGTCGCCGCCGCCGGAGACGGTCTGGACGTCACGCTCATCCCCGGCCCCTTCATGGAGAGCATGGGCGCCACCCGCACGACCGCCCGCTACGTGCACCTCGACGGCGAGTCGTTCATCGCCGTCGAGGCCCAGGACGGCCGGCATGATGTGGTCACGTTCGTGATGCGGGGCGGGAGAGCCGCCTACCTGCACAACGGCCGCGCGGTGGCCCGTGCGTGAGCCGCGGGCCGTACGGGTGACGGAGAGCTCCGCGAGCTCAGGAAGCTCCCTGACCGCGATCAACTTGCCGCCTTTCCTCCTGGACGTTCACTGGCGACGGCATGCGAGCGTGCGGCCGGCGTAATCGTGCCGGATGACCAGGAGCAGGCGCGCATTCGCCGAAGCGCACGGGACGCTCGGCCTTCCGCCCCGACAGGTCGGGACTTTCTTCGATTTTTGGCGAAAGAGTATGGGCAAGTCGAAGATCTCGCTTTATATTACGGCGCAGAGCGGCATTAACCCCTTCAGGTTCCAGCGAATGAGACCCGGCATTCGCCGATGGACCACCGATGTCCCCGGCGATGCCGTACCCCCACGCCACGCCGAACGTGGCACCCTCACCGAGATGGGATGGGCCATGCGGAAATTACCCCTGTTATCCGTCTTACTGCTCACCGCACTCTCATGCCTCGCCGTACCCGTTCAAGCGCGCGCCGCGGTCCCACCGCAGGAGCCGGGCATCACCCTGCGCACCTACGACGTCCAGGTCGAACTGTCCAAGCTCTGCACGCTCAAGCCCGGTCAGACACCGAACGTGGACAAGCTGATGCCCACGATCGACTGGACCTCCGACGCCGACTTCGGCCTGGTCGACAAGTTCGTCACCGAGGCCGTCGGCAACATCGACATCCCCGCCGCGGGCACGTACGAATTCCGGCTCACCAGCGACGACGGCTCCCGGCTGCGCATCGACGACACCGTCGTGATCACCAACGAGGGGCGGCACGCGCCGATCGCCCTGGACGGCATGATCACCTTGACCGCCGGCTACCACGCGCTGCGCGTCGACCACTTCGAGCACCTGTACGGCCAGCAGTTGAAGCTGGAGTGGAAGCCACCCGGAGCCTCGGCGTTCGTCCTCGTGCCGAACTCGGTGCTGAGCACGGACGCGGACGTGGTGCGGGTCACCGCCCCCGGGCGCAAGGAGTGCGAGAGCGGCGCCGACTCTCCCGGCGACGGGCTGCCGCTGGATGCGGTACACCCTGACTTCACGCTCACCGACCTGCGGCCGGACGGTTTCCAGCCGCAGGTGACCGGGATGGACTGGCTGCCCGACGGCCGGTTGGCGATCGCCACGTGGGGCGGCTCGGAAACCAGGCTCGGCGAGGTCTACCTGCTCGGCAACGTCACGGGCAAGACCTCGGCCGCGCGGGTGACCGCCAAGAAGATCGCCGGCGGGCTGCAGGAGCCCATGGGCATCAAGTACGTGGACGGCAAGCTCTACGTGTCGGAGAAGTCCCGGCTGGTGGAGCTGAACGACACCGACGGCGACGAGGTCGCCGACAACCTCAGGACCGTGGCGAGCTGGCCGTTCGGCGGCAACTTCCACGAGTTCGCATTCGGGCTGCTCTACCGCGGCGGCCACTTCTACATCAACCTCTCGGTCGCCATCAACTACGGCGGCGCCACCACCGACCCGCAGCCGGCGCAGGACAGGGGCACGACCATCAAGGTCAACAAGGCCACCGGCAAGGTCGAGTACATCGCCGGAGGCCTGCGCACGCCCAACGGACTCGGCTGGGGCCCGGAGGGCGACCTGTTCGTCACCGACAACCAGGGCGGCTGGCTGCCGGCCTCGAAGCTGGTGCACGTCAAGAAGGACCGCTTCTTCAACCACTACACCAACCCCGACGGCCCGTTCGACGACAACCCGGTGAGCGCGCCCGTGCTCTGGCTGCCGCACAACGAGATCGCCAACTCTCCCAGCACCCCGCTGGTCATGAGGCGCGGCAGGTTCGCGGGACAGATGCTGTTCGGCGACGTCACCTACGGCGGGATCCAGCGGGCCTACCTCGAGAAGGTCAACGGCGAGTACCAAGGCGCGGTCTTCCGCTTCACGCAGGGACTCGAAGCCGGGGTCAACCGGATCAGCCTGGGGCCCGACGGCGCCATCTACGCCGGAGGTCTCGGTGCCGGCGGAAACTGGGGCCAGCCGGGCAAGCTCACCTACGGCCTGCAGAAGCTGACGCCCGGCGACGACAAGGCGTTCGACATCCTGAAGATGCGCGCGATCGAGGGCGGCTTCGAGCTGGAGTACACCCAGCCGCTGTCGGCGGAGACCGCAACGTCTCTGGCGGCCAAATACCAGGTCATCCAATGGCGGTACGCCGCGGCCTCCACCTACGGCGGCCCCAAGGTGGACGAGGAGCCGCTGACCGTCACCTCCGCCAAGCTGACCTCCGGCGGGAGGAAGGTCACGCTCAAGATCGCCGGTCTCAAGCCGGGGCGCGTGGTGCACCTGCGGTCACCGCGTCCGTTCAGCTCGGCCTCGGGGCAGCCGCTGTGGAGCACCGAAGCCTGGTACACGCTCAACTCGCTGGTCGGCGGGCCGACGACCGACACCACGTACGAGGCGGAGAGCGCCTCGCACAGCGGTGGCGCGAAGCTGAACACCGACCATCGGAGCTATTCGGGCAGCGGCTTCGTCGACAGCTACGGGACCGCGGGAGCGTCCACGCAGTTCGCCGTGCGGGCTGCCGAGGCCGGCACGTACCACGTGGGGCTGCGCTACTCCAACGGCCCGAACCCCGCGCCCGGCACCAAGTCGCTGAGCGTCTACGTCAACGGGACCAAGGTCAGGCAGGTGCCCCTGCCCAGCACCGAAACGTGGGAACTGTGGGCCACGCGGGTCGAACCGCTCGCGTTGAAGGCAGGCGCCAACACCATCGCCTACACCTACGACACCGGCGACACGGGCCACGTCAACCTGGACTCCATCACCGTGGCCGCGCGACCGGTGCTCGAGGCCGAGAACGCCGCGCTGCGCGGTGGCGCGAGGGTGAGCACGAACCATCAGGGCTACACCGGCAAGGGCTTCGTCGACGGCTACGCGACCGCGGGCGCGAGCACGTCGTTCACCGTGCGGGCGGACTCGCCAGGCCCGCACAACGTCGGGCTCCGCTACGCGGCCGAGGCCGGCACATCGGTGAGCGTGTACGTCAACGGCGACAAGGTCAGGCAGGTGCGGCTGGCCGCCACCGGCGGCTGGGACGCCTGGGCCGTCCAGACCGAGCCGCTCGACCTGAAGCGTGGCTCGAACAGAATCGCCTACAGGTACGACTCCGGCGACGCGGGACAGCTCAGCCTCGACCACATCACCGTGTCGAAGGCCGAGCGGATCACGCTGTTCGACGGGTCCGGCCTGGCGGCGTGGGAGAAACGGGCCGGCGGCGCGGCGACCTGGCCGATCGCGAACGGCTCCGCGGAGTCCTACGGCGGCGACATCCGTACCCGGCAGACGTTCGGCGACTTCAAGCTCCACGTCGAGTGGTACGAGCCCGACTACCCGCCGGATGTGACCGGGCAGCAGCGCGGCAACAGCGGCGTCTTCCTCCAGGAACGCTACGAGGTGCAGGTCCTGGAGTCGTACGGTGACACCACACCGGCCGCCAACGAGGCGGGCGCGATCTACTCCAAGCGCGCGCCCGACCGCAACATGGCCACCGCCTCGGGAACGTGGCAGACCTACGAGATCACCTTCCGCGCGGCCCGCTACACCGGCGCGGGAGTGAAGGTCGACAACGCGCGGGTGACGGTCGTCTGGAACGGCGTGGTGGTGCACAACGACGTGGCCATCGACGGCGGCACCGGCGACAACATCCCGGAGAGCGCGGCGTCGGGCGGGATCCGCCTCCAGGACCACGGGGACCCGGGCGAGAATCCCCGCTTCCGCAACGTGTGGATCGAACCCGTCTCCTGACCTCATACCGCCCGGCGGGCCGCCCCGCTTCCACGCGCGGTCGGCCTGCCGGGCCGGTCCGAGGGCTCGGTGGCGGTCGCCCTTGAGGAGGAGGGCGCCTGGCTCAAGGGCCGGGCCGGGCCGGCCGGTAGCAGGAGAGGCAAGGAGTGGCCGGCGGCTGGTGGGAGGAGGGCGAAGATCGGCGTCAGGCAGGATCCGAAGGCCGCATCCCGTTTCTAGATTCTGATCATGAAAGCTGATCTGTGCGCCTTCTTGAAAGCGGCCGTGCGCAGGCCCGCGGTGATCGGCGCGTTCGCGCCCACGTCCGAGACGCTGGCCGCGCAGTTGGCCGAGGTGGTTCCGAGGAGGGGCGCGCCGACCGTGCTGGAGCTGGGGCCCGGGACCGGTGCCGTGAGCGGCCTCATCAGGTCGCGGCTGCCGGAGGACGCGCGTCACGTCGCCGTCGAGGTCGACCGGGCGATGGTCGATCACCTGGTGGCGACCAGGCCGTGGCTGGAGGTGCTGCACCTGGACGCCGCCGAGCTGGACTCGCGGATCGGCGCGGGGGAGGTGGACGCGGTGGTGAGCGCGTTGCCGTGGACGCTCATCCCCGAACCGGCGCAGGGGCGGATCATCGAGGCGGTCGCCAGAGTGCTGGCGCCGGGCGGGAGCTTCACCACGATCGCGTACCTGACCGGGACCCCGTTCGGGCCGGGCAGGCGATTTCGACGGCGGCTCGGCGCGTCCTTCGACGAGGTGCTGACGACCAGGACCATCTGGCGGAATCTGCCGCCCGCGCGGACGTACGTCTGCCGGCGTCCCATCACACCCGGGCCGGACAGGCAGGGGACCCCCTTGGCCGGTTGAGACCCGGGCCTGTCAGGGCAGGATCAGGGGTTCGCCGTTGGCGAGGACGTTCTTGAGGACCAGGTTCTCGACGTGCTCGACCACGCCCGGCGTCGCGGTGGCGCCGAAGTCCACGTCGCTCAGCGTGACCCCGCGGATCGGCGCGTCGGCGTACCCGCGCAGGTTGAGGGGCCGTTTCGCGGTCACCACGGTCATGTCCCGTACGTCGATCGTGCCCACGGCGGGGTTGAAGCCGTGCCCCGGCCCCTCCTCGTAGTAGAAGTTGATGTCGATGACCGAGCCGCCGACCTGGCCGATCTCGATGTCCCTGGCGTAGAAGCCCTCGATGAAGCCGCCGCGCACGGAGTTCGTCTTGAACCGCAGCGCGATGTCGAGGTTGGGGCTGGACATCGCGCAGTCCCTGATGAAGACCTCGCGCACGCCACCGGACATCTCGCTGCCGATCGTCATGCCGCCGTGCCCGTCGCGGAACGTGCAGCCCTCGACGAGGATGTGCTCGCTGGGGACGTTCACCCGGCGGCCGTCGGCGTTGCGTCCCGACTTGATCGCGATGCAGTCGTCGCCGGTGTCGAACGTGCAGTCGCGGATCACCACCATCCGGCTGGACTCGGGGTTGCAGCCGTCGTTGTTCGGGCCGTGCGTGTCGACCGTGACGTTCTGGACCAGTACGTTCTGCGACAGCACGGGGTGGATCTCCCACATCGGCGAGTTGACGACCGTGACGCCCTCGATCAGCACGTTCCGGCACCGATACGGCTGGATGAAGGACGGCCGCAGGTAGCCGCCCTCGCCGTACACCCGCTGCTCGACCGGCACCCCCTGCTCGGCCTGGGCGAACAGCGCGGCCCTTGCCTCGGCCTGGTGCGGCTCGCCCGGCTCCCAGCCGTAGCCGCCCGATCCCTTCCACGGCCACCAGTGATCGTTGCCCGCCTGCCCGTCGAGCACGCCGGACCCGGTCACGGCGATGTCGCGCCGGCCGTAGGCGTAGATCAGAGGGGAGTAGTTGAGCAGTTCGACGCCCTCGAACCTGGTCGGCACCAGCGGGAGGTACGCCTTCGGGTCGGTGCAGAACAGCAGCCGGGCACCGGCGCCGACGTGCAGGTCGACGTTGCTCAGCAGGTGGATGGCGCCGGTCGGGAACCGTCCCTCCGGCACGTCCACGTGCCCGCCGCCCGCCTCGTGACACGCCCTGATCGCGGAACGGATGGCCGCCGTGCAGTCCGTGACCCCGTCCCCGACCGCGCCGAAGTCCCGGATGTCGAAGCGGCGGCGCGGGAATTTCGGCCCCCGCACCCGCGCCGCGATGTGATCAGCCCGCCTCCACGGGTCGTCCGCTGAGGCCGGAGCCGAGGTGAGGACCGGGGCGGCGAGGGCGGACAGGGTCATGGCGCGCATGGCATCGCGGCGGCTCAACACGGGCGGCTCCCTACCGGCTTGAGGCACCCGGATCGTATGCCACCCCGTTGTAGTGATCCAGATGTATCCGCGCCCGGAACGCGGGCTGCCGGGTGCATTACTCGCGCTCCTGACAAGTAGACGGGCCCCTCCACCTCCACGAACAAGGTGAGGCCGTTAAAAGTCGCCCAGCGGAATGTTGCCTCCTGGTCAAAGTTCGCGAAGCCGAAGTAGGTATCGCCGAGAAAGCTTGCCCTGTTGAAATTCGCCCAATCGACGCGGCAGCCATTGAAACTGAAGTTGAGCAAGGTGGCGTCGCCCAGGTCAAGGTGTATGCCGTGCCAGAAAACCGGGCCGGAGCGCCACCACCAGCGGCGAAGCCTTGACCAGTTCAGGTGGGCGGTGAGCCGGACGTGCCGTTCTTCGGCGGGGTCTCGGCCAGCCCGAGTCTCGGCACGACCACGAGGTCGTGTGCGTGCGGCGCGCTGGGCGGTTCGGATCTGCCGATCTTCCTCCTGCGGTGGCGTCCACGGCATCCGCAGATAGGCGCAGATGATGTCCACGACGGTCTGGCGCAGCCTGGGGTTGTTCTGTGCGCGCTGTTCCAGAGCGTAAAGTCCGCCGTGCCGGACCGGAGCCTGGTTGTTGCCGAGTTGCTCGACCACCTTGCTGAAGCGGTCGGTGTCGTCGCACCCAGCGCTGATCTCCTACCGGGACCGGTCGCCACGGTGGCAGCGGCAGGCCCGCGCCACCGAACTCCGCACCAGCTCAAAACGGCGTAACCAGCACAAGGACACGCTCGACCCACGCCGGCTCGGGCTGGTGTCGTTCTCGTTCGAGTATGTAGCACGTTTATGGCCACTTCGGCGGCGATGAAGGCACCTACGGCTAACTGCCGTGTTGACCAGCGCCGGTGGAGCACGGAACAGGCGTACTCTGCGGGTCCGATCAGGGGAACGTGGTTTTGTCGTCCCACTTGGTGATCTTCTTGAGTTCGTCAGAAGGGGGCAGCCCTAATGCTTCCGACAGATCTGTACCTTGAAGCCAAGCGCCGCGCAGAGGGGCTGAACTCAAGTTCGTCTTGCTGAAGTCGGCTCCGCTGAGTAGTGCCCCAGTCAAATCGGTTTCCCCCATGTTGACACCGATCGCTTTGACGGCGGTCAGGCTGGCCTTGCGAAGGTCGGCGTTGAAGACGCTTGCCCCTGAAAGGTCAGCCCGCCAGAAATCAGCATGGTCCAGCTCTGCGGCGTCGAAGTTGGCGCCGCGAAGATCAGAATTGCGAAGGTCGGCTCCGCGCAACCGTGTGAAGCTCAAGTCGAGCCACTCATGCTGCGCGTCCGCGGGCCGGTTGCGCCCGATGACCGTCAGCGCTGCCTGTAAATCCGCAGCTGGCTTCTCCGGCATATCCACCCCCACCTTCGGATCGTGCTCCCGAATGAATGCCGCCAGAACGTCGATGATCGTTTGGTTGTAGTCGGGGGCGTCCTCGGCGACCTTTTCGATTGCGTAGATCCCGCCAATCCGCACGTCCAGGCTGGAGTCTCCAAGCTGGGCGATCGCACGGGTGAACCGCTCGTTTACCTGCCCCTTGTTAGCGATATTCAGGTTCTCACGGGCAATCTTGACTTCTTCGCGAGTCGAGTCAAGGGCGATGGAGGTCTGAGAAAGCCCGATCCCAGTGAAGATCAGCCCTGCGATGACGCCTAGTGAGGTGACGACCTGGACGCCGGTCAGGATGGTCTGATGTCTCGCAGCTCGGGCGGCAATGAACAGTTCAGCCCGCTTGTCTGCAGAGAGAGCAGCGAATTCGGCGGAACTTAGGGGATCCACGGTGATAGGGCTACGGCGAAATCGAGCCATACCCAGAGTGTGACGTCCCCATACGGTTCTGGCGAGCCGGTCTACATCAAGCCCAAGGAGCGCTGCGACCTTACGGCGGTCACACGAGACCCCACTGGCCAGGGACGTGAGCAGGCGAGCCGCCTCTTCGATCAGGCTTGGTGCGTACAGGCCCCCGTAGCCGTCGTAGATCCGCCGAATAGGAGAGGCCGTGTCGGTCATGGCCGCCTGCCGCCACCCAGCATGCCGTTGTACCGAGACCCCCGAGAAACGGAGACGTAGATCATGGCTGTGGACATCCGCCAGTACGAGCCCATCGACACCGTCGTGGAGGCGGTCGAGGTGAACGGCCTCGACCTCGACGACATCGTCGCCTGGATCAACCGGGAGTCGAAGCTGAAGGGCATCGTCGGGCAAACCGCCCTGCGCGGCCGGTCGGCCGAGTACGCGGACTTGCAGACGCCGGAGGGGATGCTGCGCCGGCCTGGGCGATTCGCCAAGCAACAGCGTCGCGACCATGCGCGTAGCCGCACGGTCGGGACGGCTGGAATCCCCCGGATTCATCCGTGGGGAGCGCTTCAATACATCGTGACGGACGGCGCGGGCTCGTTCTGGAAGGTGAGCCGGTCGGTGTTCCAGCGCAGCTACGCCCCGGCCACCGTGGCCGCCGGCAACGGCGGCGAAGGGGAGTAGATGCGGATCCAGGTGCTGCGGCCTGCGCTGTACGAGCCGGCCGGGGTGAGCGAGGATCCGTTCGCGCTCATCGTGGACCAGGCCCAGCCGGAGGGAACGGCTGGGCCACGCCATCACTCGCGGTGTGGGCCGAGCAGATCGGCGCCCGCGGCGTGTGGGTCACGCCGGAGACTGTGGAGATCGTCGAGCCCGAACGGCCCCAGCTCGTGGATCACGTGCCGTACGGCGACGCGGCGGAGCGCAGGCGGCGGCCGGTGATTTCGTTGGCGGTACCGCCCTACCGCCTGGACGCGTTCGCCACTCACGCCGCTCTGAGCACCGGCCCAGTTCCACCAGGAGAGCCTGACCTTTCCCCCTCTTGACGGCGGCCCCGCCAGCCGGGATCGCCTTTGCAACAGTCGCGCTTTGCGGAGTGCCGCTTATTCCCCGAAAGCGGTCGAGGAATAAGCGGCTTTCAGCCGGCGGAAGGCACTGTCCGGAATATTAAGTGCCTTTAGACCCGTCAGTGTCACTGCTCGGCCTGCACAAATTCCCCTCCATCCCTGGAAGTAGCTCCCGAGCGGTCGCAGCCAGCACTGGTGATCGGCACTCCCCTCACGTCGAAACCAGGATGAACGGGGTTGAATCGGTACCATCCGGGCCCCTCGGGGGTGATGTCTACGGGCCCCAGACCGCCTCCCGATAGCCAGTAGCGGATTCTTCCGCAATAGTTGTCTCCGATGTAAATAGCAGCGGTGTATCGGTAGCCTGAATATTGCCCGGCTGGAATCAGGTCATCGTAACAACCCTGCCTGTAAACGCAGGCGGTCGTATTCCAGACCTGGATGGCGCCGACGGCGACATTCCCGGTATTGTGAACCTCGTTGTCCGTTGGTGAGGCCGTCGCTGCGGAGGGTGTCGCACCAGCCAGAAGGCCGGCCGTCAGGGCAATCGCGGCAGCCCATGCCATTTTCTTCATTTTCCCTCTCTCCTGCCTTTTGAGTTCCTGCTGGATCTTTCCGTGATCAGTGCTGTGCCGTACTTGCCTCCGCCCTGCCAGGGCTTGCTGTCCCACTGGCGTCTACATTTGCGCCGTATTCGATGAGCAACGGCAATTGAGAGAAAGGTAACCCTTTCGCTCCAATGTCGACCAGGACAGCAACCGGACATTTCGAGGGCATTCGGGTCCTCTCATGCCGCGTACATAGATAGAATGAATGCACGGAGTTTCAGGTGCGTGACGGATGGCTTCCGGTGCGGTACGCCGAGGTATGCGGCAGGGGTAAAGGAGGGCGGATACGGGCCCGCGGAGCAGGAACGGCGCGAGCCTGTACGGCGAAGCGTGTAGACGGCGTGCAATTCGTTGGCGGTGCCGCCAACGAATTGCTGAGGAGGTGAGACGGGGGCGATGGCTGACCAGAAGCGCAAGTTGGAGATCGCCCAGCGCCGGACTCAGGCGCTCCGGATGCGGATCGCCGGAGTGTCCCCGACTCTGATCGCGGAGCGGCTGGGCTGCAACAGCCCACAGGCGGCCTCCGGTGACATCACCGCGGCGCTCAAGCGGGCCGCCAAGGCGAAGTGCAGGCGGCCGACACCTGCCTGAAGATCATCAATAAACGGGCGTCGCTGCTGGGCCTGGACCAGATCAACCGCAACGGCCACCCCGACCACCCCGACCACGACCTGGCGTCGCTGCTCGGCACCATGCCGGCCCAGCTCCAGCAGCGCTACCAGGTGGCCGCCCCGGACCTTGACGCCATCAAGGCGGCCGACGTGCAGGCCGAGGTCGTCACGGTCGAGGTGCTGTACGACGACGCCGGGGGCGAGGCATGAGCCTTGCGTTGGCGGTGCAACTGTCACCCAAGCAGGAACGCAGCATCGCCGAATCGAACGCGCGCCTGAACATCTGGCACAGAGCCATCAGATCGGGGAAGACGATCGCCTCCCTGATCAGGTAGCTGGCGTTCGTCGCGAACCCGGTGTGCATGCGCCCGAGGTCGCCGAGCGGGCCGGGCACGGTGTGGACGTGCTTCTGAAGATTTGCGCCAAGTGCGTCGACGGGCAGCGTGAGGTGGCCCACCAACGCATCGAGAAGGCGCTGGAATCATGATCCGCGAAATGTCCGCAGCGGAATCCATACGGAAGGATCACACCGCTGAATGGTCCTCTTCCTTCTCTGAAGCAGGTCAGCGCGGTCTTGACCTTGACGCAAGGGCAACCTCTACAGAGGGTTGCCTCGCAGCCAGGTCAGGACCTCACCGGCGTGCTCGCCCGGCGGGAAGATCGGATAGAAGACGTGCTCGATCACACCGTCACGGATGATCAGAGTCAGCCGCTTGTACAGCGTGAGCCCGCCGGCCTCGAACGTGGGCAGATCCAGCGCCCGGCCCAGACTCCGCGCGGGGTCGGAGAGCATCTGGAACGGCAGGCGAAGCCGCTCCACGACCTCCCGCTGATAGTCGGTGCCCTGGCTCGACAGGCCGAACACGCCGACCGCGCCGGCGGCGAGCAGGTCCTGATAGTGGTCGCGGAAGCCGCACGCCTCGGGGGTGCAGCCACGTGCGCCGGGGATCGAGTCCCAGCCGTCGGGCAGGTCGGTGCCGGGGCGGCCGGTGAGCGGGTAAATGTAGATCACGGTCCGGCCCGCGCCAAGCGCATCGAGGCTGGCTGTCGTGCCGCCGCTGTCCCGCAGTTCCAGATGCGGTATCTCCGTGCCGGGCAGATGAGTGGCCGCGCCGTCGTCCTCGGGCACGGGCAGTCCGGCGGGCAGGCTCGCGTAATCACTCATCAGGTGCTCTCCTTCGTCGGCCGGCGGGACGCAGCTGTTGCGGTGGGCGGCTTCCTTCAGGTGCGCGATCAGCACTGCCCGGCGGGCGGTGAGTCCCTCCATCCGCCGCGTGAGCTCGTCGATCGCGTCCCGGTACCCGGCCAGCGAGGCCGGGCAGTCGTCGCCGTGCCGATGGCCGGCCGTGAGGCAGTCCAGGAACGGCCGGGTGCGCTCGACGGGAATCCCGAGGTTGGCGAGCGCCCGGATCTCCCGCGTGAGTCGTACGTCGTGTTCGTCGTAGTTCCGGTAGCCGTTGGCCAGCCGCTCGGGCACGAGCAGGCCCAGCGATTCGTAGTAGCGCACCGCTTTGACCGTCACGCCCGCCCGACGGGCCAGCTCACTGATTCGCATGCCCCTCACCTCGGAGGACCCTAAACCTTGCCCTTCAGGGTAAGGTCAAGTCGAGTCGAGCCATCCCCGTCTCCGCCCCGTCAGCCACGGCCGCGCGGCAGCATGAGGGCCGCGGCCGTGGTGGCTACCAGCATCACGGCCGAGACGCACAAGGCGATCCGCAGATCGGCGACGAACTCACCCCGGTCCGCGACCAAGGCTCCGAAGACGGCCACGGCGAGCGCGCCGCCCGTCTGCCGGAAGGTGTTCAGGACCCCGGCGGCCATTCCGGCCCGGTGCGCCGCGATGTCGTTCAGCAGGACGGCGGTCAGGGACGGTACGGCGAGACCCAGGCCGAGGCCGACCGGGATGAGCATCGCCGCGATCACCGGACTGCTGGTCCCCTCGTCCATCCAGAGCAGGCCGAACAGCGCCAGCGCGAAGACCGCCTGTCCCACGGCGATCGGCATCCGCGGTCCGAAGCGCGCCGCGGCCCTGGCCGAGGCCAGGTTGGCGCCGGCGATCACGGCCATCATCGGCAGGAACATCAGTCCCGCGGCCATGACGGGCAGGTTCAGCCCGTCCTGGAGGAACAGGCTCAGCACGAACACCAGCCCGTAGAACGCGGCATTGACGACGAAGCCGATCACGACCGAGACCGTCACCGTACGCGAACGGAAGAGGTCGAGCGGGACCATCGGCGCGGCGGTACGCGCCTCGACCATGACGAACGCGGCCGTCGCCACCGCGGCGAGCCCCAGGCAGCCCAGCACCACGGGCTCGCCGAAGCCGTTCTCCCCTCCGTCGATCGCCCCGAAGGTGAGCGCCGCGAGCGCGACGATCGCTGTGAGCTGGCCGTACGGATCGAGCGGCGTGGCACGGCGCGGCGAGCGCTCCGCGCGGGTCAACACGGCGAGGGTGGCGATGCCGACGGGCAGGTTGACGACGAAGATCGCCCGCCAGCTCAGTGTGCTGGACAGCACCCCGCCGACCACCGGGCCGGCGGCGATCGCGACGGCACCGCCGACGGTCCACAGCGCGATGGCCCGTGCCCGTTCGGCCGCGTTCGGGAAGGCCTGCCGGACGAGGGCCAGCGAGGAGGGCAGCATGATCGCCGCCGCGCTCCCTTGGACGAGGCGGGCGGCGATCAGTTCGCCCAGTCCCGGCGCCAGTGCGCAGGCCGCCGAGGCGACCGTGAAGACCGCGACGCCGGCGCCGAACGCGCGGCTCGCCCCGACGCGGTCGGAGAGCGTGCCCGCGGAAAGCAGGAGCGCGGCGAACATCAGCGTGTAGGCGTCCACGATCCATTGCAGCCCCGCCGTGCCGGCGCCGAAGGCCCGCCCGATCCCGGGCAGCGCCACGTTCATCGCCATGGCGTCGAGGTTGAGCAGAAAGATGCCCATGAACGTGGTTGCGAGGATCAGCTTCGGCGCGGCCGTGCGGTGCCGGGCATCCTGCGGTGCGCGGGCCGGTGGGGGAGTGGTCATCCGTCCAGGCTGGTGAGGCACGCGAGAGCCAGGCAGACCGTGATCTTCCGGGGTGTGCCACAGGGGGTGTGACAGGGCCTGGCTCCGGGCCGGACCGGTGGTAACGCGCTGGCAAAATGACGACATGACCGAGTTCGGGAAGTTCCTGCGGGCTCGCCGTGGCGGCATTCGCCCGGCGGACGTCGGGCTGCCCGCCGGAACCGGCACGCGCCGTACGCCGGGCCTGCGCCGGGAGGAGCTGGCGGCGCTGGCCGGTGTGAGCATCGACTACTACGTACGTCTGGAACGCGGTAAGGAGACCCGTCCGAGCCCCTCCGTGGTCGAGGCGCTGGCCGACGCGCTCCGCCTCAACGAGGACGAGCGCGGCTACCTGCGCGAGCTGGCGGCGCGGGCGGCGCGGCGCGCGCCCGAGCCCCGCCCCCTGCCGTCGCAGCGGGTCCGCCCGACCGTCAGGCAGCTTCTGGAGACGCTCCGGCCCAACCCGGCGTACGTCGTGAGCCGCACCAACGACCTGCTGGCGGCCAATCCCGGCGGGCTGCGGCTGCTCCACGGCATCACCGACTGGCCGGAGCGGCAGCGGAACACCGTCCGGTACACGTTCCTGCACCCGGCTGCCCGCGAGCTGTGGACGGACTGGGAACAGAAGGCCAAGGGCTGCGTCGCCCAGTTGCGGGCGCTCGCCGGCACCGACCCGGATGCCCCGGATCTCGCCTCACTCGTGGGTGAGTTGATCGTCAAGAGCCCCGACTTCAACCGGCTCTGGGAGCGGTACGAGGTGCGCACGATCGGCGACGGCGAGAAGACGCTCCGGCACCCGGAGGTCGGCACGATGACGCTCTCGCACGAGGGCCTGACCCTGAACCGCGCGCAAGGCCAGCGCCTCATCATCTACATGGCACCGCCCGGCAGCCCGGACCACGACGCGATGACGCTCCTCGACCTCGCCGCCTCCGCTCCGTCCGGCGGCCCCGGCGGCTCCGGCGAGACGGCGCCCCTCTCACCCTCATGAGCCCTGGCCGACCGCCGTCCGGCCGAACCGCCCAGCTCACATTCTCACCCGCCGCCCACGCCGGCCCGTCGACACCCCTGAACGGCTCGCGCTCTTCCGCGACGCCGTCGTCAGCGGGCGTCGCAGGTCAGGTGCGTCGCGGCCGATGTCGGGGTCACGCTCCGCCGCACCGGCGCGAAGCCGTCGGGGGAGACCGAGCACCACGACCACCCGAACGCCTGACGGTGTCGTACGGCTGCAGCTGCCGGAACCCAAAGGGATCAGGTCGATCTCGGGCACCCATGCCCCAAGGGTTGGAGGGGGCGGGAAGCGGGCACGCCCGCAGCAGCGGCCGGGGATTGCGCCGATGCCAGACGATCGACCAGGGCATCAGTGGCGTCGGCTCGACGATCGGGATGCGGCGCAGGCCGCTCCCGGCCGGGTCGATGCTCATCTCGCCCGGCCCCTCGCGCGGGTCGGCCGGTCGCAGCGCGTCCCTGGCGGCCAGGCGATGATCCTCGGGCACGAACGTGTGCAGCGGCTCCAGAGCATCGGACCTGTGGAGGGAAAGCTCCAGGTTGTTCCCCACGCTGAGAGGGGAACAACCTGTCAGTGCCTCCTAGAAGGTGTCTTTGGACCCAGATCGTCGCGACTGCAAGACCTTGCCTGTCAGGGAATGCCACTCAGGGCGACCGGCAACTGGGTCACTTGAGGCGCTGGGTGGTGGGGCGCGGATTTCCAGCAGTAGCGTGTGGGCCCGCTGGATCAGGACACGGACCGTCACGAACGTTGCGGCGAGACAGAGGGCGAAGTCTGCGACCTTGCGATCCTTTTCGGTGCAGTGCCGCAGCCTGCCATAGCCGTTCATCCACGCGTGAGTCCGTTTCGCCACCCAACTTTGTCCAGCGGCGGCACCATCAGTGCGCCGGGACTGTCGGAGTCAGTTGGTAAGGTCCTCGCGTCCGGAAGGGATCATCATCGGAAGAGTGAACAATGGCCCGTCATACTCCGCCTCGGCCGGTAGCTGTGGAGGAGCTCTTTCCCGAGTTGCAGCCGCTCAGGAGAAACGCGCTCCGCCTGCATCCACGTGCGGGAACCCCGTCGTATGAGGACAGCTCCGTCGGCGGGCCGCTGAGGTGGCCGGCCGATGAGCCCTGGCCCTTGTGCGCCGAGGAGCACTACTACGACGACGGCCTGGAAGACGCCACCCGTCACGAGGCCGTGGTGCCCATGGTGCCGGTCGTGCAGCTCTACGCGGCGGACGCGCCTGGTGTGCCGTTCCCGCAGGGAAGCGATCTGCTCCAAGTGCTGTGGTGCCCGTTCAACCACGGGGAGGAGCCCTACGAGCGCTGCCCCCTGCCGCAGGTGCGCTGGAGGAAGACAGCAGACGTCCGACGTGTGCTCCTCACGCCCCCGGAGCCCGCTGACGCTCCCGAGGGTCACGTTCCCATTCCCTGCGTGGTGCACCCGGAGCAGGTGACGGAATACCCCGACTGGGACGACATACCGCAGGAACTGCGCAACGAGATCGACGACCGAGTGCGCCGGTTTGAGGAGGTATCCGGGTGGGATTACTTCTACCATCTCAGCACGGCCCCCGGAACCAAAGTCGGTGGTCATCCCCGCGGATGGAACGGCTCAACGACCTGGTTCAGCTGCGAGAGATGCGGGCAGCCCAGCCACCATCTTCTGACCGTGACGTGTGCTGAATTCGACGGGGAGTCCTGGCGGACATGGCTCCCAGCGGAGGACCGACCTGACAACGACAGTGGGCCGAAAATCTACCTTTCGGAGTCCGAACGAGCCGCGGCCGCAAAGAACCCGCATGGCCTGATGGTGTCGGGCGGGGGCGATGTGTACCTCTTCGAGTGTCGTTCCTGCCCCGATCGCCCAGTTGAGCACCTTTTCTTTCTCAACTGAGCAAGACGAACTGGGTTGGGCTTGTGCGTGCCCACAGAGAGGGGGACTGATAAGAGGAAGTGATGACTGATGGCTCCTGGCTGGAGCTTCCCCATGTTCGTGAGCTGTTTGCCTCAGAGGGCTCTCAGCTCAGGCGGCCTGCGGCGCAGTTCGCGACTTTCGGGTCCAGACGGACGGCCTCTTCCTGGTCAGTCGCCTGGTCATGAGTGTGATGGCGGCAGGTGGGCCTCGCTGTGCGACGGTTTGCGTTCGAAGTCGCCCCAGATGAGGGTGAGCTGCGGGTGCAGCATCCGCAGTCGGGCCAGCAGTTCCCGGGCAGCGTTACGGTCGGGCTGCCCGGCTGGCGTGACCATCACCGTCATGAGCAGGCCGAACGTGTCCACGACCATGTGACGCTTCCTGCCCGACACCTTCTTGCCCTTATGCCGGGACCGGCATAAGGGCAAGAAGATCGCCGGACGCAAGCGCAGCATTGTCACCGACAGCCTCGGCCTGCTGCTCGCCGTCCTGGTCACCGCCGCCGGCGTGTCCGACAGCGCCGCAGGCCTGCCCCTCCTGACCACAGTCGCCGCCACCCAGCCCACCCTCACCAAGGCCTGGGCCGACAGTGCCTACCGCACCACCGTCATCGACGGCGCCGCCGAGGCGGGCATCGACGTCGAAGTCGTCACCCGCGACCCCGCCATCAGGGGCCTCACCCCACTGCCACGCCGCTGGGTGGCCGAGCGCACCTTCGGCCGGCTGATGCTCCACCGCCGCTTGGTCCGTGACTACGAAGCCCTGCCCACCAGTTCCGAAGCCATGATCCACATTGCCATGATCGACCTCATGACCCGCCGCCTGACTGGAGAGAACACCCCCACATGGCGCGGCACCTGAACCCAGGATCAGACGGGACTAAACGCCCACTTAGGAGCCCATCGCGATGAACGCGAAGTCCCGGTTCTGCTGCTTACCTTCATAAGCACCCGTCGTGACCCGCAAACGGTGGCTGACGATGCCGATGGTGTTGTCCAGTGTGTTCCCGCCGTACGGCCATCCGGACCACGAACGGCCCGGCCTGGCGGCCGAGTTCGGCAACGAACCTTCCTGCCCGCACCCCGCGAAGAGGCGGACCGGCAACCATGGCCGCCGCCTTCGAGCCAGGCGGAGAAGGGCCGGACCTCCTGGCGCTACTTGTACGGCTATTACTTAGCGCTATCATGTAGCCCAATAGGTCGAGTCGGGCTTGTCAAGAGCCCGGCGCGTCCAGGTCCGGCCAGCCAGTTCCACACCGGAGGACAGATGACATCACCCCGACATCAGGCCCCACGGCACACGCCCAACCGGCGCGGCCAGGGTGACCGGCTCCGCCAGGACCTGATCGCCGCCGCCGCCAAACTCCTGGAGCAAGGCGCCACCTACGAAACCCTGTCCCTGCGCTCGGTCGCACGCGAAGTCGGCATCGCAGCGACCAGCGTCTACCTGCACTTCCCCGACAAAATGGCCCTCCTGCTCGCCGTCTACCAAGAACACTTCACCGTCCTGGCCCGCTACCTGGACGCCGCCACCCACACCCACACCCAACCCGACCGCCAACTCCACGCCGTCGCCCACGCCTACTGCCGCTTCGCCGAAGACCACCCCGACGCCTATCAGGTCATGTTCACCGTGCCACACGCGCCCGCCGTGACCCGCCAGGTCTCCACCGACGACCGCCCAGGCCTGGCAGCCATCGAGATCACCCAACGGGTGTTCAAGGCCTGCACCGACGCCGGCCTGACCAAGATCACCGACCCCTACCTGGCCACCCTGTGCCTCTGGGGCGCCCTGCACGGCCTGCTCACCCTCCGCGCCGCCCGGCCCACCGTCCCCTGGCCCCCACTCGACACCCTCATCGACACCCTCATGACCACCCACCTCGACCTCCCACGAGAGCCCGACCAGCGCGGAGGGTGACTCGCCGTACGGCCCGAAGACGGTGCCGATCTCGGCGAGCACGTCCGCCGGCTCCGGCTCGCGAGAGACCTATCGCGCGGAGGTCCTCCATGGCGGTGCGCAGGGCGGCGGCGCCGTCGCTCGTTTCCTGGTCGCAGACCATCCCGCAGGTCCGGCTGGAGGCGCTGTCGACCGACGACCACCACCCGTGCGTCACGCCGACGTCGTTGTGGTCGGTGGCAGCCCTGCCGGGCTCCAGGCGGCTCTCGCTCTCGGCCGGGCACGCCGCCGGGTGGTCGTCATCGACGACGGCCATCCGCGGAATGCCCCCGCGGCTCATGTGCACGACTTCTTGGGGCGGCACGGCCTCACTCCCGCCGGTCTCCTGGAATCGGCCAGGGTGACCCCGGAGAGCGGTCGCGTGGAGGGCGTCGGCCACGTGACGGACGGCGGCCTTCGGGTGATGAGTGAAGACGGTCGTCAGAGGCGGGCGAGGGCGGTCGTGCCGGCGACCGGCCTTGCCGACGAGCTTCCTGACGTTCCCGGGACCGCCGAGCTGTGGGGACGGGACGTCGTCGCCTGCCCACCCTGCCACGGCTGGGAAGTCCGCTCCCGGCCTCTCGCCCAGCCGGGCATGCGTGGCATGCCGGACCGGGGCGTTGAGCGGGCGTTGCCGCTCAGCCGGTGGAGCGACGACGTCGTCCTGCGCACCGGCGGCGACGTACCCGGGGCCGGCCAGCGCGAGAGGCTGCACGCCGTCGGGGTGACCGTCCGGACAGAGCGCGTCGCACGCCTGGAGCGCGTCGAGTTCGCCGATGGCACCCGCGCTGCTCGCCGTCGGCGCGGCGGGCCATGCCGGCACGGTCGCGGTGGCGCTCCACAACGAACTGCTGGAGCAGGACATAGCGATCACGATGGCCACATCCAGGCACGGCAGCGGACCCGGCGTCATACTCGGTTGCAGCCCTTCAACGACTGCGAGGTCAACCATGCCGGGCACCACGCTCCGCCACGCTTTTCACGTCCCCGCTCCGCCGCCCGTAGTGTTCGCGCACCTCAGCGAGCCGTCGAACTACGTCGGCTTGTCGCCGCTCGTGGTGGCGGTACGCGACGTGCGCCGAGAGCCCGGCGAGACCCGGTTCGTGGCCGTGGAGCGGTTCCGCTTCCTGGGCTTCGTGAAGTACGACAACCTGATCGAGGTGACGTTACGCGCCACCGAGGAGGGCATCGAGGGCGAGGTGGACAGCCCCGGCGGAGTGCGGCTCGGCTATCGGTTCGGGCTGGCCGGGGACGGCATGGGGACCGCGGTCGAGGACGTGCTGACGGTGCACGCGACGCTGGGCCCGGTGCTGCGGTACGCCGCCCGCAAGGCCCGCCAGGTACAACTCGCCCGCGCGGACATCCTCGCCGGCCGAGCTCCGACGCTGACCTGAACGGCTGCGTAGAGGGCCGGGGCAAAGCGCCCGCTCCAACGGCTCACGGGGCGGCACAGACCGGCCGAACCGGCATGGGCTTCATGCGGGAGGTCCTGGCCCAGCACCGACAGCGTTCGCCTGCCGGCCCCCCGCAGCTTGTGGGTGCCGCGGCGGGCCTGACCGAATCGCCGTAATCGCAGGGACCCCGCTCGGACAGCCGTCTCGCGCGAGCTCGCACCTGACCGGATCGGGCATGAATTGTCGGGTACGGCACCATGGTTCGTTCCTACGGTGGTACGGCAAGCACGGAAGGAAGGCTGGAAGCGTGCTGGAGGGGCTCAACGCGGCCTTGGAGTACATCGAGCGCAACCTCGACCGCCAGATCGAGGGCGCCGAGCTGGCGCGGGTCGCGGTCACGTCGGAATATCACTTCCGGCGGCTGTTCTCGGCGCTGGCCGGGATGCCGCTCTCGGAGTACATCCGGCGCCGGCGGCTCACCATCGCGGGCGCGGAGGTGATCGGCAGCTCGGAACCCCTGCTCGACATCGCGATCCGGCACGGTTACGGCTCCGGCGAGGCGTTCGCGCGCGCGTTCCGCGCCGTTCACGGCGTGGGGCCGGGCGAGGCCCGGCGCTCCGGCACGGCGCTGCGCTCCCAGCCACGCATGTCCTTCCGCCTCATCGTCGAGGGGAACAGCACTATGCGATATCGGATCGTGGAGAAGCAGGAATTCACCCTGGCGGGGCGTAAGGCGCGGGTGTCGTTGGTGCACGAGGGGATGAACCCGGCCATCGTGGCCTTCGTCCGCAGTGTCGGCCAAGAGACGCTCGACCGCATCGAGCGACTGTCGGACCAGGAGCCGCGCGGTATCGTCAACGTGAGCGACAACCTGCCGGGCAGCCGCGAGGAAGGGGTGGAGCTCGACTACTGGGTCGGCGTGGTGACGGGCGGAGAGACATCCCGCGACCTGGACACGCTCGCCGTTCCGGCGGGTACGTGGGCGGTGTTCGAGATCTCCGGCCCCTTCCCGCAGGCGCTGCAGCACCTCTGGCGGGACGTGTACACCCAGTGGTTTCCCGCCAACCCCTACCGCAGCCGACCGGGTCCGGAGATCTCCGCCACCCGGTTGTCCGACGACGGGACCCAGGCCGAGGCCGAGCTGTGGATCCCGGTGGAGCGGGTGCCGGCGTGACCGGATCGGGAGCCCGCACCGGCGTCAGCGGCGAGTCGAGACGACACGCAAGGTACGGAATCGCGCCTCGACTTCGGCAGGCCATCCGCCACGCGCATCAACCCCGGGTGCGTGCCGCGCTGCCACTCCACCTGGCCTGGATCCAAAGGGACGGCCTCCCGATCGGCGGGAGCACAGCTGCCCGGTGGTGTGTCACCTTCGCCTTGGACCTGTAGCGGCCTCAGCTGAGCGTGAAGCGCCCGTCACTTGTGCTCAGAAAGAAACGTGGGGATGTCGGCGCGGGTCGGGTAGTTGCGCAGGGGTGCCGGCTTGCCTTGCAGGAACGCGGTGATGACGGCGGCGGCTCGTTCGTTGTTGTCGTCGAGGCCGTTCCAGATGCGGTGTCCGACACCGGTCATGTACTGGGTGCGCTGGATGGCGGGATCGCCGGCCAGGATGGCGGTGGCCCATTGACGGACCTGCGACGAGCACTCGGCGATCATCAGCATTGCGGGGGTTCGGGAGCGCTTCAGCTGGGGGGCGATGGAGGCCGAGTCCTTGATCGTCTGCTGGATGCGCAGGCTCGCGGCGGGGCTGAAGGAGAAGTTCTGCGCGGTGTCCTCGGTGGGGATGCGGTGTGCGTCGCGCGCGCAGTAGGCGGAGGCGGTGTCGCCGCCGAGATCGGCGGCCTTGAAGGCGTTGACGCCTTCGGCCTGGCTGATCAGGTCGGTGTCGGGGGCGAGGAGCCCGAGTTGGACGAGGCCGAGGGCGACGGCGTAGCGGGGGATGCGCGTCGCGCGTGGCCCGGTCATGGCCGGTGCGAGCCCGCGTGCCGAGGCCTGTCCCTGGTGGCCGCTGATCTGCGTGGTGGGGCCGTCCATCGGGCCGGGCTCGGCGATGATCGCCCGGTGTACGCGGGCGGCCACGCGCGGAGTGGCCAGGGCCCGGGTGAGCACGACCGCGCCGGCGGAGAAGCCGAGGACGTCGACCGGGCCCTGGTCCAGGCGGTCGACGAAGGCGGCGAGGTCACTGACGGATCGGGAGATCGTGTACTGGCTCATCGGGAGCAGGCCGCTTCGTCCGGCGCCGGCGTGCTCGTAGGCGTACACGTCGTGGCCCTGGCGTGCCAGGAGCTGCAGGAACCGATGATCGAGCACGGAGATGCCGCGGACGGGTCCGCCGTGCAGGTACACCAGGGGCGTGGGGCGCCGGGCGGCGCCGGGGGCGGGCGGGTAGTGGTAGACCGCGACCCGGCTTCCCGTGGCCAGGTCCCACCGTTGCGTCGCCACGAACGGCAGATCGGGCGGGTACCGCCGCTCGGTGGCCACGCTGGGAATGCAGACCGACGCCGTCAGTGCGGTGGCGACGACCACCGGCAGGAACGCTTTGAGCCGGGCGGGCCAGGCACGGCGGCGGCCCCGCCACAGTGCGGCGGCGGTTCCAGCGGCGAGGGTGATCAGCCATGCGGCGAGCCCCGAGCGCGCCCCGTCGGTCAGGACGACCAGTACGAGGAACAGGCCGGCCAGCCCCGCGACGGCAGCCGTGGCCAGGATCAGGCGACCGGTGAAGCGGACAAGCGGGCGGAGAAGACTCGGCATCACGGTCCCTGCGATAGTTTCCAAACGCTGTTTCAAAACAACGTTAGCATTTGGACTAAGCTGGTCGTCATGGGGAGGCCGAGGACCAACGACGACAGCGTGAAGGACCGGCTCATCGTGTCCGCGACGGAGATGTTCGCCACCCGCCCACGGGAGTTGATCACCATCCGCGGCCTGGCCGCCGCCGCCGGGACCTCGACCGCGGCGGTGTACTCGCTGTTCGACGGCAAGGACGCGCTGATCGCCGAGGTGCGCGACAGGGCGGTCGCCGGGCTGTTCCAGAAGCTGTCGGCAGTGCCGTCCTCCGGCGACCCCCTCACCGACCTCTACGAGCTCGCCGTCGCCTACCGGCGATGGGGACGCGAGCACAGCCATCTCTACACGGTGCTGTTCGGCGGCGTGCAACGCTTCGACCCGTCCGGCGAGGTGGGCGCCGCCGACCCCGTCCGGCCGCTCATCGAGGCGATCGATCGCGCCCTGTCGGCCTCCGTGCTCGCCGGCGAGGCGACCTCCATCGCCCTGTCGCTCTGGGCGACCCTGCACGGACTCGTGACCCTCGAACTGGCCGGGGCGCTCGACGCGGCCACGGCCGAGAGCACCTTCCGACCGGCGATCCTCGCCACGCTGCGCGGCTGGACCACCCATCCGACCTGACTCGTCCTCTCTAATTTGTGGTGCTTTGGGGGAGACGTTCCCTTCCCTCTCCCGAGCCACGTCACGCGAAGCGGTGGCTCTGCCCGGGGGTGGCGGATGGGGACGGGTGAGCCATCGCCCGGCGATGGCTCACCCGTCGGCGATCCGAACCACCTCGGGCCTCCGCGGTGGCGGTCAGGTTCTTGGTCTGCGAGCCGATCCGCCGACAATGCGCGACGGTGCGTCCCGCCCCCGTACAGCCCTGGCGTGGCGGCCAGCCTCGTCCTCCGCCTCGTCGGCGACGGTCAAGCGCCGGGGCGCGGCATCCCGATGCTCGACGGTTCGTAAGGTTGTTGACGCCGTCGGTGCTTGTACGGACTTGTACGGATGATTCGGGAGGGCTTCACCGGCCACGGCGTTCTCGTCAGCGTGGTTCCAGGAGCGACCCGTCGCGGAGCGCACGGCTTCGCGCGAGCAGAGAGGAACCCTGTTGCCCAGACTCATCAAGGCCGCGTTCGCCGCAGCGCTGTCCGGCGCTATCGTGCTGACGGTCACGGCCGCCGACGCCGTGTCCAGCTCCCAGACCGGCACGCAGACCAGCGCGCAGTCTTTCACCGGGGAGAGCAGCCCCTGGACCGCCCAGACGGTCGGGAGCTGGGGGAACATCCCGACGGCGTCCGTCAACATCACCGTGCCCTCGGGGACGACGCGATTCGTCAACGCCCGCTTCACCGCCGAGTCCCTCTGCGCCGGCGACGCCAGCGCGTGGTGCTCCGTGCGCATCGTCGTGACCAACTCCGCGGGGACGACCACCGAGCTGCAGCCGGTCACGAGCACGGACTACAAGTTCGACAGCCCCGGAGGCGCCGAGGAGGCGCACGCCCTCGAACGTTTCTCCGCCCCTCTGGGCGCGGGCACCTACACCGTCCGGGTGCAGGCCCTGCGCATCACGGGCATCACTCAGTTCACCCTGGACGACTACGCGTTCGCGGTCGGCCTCGTCGAGCCCTGAGGCGTGACGAGATAGGGCCGGGTCATCAACAGGTCCCTGCGGACGTCTCCGCAGGGACCTGTTGATCAGGCCGACGGCGACGCCGCGCTCCGACCGAGGCGGTGCGGGCACGTCTGAAGTCGTAGCAGCACCTCCAGCGCGACGGGCGGTTCGCCGCGTTCGAGCTGATCGGTGTCATCCCACACGGCGTTTGGTGAGCAATCGTTGAGCACATGCAACAGATCGGCGTCGAGGCCGGGCACCGGCACCGTACGGATGACGTGGCTCACGGAGGTTCCTTTCCCTTCCCTGAAAAGGACGTGGGACCCTGCTGACCGACGCGGTCCTGGTCGGCCTGCTGCAGCCGGTGCTTGCCGTCGGTCAGCTCGGCGACGGCCACATCCCCGAACGGTGGCCGGGCCCGCGAGTGATCGCCCCGCCGTAGCCGTGGCCGCGATGTTCCCGACGCACGCCCATCGGCTCGAGCAACCCGGGCTTACCCGGACCGGCCGACGACACCGTCACCGCCGCCACCGCGTTTCCCTGGTCGTCGTACGCGACCAGACACCGGGCGTCGGCGTACGGCGATCCTGCCGCCATCGCGTGCCAGCGCTCGTCCGTGAACGTCGACCCGTCGAACGATGCCCCGCTGTACGGCGGTCCGCACGTGCGCCTGCTCCGGCCCGATCACCTCGATCCGCACCCCCGGCTCCTTCACCGGCTCCGTGAGGTCGCGGCGCAGCGGCGTCCACGGCTCGGCGGCGTTCCAGCCGTCCTTGAACAGCAGATCTTGGACCAGTGCGCCCGCCGGCGCCTCGACGTGCACCTTCCCCTCGATCAGCACGCCGCGCTCCGGCTCGGTCGCGTCCTCGACCAGTCGCTGCGCCAGCTCCTCGTCCCGCTGGGCGTCCGGCGCGATCGTCAGCCGCGACGGCTCGGGACGGTCCAGCAGCCCGACGGCGAGAATCCGTCCGTCCCGGCTCCACGTCCGGACCGCCGCGGCCGTCGCCTCCGCACCGAACCGCCAGAACCAGCCCAGATCCCCCGGATGCAGTCGCATCGGCGCCCCGTCGTACTGCCACTCCCGCAGCACGTCCACAACCTCGCTCAGCCCGTCGACTCCCGGCTCACCCAGCACCATCGTCATGCTCCCGATCACACACCCTCGCAGTGACAGTCCGCACCGGGTTTCCGGCCGCCCGGCGTGGTGGGGATTCGGAAAAGGGACACGAGGCGGGCTCGGTAGCATCGGTTCCCTCGACCGGGACATGGTCCGCGCAGACGGCTGCCGTCCCGGGTCCGGGCAATGAGTCGACCGGGGCACCTCGCATCAGTCTCGGGACTGACCTGCACAATCACCCGTCAGTCTGATGTGCGGGAGCGAAGTCGAATCTACACTCGGCGAAATGGTCACCCTGGTGCCTTCCTGGCTGCGCGACCTGTCACCCCGCCAGGTCGATCTGGCCGTCACCGTCGTCGTCACGGCGGCCACCGTGGTGCCCCTGCTGCTGCCCAGCCCCCGCGAATGGTGGCTGATCGCGCTGGCGCTGCTGGCGTCCGTGCCGGTCTACTGGCGGCGGGCCGCGCCGATGACGACGGGCATCGTGGTCGGGCTCTCCCTGAGCACGATGGTGATGTGGGTGAAGCCGCTGCTGCCGTACGGGCCGCTGGTGTCCGTGTACACCGTGGCCTCGCTGGCCACCCGGACCCAGCGCCTGGTGGCCGCGCCGTTCATCGCCGTGACGGCGGTGGGCTCGCTGGCGTTACCGCACGAAGAGCCGCAGGTCTACCGCTACCTGGCCACGGCGCTGGTCTCCGCGTACGCACTCGGCACCGGCGCGAGGGCCCGCCGTGCCCAGGCCGCCGAGGCGGAGGAGCGTGCCCGCAGGCTGGCGCGGGAGCGCGACGCCGCGGCCGTCCACGAGCGCGCCCGCATCGCCCGCGACGTGCACGACATCGTGACCCATTCGGTGGGGCTCATGGTGGTGCAGGCCGAGGCCGGGCCCGTCGTCCTCAGGTCCGACCCCGCCCGGGCCGAGAGCGCGTTCAACGCCATCGGCGACATCGGGCGCGGGGCTTTGGCGCAGTTACGCGGCCTGCTCGGCACGTTGCGTTCCGGCGACGAGGAGCCAGGGCTCGACACGCTGCCCCAGCTGGTCGAGCGCATCAGGCGAACCGGACTGGACGTCCTGCTCGTGCGCGAAGGCACCGCCCGTCCCGTCAGCGACGAGGTCGGCGTCGTGGTCTACCGCGTGGTGCAGGAAGCGCTGACGAACGTGCTGCGCCATTCGCGGGCGCAGCACGTGACGGTGCGCCTGGCGTGGCATGACGACGGTCTGTCGGTGGAGGTCGCCGACGACGGCGGCTCCGCGCCGCGCGGTGGGGAGGGGTACGGGCTGGTCGGCATGCGCGAAAGGGTCACCGCCTGCGGCGGCACGCTGCGGGCCGGGCCGGGGCCGCGCGGGTTCGCGGTGTCCGCCGAGCTTCCGGTTGGATGAGCACATGGTGCGCGTGCTCATCGTGGACGACCAGGACCTGTTCCGCGCGGGTTTCACCATGATTCTCGACGCACAGCCCGACATCACGGTCGTCGGGGAGGCGGGCGATGGCGAGGCGGCCGTGGCGGCGGCGGTCGAGCTCAGTCCCGATGTGGTGCTGATGGACATGCGGATGCCCGGAATGGGCGGCGTGGAGGCGACCGAGCGGATCTGCGCGGCGACGTCGGCGAAGGTGCTCATACTGACGATGTTCGACGTCGACGAGTATGTGTACGGTGCGCTGCGGGCAGGAGCGAGCGGCTTCATCCTGAAGGACATCCGCCGTGACGAACTGGCCCACGCCGTGCGGGTGGTGGCGGCGGGGGAGTCGCTGCTGGCCCCGGCTGTCACCAGGCGTCTCGTGGAGGATCTGGTCAGGCGTCCTGGCCACGGCGTTGCCCCTCGGCTGGCGGCACGGCTGGACCTGCTGACCGAACGTGAGGCCGAGACCCTGCGGCTGGTCGCGCGCGGCAGCTCCAACGCCGAGATCGCGGCCCAGCTCGTCGTCAGCGAGCACACCGTCAAAACGCACGTCAGCCGCATTCTGGCCAAGCTCGGGCTGCGTGATCGGGTGCAGGCCGTGGTGTTCGCGTACGAGTCGGGGCTGGTCGTGGCCGGAGAGTAGTCCTCCGGGCTGACGCCGAAGTTCGCCCCCAGGTCCGACGACCCGGGGGCACCCATGGGGCCAGGATCGTCGCCATGAAAATCTGGAAAGCCATAGCGGCCACGACCTTGTCGGCGGCGCTGTTTCACTTCGGCACCGGGCTGCACCCGATCGGGTGGCTCACCTGGCTGGCGCCGCTTCCCGTGCTTCTGCTGGCGCCGAGGGTCGACGCGGGCACGGCGCCGATCGCGGGCTTCTTCGCCTGGGCGGTGGGTCAGGTGGCCATGTGGCCGTACTTCCTGGACGTCGTCGAGATGCCGCTGCCCGTCGTCGCGGCCAGCCAACTGGGCACGGCGCTGATCTTCGGTCTGACGGTCGCGGCCTTCCGCGCTCTTCTCCTGCGTGGCCGCCCGCTGTCGGCGGCCACGGTCGTGCCGGCCGCCTGGGTGGTCACGGAGTATGCCGTCTCGCTCGCGTTGCCGCACGGCGCTTGGTGGAGCCTGGCCTACACGCAGGCGGACGTCCTGCCGGTGCTGCAGACCGCGTCGGCGACCGGCGTCTGGGGCATCACGTTCCTGCTGATGGCGGTCCCATCGGCCATCGCCGTCGTCCTCCGCCCCGGCCTCATCCGGTCCCGGGCGGGCGGCCCGGGGCCGTCTCCGACTCCGCACGTGCGGGGGGTGATCGCTCGGTCCGCCGGGGGAGAGGCGTCCGGGGCGCGCCCGCGCGCGGACGGCGTCCGGGTGGCGGCGGTCTTCGGCGCCGTGGTCCTGCTGGCCCTCGGTTACGGCGGGTGGCGGTTGCGCACCGCGCCCGCCCCGCGGGGTGAGAAGGTGGCGCTGATCTCCACCGACCACCCGAACGACGTCATCGCGCTGGACTCCCCGCAGGGCCGCGACCTCGTCAACCGGTACGCCTCCCGCATCGAGCGGCTCGCCTCGGACGGCGCGCGGGTGGTGGTGCTGCCCGAGAAGACGTTCCTCGCCGACGACGACACGCTGCCCACGCTCACCCGGCCCCTCGCCAGGATCGCCCGCACCCATCGGGTCGACGTGGTGGCCGGGCTGGTCAGGTCCAGGGGTGACGCCCTCTACAACGTGGCCCTCGACTTCCCCGCGAGCGGCGGCGAGCCCGTCGAATACACCAAACATCACCTGATTCCCGGCCTGGAAGACGATCTGCGTCCAGGCAAGGATCTGGCCTTCGCGCCGGACACACAATGGGGCTTGATCATCTGCAAGGACCTCGACTACCCGGACCTCGTCCGTTCCTACCGGGCCGCGGGCGCGACCGCGCTGTACGCCCCCGCCTGGGATTTCGGCGACGACGGTTGGCTGCACAGCCGGATCGCCGTCGTGCGGGGCGTGGAGAACGGGCTCGCGATCGCCCGTGTCCCGCGCGCTGGGCAGGTGACCGTCAGCGATCCCAGCGGCCGCATCGTGGCGGAGGCGGCCACCACGGACGCCGAATTCGTCACCGTCACGACCGCTCTTCCCGCGCCTGCCGCGGCCACCCTGTACACGCGGCTCGGCGACTGGTTCGCCTGGCTCTGCATCGTCGTGCTCACCCTTACCCTGGGCGCGCCGCTCTTACGGCCACGACGGGCCGGGCAGGCCGCCCGGCCGAAGCGGATCTGAGCACGCGGTGCTGCCGCTTTCACCCGGCGGCGTTCAACCCCCTAACTCAAGGAGATCGACTTCACCGTCGTTGACTGGCGGCCTGACCACCTCTGCCGGGGTACGGAGAGATCATGAGGGGACGGCCCTGGTTCAGAATTCGGGACAGCGTTCTCGCCGTCAGGCCCTGGCGTATCGGCGACCTGTTCGACGGGTTGGGCCTGGCCAACGGGTACGGCGCTATGGGTCGCGCTTCGCGGAGGGGCCGACAGCCGCACCTGTTTGCCTGCTTGATGATCGATGTAGCGAGGATGTCGAGTGCCGCGTACCGCAGGGCGTCGTCGGTGATCTCCTGGGTGAGCTGTTCGGCGCGGTGGGCATCGGTCGCCGCGGACACTGACGCCGCGGTGCACAGCAGATGATCCCGGCCGGGACCGCGGTATTCCCGGAGGAGTTGCTCGACGGCCTGTGGGTTCGGTGCGGCGGTCTCAGTGATCGACAGGTACGCGGTCGATTGTGCGGCCAGGGCCGCCTCCAGCAGGTGGCGAAGGATGGGATCGGTTCGTTCAGGTCTGGAGTCGGCCCATGCTGTCGCCACGGCCATCAGGGTCTTGGCCACACTCTCCAGATCACGGTTGCCGAGCCGCCCCTTGCCGGGTTGTCGCGCTCGGGTCTCGGCGAGGTCGATGAGGCGCGAGGCCAGGTCCGGGTCAGCGACGACGACGTCTTCGGCGGCCATTACCAGCTGCGATGGCTCCAGGTACGTATCATCGGCATGGCCGGTGATGTACTGGGCGGCCTGGCGTGCGGTGCCGGGGCCGACGGAGGCCCAGGTTGCTGCGATCTTTCCCATTGTGGGGACAGCCTGGCTTGGCTCGGCTTCGAGGGCGCTCTGGTAAGAGGCGTTCAGCCACCACCGCGCCTGCAAGGGGTTGGTCTCAGCGATCTCGCGGGCCATTTCGGCGAACGCCTCACCCCGATAGTGGGCTTCGGCGATCCGCGCGGCGACGGTCTCGGCGCGTGACGGGTGCCCGGTGGTCGCCCAGGCGACGGCCAGGCTTTCGGTGGTGTCTGTCGAGGGCTTCCTTGAGGGGGCGGAAGCCGGCGCCGCGGCGGCGTAGGCCGGCGATGATGGGCTCGGGCCATCCGGCGGCGGACCCGCTGGGGTGAACTCAAGGGCCAGGGACCACCGCCCCCGGAAAACCGGTTGAGTCTTGCTTCCGTGTTGCCGTAGGTTGCCTGCGGCCCCGTCGCAGTGAGGACAGAGGACAAAACCGCGTGACCCCGCCTGCTCTTCAGACCTGACACCTTCTTCAGCTCACCTTCAAGCCGACCTTCCCGTCGGCTCTGCCGGGCTGCCCGTGTGCACCCGGTCATTCAGCGTTTGAGGTCGCGCGCAATCGGCCTCGTGTCAGGTCTTGAGAGATCATGTCTTCACAACCTCATACTGTGCTGCCCTGGGTCGTTCGTCGGACCAGGTTGCCTCTGCTGTCGTTGCGGTGCGTGGACTGTCGGTCGGAGTCGGCCACCACCGGCGAGGGCAGGTTCCGCGTCAACGCCAATCGCAAGCTGCTGGACGTGTGGCTGCTGGTCCGCTGCGTGTCCTGCGATCGGACGAGCAAGCTCACCGTGCACGAGCGGGTGCCGGTCGGATCCTTCGATCCGGCCGAGCTCGACGGCTACCACGCCAACGATCCGGAGCTGGTGGCGTCCAGGCTGTTGGATCCGCTGTTCGCCCGGCGTAATCGCTTCACCCTGGACTGGAAGGGGGCCTGGCAGCTGGACGCCTCGTCGGCATGGACCGACGAGGCGTGGCCGGTCCAGGTGGAGGTCGTCTTCGAGGATCCGGTGCCGGTGCGCCCGGAGCGGCTCATCGCGCGGGGGCTCGGCCTCAGCAGGAACGAGGTGCTGCGCCGGATCAAGTGCGACATTCCGCTGCGCCGTCAGACGAGCGCCGGGTTCACCTTCACCGTGATGGCAGGGGATATGTAGCCGCGGCGCGCGATCCCCTCAAGCGTCCGTGCGATATCCGCTTCGTCCGGCGGCGGCTCCGGAGGCATGGAGTCGCCGCCGGGCGGCCACGGTGTGTGGGGAGCGGGCCGGTGGAGGCAGATGGCGGGCTCGGGGACGAACATGTCCCGGCAGGTCAGGGCCTGGTCGGGGCGCTTGACGATTGCTGCGGCCAGGTCCCAGATCCTGCGCGCGTCACGGACCAACCGGCTTGCGTACCCGGCGTCGGCCCGCACCAGGGTGTTCGTGGAGGACGCCTCGCGCGGCGGTGATGCGGAACGGCACCGTCGCGGTCCCGCAACAAGGCGGTCGTTACCACGACGGCCGGAAGCGGCCCGCCGGTGCCGACCGCGACGTGCCGCTCGCGGCCGTTGATCTGCTTCCCGCCGTCGTATCCGCTGCCGGCGGTCAGGACGGCCTCGGCGGCGCGGACGGCCGAGGAGTCGATCACGACCGCGATCGGCACCGGGCACGCCCGCCGGCCGGACGCGCACGTTCACGCAGCGGTGCGTGGATCCGGCGCCACGCCCGTGCACGGGTCCACCGGCGCAACAGGATGCAGACGCTCTGGTACGGCGAATGCCCGCCAGGCGATCCCGTCTCCTTGGAGGACCGGCAAGCCAGGACAGCCCCCTCCCACCAGGACTCCTTCGCTTTCCGGGGCGAACCGCCCACCGGCCGAGCGCGCGGGCGGGCCCTCGTATCGTCCGCAGGTTCCGCCCGGCACCTGACACCCTTGCCCGTGCCGTTGGCGAAGGCCTGTCAGTGGTGGTGGTCGTGCCGGCCGAGGCTCTGCACGGGGGTCGCGCCGGGGCGGGTCCACTGCGGCACGGGGCGGCTGGTCGGGCCCCAGGTGGTGTTCCCGTCCGCGTCCGAGCGCCAGGACGCGTGGCTCCCCTCCGGCCAGCCCTCGGGCTTGTCCTCCCATGCCTCGCCGCGGCCGTAAGGCGTCATGTCGAGCAGGCCGAGGGACCCGTTGACCCGCTCGTTGCCACGGCCCGTCGTGGAGTAGGTGAGGAACACGCGGTCGCCGTCGCGCAGGAAGCAGGTGAGGTAACCCATGCTGCCGCCGACCGGCGCCTCCACATCGCGCACCGAGTACCAGGGCTGGGTGTACCCCATGAACTCGACGTAGGAGGCCACCTCGTCCCACCGGCCCGTGGTCAGGATGGCGAACGAGACGCCGCGGGCGTTGAGGTAGACGGTGTCCTTCAGGTGCCAGGCCGTGGTGGTGCAGCCCTCGCACTGCCCCTGGTGCGGCGCGCCGTCGTACCACATGTGCTTGTAGACCACGAGTTCGTCGCGCCCCTGGAACAGGTCCAGGAACGGGACCGGGCCGCCGGGTCCGACGACCTCGACCGTTCCGTCGAGCTCCACCATCGGCAGCCGGCGGCGGGCCGCGGCGATGGCGTCGCCCTCGCGGGTGTGGGCCTTCTCGCGGACCAGAAGCTCGTCACGCGTGGCCTGCCAGGTGGCCAGGTCGACGATGGGCGGGCGGCCGGGCAGCGCTGCGGTGGGGTCGCTCGGCGTGGTCGTCATGGTGTCCTCCGTGGTGTCTCGTTCCGGGCAGCGTCTTGCGACGGTCATCAGAACAGACCCGCGACCCGGACGGAACTCATCGCGGCAGGGGGATGCCGCCTCGCGGGTCGACGGCGTGATGGGAAGCTCGCGCGACGCGTGCCGGACGGTGGTCTTGGTCCAGTCGGTCCGCCATCGCAAGTCGTCGACCGCGGCCGGCCCGAACCGGGCGAGCCGGCGGCGGGCCAGTCCTCGTCGCGCTGGTTCGGTGGTCAACGCGCCGCGAGGGCGGCGGTCGCTTGTGGTCGGCTAACGCAGGGTCGCGATACCGGCCAGGAAGATGTCGACGCCGGCGAGGAACTGATCGCGGTCGTCGTGCTCGCGCAGCCGCGTCGCGGCCTCGTGCACGAACGGGTACTGGCTGGGGTTCAGTTGCGCCCATTGGTCGGCGACGGTGGCCAGGAAGGTCGCTCGGTCCGTGTCGGTGCCGGCGCGGCGCCGGGTGTTCGCGGCGCTCTGCACGGCGACGCCGAGGACGTAGTTCACGAGGGCGCCGGCCGCGTCGAAGCGCGCTCGCTCGGGGACGGCGAGCGCGTCCAGCAGCCTGCCGATGCTCTCGTAGAACTCCAGCAGCGCGGGCCGCCACGGTTGCCGGGAGAGTTCGGCGCCGACCCAGGGGTGTGCGTCGATCGCGTCGAACAGGCCCAGCGCGACGCCACGCAGAGCTTCCCGCGGGTCCGCATCGATGACCACGCCGGCCAGCACGCGGGCGATGATGTCGTCGGTGGCTGCCGCGAGCAGGTCGCTCTTGTCCGCGACGTGGTGGTAGATCGCTCCGTAGCCGGTGCTCAGACGGGCGGTGAGCGCACGCAGCGTCAGCGCGGTCTCGCCGCCGTCGTCCAGAAGGTCGGTCGCGGCCTGGACGATCAGCTCCCTGGAAAGTCCGTCCGTACGCCGCGGGGTCCGCGGAGATCCCTTCCCCGTTCTCTTCGCCATGGTCCTAAGTCTGGCACGAATGGATCGCCGATCCAAAGTCCTGCTAGCGTGTTGGAGCAACGATCCAAACGAGGATCCGGCGAGCTTGGGGAGGAAAATCATGACGACACCGGTCACGATCATCGGAGCAGGTCTGGGCGGTCTGGTGCTGGCCCGCGTGCTGCACGTGCACGGCGTCCCGGCCACGGTCTATGAGGCGGAGCCCTCGCCGGCCGCGCGCCGTCAGGGCGGGCTGCTTGACATCCACCCCTGGAACGGCCGGCCGGCGCTGGAGGCGGCGGGCCTGACCGAGGGGTTTCGCAAGCTCGTCCTGCCCGGCCGCGAGTCCTACCGGATCCTGGACCACATCGCCGAGTTCAAGCGGACCGTCCGCAAACCCCGGCTCCGACGAGCCGATCCCCGTGACGCTGTTCGGCGGCGACATCGACGACGTCGCCGCTTACGCGGCCGCGGGCGTCGATCGTGTCCTGTTCTGGGTCCGCCCCCTCGGCACCGCCGCCATGACCAGGACCGTCGACGAAATGGCTCGAATCCTCCGGCCTCGACTCACTACGCCTTGACTGTAGAAGGCGCGCCACCCGGCTCACGAATGCACTCAGCCTGGAGCCACCCCTACTCGACGCGTTCGTCCCCGGACGTCGCGGCGGTGGTGGTCGGCGACGGCGTGGCGGCAGGTGGCTCGGCCGCGGCCGGGGACGAGGGCACGGCGAGGGGGAGAAGCAGGAGAGCGAGGCCACCGGCGAGGGCCCGTGGCAGGAAGGCAAGCATGGGTGCTCCGGGAGGTGCGCGTAGGGCGACGCCCCCGCCGGACCTGGCGGGGGCGTCGGGATGGTGCGGGGTTACTTGCTCTGGCAGCTCTTCTTGCGGACCTCGCCCCAGACGATCGGCCCGCCCGGGACGTACTGGGCGCGGATCGCGAAGCACTGGTTCTTGTTGGCGGCTTCCCTGATCTTGTAGATGAACGAGGCGATGCCCGTCACCACCGCCACCTTGCAGATCAGCTTGATCCTGCCGCTCTTGATCTTGTCGCAGGAGGCCTTGAGGACCTCGGCGGCGGCCGCGGCCCCGCCGTACAGCCAGGCGCTGTGGATCTTCTTGGTGAGCTTCTTCGAGAAGATCACCCGGCACATGGCCTTCCACCACTCGCACTGCAGCTTGAGCGCCGGGTCGGCGACCACGGGGTAAGCGGCGCCCGCGTGGTTGACCGTCTGGATGAGCGTCATGCCCTCCACCCGGTACGAAGTCGGCACCGGGTTGCCGTTGGCGTCCTTGGCCCAGGGCAGGTCGATCTCGCCGATGTAGATGTCGTCCTGGTAGATCAGGACGGTGCCGTCGTCGTCCTCGACCTCCAGCATGCTGCCCTCGGGGGCGGAGATCGGGAAGCGGTACTCGGTCGGCGCCGAGGCGTTCTTGATGATGGTCAGCGCGCGGGCGATCTGGCCGGTGCGCTGGTGGGCGTAGGCCACGCTGGGCTGCTTGGCGGCGTAGGTGACCAGGCCGGGCAGCGGCTGGCTGCCGGCGCCGTCGGCCTCCGGCATGCCGATGCCGATGTCGGTCTCGCTGACGGTCGCGACCAGCGTACGGTCGGGGTCCGTCGCGATGGCGAAGGGCCGCTGGACGTCGCCGTCCGGGATCTCGGTGGGCGGGGTCGTCCTGGCCTCTTCGACGAGTTCGGGCACCACCTGGGTGAGGGCCGCCAGGGCGGGGTCTTCCTGCGCGATGGCCGGAGTGCCGGCCACGGTCGCGCTGCTGAGTGCCAGGGCTGTCGCCAAGGTGACGACGAATGCCCGAGCGGAAATGCGCATGGGTGTCCTTCCACTTAGGTGAGTGGAGCTGCACAAACGCCGCAAACGTAAAGATCATCGGCGACCAACTGGATGATCTTGGATTGCCGGACCGTAAACGTTTGCCGTCTTCCAGGTCTCCGGCGCGTCCGCGGGCGCGGCCGGGTTCGCGGCGCCGGGATTTCGTCCGGCCTTCGCCACGGCCACCAGGCGGGCCGCCGTGCGGATTTCCAACTATTGCATAGGAAGCTTTCCTATTTAATACTACGATCAATGCAGCGTATCGCGGTGCGTGATGCCCCATCACGCTCCTGCGGCGCGTGGACGCCCTGCCTCACCGGCTCGGCGCCTTACTGTCCGGAGGTCCTCGTGACTCGTCGTGTCCCTGCCCTCCTCACCGCCCTGCTCGCCGGTGTCGGCGCGCTGTCCATCTCCGCCGCACCAGCGCAGGCGGCAGTCGTGGAGGTGACCTACAGTCCGCTCTCACTCGGCGATTACTGCTCCGCCCAGGTCAATTCCTCCTCCACCATCGGCTTCTACAACGGCGGCCTGAGCTGCTACCGCTGGAGCAGCGGCGGCTCCGGCATGACCTACACCGGAAGCGGAAGCGCCTCCGCCGCGTGCGCGTACTTCAACCCCACCTACACCCTCCTCAGCTATGCACAGGGCGCCAGCCAGGCATTGACCTGCAGATACTCGGTCTGACAAGAGCTTCATCCCCCGACCCGAGCCAGACCCCCGCGCGCCGCCAGGGCGCGGGGGCCAGGTTGTACCGCCCGGCCCACCGACGCCGGCCAGGGGCATCGGCGCACGTGCCGGTTGCCGGCACAGGGCTTCCGAACCCGTGTGCCGTTAATCCGTTGCCGGCCACCATGAGCGTCGCCGATGATTGCCGCCATGGCCACGACTCGACGAGCCGACATGTTCACCGCGGACGGCAAGCCGTCCGACGACGACCCGCGTGAGAACGGACCGACGCTGGGCGACGAGCGCGCCACGCTGGTCGAAGCACTGCGCTGCGCACGCCTCACCTTGGAGATCAAATGTGCGGGTCTCGACGCGGAGGCCATGGCGCGGCGTTCCGTCGAGCCGTCGACGATGTCACTCCTGGGGCTGGTGCGACACCTCGCCGAGGTCGAGCGTTCGACGTTCCAGGTGATGATGGCGGGACAGGAGGCGCCCCGGCTGTACTGCTCCGGCACCGACCGTGACGGTGACTTCGACGGTGCCGTCCCCGACCCTCAGGTGGTTGCCGAGGCGTGGGACGCATGGCGTGCGGAGGTGGACTTCGCCACGCGGTTCGTGGCCGAGGCGGCCAGTCTCGACGTCACCGGCGACGATCCCCTGAACCAGCACGGCAGCGGTGGAGGGGCGATGTCGCTGCGCGAGGTGCTGGTCGGCATGATCTGGGAGTACGGCCGCCACATGGGTCACGTCGACCTGCTGCGCGAGCGGATCGACGGACGCGTAGGCCAGTAGCGACCTCGCCGTTCCTCGCCCAAAGGGCCGGCAGGCGATCGAGGACACCGCCGTCCCGGTCCGCCCTTAGTGCGGGAACGCCTTCGGCGGGCGGGGCGTCACCTCGTCGCGGAACGCCTCGATCACGGAGACGACCTGGCGCATGAGCACGGTGTCCCGGAGCCGGTCCAGGTAGAGCGAGCGCCGGGCCAGCGCGTCGAGGTCCACGGCGAAGTAGATGGCCATCAGCGGATTGACGAACAGCTCGCTGCCCTTCGTCCTGTCGGTGAAGCGCACGTCCCCGAACTCGCCGCGCACGGCCGCCGCGATCGAGCCGTTCACGATGCTCGGGTACGCCGGCAGTTCGGCCTGGGCGTGGGCGACGGCGTCGAGGTAGAGCGCGCCCGCCTTCGTGGACCTGGAGACGGAGAACGCGCCCAGGTAGGCGCCCTCGCGTTCCAGTGCTGCCAGGTTCTCCAGGACCTGTACGTGGTTGACGCCGTGATAGGCGTCCACGCCGAAGCCCAGGCAGGCCACGATCTTCTCGGGGACGTCGAGGGCGTGGACGGCGGCCAGACTCGTCATGTCGTCGGCCGGGGTGCCGAGACCGGCCTCGTCGCCGCGCATGAGGATGTCGGTGCCGCCGTCCACCAGGACGACCGCGTAGCCGGCTGTCGCGACAACAGCCTCCCTGACCCCGCCTCCCGGCCGGTCTTGACCGATCCCTTGACCGGGTGATCAACTGCAGAAGATCCCAGCCGAGGAGCGATCACAACCCCATGGAATCGCACTCCACCCCTGTCGCCCCGATCTCCGCATCGATGTCCCGCCGGGCCGTCCTGGCGGGCGGCGCCGGCGTCGCGCTCGCCGCCGCGATGGCCCCCGTCACCGCCCCACCGGCCAGGGCCGCCGTAAGGGGCGGCGTCGGCAGGACGTCCATCACGTCCGGCACCGACTTCGCCGTCGCGCCCTCACCGGACGGCCGCGTGCTGGCCCTCGACCTGCTCGGTGTCCTGTGGGTGTGCTCCGCCTCCGGCGGCACCGCCCGCCGTCTCACCAGCGACCTGTACGACATCGCCCAGCCCGACTGGTCCCCCGACGGGTCCACGATCGTGTTCCAGTCGTACCGCGACGGCGTCTTCGACCTGTGGACGATCCGGCCCGACGGGTCCGCGATCAAGCAGTTGACCAACGGCCCGTTCGACCACCGCGAGCCCCGCTACAGCCCCGACGGGCGCACCATCGCCTACTCCTCCGACGCCGGCGGCAGCTACGGGATCCACCTGCTCGACGTCGCCACCGGAACGACCCGCGCCCTGACGGACACCTCCAGCGAGGAGTACGAACCGGCCTGGTCGCCCGACGGCACCAAGATCGCCTTCGTCGTCGCCGACACCAGGATCGACGTCATCGACGTCGCCTCCGGCGCGCGCGGCACCGCGGCCACGGTCCCCGCCGGTCAGGTGATTCACCAGCCGTCCTGGATGCCGAACGGCAGCGACCTCGCCTACCACCTCTTCCACGCGGGCGCGAACGACCTGACCAGCACCACGGGTACGCTCGTCACCGGCGAAGAGGTCTTCCCGTTCCGGGCCCGGTTCGCCCCGGACGGCCGCTACTTCTACACCTCCGCCGGCACCATCCGGACTCGCCGCCTCGACTCCACGTCCGCCGGCACCGTCGGCTTCACGGCCGCGCTGACCACGACGACCCCGAAGTACGAGAAGAAGGTCCGGGTCTTCGACGCGCCCGGCTCGTTCCCCGTCGTCGGAATCGGCAGCCCGGCCGTGTCCCCTGACGGGTCGGCCATCGCCTTCCGCGCGCTCAACGACATCTACCTGATGCGGATCGGCGAAAAGCCCGAGCCGCTCTTCCGCGACCGATGGTGGAAGGCCGACCCGGATTTCTCCCCTGACGGGCGACTGCTGGCGTTCGTCACCGACCGCACCGGGACGCTCAACATCTGGGTCCGCGACCTGAGCGCGGGCACCGACCGTCAGCTCACCCGGCTGACCGACTCCGCCGCCCTGTCCGTCCGGTGGTCGCCTGACGGCACGGAGATCGCGTACCTGGATCAGGACGGCGCACTCTGGGTCCTGGAGGTGGCCACCGGCGACGTCCAGAAGGTCTTCGACGCCACCTTCGAACCGGGCCGGCCCACCTGGTCACCCGACGGCAGGACGATCGCGCTGGCCGCGGTCGTGCCGTACTCACGCCGCTACCGTGAGGGCCTGTCCAAGATCCTGCTCCTCGATCGGGCCACCGGCGCCGGCACGTACATCGACCCCGCGCCACACCGTTCCCTGCAGACCCGCGGTGACGACGGGCCGGTCTGGTCACCGGACGGCACCAAGCTCGCCTTCGCCATGGAGTCGCTGCTGTGGGTCCTGCCGGTGGACAGGACCGGACGGCCCACCGGCCCGGCCCATCAGGTCACCCGGGAGGTGTCCGACGCCCCCGTCTGGGCGGGCGACTCCGCCACCCTCCTCTATCTCAACGGCGGGCGCCTGAGGAGCGTGCGCGTCGACGGCACGTCGGCGCGGTCCATCCCGATGCGGCTGACCTGGCGCAACGACACCGGCCCCGGACAGGTCGTGGTCCACGCCGGGCGCATGTGGGACGGCGTCTCCGCGACCGTCGCCCGCGACGTCGACATCGTCGTACGGGGCCAGCGCATCGTGGCGGTCGAGCCGCACCGGGACGGACGGCCCGGCACCCTGATCGACGCCCGCGACCGGTTCGTCATGCCCGGACTGATCGACATCCACCATCACCGTGAGATGCAGGGTTACGCCTACGGTTCGCGGCAGGGGCCGCTGTGGCTCGCCCTCGGCGTCACCACGACGCGTTCCCCCGGCTCGCCCGCCTACCACATGGCCGAGGAGCGCGAGTCGGTGCAGTCCGGCGCCCGGCTCGCGCCGCGTTACCTCGGCACCGGCGAGGCCATCGACGGGCCGCGCATCTACTACAACTTCATGCGCCCGACGTTCTCCCACGACCAGCTGCGGCTCGAACTCGAACGGGCCGACGCCCTCGACTACGACCTGATGAAGTGCTACGTGCGGCTGCCGGTCGTCTGGCACAAGGAGGTCATCGACTGGGCCCACCGCCGCGGCAGGCCGGTCACCTCCCACTACCACTACCCGGCGATCGCCATGGGCGGCGACCAGACCGAGCACGTCGGCGCCACCAGCCGGTTCGGCTACTCGCGCACCGTCACGAACGTCGGCTCGGCCTACTCCGACGTCATCGCCATGTTCAACGCGTCCAGGATGGCCAGAACCCCCACCCTGTTCAACTCCAGCGCCCTCTACCGGGAGGACACCTCGCTGGCCACCGACGAACGAGTCAGCCGGCTCTACCCGAAGTGGCGGATGAAGGCGTTGCAAGCGTCGGTCGACTCGGCGCGCAACGCCGACCCGGCGGCGATCCAGGTGCTCCTCACCAACCTGGGCCATCAGGTCGCGCAGCTCGTGGCGATGGTCCGCGGCGGTGGCGTGGTCACCGTCGGCACCGACGCGCCGATCGACCACCTCGGCGTCAGCCTGCACATGAACCTGCGCGCCATGGTCAAGTTCGGCCTGACGCCGCTGGAAGCGCTCACCGCCGCGACCAGCACGTCCGGCGCGTGCCTCGGCCAGCCGCTGGGCAGGATCGCCAAGGGCATGCACGCCGACCTGGCCATCGTCGACGGCGATCCGCTGTCCCGCATCCAGGACGCCGCGAACGTCACCGCCGTTCTCGTCGGCGGCAGGCACCACACCGTCGCGCAACTCCTCGCACCGTACCCGTCCTCCACCACCACCGACCAGCCCGCACCGGCGGCCTCGGCGCCTGCCGGCAGGGTCAAGGACCGCGTCCCCGTCCACTCAAGCACCGCGGACCAGTGGTGGAACCAGCCTGGCGAACTGCGCAAAGCCCTGACCTCCTGCTGCGACGACCACTAGCCTGCCGAAACGGACCCGCGACTGCCGGAGCACCCTTGGACGGAAGTTGACGGATCCCGTCCGACAGGAAGGGCACACCGTCGCCGGCTGGATCCGCGAACGCCGCCTGGACCAATGCCGGCATGACCTCGCAGATCCCCTCCTGGCCGCCCGCCCGATCAACGCGATCGCGGCCCGCTGGGGCTTCACCAGCGCCGCGCATTTCAGCCAGGCGTTCCGCAGCGCCTACGGCCTTTCACCACGCCAGTTCCGCCAGCAGTGCGTGGCGGTGAACGCAGACTGAAGAGGCGAGCGCCCACCCGCGCTCGCGCGGCGCCGGGATCGGGCCGGAGTCGCCGGCTTGGGGTTCGGCGCGGGATCGGGGCCGGCTAGGAGCCCGGCATCGGCGGCAGATCGTCCAGGAACGGCGCGGGCGGAACGAAGAACAGCCCGCCGGTCATCGCCGTCGAGAAGTCGAGGATCCGGTCGTGGGACGCCTCCCCGGTCCCCAGGAACATGTTGCGCAACATCTGCTCGGTGATCGCGGGGTCGGCGGCGTACCCGATGAAATAGGTGCCGTACGCGCGGTCGCTGTGCCGGAAGAACGGCATGTTGTGGCGCACGATCTTGAGTTCGTTGCCGTCGGCGTCCTCGATGACGGTCAGGGCGATGTGCGCGTTCGCGGGCTTGGCATCGTCGTCCAACTCGATGTCCTCGAGTTTGGTACGGCCGATGGCCCCCTCCTGCTCCTCCACGGACAGGGCGTTCCAGGCCGCGCGGTCATGCAGGTACTTTTGCACGACCACGTATGAGCCGCCTGGGAAGTCCGGCTCCTGAGCGGCCGATGCGTAGGCCCATGCCGCGGCGTCGGCTCCCTCGGGGTTCTCCGTGCCGTCGACGAAACCGAGCAGGTCCCGCGAGTCGAAGTACCCGAAGCCGTGGGTCTCGTCCGCCACCGTCACCGCGCCGGTCAGACGCGCGAGGATCCGGTCGGCCAGCTCGTAGCACAGGTCCATGCGGTTGGCGCGAAGGTGCAGGAGGAGATCACCGGGGTCGTGGGGGCGGTGTGGACGGGGCCCTTGATGCGGGCGAAGGGGTGCAGGTGTGCGGGTCGAGGGCTTGAGATGAGCCGGTCCCAGGCGTCGGAGCCGATCCCGGCCACGGCCTTCAGGGACTCGGGGTCCGGGTCGCGGAAGGCGACCGCGCGGCGCAGCGACGCCAGGGCCGCCAGCGTGTCTCGCACCTGCTGCTCGCCGCCGGGATCGATGGTGAGTACGAGGAACAGCGCCGCCGAGGTCAGCGGGCCGGTCACGTTCTGGGTCGCGGATTCTGCCACGTGGGGATTTTGACACGGGCTCGCCTCCTTGATGCCACCCGACCTGGAATCAGGGACATCCGGGCCGCGGTGACGGAGGCGTTCAAGGCCCATCCCATCTCCGACTTCAGCTCGCGGCTTTCACCGTCTTCGCCTTCCGCTGAGAGGTCCCTGACTTCCTTGGTCGACTCACGTCCATGAGTGATGTCATGGACCGCCGCCCGCCGGGAACGATTGCTTCAGTCAGCACGCCGAACCTGAAATCGGGAGGAACTCATGCCTGTCTCGAAGGCGCACGCAATCTGGAACGGCGACATTCCCAGCGGGTCCGGGAGCTTCACCGCCGGCGACGGCATCGCCGGTGGCGTCACCTACAAGTCCCGGTTTGAGGGCGGCCCCGGGTCCAACCCGGAGCAGCTCATCGGCGCGGCCCACGCCACCTGCTTCTCGATGGCGCTCGCCAGCACGCTCGCCGGCGCGGGCGTCCCCGCCGAGTCGATCGAGACCGCCGCTTCGGTGACGCTGCGGCCGGTCGACGGCGCCCCCACGATCACGAAGATCGAGCTGGTGACGACCGGCAGGGTGCCCGGGCTCGGGGAGGCCGAGTTCCAACGGTTCGCCGAGGTGGCGAAGGCGAACTGCCCGGTGAGCCGCGCGCTGGCAGGCGTACCCGAAGTGACTCTGCAGGCGAGCCTCGCCGGTGAGTGAGGGGCGTCGGTCCCCACGTCGCCGTGCGCGGCACCAGAAGGAGAGGCGCCCAGAACCGTGGCGAGCGAATACGTGCTCCGGATCCCCCTCGAACGGCACATCATCAACACCCGGCGACCCTTCGCCGCCGTCATCGAGGACATCCGCGACGCCGTCGGCAGCTCCGAGGCAGGCGGCGGGCCGCACGAGCCGACGTCGGCCGCCTGCTCCGGCTGCTCGTCGACATGCCGGAGGTGGGCGTGCGCTGTCCCGTGACGATCCTCGTGCAGCAGACCGGTGACGGCGGCACCCGCCTCGTCTACGACACCCTCGCAAGCTCCATCTCCGCGTACGAGGACGAGCAGTCCGTGGTCGTCGCCCGCGGCCTGGACGCCGAGGTCCTGGCCCTTCTGCGGCACGTCGCGGCCGGCGACTGAAACGGGCGAGCGGCAGGGCGGATGCGGATGACAACGAACCCGATACGTCGGCTCGCCGCGTGGTTGCGGCGCCGGGACCCGGACCTGGCCGCCACCCGGCGCGCGGCCCGGACCGCGCTGGTGATGCCCTCCCTGTTCGCGCTCTGCACCCAGGTCTTCCACGCGCCGGTCACCGGCACTTATGCCGCGTACGGCGCGTACGCGATGCTGCTCCTGGTTGAGTTCACCGGGACCGTGGCGGAGCGATTGCGGGCGCATGCGGCGCTGGCCGCGGCGTGGCTCGTGCTGGTCACGCTGGGCACGCTCGCGGCGCATTCGGTCTGGAGCGCGGCGGCGGGCACGGTCGCGGTGGGCCTCGTCGTGATCTTCTCTGGCGTGGTCAGCTCGGTGCTGGCCGGCGCGACGACGTCGCTTCTGCTGGCGTTCATCCTGCCGGTTTCGGCGGCCGCGCCGCTGTCGCAGCTGCCCGATCGGTTGATCGGCGTGATGCTCGCCGCCGGAGCGGCCATGATCGCGGTTTCGTCGTTGTGGCCGAGGACGCCGGCCCCTCCGCTGAGCGCGCCGGCGGCGCAGGTCTGCCGAGCCGCGGCGAGGCAGTTGCGGGCCGAGGCGGATCACTTCGCGGATCCAGCCGGTGGCCCGGCCTTCGCGCAGTGCCGGGCGTTCGGGGAGGAGACCGAGTCGGCCGCGCGGAACCTCCGGGAGGCTTTCACCGCCACCCCCTACCGGCCCACGGGCCTGTCGACCGGGTCCCGGGCACTGGTCCGCCTCGTCGACGAGCTGACCTGGCTGAGCGCGATTCTGGTCGAGTCGGGCCCCAAGGTCGAGGACGGCCCGAGGGGCGACCCGGAGTCCTCAGTGGTACGCGAGGCCGCTGCCGCGGCGCTGGAGTTGGCGGCACAGACCCTCGAAAGTCCGGGCTCCGCGTCGGACCGGCTGCGCGTCCGGGCCGAGGAGCTTCGCCGGGCTTTGGTCGCGCTGGAGGAAGGGGCCGTCAACCGCCTGCCGGCTCCTGACGGCACGGCAGACGGCGGGGCCGGCCTGGACACCTTCGTCGACAGCCTCGATGTGTCCTTCCGGGCCCAGGAGGTGGCCTTCGCCGTCCTGCAGATCGCGCGGAACGTCGACATCGCTCAGGCAGCCGACCGGCGCGGCTGGCTGGACCGCCTGCTCGGCCGCGAACCCGAGTCGCCGACCGGCCCGCTTGCCAGCGCCAGGGAGCGCGCGGCCGCGCACGTCGAACCGCACTCGGTCTGGCTGCACAACAGCATCCGCGGCGCCGTCGGGCTGGGCATCGGGGGCGCGCTGGCCGACGTGACCGGTGTCCAGCACTCCTTCTGGATCATGTTCGGCACGCTGTCGGTGCTGCGCTCCAACGCTCTCAACACCGGGCAGAACGTGTTCAGGGCGCTCGGCGGGACCGTGGCCGGCTCGGTTCTCGGCGCCGCTCTGCTCCAGCTCATCGGGCACGACACGGTTCTGCTGTGGATCCTGCTGCCGGTCGCGGTGCTGCTGTCGGGCATCCTCCCGGCCGCGGTCTCGTTCGCCGCCGGGCAGGCGGCCTTCACGTTCACGCTGGTGATCCTGTTCAACCTCGCCCAGCCGGAGGGCTGGTCGGTGATCCTGTTCCGCATCGAGGACATCGCGCTCGGCTGCGCCGTGAGCCTGGTCGTGGGCCTGCTCTTCTGGCCGCGCGGCGCCTCGGCCGCCGTCAGCAGGGCGCTGGCGCAGGCGTACGCCGACAGTGCCCGCTACCTGGTCGGCGCGGTGGACTACGCGGTGTCCCGCTGCGGGTCCGAGCCCGCCGAGGTTCCGGGGGAGGCCCGACGGGCGGCTGCCGCGGCCCGCCGGCTCGACGACGCCTTCCGGACGTACCTGGCGGAGCGGGGTTCGAAGCCCGTCCCGCTGGGCGAGATGACGACCTTGGTCACCGGTGTCGTGGGGCTCCGCCTGGCCGCCGACGCGGTCCTGGAGCTGTGGCGGCGGTCGTCGGGCGTCCTGCCGATCGAGGACCGTGCCGCCGCGCGGCAGGAGTTGTCGCTCATGGCGGAGCGGGTCCTCCGGTGGTACGGAGGTCTCGCCGACGGGCTGGCCGGCGAAGGGCCGGTGCCGGAGCCGTTGCCGTCCGACCGGCGGAACATCGGCAGGCTGGTCGAAGCGGTCCGCCGGGACCTGTACGGCGTGGACGGGCGGGCGACGGGGACGGGCGTCCGCGTCCTCTGGACCGGCGACCATCTTGAGGCGGTACGGCGGCTTCAGCCCGGCATCGCGGCGGCCGCGAAGACATGGTCGCGCCGTCGAGGCCGGTGAACGGCGCCACTGCCGGCAGAAACTCCATTGCAGACCAGACCTCTCTTGCGGCGTTCCGGGGCGTGTTCCACGACCGAGGCGGAGAAGGCGCTCGTGGCCGCGCCGGTGGCGAGGCCTTGGATGGTGCGGGCCGCGTTGACCCAGCCGGTGTTCGGAGCGAAGACGAACATGAGCGTCTCCCCGAGCTCCACCGCAGGAGCTGATCAGCCACTACGGCATCCCGGTGAACGCCGCCCTCTTGTGTGGCGGGGCCGCCGCGGCCGGTGAGAACGAGCCGGACTGCCCGCGCGACCGGCGGGCGGAAGCAGCCGGCTTCGACTCCAGGCCCGGACGCACCTTCAGCGGCGACGACGTCATCGACCGGGTGGTCGCCTCCATCATCTACCGGGCAAGCTTCCTGCCCTGGACGCTGCCCGAGGTGGACGCGCGCGTACGTCGATGACCTCTGCGACCGCTCCGCCTGAAGCCGTTTCGGGAGCCCGGCGAGCGTGGCACGCACATCCTCGGAAGTCAGTTCCGAGTCCCTCGGGTCGGGCGCGGGCCGGCGATCAGCGCGTCGCGTTGTGTGGAGCTCAGGCGGTCCGGCCTCGGGGCGATGGCGTACGCGCCGCGCCCGACCTGCTCCACGGCGAGCGGGTCGGAGAGGATCGGGCGACGGCCGATCGCGTCCAGGGCGTCGACCGCCCGCCGCACGGGCCAGTCCAGCGCAGTGGCGAGGTCGTCCACGGTGAGTGGCCGAGCGGCGTACACCAGCGCGGCCAGCACCGTCAGCGCGTCGCGCACGACGGCGTCGGTGAGGCCGCTGTCGTTCATCTGCTCGCTGATCCAGGCGAAGAACTGAGCCATCTGACCCAGCCGGGTGCCGGCGGGCGTGCCGGAGCCGAAGATCTCGATCCCGTGCCGCGCGGCCGCCGCGACCTCGGCGTGTGCCCCCGTGTCGGCTTTGAACGCCCGGAGCCACACGTCGTCGTCGATGACGTACCGCTCGCGGCGGCCGGAATCCTGGGTACGCCTGACCAGCTCGATCGCCTCGAGGTAGCCGATGGCCTTGGAGACCGACGCCGGGCTGACCTGTAGCCGGCGTACGAGCTCGGCGGACGTCAGGCCCCCGGAGTCGGAGGTGAGCAGGCAGACGAACACGCGAGCGGGCATCCGGGGAAGTCCGGTCCCGACCAGCAGCGTCGCGAACTGCTCCACGAAACCGCGCACGGACTCGGCCGGCCGCCCGTCGGCCGGTGGCTCCGTGGCCTGAACCGGTCTGCGGCGGCGGGCTCGCTGCCCGGCGGTCTGCTGGGCGCGGTCGGCCAGGTAGCCGCCGGGCGCCCTGTTGCGTGCCACTTCGCGGCTGATCGTGGACGTGGGCCTGCCCAGCCGCCGGGCGATCTCGGCGTATCCCAGCCCTTCGCCCAGCCAGATCGCGATCTGCCGGCGATTCTCGTGGGTCAGCCTGCCTCCGGGCATCGGCACGCCCTCCTGTCGGTTCGGGTCCACGGGTGCGTTCACCAACAGTACATTGCAACGGCCGATCGATATGAATTGCATTTATCAACAATGTTGTTGCAACGATTGACGCGAAAACCTGCTGTTTCGAGGTCATCGGTGCGACTTTTCGTTGACCAGACTTGAAATGCAACGTAGCCTTTTCCCCCTTGGAAAGGTTCGGGCGAGACGAGGAACCCCCTTATGGCAAGAGCGTTGGATGTGACCCGGATGCGAGCTCGCGTCGCCGAGCTGCTCGCGGAATACCGGATCCCGAGCGCCGCGATCGGCGTCCTGCGCGACGGAGAGATCACCGATTTCGCCGTCGGCGTCAAGAACATCTCCACGCGGGAGCCCGCGACGACCGACACCGTCTACCAGTGCGGCTCCGTGTCCAAGACATGGACCGCCCTCGCCTTCATGCAGCTCGTCGACGAGGGGAAAGTCGCCCTGGACGAGCCGGTGCGGACCTACCTCCCTGATTTCCGGGTCGCCGACCCCGACGTCAGCGCCAAGGTCACACCCCGCCGGCTCCTCAACCACACCAACGGCATCGAGGAGGACTACGGAGATCCGGGCGAGGACGACGACGTGTACGAGCGCATGGTGGAGAACATCACCGGCGCGCGCCAGGTCCACCCCTTGGGCCACACCCACGGCTACAGCGCGGCCCTGGGCTACGCGATCCTCGCCCGCGTCATGGAGGTGATCGACGGCCGGCGGTGGGACGGCATCATGAAGGATCGCCTGTTCGACCCCTTGGGGCTGACCTCGACGAGCAGCCGGCGCGAGCACGTGGACCAGGATCGGGCCGCGACCGGATACCTGATCCGATCCCTCGAAGAGGGGCCCGTCCTGTCACCGCTGGGTCACCTGCCGCGCTCCTTCGGCCCCGGAGGCAACGTCAGCACGACCGCCCGGGAATTGCTCACGATGGCGTACGTCTTCCTCAACGAGGGAAAGGCGCCGAACGGGACCAGAATCGTCTCACCCGGCATCATCCGCGAGATGACGGAGTCGCGGGTCCCCATACCTGACCCGTACATGTTCGGGCCGGAATGGGCGCTCGGCCTCATCGTGTGCGACTGGCACGGCCAGACCGTCTACGCCCACGACGGCAGCGCCGTCAGCCAGAGCGCCCGCCTGCGGATCCTGCCGGAATCGAACATCGCCGTCTCGATGCTGGCGAACGCCGGGCCGCGCGACGGCTTCTACCGGAAAGTGTTCAACGAAATCCTGGCCGACCTCGGCGCGGTCACGATCCCCGGTCTACCGGAGCCCGACCCGACCCTGGCCCTCGATCTGTCCAGGTACGAAGGCTCCTACGAGCGCCCCGGCACCCGCTACGAAGTGGCGGCCGAACGCGGGAAGCTCCACCTCAAATTCACCCTGAACCCCATGGAGGCGCAACTCCTCAACAAACCGGAACAGCTCGACTACGAGCTGCTCCCGATCAGCGAGACCCATTTCTTGATGCCTTCGGACGATCCGCTCGAAGACCCCCAGACCGTTGCGATCTACGGCTTCAAGAACGGTGCCGCACAGTATCTCCACACCAATTGCCGAGTAAATCCGAAAGTCAATGAGGAGGATGCCACGATGCACGTCATGGCTGTTTCCAAGATTTCCGACAACGACGGTTTCTGGGATTCCCTGAAGAAGGCGTACGGCCGGCTGCCCAAGGGCGCCAGGTGGACGCTGGCGGTGGCGAGCACCGACGGGACCAAGGCGGTGAACGTCATCATTCATGACTCGATCGACGGCGTCAGGAGCTTCTTCGAGGATCACGCCGGCGCCTTCGCCGCGACGGAATACTTCGAGGCCGACGCGGCCAACGCGATCGGCCTCCCCGCGAAGTAGCCGCTCCTCGCACTGCCGTCCGCGGCAGCCGTTACCCGGGTGGGCGGAGCAGCCGGACGGCGTCAGCGATGACCACCCCATCTGCGGCGTTGCTCAGCTCGATCCGGCCCACCCCCTCGGGGATGCGGAACGTGCCGAGCGAGACCCAGGAGCCCCCGCGCGGTTCCGTCACCCCGCTGCCGCGCTGACTGATCCGTACGAGCGTGGTCCCGCCGGCGTGGCGGATCGTGAAGGGCGCGTTGCTCGCGCGGTTCGCATGCCCGGTGAACGAGACCTGCACCTCGTAGTCGCCGGTGTGCGGGACCACCGGCCGCCACCGGACGACATGGTCGCCCGTGCCGGGGGGCGCCCATCGGTAGTCGCCGCCCCGGTAGCCCGGCACGCTTGAGCTGGCCGACCAGGTGCCGCTGATCACCTCGTAGCCGAGCTCGTCGTTGTCGACCACCGCCTCCTCCCGGACGTCGGGCTGCGAGGGCGCGTCGATCAAGCTCAGCGTGTCCAGCGAGACCAGCCTGCCGCCGCCGCGGCCCACCCCGGACGCGGTGAACCGGATCTTGTGCGAGCCGGATGTCAGCTCGAGGCTGCCGAGTTGTGCGACGTCGTAGCCGTCGGCCCGGTCGGCGGTGGTGTCCACCAGCGCGGCCCGGGGCTTGAGACCGTCGACCGAGACGGTGACCAGACCTCCGGCAGCGCTCCGGAAGTAGCGCAGCAGCAGCTCATAGGTGCCGGGTGTCGGGACGTTCACGGTGTATTCGACGTAGGCGCCGGTCTGAGACGAGGTGAACACCACCCGTTTCCCTCCACGGGCCACGGGGTCCTGGACGACGGACATGGTGCCGCCCGACGTGGAGGCGGTGGTGGTGAGATCGAGGAGCCGTTCGGTGTAGCCGGGCCCTCCGGACAAGCTGTCACGGCCGTTGCTCAGCCATTCGAGCGTGAACCGGCACATGACCACCCGGCGGGGGAAGCTGGGGTTGTCGCCGTCACGGCCGTACACGAGCAGGATCCTGCCATCGGAGAGCCGGCCGAGTTCTGAGTAGTACGACCGCCCCTCGTTGATCACCCGGCTGTAGCGGAAGGAGTGCGCGTCGTCGTAGCTGATCGATACGGTCAGGTTGGTGCGCACGGGGGAGTCGGGGCGGCTGAACAGCACCCTGCTCACGTCGGACGCGCCCGGCCCGCCGGTGTAGCGCAGCAGGCTCGCGTCCACGGCGTTGAACGTGCCGGTGGCCCCGTCGAGACGCGGCGGCGACCAGGTCAGCCCGCGATCGACGCTGACCGACACGATCCGCTGCCGGTTGCCGCCCGCCGCGGCCCGGCCGTTGATCAGCACCGTGCCGTCGGACCTCTGGACGAGCCTGGCCTCGTTGACGGGGTAGGCGACGGAGACCGGCACCTCACCTGTGGCATGCCAGGTCCGGCCGTGGTCGTCACTGTAGATCGACGCCACGCCGTAGTAGCGTTCCGTAACAGTGTTGCCTGTGACCGCGCGGCGGTGGGCGCAGTTGAGCAGCAGCCGGCCGTTATCCAATTGGATGCCGTGTCCAGGGCCGGGGCCGTGCAGTGTCCATCCGTATGGGAAGTGGGCGAACAGGCCCGACATGTCGCGCGGTGCGCTCCAGGTGCGACCACCGTCGCCACTGGAGATCATGTACAGATCGCCGATGTCGCCGGAGCAGCCGGTGTTCTCCGGCAGTCGGATGGAGAGCATGTAGAACAGGAAGATGCCGCCGGTGATCCGGTCGAGCACGAAAGTCGGGTTTCCCCACGACCGGCCGCCGACCGAGGCGAGCAGCGTCTGCGTGGGTTCCCAGGTGTCGCCCCCGTCGGGGCTACGGCGGACAAGCAGGTCTCGGGGGCCCGCGTCGCAGACCTCGTGCCGGCCTTCCGTGACGACCAGGACAGTGTCGTCCGGCAGCACGGCCAGCCCGTGAACGTGGTAACTCTCCAGCGGATCCACGGTGTTGTCCCACAGCGTCGTCTCGTCGAACGGCACCGCCGATCGCCGTGACCCCGTCGCGCTCGCGGGCAAGGCGGGGCCGAGCGCGGCAGCCAACGACGCTGCGGCGACTGTGAGACCGAAGGCTCGGCGCCCGATGGGGGAGCGGTGGGAATCAGGCTGCGACATGTGCTGCCTCCGGCAAGGGGGGATGGGGGCAAGGGCCGGCGATCAGTCAGGAGCGGGTGCGGGGCGGACGCGTTCGGTAGATCATCTCACCGGACGAGGGAGATGCCGATCACCTTGCCCGCCTTGGAAATTCATCCTCCGGCGCCAATGCCGCGTACTGCCTGTCGGCCGGCCGCAGCGGCGGGGGTCCGGGTCAAATGCTGCACGACCGGTTCACTCGGAAGTGCCGGTCCACCCCGGTTCCGGGATGCGAAAGCGCGTCCACCGCTTCGGCCCGAGCCGGCGAGTCACCCTCCGCGCTGGTCGGGCTCTCGTGGGAGGTCGAGGTGGGTGGTCATGAGGGTGTCGATGAGGGTGTCGAGTGGGGGCCAGGGCACGGTGGGCCGGGCGGCGCGGAGGGTGAGCAGGCCGTGCAGGGCGCCCCAGAGGCACAGGGTGGCCAAGTAGGGGTCGGTGATCTTGGTCAGGCCGGCGTCGGTGCAGGCCTTGAACACCCGTTGGGTGATCTCGATGGCTGCCAGGCCTGGGCGGTCGTCGG
>NZ_JBITJQ010000024.1:0-189549 GCF_044460125.1 Nonomuraea sp. NPDC050153
GGAACCCGCTCGACCGGACCCGCACCAGCCACCTTGCCCGCCTCGAACTGGCAGAACTCGCTCTCGCGGCCTGAGACGAGTTAACCAGCAGGGTCAGGGCTCCGGACAAACAGAGCGCTTGCAGCCCGGCCTTGTTGCCGAGGGCGGTCGCGTCGCGCTTGGACGCCTTCTTCGACAGGTTCACCTGAGCGTCCAGGATGCCCGCGAGCTTCTGTACGTGGAAGGCGTACCCGATGGACAGGCTTTCGAGCAGTTTCGGCTTGTCGATCTCACCGCGCAGCCCATAGTCGTTGACCATCATGTGAATGGTCTTGGTGCGCAGGCAGTAAACGCTGTCGGAGTTGTTGACCGTGAAGGTGCCGCAGGAGGTCTTGACCCTGTCGCCGTACGAGAATCGCACCTTGGGCTTGCCGTAAGGCAGCCCGGCTTTGCGCAGCAGCAGCCGCCACGCCTTGTCGAGACAGACGTCCATGTCCTTGACGTAACGCCGAAAGACCTCGACATCGGCGCTCCCGGCGAACGGCTCCTCGCAACCGTCCACCGCGAATTTCTCCGTCTTGTACAGCGGATTCTTGGTGAGCGCGGCAGCGCCGGTCGGAACCGGCCCGGCGCTGGCCGTTCCGCTCAATGCGGAGCTCGCGAGCACACCTGCGAGTAATGGCACAATCAAGGACATCGGACGCATGGCACCGGACCCTACATGATCTTCCCTGACTTGAGGTGCCCACGATCTTCCGGACAGACAACCCAAGAGTCGCTGAACTACCAGCACCCGCCTGCGACCACGACACCGACCTGGTCGGCACCGCGAACCTGCTGCTGAGCCTCACGGCCCCCGCGGGAGCGAACGTTCACACGCGCCTGCTGGATGTGACCCCCGACGGAGGCGCGTACCTCATCGCCTACGGTCAGGCCCATCTCGACGTGGAAGCGCGAGGCGGGCACGTCATCATCGACCTGCAGAGCATCGCCTACCGGCTGCGCGCGGGCCACCGCCTGGCACTCGACGTCATGAGCAGCGACTTCCCCCACTACGTCCCCGAAGCCCCGCCCGGCGCCGACCCGTGGGGCGCCCTGCCCGGCGAGCCCGCCACGCGAGAGGTCATCGTGGGCGGACCCGCTCCATCCCGCCTGCGCATCGGCCCCTGGCACATCGACGACCTGCGCGAACCCGCTCCCTGATCGCCCGCCCCGTGGAGAGAGCCATGCACGACAACCCGACCGAAGCACTCCGCCGGGTGGGCCTGGTCACCCATGAACGGCACCTTCTCCGGCTCCGCCTACACCACAATGTGGTGCAGGCGACCCGCTTGCTCGGGCTCGCGCCCGAGCAAGCCGCCTCTCCGCTGGCACGGCGACCCTGTGACCTGAGGCACGCGGCGGTGTCGCTGTGGCTCAACGCCGGCGTGCACGCCCCCGAGGTCGCCGGGCGGGCCGCGCACACCGTGGACGTGCTCCTGAAGATCTACGCCACATGCATCGACGGCCGGCGCGAGGTGGCCGGCCAACGCATCGAGAAAGCGCTGGGGGAATCGTGATCCACCAAACGCCCTGCTCCGGAATCCGGATGGAACGATCATGTCGCCAAACGGCCTACCTTCTACGTTGAAGCAGGTCGAAGGGCCTCTGGCCCGCCGGTCACGAGTACCACTCGTAGTGGACGTTGGTCTTGGTCTCGGTGTTGAAGTCGATCTCGCCGTCGAGGTAGCGGTTCCACATGGTGGAGAGCTTCGACGACCGTACGGTGCATCCGGCCCAGCGCACGCCCTTGGGACGGATGCTGCCGACGTAGTCGTAGCAGGTCCCGACCTTCTTGCCGTTGACCCAGAGGCGGGCGTTCAGGCTGACGTCGTAGAGCCTCAGGCGGGTGACGCTCTTGATCCGCACCTTGATGCGGCAGGTGTCCTCGCACTTGCCGAAGTAGATCTTGTAGTCGAGCAGATGCGGACGAGCCGCCGTGCCCGACGTCTGGGCGTTCTGTCCCAGCTCGGACGCCGAGGCCGCCGCCGGCGTCACCGCGATGACCCCGGTCGCGACGGTGGCGGCTAAGAGCATGCCGGCAAGACTCCTGGTCATGTTTCCCCCATGGCCGTGAACGGCCGCTTCCCCCGTTGAAAGCGGCGCACTCCCTTTCGATTAACCACCGGGAAATTGGAACGGTCAACGATTTGTCCGCATATGTACGGAGATCGTAATCCACTGCCCTGTTGATCCGCGCCCGACCCGACGACGATGGTCACAGGCGCAGGCGCAGGCGCAGGCGCAGGAGCCGCTGCGCGTTGCCCCTATCCCGCGATGGCCGTCACGGCGGGGACCCTGTCGCCGGCTCTGTGCTCCCGGACCCCCAGCAGAAGGATCATGCCGAGCAGCGGCCCTGCGGCGAGCGTGGCGAAGGCCCAGAAGAACGACTGGGTCGCCTGGAACACCGCGCCCAGCACCACCGGCACGACCGTGCTGCCGAGCTGCCAGAACGCGTTCGTCGCACCGGCCGCGGACCCGGCCAGCCGGACCCCCGCGAGCTCCGGGATCAGCGCGATCATCAGCGGGCTGTACACGTACGCCGCGACTCCGAGGAACGGCGCCACCCACAGGAACCCGCTCAGGCTGTCGCGGGTGCCGAACACCAGCAACGTCACGACGAAGGCGGCAAGCACGATCACGGCCGGGACCTTCCGCCGCCCGCCGAACAGATCGGACACCACGCCCATGAACGGCTTCGCCGCGACGGCCGTGACGCCGAAGATCGCGACCACGGCCCCGGCCTGCACGGGAGTGAGGTGACCGCCCTTGATCATCAGCGCGTTGGACCAGGTGATGAAGCCGTAGGTGCCCCACAGCGCGCCGAACCCGGCCAGGCCGAGCAGCCACAGGTCCCGGTTGCGGGCCAGCGGGCGCAGGTCCGGCACCTTCCGGGGCGCGCTCGCGACGTGGGCGCCGCCGGCCCCGCGCAGCAGCACGAGGCACACGACCGCGACGGCCATCGAGACGGCGCCGAACACGTGGTAGGACGCACGCCATCCGGACGCGGCGATGAGGCTCGGCACCACCGCGTTCGCGATCACCGTGCCCAGCGAGGTCGCGGTCATGAACACGCCCATGGCGAACCCCCGGTGCGCGGGCGGGAACCACTGGGAGATGAGCTTGACCCCGGCCGAGTAGTCGCACCCGGCGAACACCCCGACCCCGGCCTGGAACGCGATGCCCGTCGCCACGGAGTCCGTCTCGCCGAACAGGATCATGAACCCGCCGGCGAGGAAGAGCGAGCAGCCGACGACCACCCGGGGGCCGAGCCAGTCGGTCAGCACCCCGCCCGCGGCGTTGGAGAGGACGTAACCCACGTAATAGCCCGTGGCGAACGCGCCGAGCCCGGCCAGGGACACGCCGAGGTGCTCGCCCACCGCCACCGAGGCGGGGCCCCAGGTGGAACGGTCCACAGCGGTCATCGTGAACGCGGCCCATGCCAGCGCCAGCACGACCCAGCGGTAGGGGTGCCGGACGACGACCGGCTCCGGGGTGAGGCTCACGGCGGGGGCCCTTCTGTGGCACGCACTTTGCGTGTCCAGATAATCATACAGAGTCGCGCCTCGGAGGCCGGTCGCCGTGGTCACGTTCAGCCGGATGACGCGCGACGGCCAAAAGCCGCTTCACCGGAATCGCCTCCGGCAAAATTCTGCGCGCACCTTGGCAAAAGAAGTGGGGAACGCCTGTTGGCGGGAAATGAGAACACCCGTCTCCGGCGGCTCCGGCCGGCCGCATGGGAAAACAGGCCGGAATAACCTGGGGGTGGAGGCTTGGCGCCGACGGCATCGTGGGCCGGCGCCTGACGGTTGGATGCACATGACGATGGCCGCACAGAATGCTTCGCCTTCGCGCGGGCTACGAGCGGGGGCCGTGCCGTTCGGTGCCTCACGGGAGCGGCGGGACCCCTCATGACGCTTTTGTTGGATAAATCCCCCTTCGTTGGGCGAAGGCGTGAATTGTCGGCAGCGCGGGACGCGCTGTCCAGGACGCGGCTGCTCACCCTGACCGGCCCCGGCGGCGTCGGCAAGACCCGGCTGGCGCTCAAGCTCGCGGAGAGCCTGCGGAAGAGATACCGGGACGGCGTCGAGGTGATCGAGCTGGCCACCCTGGAGACCGGCGAGCTGCTGGAACCGGCGGTGGCGGCGGCGCTGGGGCTGCGCGACTCCCACCCCGACCCCATGGGGCTGCTGGTGGAGCACCTGTGGGGCAGGCGGATGCTGCTGGTCCTGGACAACTGCGAGCACCTGGGCCTGCTCTGCGCGCACTTCGTGGAGCGGCTGCTGCACGCCACGCCCCGCCTGCGGATCCTGGTGACCAGCAGGCACTCGCTGGGCGTGCACGGCGAGCAGGTGCTCCCGGTCCCGCCGCTGTCCGTGCCCGGGCCCGGCCGCGCGCCCCACGAGGAGGTCCTGGCCGGTCGCGCGCTCCACGAGGTGGCGCGGCCCGGCCCGATGACGCCCGGCCGCACCGTGAGGGAGGTGGCCAGGCACGACTCGGTGCGCCTGTTCGTGGAGCGCGCGGCGCACGTCGTGCCGGGCTTCTCCCTGAAGGCGGGCAACCTCGCCTGCGTGGTGCGGCTGGTGCGGCGGCTGGAGGGGATCCCGCTGGCGATCGAGCTGGCCGCGGCGCGGCTGCGTAACCTGTCCCTGGACGAGCTCGCGTACGAACTGGACCGGCGCTTCGACGTGCTGGCCGCCGGCGGCCCCATGGCGTTGCCGCGGCACCAGACACTGCGGGCGACCATCGAATGGAGCTACCGGCTGTGCTCGCCCGAGGAGCAGCGGCTGTGGGCCAGGCTGTCGATGTTCGCCGGAGGGGTCGACCTGGAGACCGCGGAGACGGTGTGCTCGGGCGAGGGCATCGACTCGCTCGACGTGCTCGACCTCCTGACCGGGCTGGTGGACAAGTCGGTGCTGTTCCGGGACGGGCCCGGCTTCCGCATGCTGGAGAGCCTGCGCGCGTACGGCGGCGAGCAGCTGGCGCCCGCCGAGCGGCACTGGCTGCGCAGGCGCTTCATCGGCCACTACCGCGAACTCACGGAGACGCACCGGACCGACCAGTTGGTGTCCGACCAGCTGGAGCGCTACCTGGCCCTGCGCCGGGAGCTGCCCAACATCCGCGTCGCGCTCCAGACCTGCCTGAACGAGCCGGCGCTGGCGCCCCTGGGGCTGGGCACCGCGTCCGCGATGTGGTGCTTCTGGGTGCTCGCCGGCGCGCTCACCGAGGGCCGCTACTGGATCGAACACGGCCTGGGGCTGGTGCCGGAGCCGGGCCGGACCCGGGCGACGGCGCTCTGGGTGGACAGCATGCTCGCCCTGCGCCAGGGGGATCTCGACGGGGCGATTCCGCGGCTGGAGGAGTGCCGAGAGCTCACCGGCAGTCTGGGATACGAGGACCTCGTGCCGTACGCCGTCCGGACCGAGGGCGTGGCCGCCTGCACCGCCGGCGACACCCGGCACGGCCTCGCGCTGCTGTGCGAGTCGCTCGCCCTCCACCGGGCCCTGAACGACATGGACGGGCTCATGTTCAACCTCTACTTCGCGGCCGCGTACGGATCGACCGAGGACCCCGGCCTGGCCGCGGAGTTCGGCGAAGAGCTGCTGGCCCTGAGCGAGACCCATCACGCACTGGTGTCACGCGCGTACGCCCAGTTCGCGCTCGGCGTGGCGCGGTGGAACCTGGGCGACTACACGCAGGCCGAGGCGCTCCTGACGGCGGCCGCGCGGTTCACCGGCGAGATCAACGACCGCTGGTGCCTCACCCAGTGCCTGGAGGTGCTGGCCTGGATCGCCGGCGCCCGGGACGAGCACGAGAGGGCCGCCGAGCTGCTGGGAGCGGCGCACTCGCTGTGGCAGGCGGCGGGCGCCGCGCCCGAACGGCTGTGCTACCACGCCACCTGGCACGAGCAGTGTGCGCGGCAGGCCCGCCACGCCCTCGGGAAACCGGCGTTCACCTCCGCGTTCCGCCATGGGACCAAGCTCGGCGTCGACCGCGCCGTCACCTACGCGGTCCGGCCTCAGGAGGCCCGCCCCGAGTTGCGGCACTCGCCCTGATCGTTCACGGGGATCTCGAACCAGAAGGCCGTGCCCGCGGTGCCCCAGCAGCACGCCAGCCGCCGGAACGCGCTCAGGTCGGCCGGCACCGGCGCGTCGTCCGCGCCCTCCGCCTCGACCTCGCAGCGCAGCACGCCGTCGGTGGCCCAGACGGTCACCTGGTACGGCCCGCGCGCGTGGTCCGCGATCAGCTCGCCGACCAGCAGCGTGGCGGAGTCCGCCAGTTCGCCGAGCCCCCATGAGGACAGCCGGGCACGGATGCGACGCCGCGTCCGCGCGTCCGAGGAGAGCGTCCAGGAGTCGATCCGCTCGCCCGGGCCCCGGCTCTCGTCGGCGCCCTGGGCCCTGGCCCTGATCCAGTCCCAGGCCCGGCCCAGGGCGCCCAGGTCGAGATGCTGCCCGGTGTTCTGATCCATCAAGACGTAGTGGTTCATGCCGCACTCCCACATGCGAGTCGATCGGAGGGGACGCTGCTCCCGTCGGGCAGCAGCGCGCCCGTGTCCTCGAAGACCACCACGCCGTTGCAGAGCAGGCCCCATCCCTGCTCGGGGTGGAAGGCCACCAGATGGGCGGCGTCGTGGTCGCTGGCGTACGCGGATGGGCACCGAGGCCGGTGCTTGCACATGGTTGACGATTCCTTCGATTCCTCGACGGTGCTGTCGATGCATCCATCGTGCGTTCGGCGGCCGCGCGAACGGCACGGGAAAGACACCTGTATGACTACCTAGTCCGTCCTGCGTACGTACGTAGTCCTCGGCCCGCCCCGGGGCCTTCATTCAAATGGGCGTCTACTTTCCGTCAACGGCCTGCATACCCCCACGAGTTACGTTTTTCGCCGGTAAATCAATGACCAAAGCAATGGGGGATTGTCTTGTCTGATTCCGCGCCCAGAGAATCCGGGCCGACGCCGTTCACCGCCGTTCACGGCGACGAGCGGCACGATGTCTACGCCGGCCTCGCCGCCAACGGGCCCATTCACCCGATCACGACGCCGAGCGGCATGCCGGCGTGGCTGGTGACCGGCCATGCCGAGACGAGGGCGCTGCTGTCCGATCCGCGGCTGGTCAAGGGCGGCTGGACGTCGGGGGCGTACGCGCGGCAACTGCCCGAGGACGTGGCGCGCGGCATCCACACGACCATGCTCAACAGCGACCCGCCGGACCACCCCCGCCTGCGCAGGATGGTGACGTCGGCCTTCACCCGCCGCCGGGTCGAGAGGCTCATCCCGCGGATCCGGCAGATCACCGACGATCTGCTCGCCGTGGCCGACGGCCGGGGGACCGTCGACCTCATCGCCGAGCTGGCGTACCCGCTGGCGATCGGCGTGATCTGCGAGCTGATCGGCATCCCCGAGGCGGAGCGGGCCGATTTCCGCGAGTGGACGCTGCCGGCCGTGTCCCCCGGCATCTACAGCTACGAGGAGTTCCACGCGGCCGTCGCCTCGCTGCTCGGCTACAGCCGCGAACTGATCGGGAAGAAGCGGCGCGACCCGCAGGACGACCTGCTCTCGGACCTGATCGCGGCGCGCGACGGCGGGGAGGGGCTCACCCAGGACGAGCTGACTTCGATGATCTTCCTGCTGGTGATCGCCGGCCACGAGACGACGGTGAACCTCATCGGGAACGGCATGCGCGCCCTGCTCACCCACCCCGATCAGCTCGCCCTGCTCCGCAGGCGCCCCGAACTGCTCGAACCCGCGATCGAGGAGCTGCTGCGCCACGACGGGCCCGTGCAGAGCACCCTGTCGTACCGCACCGCGCAGCCCGTCGAGACCGGCGGGGTGATGCTCCCGGCGGGCTCGGTGGTGTACTTCTCCCTGATGGCCGCCAACCGCGACCCGCGGACGTTCCTGCGGGGCGCCTCGCTGGACATCACCCGGGAAGCCCCGACGCATGTCGCCTTCGGGCACGGCATCCACTACTGCGTCGGCGCGCCGCTCGCCCGGGTCGAGGCCCGCATCGCGTTCGGCGCGCTGCTGGACCGCTTCCCCGACCTGTGCCTGGCGGTGCCCGCAGAGAGCATGACCAGGACGCCGTCACAGATCATGAACGGCCTGACGGCCCTCCCCGTCCACCTGCGCCTCCCGAACGCCGCGTAGCCCGCCGCCGGCCCCCGGAAAAGCCGGCTTGATCTAGAGTCGGCTCTAGATCGTAGGCTCCGACGCACGTCCAGCACCCTCAACGGCATCGCTAGGAGCCTGATCATGCGTTACCGCGTCCTCGGCGGCACGGGCATCGAGGTGAGCGTCCACTGTCTCGGCGCCATGATGTTCGGCGCGGTCGGCAATCCCGACCACGACGACTGCGCCCGCGTCATCCACCACGCCCTCGACCAGGGCGTCAACTTCATCGACACCGCCGACATGTACTCGGCCGGCGAGTCCGAGGTGATCGTGGGGAAGGCGCTGCGGGGCCGCCGTGACGACGTCGTGCTCGCCACGAAGGTGCACTTCCCGATGGGGGAGGGGCCGAACCGGCACGGCAACTCGCGGCGCTGGATCCTCAAGGAGGTCGAGGAGAGCCTCAAGCGGCTCCAGACCGACTGGATCGACCTCTACCAGGTGCACCGGCCCGACCACGCCACCGACATAGAGGAGACGCTCGACGTGCTGGGCGACCTCGTCGGTCAGGGGAAGATCCGGGCCTTCGGCTGCTCGACGTTCCCCGCCGAGGACATCGTCGAGGCGCACCACGTCGCCGAGCGCCGCGGCCTGCGGCGCTTCAGGACCGAGCAGCCTCCGTACTCGCTCCTCGCCCGCGGCGTGGAGGCCGACGTGCTGCCGGTGTGCCACCGGTACGGGATGGGCGTGCTGACCTGGAGCCCGCTCGCCTCCGGCTTCCTGACCGGCCGGTTCAGGAAGGGGCAGCCCATCGACCTGACCACCGGCCGCGCGTCGCTCGTGCCGAGCCGCTTCGACCCCGCCATCCCCGAGAACGCCGCCAAGCTGGAGGTGGTGGAGCAGCTGATCGAGCTGGCGACGGACCTCGGCTGCTCGCTGCCCGAGCTCGCGGTCGCCTTCCCCGCCGCGCACCCGGCCGTCACCTCGGTGATCATCGGCCCGCGCACCATGGAGCAGCTGGAGGCGACGCTCAAGGGCGCCATGCTCACCCTCGACGACGCGGCCCTCGACCGCATCGACGAGATCATCCCGCCGGGCGCCAACCTCTACCAGCCCGACGGCGCCTGGCGCCGCCCGGCGCTGACGGACACCAGCCGCCGGCGCCGCCTGCTCTCCGACCGGGCCGCGGGCTGATCGCCGACGGGCTCAGCCGAGGTCCAGCTCGGAGCCGCCGAACTTGTCCCGCAGGAACCGGCCCTGATCGCGCAGCGCCTGCTCGTCCCCCCGGTGGATGGCCTCGGCCACCTTGCGCAGCTGGGCGTCGAGCAGGCCGAGCTGGGCGAGCAGTTCCTCGTGCGCGCTGCGCTCCCGCCCGCCGCGGCGGGTGAGGGCGTAGCCGCGCGGCAGGTTCGCGTACGCCTCCAGGCTGGCGGGCAGGTATTGGCGGATCGTCTGCGACACCACGTGCAGCTGGTCGGGGGAGGCGGTGAGCTGCTCGGCGCGGTCCAGCACGCCCCTCAGGACCTCGGCCAGCGCGTCCACCGCCGCGTGCACGTCGCCGGGGAAGCGCCCGGCGACGCGCCGCAGCAGCGTGTCCAGGTCGGCCCGCAGCGCCCGCGTCTCCACCTCGGCGTGCGAGATGGTCAGCCGGACCCGTTCGGGCGGGGCGAGCAGCGCGCCCACCCCGTACAGCGCGACCACGATCACCGGCCAGAACGCGCCCGCGAGGCCCAGGAAGTGGGCCACCAGGCCGAGCAGCGCCAGGCAGGAGCCGGCGATGTTCCTGTTCGAGCCCAGGTACCGCAGGACGCGCTCACTGATAGCCACGGATCTCCTTGAACGCGCTGCTCAACGACGTCTTACGGGCGTCGAACACGGCGCCGCCGGTCAGCTCGGCGACCTTGCGCATCTCTTCGACGTCGCTCTCGCCGAACAGCACCACGAACGCCGGCGCCCGCCGATCCGCCGGCAGCGCCCGGTAACGGGCCTCGAAGGCGGCGTAGTCGGAGCCGTCGGTGTTGTCGCCGTCGGTCATGAGCACGATCGAGGTGTAGTGGCCGGGCGTCACCGGCTGCTCGTAGGCGGCGGTGAGGCTGTCGTAGATCGCGGTGCCGCCGCCCGCGGAGAGCCCTTCCGCGAACGCCTTGATCTTGGCGAGCACCGGCTCCGGGTCGCGTTCGGGCACGGTGAACGGCACCGGCTTCAGCGGCGCGCCGCTGAACGGGATCATGGTGACGGCCTCGCGGTTGCTGAAACGCGAGAACGCGCCCGAGGCCGAGGTGTCGGCGCCGGTCAGGGCGACCAGCGCCTGGCGCAGCGCCTCGATCCGCTCGCCCGCCATCGAGCCGGAGGTGTCCAGCACGAACCGCGCCTCCGCCGGGACCCGCACCTGGTTGAGGTAGGTGGTGATCAGCTCGTCGGCGGTGCTGCGCCGGTTGGGGAACGGCAGCTCGATCAGCTGCCTCCCGCCGAAGCGCGGGTCGGGGGCCACACCCGGCACGATCGGCCGGCGGTGGGTGCCGGTCATGATGTCCTTCTGCACGGCGGGGCTGCGCAACCAGGTGGTGAGCTTGCCGTACAGGGCCTTCTTGGGCTCGGGGGCGGAGGCGAGCAGCGTGAGCGGGTAGTCGGCGGTGATCACGCCGTCGGACGGGTAGACGAGCGTGAGCGGGTCGCGCATCCCCAGCAGGACCGACTCGTAGTTGACCATGCCGTCCACGCGCGGGTCGCGGGCGTAGGCGTCGGCCAGCCACCCCGACGAGCCCGCCGTCAGGCGCTGCGCCGAGAAGAACTCCTTCAGCCGCGGCGTCACCGACGCGACCTGCTCGGCGCTCAGCGCGCCGTCCGCGTCCGACAGCGCCGCGGCCACCCCGACCAGGGCGGAGAAGCCGGAGTTGGAGGAGGCGGGGTTCGTCATGGCGAAGCCGAACCTGCCCTCCTTGGCCGCCCGCGCGATGTCGGCCCAGGTGACCTGCCTGGCGTCCCAGCCGAGCTCGCGGGCCTTGGCGGGCTTCAGCCCCAGCACGACGGGCGAGACCATGATCTTGGTCTGGGTGGACAGCCGGGCCTGGGCGCCGTCGATCAGGGACAGGTAGCGGTTGGAGGAGAACCAGACCGCGTCCAGCCGGCCGTCGGCGCGGCCGCTCGCGACCTGCTCGGCTCCGTCGAGCGTGCCGGTGTAGGTGAGCCGCACCTTGACGCCGGCCTCCTTCCCGGCCCGCTGGAGCAGCGGTTCGAGGTCCTTGATCTCGCTGCCGGCCAGCACCCGCAGCACGTCGGGCGCGTCGGCGGGCTCCTCGCCCCCGCCGCAGCCCGCCAGCAGGGCGGCGAGCAGGATGAGGGGCAGGGCTCGTCTCATCGATCGTTCTCCCGGGCGCGTTCGAGGTACGCCTTGGCGTGCCCCAGCTCGGCGGACAGGCTGTCGACGGTGGCCGCCATGTTGTCCACGGCCTTCGCCCGGAACGCGTCGATCGTGTCCATCGTGGCGTAGACGTTGTCGAACGCCTGCCGCAGCGTGTCCAGGTCCACGGTCGTGGAGGCCGCCTGGTTCTGGATCGCGCCCGCCTGGGTGCGCAGCATCTCGCTGGTGGCCAGGATGAGGTCGCCGGTCGTGGCGTTGAGCGCGGTGATCTGGTCGAGCACCAGCTTCTGGTTCGCCAGCGCCTGCGCGACCGTGACCGCCGTGCGCAGCGCCGCGACCGTGGTCGTGGTGGCGCGGTCCACGCCCTTGCTCAGCTCCAGGTTGTTCTTGCGTACGAGGTCGAGCGCCAGATAGCCCTGGGCCGACACGGCGAGCTGGGTGAGCAGGTCCTGGTGGCGCTGGCGCACCGTGAACAGGGCGTCCGACCGCAGCGCCGTGGCCCGCTCCTCGTCGGCCAGCGTGATGCGCTCCTCAAGGGCGGCGTCCATGGCCTGGGCCATGACCGCGTACTCCTGCAGGCGGGTCATCGTCTCCCACAGGTTCGCCTTCTCGCCCTCGATGGCGGCGTTGTCGCGCAGCAGCTCGTCCTGGCCGGACTTCAGCGCCCGGATGATGTCGTCGAGGTGCTTCTGCGCGGACTGGTACCTGGCGAAGTAGTCGCGCAGCCGGTCGCCGAACGGGATGAGGCCCAGCAGCTTGCGCGTCCCGCTCGCCGCCTGCTTCGGGTCCAGGTCCACGACGGTGCGGCGCAGCGCCACCAGCTCCTTGGCCACCCGGGACTGGGCGTCGGCGCCCTCGCCCCTGGCCGCGTCCAGGGCGGCGACCGGCCGCTTGAGCATGCGGTTGGCCACCTGGGAGGCTGACTTGATCTCGGTGCCGCCCATCGAGGCGATGTCGTGCACCTTGCGGGAGAACTCGGGGGAGCGGTGGTCGAGCCCGCTCAGCTCGCCGGCGAAGTCGCGGGCCCTGGCGGCCAGCTCGGCGGCGCGCTCGTCGGCGATCGGCAGCATGGTGGCCGCCGTCTCGGCCGGGACCGGGGCGACCGGCTCGGGCGGCGTGAGCACCAGATCGGACACGTGCGGGATCTCCTTGCTAGGGACGGGCGGAGTCGATGGTGGTGATGAGCTGGTCCAGCCGCTCGTACGTGGGCGGCTCGACGACGTCCACCAGGTCGGCCGCCGCCGGCGCCCCGGTCTTGGCGACCAGGCCGGCGAACGCCTGCGGGTCGGTGGTGCGGAAGCCGTACGCGGCCGCCAGCGACTGCAGCTCCGCGTCCTTCGTGAGCAGCCGCCCCACCCGGTCGCCCGGCTCGGTCAGCGGGACCAGCGTGTGCTTGCTGAGCACGGTCGGCGACGGGTACACCAGCCGCATCTCGGGCTTGATCGCGCCGTCGCCGGCGAAGACGTGCGCCAGGTACTGCGCCTCGTAGACGACCAGCATCGGCGTCTTGCCCGCGCCCAGCGCCAGGTAGTCGTCGAACGACGCCTCGCTGGTGGACTCGGAGAAGCCCTGGTCGAGAACGGCGGGGCCGACCATCGGGGCGATCTTGGCGATCTGGGCGGCGGAGGTGGGCACATCCTCGCCGTTGGCGACGTAGCCGATGGCCGACAGGTACATGGCGGCGCTGTTGGACGTACGGATGTCGGTGGTGGTGAGGAGGATCCGCTTGCGAGCCGGGTAATCCGAATTACCGGGAAGCTGATCCCAGCGAGTGCCTTTAGCTATTAAATCGAGATATTTCCGGATATCTAAGAGTTGGTAGCCTTTGCCGGAATCGCGGACCACGCCCGCCTTCACCAGCAGCTTCGCGATCGGCTCGAACGTGGCCACCGCCATCGGCGAGTAGAACGGCGAGTACGTCGTGACCGCCTTGCGGTCGCGCTTGATCCGCTCGGCGGCGGGAACGCTGGAGGGAAAGGCGAAAGCGTAGCGGCCGAGGTCCACATCGGTGACGATCTGCCGCGACCCGGCGGTGTCCACCTCCACCCGCAGCCCGTGCTTGGCGAAGGCCGCCTTCACCCGGGGATCGTCGAAGAACGGCTTCTTCTCCGATCCGATGACCCCCCGCACCACGAGCGCCTCCGGGGCCTCGTCCGCCCGGTTCCCCAAGAGGAAGGCCGCGACCGCCACCCCGGCCAGAACCACCGCCAGAATGACACCGATCCAGCGCTTCATCGCATCCTGTTTCTTGAAACAACCCCCATGACAGGAATTATGGGATGGCGATTGCCGGGCCCGCGCGTGCGGAAAGGCGACCGTACGGCAGAATTCATCCCCCGTTCACGGCCGGGGCGCAGGCTCCGTCCCGTTCTCGGTGACCCCCGGTTGATCTGGGTGGGAGGGGGCGGGGCGAGGGGCGGCGCGCTGGGTGAGGGCGATGGCGGCGAGGATGACGAGGGCGCCGACCGGCTGGTTCCAGCTGATTCCCTCGCCCAGGACGACCACCCCGGAGACCGCGGCGAAGACCGGCAGCAGGTAGGTGACCGTGGAGGTCGTGGTGACCCCGGCCCGGACCTGCACCCAGTAGAGCAGCAGGTACGCCAGCCCCGTGCCGAGCCCGCCGAGCCCGGCCAGGCTCCACCAGACGGCGGCGGGCGCGTGCGGGTCCACCAGCGGCACCCCGGCCAGCAGCGTGATCACGGCCAGCTGGGCCGCGCCGCTGAGCAACTGCCCGGCGGCCAGGACGACCGGCGGCTCGGGACGCCGGCCGGTGATGAAGCGGCCCATGTAGGCGCCGCCGATCCCGTAGCAGGCCGCGGCGGCGAAGCAGGCCAGGCTGCCGGCGAGCTGCCCGCCGGCCATCGGCTGCCAGATCCCGAGCACCACCATGACGCCCGCGAAGCCCAGGCCCAGGCCTGCCACCCGGCCGGTGGTCGCCTTCTCGGTGCGCAGCAGCAGGGTGAAGGCCAGCGTGCAGAGCGGGGTGGTGGCGTTCCAGATGGCCGCGACCACGGAGGAGACGTACTGCTCGCCGTACGCGAAAAGGGTGAACGGCAGCGTGGTGAGCACGATCGAGGCGATCTGGAAGTGGCCCCACAGGCGCGGGTCGCGCGGCAGCGGCCTGCCGCCGAGCAGCACGGCCACCAGGAGCACCAGCGCGCCGATGACCATCCGGCCGAAGGAGACCTGGAGCGGGTGCAGGACGTCCACCGCGACCTTGATGAAGAAGAAGCTGTTGCCCCAGATGGCGGCGAGCAGCAGGAAACCGGGCAACCAAGGTTTGAGCACGGATGGAGCGTAGCGGTCGGTCCGACATATAACCATTTGAACGAGTGAGTACTCGCTCATTAGGATGGCTCGCTATGAACAGGAGGCGAAGGGTGCCGGCCATGGCCCCGGAAGACCGCCGTGCCGCGCTCATTGCCGCCACGCTCCCCTTGCTGCGCGAGTACGGAACCGCGGTGAGCACCCGTCAGATCGCCGAGGCCGCGGGCGTGGCCGAGGGCACGATCTTCGGCGTCTTCCCCGACAAGGCCTCGCTGCTGCGGGCGACGCTGATGGCCGCGTTCGACCCGCGGCCCGCGGCGGACGCGCTGGCGGCCATCGGCGCGCGGGCCGGGCTGCGCGAGCGGCTGCGCGAGGCGGTCGCGATGCTGCGGACGGGGATGAGGGCCAACGCCAACCTCATGGCCGTGCCCAAGGAGCTGATGAAGGACGACGCCGAGTTCTTCAAGCAGATCATGGACGGCCGGCGCGTGATCGTGGACGGGCTCGCCGCCCTGATCGAGCCCGACCGCGACCGGCTGCGCCGCTCTCCCAAGGCCGCGGCGGAGCTGCTGGTCGTGCTGATCGCGACGACCGTGCACCGCGGCTTCGGCCAGATCGGCGAGTTCGGAGACATGGACGACGAGGAGATCGTCTCTGTTCTGCTCGACGGGCTGCTCGTGCGGCCCCCAACCACCCCATCGACAGAAAGCGCCTCTTGATGCTGCTCCGTCTTCTGCGGGTCCAGCTCAGACCGTACGGGAAAGAGATCACACTCGTGGTCCTCTTCCAGTTCGTGCAGACACTGGCCACGCTCTACCTTCCCACCCTCAACGCCGACATCATCGACGACGGCGTCGTCAAGGGCGACACCGGCGCCATCATGCGCATCGGGCTGGTGATGCTCGGTGTGACCCTCATCCAGATCGTCTGCTCGATCGTGGCCGTCTACTACGGCGCCAGGACCTCGATGGCCCTGGGCCGGGACCTGCGGGCCGCGATCTTCCACCGGGTGCAGGACTTCTCCGCCCAGGAGGTCAACAGGTTCGGCGCGCCGTCCCTGATCACCCGGACCACCAACGACGTGCAGCAGATCCAGCTGCTCGTGCTCATGACGTTCACGATGATGGTGGCGGCGCCGATCATGTGCGTCGGCGGCATCGTGCTGGCGCTGCGCCAGGACGCGGCGCTGTCGTCGCTGCTGCTCGTCGTGCTGCCCGTGATGATCGTCATCGTGGGCGTGATCGTGATGCTCATGCGCCCGCTCTTCCGCACGATGCAGGAGCGCATCGACCGGATCAACCAGGTGCTGCGCGAGCAGATCACCGGCATCCGGGTCATCCGCGCCTTCGTCCGCGACAAGCACGAGGGCGATCGCTTCGGCGTGGCCAACGACCGGTTGACCGACGTGTCGCTGCGGGTCGGGCGGCTGATGGCGCTGATGTTCCCCTCGGTGATGCTGGTGGTGAACCTGTCCAGCGTCGCCGTGGTGTGGTTCGGCGCACACCGCATCGCCGACGGGTCCATGCAGGTGGGCGCGCTCACGGCGGTCATCTCCTACCTGATGCAGATCCTCATGTCGGTGATGATGGCGATGTTCATGTTCATGATGATCCCGCGGGCCGAGGTCTGCGCCGAGCGCCTCGACGAGGTGCTCGGCACCGAGCCGACCGTCCACCCGCCGGCCAGGCCGATCGCCCCCGAACGCCACCTCGGCGAGCTGGAGCTGCGGTCCGTGGACTTCCGGTATCCGGGCGCCGAGGAGCCGGTGCTGTGCGGCGTGAGCTTCTCGGCGCGGCCCGGCCGTACCACCGCGATCATCGGCAGCACGGGCAGCGGCAAGACGACGCTGCTCAATCTCGTCCCGCGCCTGTTCGACGCGACCGCCGGCGAGGTGCTGGTCGACGGCGTCGACGTGCGTGACCTCGACCCGGCCGTGCTCGCCCGCGCGGTCGGCCTGGTGCCGCAGTCGCCCTACCTCTTCTCCGGCACCGTCGCCTCCAACCTGAGGTACGGCAAGCCGGACGCGACCGACGAGGAGCTGTGGAAGGCCCTGGAGGTGGCCCAGGCCCGGGAGTTCGTCGAGGCGATGCCCGGCGGCCTGGACGAGCCGATCTCCCAGGGCGGCACCAACGTCTCCGGCGGCCAGCGCCAGCGCCTGGCCATCGCCAGGACGCTCGTGCACCGTCCCGAGATCTTCCTGTTCGACGACTCCTTCTCCGCCCTCGACTACGCCACCGACGCCCGGCTGCGCGCGGCGCTGGCCGAGGAGATCGCCGACGCCACGATCGTCATCGTGGCCCAGCGGGTGAACACCATCCGCGACGCCGACCGCATCCTCGTGCTCGACGACGGCCGCGTGGTCGGCAGCGGCACCCACGCCGAGCTCATGACGACCTGCCCGACCTACCGGGAGATCGTGCTGTCCCAGCTCACCGAACAGGAGGCCGCGGCATGACGACTCAAGCGCCGGCGCGCCGGCCCCAGCCCGCCTTCGGTCCGGGCCGGATGATGTCCGGGCCCGCCGAGAAGGCCCTCGACTTCGGCGGCACGCTCCGCAGCCTGCTGCGGTTGCTGAGCCCCGAGCGCCCGCTGCTGGCGCTCGTCCTGGCTCTCGGCGCTGCCAGCGTCGCGCTGACCGTGACGGGCCCCAAGATCCTCGGCCACGCCACGGACCTGATCTTCTCCGGCATCATCGGGGCCCAGCTGCCCGCCGGGGGCACCAAGGAGCAGGCCGTGGCCGACCTGCGCGCCAGGGGCCAGGGCACGTTCGCCGACATGGTGTCGTCGATGAACGTGGTGCCCGGCCACGGCATCGACTTCACCGCGCTGGCCCAGGTGCTGGCCTGGGCGCTGGCGGTCTACCTGCTGGCGGCGCTGCTCGGGATCGTGCAGTTCCGGCTGACCACGACCGTCGTGCAGCGGGCGGCGTTCCGGCTGCGCGAGCGGATCGAGGCCAAGCTGACGCGGCTGCCGCTGAGCTACTTCGACGGCCAGCCGCGCGGCGAGATCCTCAGCCGCGCCACCAACGACACCGACAACATCGCCCAGTCGCTGCAGCAGACGATGAGCCAGCTCATCTCGTCGGTGCTGACGGTCGTGGCGGTGCTGGCGGTGATGTTCTGGATCTCGCCGGTCCTGGCGCTCATCGCGCTGGTCAGCGTACCTGTGTCGGTCTACGTCACCGCCGTCGTCGGCAAGCGGTCGCAGCCGCAGTTCATCAAGCAGTGGTCCTCGACGGGCAAGCTCAACGGCCACATCGAGGAGATGTACGGCGGGCACACGCTGGTCAAGGTGTTCGGCAGGCAGAAGGAGGCCGCCGAGACCTTCGACCGGCACAACGACGCCCTGTTCACCTCCAGCTTCCGCGCCCAGTTCATCTCCGGGCTCATCCAGCCGGCGATGATGTTCATCGGCAACCTCAACTACGTGCTGGTCGCCGTGGTGGGCGGGCTCAAGGTGGCCTCGGGCTCGATCTCGCTGGGCGACGTGCAGGCGTTCATCCAGTACTCGCGGCAGTTCAGCCAGCCGCTGACCCAGGTGGCCGGCATGGCGAACCTGGTGCAGTCGGGCGTCGCCTCGGCCGAGCGGGTCTTCGAGCTGCTGGAGGCTCCCGAGCAGTCCGGGGAGCCCGCCGAGCCCGCCAGGCCCGCGCAGCTCAGGGGCCGGGTGGCGTTCGAGGACGTGTCCTTCCGGTACGCGCCGGACCGGCCGCTGATCGAGAACCTGTCGCTGACCGTGGAGCCCGGCCAGACCGTGGCCATCGTCGGCCCCACGGGAGCGGGCAAGACGACGCTGGTCAACCTCATCATGCGCTTCTACGAGGTGACCGGCGGCCGCATCACGCTCGACGGCGTCGACATCGCCGAGATGTCCAGGGAGGAGCTGCGCGCCAACATCGGCATGGTGCTGCAGGACACCTGGCTGTTCGGCGGCACGATCGCGGAGAACATCGGCTACGGGGCGGAAGGCGCCACCCGCGAGCGGATCGAGGCCGCCGCGGAGGCCGCCCACGTGGACCGCATCGCGCACACGCTGCCCGACGGCTACGACACGGTGATCGACGAGGAGGGCGCGACGGTCAGCGCGGGCGAGAAGCAGCTGATCACGATCGCCCGGGCGTTCCTGTCCGAGCCGGCGATCCTGATCCTGGACGAGGCCACCAGCTCGGTCGACACCCGCACCGAGGTGCTCATCCAGCGGGCGATGAGCTCGCTGCGCGAGGGGCGCACCAGCTTCGTGATCGCCCACCGGCTGTCCACGATCCGCGACGCCAGCCTGATCCTGGTCATGGAGAACGGGCGGATCGTCGAGCAGGGCACGCACGAGTCGCTGCTGGCCGAGGGCGGCGCCTACGCCCGGCTGTACTCGGCCCAGTTCGCCCAGGCCGCGGTGGAGGTGGACTAGCCCCGGACTAGCCCGGTGGTCCGGCGTGGCGTCGGTGCGGGCGTTGCCGTTCCGGGTGACGATCGCGGTGACGCGGCCGGGCACCCCCCGTGGGCCCTCCGCCGAGGGATGGGACATCCTGTCATCCACGTCCGATGGGTGGGATGTCCTGATCGTGAGGGAGAACATGGACGATGTCGCGGCCTCGCCGGAGACGATGCTCGACCTGCTGGAGCGCCGGGCCGCCGCCGTGCCGGAGGCGGAGCTCGTGCGGTTCGACGACGGCGCCTCGCTGCGGGTCGGGGAGTGCCTGGAGCGGGCGACCGCCGTCGCGGCCGGGCTCGCGGGCCTGGTGACAGGCGGGGACCGGGTCCTCACGTGCCTGCCACCGGGGCCGAGGCTGGTCGAGGTGATGTTCGCCCTGGCCAGGCTGGGCGCCGTGGAGGTGCCGCTGGCCCTGGACGTGCGGCTGGACGCGGCCCGGCGGCTGGCCGAGGCCACCGGGGCGCGCCTGCTCATCGCCGGGACGGACGTCCTGCGCGCCAACCCCGAGCTGATCGCGCTGGCCGAGGGGACGGAGCACGTGGTGCTCGTGACCGGGCGGGAGGCGGCCGAGCTGCCGGGCGCGACCGGGCTCGACGACCTGCTCGCCGCCCCGCGCCGCCTTCCGGCGTGGCGGCCCGGACCGGCGGACCCCGCCGTCGTCATGGCCACCTCGGGGACCACCGGCCGCGCCAAGGGCGCGCTGCTGCCGCACTTCGCCGGGGTGCGGCACGCCCGGCGGGTGACCCGCACCATGGGCTACGAGGCGGGGGACGTGCTGTTCAACGTCTTCCCCTGGAACCACATCAACGTCCGGCACGCGGGCCTGCTGCCCGCCCTGATCTCCGGCGCCACGCTGGTGGCCCACCCGCGCTTCTCCGCCTCCCGGTTCTGGGAGATCTGCCGGCGGGAGGGGGTCACCGCGTTCAACTTCATGGGCGCGGTCGCGGCCATCCTGGAACGCGCGCCCGCCACCGGCTCCGACACCCGGCACCAGGTGCGCCGCGCCTACGGGGGCCCGGCGCCGGCGGACCTGACGAGGCGGTTCCAGGAGCGGTTCGGCGTGCTGCTGCTGGAGGCGTACGCGTGCACCGAACTCGGCGACGTGGCGGCGAGCTCGCCCGGCGCCCGGCGGCCCGGCGCAGCCGGACGGCCCGTCCCGGAGTACGAGGTGGTGATCAGGGACGAGGACGGCCTGCCGGTCCCGGCGGGCCGGATCGGGCAGATCACCGTCAGGCCCAGAGCCGACCGGATGATCTTCAGCGGGTACGCGGGCGACCCCGCCGCCACCGGCAAGGTCCTGCGCGACGGCTGGTTCATGACGGGCGACCGCGGCCGGCTCGACGACGACGGCTTCCTCCACTTCGCCGGCCGTCGCGCCGACGTGATCAGGCGGCGCGGCGAGAACATCGCGACCTGGGACGTGGAGCAGGCGGTGGCCGCGATGCCGGGCGTCCTGGAGGCGGCCGCGGTGGGCGTGCCGTCGGAGCTGACCGAGGAGGAGGTGCTGGTGGCGGTGACCGCGGCCCCCGGAGCCGTGCTGAGCCCGCCGCAGGTGCACGCCTGGTGCCTGGACCGGCTCCCGCGCCACGCCGTCCCCCGGTACGTGCGCGTGCTCGACGCCCTGCCGCGCAACGCCTCGACGAAGGTGGTCAAGGGCGACCTGCGCGACCAGGGGGTGCCGTCCGACGCATGGGACGCCTGTGCCACGCCGACGTGATCGCGTGGACCGCTGGACAGACCGGTACGGTCGCGCCCGGTGAATTCCGGGCTCTAGCGTCGAGCCTCCGGCACATACGGGAGGAGACGACGTTGCGGGTTCTCGACCTCACCGACGATCTGGCCTTCAACGGGGCGCGGCTGCTGGTCGGCCTCGGCGCCGACGTCGTACGCGTGGAACGCCCGCGGCTCCCGGCGCTGTCGCGGGCCGAGGCCCTGCACTGGCACGCGGGCAAGCGGGTCGTGAGCGCGCCGGTGAGCCCCGGCGCGCTCGACCGGCTGGCCGGGCAGGCGGACGTGGTCGTGGAGAGCGGCCCGCTCGCGGAGCTGCGCGGCGTGCGGACGGACTCCGGCGCGGTCGCCTCGCGCTGGCCGCACGCCGTCCACGTCGTGGTCACGCCGTTCGGCACGACCGGCCCCCGCAGCGGCTGGCGCGCCGACGATCTCGTGGTCGCGGCGGCCGGCGGCATGGCCTGGCTGGGCGGCAAGCCCGGCGGGCCGCCCAAGCCCCCGCCCCGCGAGCAGGCCACGCAGCTCGCTGGGGCGCACGCCGCCATCGCCGCGCTGCTCGGCGTCATCGCCCGCGACCGCACGGGACAGGGGCAGCTCATCGACGTCTCCGCGCAGGAGGCGGTGGCCGCCACCCTTGAGACGGGCGCCATCGCCTGGATCCACGCGGGGCGGTACCCGTCCCGCACCGGCGGCGTGTACGAACACGTGGCCCACCGGATCTTCCGCGCCGCCGACGGGCACGTCGCGGGCGGATACTCCGGCAGCGACCGGATGTGGACCGATCTGCTCGCCTGGATGGCGGAATCGGGCGAGGCGGAGGACCTGACCGAGGAGAAGTGGTCCGAGCCCGTCTTCCGCTGGCGGGGGCGCGAGCACGTGGACGAGGTCGTGGCCAGGTTCGTCGCCAGGCGCTCCGCCGCCTCCCTCGGGGAGCAGGGGCGGGCCCGCGCGCTGCCGTGGGCGGAGGTCGCCACCGCCACGAGCCTGCCCGCCAACCCGCAACTCGCCGATCGTGGGTTCTTCACCCGCGTCCTGGGTGAGGGCCTGCCCGAGGACGGCGTCGTCGACGTCGGGTTCCCGTTCGCGGCCCTTCCCCGTCCGGTGCGCCTCACCGAGCCGCGACCCGCCCCCGCCGGGACGCCCTGGCGGAGCGAGCGCCCCCGTGACCGCCGCGACGCGGGTCGCGGACCCGCCGCGCGCCCGCTCGACGGGATCCGCGTCCTGGACCTGACCTGGGTGCTGGCCGGCCCGTACGCCACCAGGACGCTGGCCGAGCACGGCGCGGACATCATCAAGATCGAATCCCGGCACCGGCGCGACCCCACGCGCTTCGCCCCGTCGATGCGGCTGCGGCCCGATGCCGGGATCGACGACGGCGGCTACTTCGTCAACTTCAACCGGGGCAAGCGCGGCGTCGCCCTCAACCTGCGCACCGAGCCCGGCCTCGACGTGCTGCGGCGCCTGGCCGCCGAGTGCGACGTGGTCGTCGAGAACTTCAGCCCCGGGGTCCTGGCCAGGTGGGGGCTGTCCTACGACCGGCTGGCGCAGCTGCGGCCCGGCGTCATCCTGGTGTCGATGGCCGGGGTCGGGCAGAGCGGCCCCTGGCGCAACGCGGTGACCTTCGCCGACACGCTCGCCGCCATGTCCGGCCTCACCAGCGAGACCGCCGATCCCGGCGAGGCGCCGCAGGGGCTGACCTTCGGGCTGGGCGACATGGTGGCCGCGAACTCGGCCGTTCTCGCCGTCCTGGACCTGGTCGCGGCGGGACGCGGGGGGCACGTGGACCTCTCCCAGCTGGAGGCGATGGCCGCGTCGATGGGGCCGGCCGTCCTGGAGGCGGAGCTCGGCGAAGGCCGCACCGGCCCACCACCCGGGGACCGGCACCCGCGCATGGTCCCGCACGGCGTCTACCCGGTCAGGGGTGAGGACCGCTGGATCGCGCTGGCCGTCCAGGGTGACGAGGAATGGCGGCGGCTGGCCGGGCACGCCGGACTGCCGCGACTCGCGTCCGCGAGCCTGGAGGAGCGGCGCCGCCGCGAGGACGAGATCGACGCCGCGCTGTCGGCCTGGTGCGCGGAGCGCGACGGCGCGGAGCTGGCCGCCGAGTTGCAGGGGCTCGGCGTCGCCGCCGCCGTCGTCGCCACCGGCCAGGACCTGGTGGAGGCCGACGAGCACCTGGCCGCACGCGGCTTCTACCCGGTGCTGGAGCACCCGCTGATCGGCCCGGTGCGGCACGAGGGCATCGTGGTACGCATGTCCGCCACCCCGGGAGCGCTGACGGCATCGGCCCCCTTGCTGGGCGAGCACACCGACCGGGTGCTGAAGGACCTGCTCGCCATGGATGACGAAGAGCTTGCCCGGCTGCGTGACGCCGGCGTCCTGGAATAGGAGCGCGGATGACGAAATATCTGGATGTGCGGCGTGACGGGGGGACGGCCACCGTCGTCATCGACCGGCCGCCCGCCAACGCCGTCGACCCGGCGCTGATCGAGGAGTTCCTGGAGGTGATCCCGCCGCTGGCGGAGGCCCCGTCGGTCCGCTGCCTCGTCATCCGCGGGACCGGCCGCTTCTTCGTGGCGGGGGCCGACATCGCCGTGATGCGCGACCTCTCCGTGGCCAACCACGTCAAGATGCGCCGCTGGGTCGAGGTGCAGCGCCTGCTCGAACGCGCGCCCAAGCCGGTGATCGCGGCGATGAACGGGCACGCCCTGGGCGGCGGCGCCGAGCTGTCGCTCGCGTGCGACCTGCGCGTCCTGGCGGCCTCGGCGACCATCGGCTTCCCCGAGATGAAGCTGGGCCTCTTCCCCGGGGCGGGCGGCAGCCAGCGGCTGCCGCGCCTGCTCGGCCCGCATCGCGCCAAGCGCCTGATGATCGACGGCGCCCGCCTGTCGGCGGCCGAGGCGCTGGACCTGGGGCTGGTGGACGTGGTGGCCGACGACGACGACTTCGACCGCGTGGTGGCCGGGCACGCCGAGGACCTGGCGGCCCGGCCGACCGCCACGATCGGCCTGCTCAAGCGCGTCGTGGACGCCGGGTACGACCTGCCCCTCGACCAGGCGCTCGAACTGGAGTGGCAGGCGGTCCTGGAGCTGATCCGCACCCGGGACACCGCCGAGGGGCTCCAGGCGTTCCTGGACAAGCGCCCCCCGCGGTTCACCGGCCGCTGATCAGGTGCCGTAGCCGGTCACCATCGCGGTGTCGGCGCCGAGGTCGCCGACCTTGCGGGCGCCGCCCGGGCTGCCGAGGGGTTCGTCGCGGCCGGGCAGCACCTCGGTGAAGAAGGCCCTGGAGTCGTCGAGGAAGAGCGTGCGCGTCTCGTCGCCCCGGGCGGCGCGGTCGACGAAGATCGCGTCCACCGGGCACTCCGGCTCGCACGCCCCGCAGTCGATGCACTCGGCGGGGTTGATGTAGCTCTTGCGGTCGCCGACGTAGATGCAGTCGACGGGACACACGTCCACGCACGCGCGGTCGTTGACGTCGACGCAGGCGGGGCCGATGACGTAGCTCATGAAGGTCTCCTGTCAGACGCTTTCCGTGGAGTGCCCGGGGAAGAGGGACAGCTCGGGGTCGAGTTCGACGGCGGCGTTGTTCACCGCGGTGGCCACCTCGCCGAAGCCCACCGACATCAGGCGGACCTTGCCGTCGTACTCGGCGAGGTCGCCGGCCGCGTACACGCGGGGCAGGCCCGTACGCATGCGCTGGTCGACCAGGACGGACCTGCCGCGCAGCGACAGTCCCCAGCCGGCCAGCGGGCCGAGTTCGCTGATGAACCCGAGCGCGGCGACGACGGAGTCGGCGGGCACGGTGCTGTCGCCCTGGCCGCGCGTGCGCAGGTGCGCCCGCTCGACCCGCTCCTCGCCGGACAGGCCGACCACCTGGCTGTCCACGACGATGCGGACCCCCGCGGCGCGGGCGGCCGCGACGCCGCCGGCGTGCGCGCGGAACGCCGCCCGGCGGTGCACCAGCGTGACCGACCTGGCCAGCGGCGCCAGGGCCAGCGACCAGTCGACCGCGCTGTCCCCGCCGCCCACGACCAGGACATGATGGCCGGCGTGCGCGGACGGGTCCGGCACGAAGTACGTCAGCCCCCGGCCCAGCCACTCCTCACCGGCCGGCAGCGGCCGCGGGGTGAACGTCCCGATGCCCGAGGTGAGCACGACGGCCCCGGCGCGGACCGCCGTGCCGTCGGACAGCACCACGACCGGCCGCGGGTCCTCGTCGCGGCGCAGCTCGACCGCCTGCCGCCCGAGCAGGTGCACCGGGTCGTACGCGGCCGCCTGGGCCGCGAGCGCCGCCACCAGCGAACGCCCGAGTACGCCGGGGACGCCGGCCACGTCCCGGATCTCCTTCTCCGGGTACAGTGCCGAGATCTGCCCGCCGACCTGGGGCAGCGCGTCGACGAGCACGGTGCGCAGGCCGCGGAAGCCCGCGCAGTACGCGCCGTAGAGCCCGGTCGGCCCCGCTCCGATGATCGCGATATCGGTTTCGATCTCCACGTCGGTCTCCTTTCCGGCCACGGAAGCTACACAGCGTCTGGGCGGCTTCCCACGGGTCGCGGCCCGCTGACCGGAACACGGCTCGCTCAGCGGGACACGGTCCGCTGGGCGGGATGCCGCACTGGGCCGGTCGGCCCCGCGGATGGTGAACTGCCTGTCGCGGCGCATCAGGAGCCGCCGACAAGCCATGGAAGCGGAGGCGAGAATGAGTGCGGAGGCGGGTACGCCGGCTGCGACCGGGGGTGACGCCAGGCGCCGGCCGTCGCGTCGGGGCCGGCTGCCGGGACGGCAGGACTGGTCGAGCTGGCCCCATTACCAGGCGGCGGCCAGCGGGTTCCGCGGCTACTGGTATCCGGTGGCGTTCTCCTCGCACATCACCGGGAAGCCGAAGGCGATCACCCTGCTCGGGGAGCGCATCGCCGTCATCAGGGACGACTCTGGACGTTGCCGAGTCCGCAACAAAGGGAAGGTCTACGCGCTCAAGGACCGCTGCCCGCATCGCGGCGTGCCGCTGAGCTACGGCAACCAGCAGTTCCCCGGGACGATCTCCTGCCCGTACCACGGCTGGACGTTCGACCTGGAGACCGGCGCGCTCAAGGCGGTGATCACCGACGGGCCGCAGTCGCCGATCTGCGGCAAGGTGACGCAGCCGACGTACGAGGCCGAGGAGCGCCTCGGCATGGTGTGGATCTTCGTGGGCGACGGCGAGGACGCCCCGCCCATCGACGACCAGCTCCCCGAGGAGCTGCGCGACAACCCCGCCGTGATCGGCGCGCGCATCCAGGCCCGCGAGGGCAACTGGCGCTTCGCCTGCGAGAACGGCTACGACGAGGGGCACGCGAAATACCTGCACCGCACCGCGCTGTGGCGGCTGTTCAAGGCCATGCCGGTCTGGAACGAGACCCGGATCGTGCGCCGCGGTCGGTGGATCTACCGGGTGCAGGACGCCCAGCACTGGGACGCCGACTTCCCCGGCCTCGGCCCGTGGAGCAACCAGGCGTGGTACAAGCTCAAGCCGCCCAAGCAGGTCGCCAACATCGGCAACACGGGCAGCCACCGCAAGGTGAACCCGGCCATCGCAGCCGAGGAGTTCCCCGGGTTCGCCTCGGTCAGCATGCCGGGCGTGCTGCGCATCGTCTACCCGACCTTCATCCACTACGAGTTCTACGTCCCGGTCGACGCGGACAACCATCTCTATGTCGGGGTGATGGCCAACTTCGAGAAGGGCATCAGGACGCTGCCCTTCTACGCCAAATACCTCGGCGCCGTCCGCTGGCTCTTCCACGGCCAGTTCTCCGGCCAGGACAAGTGGATGGTCGAGGTGACCGACGCGCCGCCGGAGCGGCTCTACCGCCCCGACGACTCGCTCCTGCAGTGGCGCAAGCTGGCCGAGGAGGTCACGGAGGAACGCGTCGAACGCCTCAAGATCACCAGGGACCTCGACTGATGGGCCGGATCGTCCTGGGCGTGGGCGCGTCCCACTCGACGCTCATGAACACCCACTGGGACCAGGTCGAGCACAAGGACCGCGCGGAACGCTTCCGCGACGCGCTGGGCGCGGCCCGCGACGCCCTCGCCGCGGCCCGCCCCGACGTGGCGGTCGTCATCGGGTCCAACCACTTCCGCGGCTTCTGGCTGGACCTGATCCCCGCCTTCACCCTCGGCGTGGACGAGGTCGTCGCGTCCGGCGAGTCCGGCACGCCGTCGGGCCCCCAGCGCACCAGCCCCGCCGTCGCCCAGGCCGTCGCGGAATCCCTCGTGGCGGCGGGCACCGAGGTGGCGATCTCGGCGAAGCTGCAGATCGACCACGGCCAGAGCCACGCCATCCAGTACCTGCTGCGCGACCTCGACGTGCCCGTGATCCCGCTGGTGGTGAACGTGTTCGCCACGCCGCTGCCGCTGATGCGGCGCTGCGTCGAGCTGGGGCGCAACCTCGCCGCGGCGGTGGCGGCGCTGCCGGACGGGCTGCGGGTGGCGGTCATCGCCTCGGGCGGGCTCTCGCACCGGTTGCCGTGGCCGAGCCGCTGGCAGGACCCCCAGGGGGCCGACGAGGAGTTCCTGGTGGAGGCCTGGCGGGAGGGCCGGGGCGACTGGGAGCGCTACGACGCGCGCCGGCGGCAGATCATCACCGCCGCGCGGCCGACCATCTTCCCCGAGTTCGACGGGGAGTTCCTGGCCGCGCTGGAGCGGGGCGAACTGGAGCGCTACGCCGGCCTGTCCACCGCGGAGATCGAGGAGGCGGCCGGCAACGGCGGCCAGGAGCTGCGGTCGTGGCTGACCATGGCGGCGGCGCTGGGCTTCGCTCCCGGACGGACGCTGGCCTACGAGCCGATGCCCGAGTGGCTGACCGGCATGGGAGTCGCCGTCATCGAGCCGTCATCGTGAACGGCGACGAGCTGGTAAGCAAGGCCCTCGCCTCGATCACCGAGGACCGGCTGCGCGCGGCGGTGGTGGACGTCACCTCCATCGCCAGCCCCACGGGCGGCGAGGCGCCGCTGGCCCGGTGGCTGGCCGACCGGCTCGCCGCCGCCGGCCTGGAGGCGCGGGCGCAGCGCATCGACGACGGCCAGGCCAACGCGGTCGGCCGGCTGAAGGGCGACGGCACCGGCGCCGACCTCATGCTGTACGCCCCGATCGACACCCTGACCACCGGCGACCCGGACCTGGACGTGCCCTGGATCGGCCCCGGGCTGCGCCCCGACATGCGGGCCGAGGCCCGGTGCGAGGGGCCCTACGTCAGCGGCCTCGGCGCGAGCAACCCCAAGGGCCACGCCGCGTGCGTCCTGGTCGTGGGCGAGGCCCTGGCCGCCCTGCGCCCGCGGCCGGCCGGCGACCTGCTGGTGGCCTTCGGGGCGGGCGGCATGCCCACCAACGCGATCGACGGCGCCACCGACGGCAGGGGCCGGGCGAACACGGGGCACGGCGTCGGCTGCTCGTTCCTGCTCGAACGCGGCTGGCACCCCGACCACGCGGTGATCGCCAAGCCGGGGGACTTCGTCGCGCACGACGAGGTCGGCCTGTGCTGGTTCGAGATCGTCGTCCCGGGGACCCACACGTACGCGGGGAGCCGGCACCGCCTGCCGTACCGGAACCCGATCGTGACGGCGGCCGAGGTGGTGATGCGGCTGGAGCGGTGGCTGGCGGACTATCCCGAGCGGCACCGCACCGCGACGGCCGCCCCCCAGGGGATCGTCGGGTCGATCGCGGGCGGCTGGGAGCGCATGCTCGCGGTCACGCCCGCGGCCTGCCGCATCCGGCTCGACCTGCGCATCGCGCCCGGCACGACCCCGCTGGAGGCCAAGCGCGAGCTGGCGGCGTACGTCCGGCAGGTGTCGGCGGAGCTGGGCACGGAGCTCACGGTCGAGATGGCGCTGGCCATCCCCGGCACGCGCACGCCGCCGGACAGCTGGGTGGTGCGCAGCGCGATCCGCGCCTGGGAGCGCGTGAACGGGCGCCCGCACGAGCCCGTCGACGGCAACAGCGGCGCCACCGACGCCAACATCCTGCGGGCGCGCGGCATCCCGACCGCCCGCGTGGGCATGCCGAAGGTCGCGCCGGAAGGCGTCGACGTCGACTTCGCCCTCGGCATGAACACCGTCGACGTCAGAGCCATGCGCCGCCTGTGCGAGGTGCTCCTGCGGGTGGCGGCCGACACCGTCACGCGCCCGCGCGCCGAGATCGACGAGACCAACGACTGAGGAGGCGACATGGAACCGCCCAACGGTTCGTACGCCGACGCCGACGGCGTCAAGTACCACTACCTCGACCTGGGGTCGGGACCGGACACGATCTTCCTGCACGGCGGCGGCCCCGGCTGCACCGGATGGAGCGACTTCGGCCCGGTGGCGCCGCTGTTCGCCGCCGACCGCCGCTGCCTGATCGTCGACATCCTGCAGTACGGCAAGTCCGAGAAGTGCGTCATCACCGGCCCGATGTGGGACTTCCACGCGGCCAGGACCGTCGCGCTCATGGACGCGCTGGGCGTGGACCGGGCCGACTTCGTCTGCAACTCCTGGGGCGGCACCATCGCGCTGTGCCTGGCCGCGCGCCACCCCGACCGGGTGCGCTCGCTGGTGATCACCGGCAGCATGCCGGTCTTCTACGGCCCGCTCGCGCCCCTGCCCGAGGGCGCCCGCCGCGGCCGCAACGCGCGGGACGTCTACTACGGCGGCGAGGGGCCCACGCGGGAGAAGATGCGCGACCTCATCACCCGGCTGGAGTGGTACGACGGCGACCGCCTGCCCGAGTCCACGCTGGATCTGCGCTACGAGCAGAGCCTGGACCCCGAGGAGCGGGCGCTGGCCGCGATGTCCGACTCGCCGCGCGGCGAATGGCAGGACCTCACCGCGGAGCTGGCCGAGATCCAGGCGCCGGCGCTGTTCATGTGGGGCATGCAGGACGCCTTCCTGACGCCCGACTATCCGCTCATGCTCGCGCGCATGGTGCCCCGGGGCAACCTGTACGTCATGGACCACGCGGGACACCACCTCCAGGAGGAGCGCCCCGAGGCGTACCACGCGGTGGTCACCGGGTTCCTGACGGGGGTAGGCGGATGAGGAAACTGCTGATCGCCGTGCCCGCCGTCGTGCTGGCCGTGCTCCTGGCCCGCCTGCTCGCGGCCCGGAGCAACACCCAGGTGCACCGCATCAACCAGGACAAACCCTCTCTCGATCGCTGAAGGTGACGTGACGATGACCATATGGACCGAGTTGAGCCCGTTGAGCCTGAGCGTCTCGTACGTGGACGCCGGGGGAGTGCCGACGCGCAGCCTGCGGGCCGGATCGGGCGAGCCCGTGGTGTTCCTGCACGGGACCAGCGGGCACCTTGAGGCGTTCACCCGCAACCTGGCCGCCCACGCGGAGGGGTACGAGTGCCACGCCATCGACATGCTGGGCCACGGCTACACCGGCAAGCCGGACTATCCGTATGAGATCCCGCGCTATGTCGAGCACCTGCTGGCGTACTTCGACGCGGTGGGCATCGAGCGCGCGCACATCGTGGGGGAGTCGCTGGGCGGCTGGGTCGGCGGGCGCGCCGCGATCGACCACCCCGACCGCGTGGCGAGCCTGCAACTGCTCTGCGCGGGCGGAACCGTCGCCAACCCGCAGGTCATGGAGCGCATCAGGACGAGCACGCGCGAGGCCGTGCTCAGCGACGACGTGGAGCTCACCCGCAAGCGGCTGAGGCTGCTGATGGCCGACCCGGCCGACGCCACCGAGGAGCTGGTGGAGGTGCGCCACGCCATCTACCACGAGCCCGCGTTCGTGGCGGGCGTCGACAACCTGCTCTGCCTGCAGGACATGGAGACCCGGCAGCGCAACATCCTGCGCCCCGGCGACCTGGCCCGGATCTCCCAGCCGACGCTGATCGTCTGGGGGCGCAAGAACCCGTTCGGCGACGTTCCGGAGGCGACCGCCATGCACGAGGCCATCGCGGGCTCGCAGCTGGAGCTGTTCGAGGAGTGCGGCCACTGGCCCCAGCACGAGCAGGCCGACCGCTACAACCCGCTCAGCCTGTCCTTCCTGGCCAAGAGCTCGGCGGCGGGCTTCTCGGGCCGATTCGTCGGCCGGGTGTCGGGCCGGTGACGCGCGCGGCGCGGTTCCACGACTGGGGCGCGTCCCCTGTCGTGGAGGACGTCCCCGAGCCCGCGTACGAGCCGGGAAGGGTGCTGGTCGAGGTCAAGGCGGCGGCGCTGAACCATCTGGACCTGACCGTCGCCACCGGGTCCTTCGCGATGAAGCCCGCCCTCCCGTACGTGGGCGGGGTCGAGGCCAGCGGGGTGGTCCTGGCCGCCGACGACGCCGCCGACGACGCCGCCGGCGGCTTGGCCCCCGGCACGCAGGTGCTCCTTCGCGGGGGCGGGCTGGGGCTGCTGCGCGACGGCTGCTGGACCGAACGGGTCAGCGTCAGCCCCAAGGCCGTCAGCCCGCTGGCCGCGCCGCTGCCCCATGAGGTCGCCGCGTCCTTCTTCGTCCCGGCCACGACGGCGTACGTCGCCCTGCACGACATCGCCCGCCTGGAACCGGGGGAGGAGGTCGTCGTGGCGGGAGCCGCCGGCGCGGTCGGCGCGATGGTCGCCCAGCAGGCGCGGCTGGCCGGGGCCACCGTGACCGGGCTGGTCGGGCGGTCCGATCAGCTCGATCGGGTGCCCGAGGGGGTGCGCGCGGTGGCGGCCGACGACGCCGCGGCGGTCGCGGAGCTGGCCTCGGCGCGCTCGGCGTCCCTGCTGGTCGACACGCTCGGAGGCGCCGGCCTGGTCGAGCGGACGCGCTGGGTCCGCCCCGGCGGCCGGGCCGTCGTCATCGGTTACGTGCTGGGCGCGTCGGTGACGGTGGATCTGCCGTCGTGGCTGCTCGACGACGTGGCGCTGCTGCCCGTGAACATGGTCCGGCACGAGCGCCGGGCGCGCGAGGTGGCCCCGTCGCTGGTCGGCCGCCTGGCCTCAGGGGAGCTCGGCGTGGAGGTCGAGCGGTTCGACCTGTCCGAGATCGCCGAGGCCCTGGAGTCGCTGCGCGCCGGCAGGGTGCGCGGGCGGGCGGTCGTCACGTTCGGGTAGCCGCCGGGCCTGTTCCGCTCAGTGAGACGGTGCCGTTGTCCGGAACGGGCATGGGCCCGATTATCGGCCAATGGCTCTTATGCACTCCCCGACGCCACATGACGTCCAGCCCCTGGCCATCGTCCCTTCACCTGAGCACGACGCGGCGGCGAACAGCGTACTGGGCAAGGTGCGGCTGATCCTGGAGGCCTTCGGCCCGGACGACGAGAGCCTGGGCCTGTCCGAGATCGTCCGCCGCACCGGCGTCGCCAAGGCGTCGGTCCACCGGCTGGCCCAGGAGCTGCTGCAGTGGGGCCTGCTGGAGCGGCGCGGGTCCGAATACTGGCTGGGCATGCGCCTGTTCGAGATCGGGCAGCGCGTGCCGCGCCAGCGGATCCTGCGGGAGGCGGCCCGGCCGTTCATGGAGGACCTCTACCAGGCGACGGGGGAGACCATCCACCTGGCGGTGCTGGACGGGCTGGAGGTCATCTACCTGGAGAAGGTCTCCGGCCACGGCCAGGTGTCCCGGCCGTCCCGCATCGCCGGGCGCATGCCGCTGCACTGCACGGCGACCGGCAAGGCCCTGCTGGCGTTCGGCCCGGCGGCCCTCTTCGGCGACGTCGTGGCCACCCCGCTGGCCCGCGTGACGCCGCGCACGGTCACCGCGCCGAGACTGCTCGCCCAGGAGATCCAGCAGGCCAGGAAGGCCGGGTACGCCGTCGAGCGGGAGCAGACCCGGGTCGGCTACCTCAGCGTGGCCATCCCGCTCACCGGGGCCACCGGGACCATGGTCGCGGCGCTGTCGGTGACGGCCCCGACCTTCCGCGCCGACGTCAACAAGTACGTGGGCCTGCTCAGCATGGTGAGCAGGCGCATCACGAAGTCGATCATGGCCGCCGACGGCGGCCGGACCTGATCAGGCCGTCAGGAACGCCGCCACGGCCGCGGCGACCTCGGCGGGTTTGTGCTCCATGAGCGGGATCGTGCCGCCCTCGATGACCGCCGACGTCACGCTCGCCGCCCCGGTGAGACGCTCCCGGAGCGGGGCCAGGTTCGGCAGCGCGAACGGGTCCGCGGTGCCGGCCAGCAGCAGCACGGGCGCCGTCACCAGGCCGATCCTGTCCTCCATGACGTAGCGCGCGCACGCCCGGTGGCCTTCCGCCGGATCGACGCCCGGCGCGAGGGCGTCGCGGACGAACCGGTCGAGCAGCCCGGAGACCGGTTCGGGATAGTACGGCTGCCGCAGCCGCCACAGCTTGACCAGATGGTCCCCCTCCGGGGACGCCTCCGCCTCGTCCACCCCCGGGCCGCCGGCGTGGGACGCGCGGTAGCGGGCGTCGGTCCACGGCGCCGACGACAGGACCAGCAGGCCCACCCGCTCCGGCGCGGACGCCGCCAGCTCGACGGCCACCGCTCCGCCGGTGTGGTGGCCGAGCACGTCGGCGCGCTCGATGCCGAGGCCGTCCATCAGCGCCAGGGCGCCGGCCGCGAACAGCTCGATCGTGTGGGGCGCCGGAGGCTTCGCGCTGGCCCCGAAGCCGATCATGTCCATGGCCAGCACGCGCCGGTGCGGCGCCAGCAGCGGGATCAGCTCGCGGAACTCGTCCCACGACCTGGGGGTCTGATGCAGGAGCAGCAGGGGCTCGCCCGTGCCCTGCTCGGCGTAGTGGATCTGGCCGAAAGGCGAGTCGGCGTACCCGAAGCGCATGTCCACGAGGTCCTCCCTCATGCCGGTTCGTCACCTGATCTTTACATCGGCCCGCCCGGCGAAACCTATACATTTCAGACTTTCTGCACTATTCATGGGACAAATGGAAAGTGGTCGCGAGGGGAGTTCCGATGTCCTCACAGGGGTTCGTGGCGGCGCCGGCCGCCCCCGACGACGATGAGGAATACCCCAATTCGGTCCTCGGCAAGGCCCAGTTGATCTTCGGGGCGTTCGAGTCGGGGGCGGTCCAGCTCCGGCTCACCGAGCTCAGCCGGCGGTCGGGGGTGCCGAAGGCGTCGGCGTACCGGCTCGCGCAGGAGCTGGTGCAATGGGGGTTACTGGAGCGCAAGGGGGACTCCTACCAGCTCGGCGTGCGCATGTTCGAGCTGGGCCAGCGGGTGCCGATCTCCGCCGTGCTGCGCCGCGTGGCCCGTCCCCTCCTCACCGACCTGTTCGCCGCCACCAGGGCGACCATCCACCTGGCGGTCCTCGACGGCGGCCACGTGCTGTACGTGGAGAAGGTCGCCGGGGAGGCGAACGTGAACACGCACTCCCGGGTGGGCGGGCGCCTGCCCGCGTCGTGCACGGCGACGGGCAAGGCCCTGCTCGCGAACCTCCCCGACCTCGAAGAACGGCTCCGCCGCCTCGCGCGGACCGGCCTGCCGCGCCTGACGCCGCGCTCGGTCGCGTCCGTGGAGGAGCTGCGGCACCAGCTCGCGGTCGTCAGGGAACGGGGTCACGCCGTCGAGCGGCAGGAGGTCCTGCTGGGGTTCGGCAGCATCGCCGTGCCCGTCATGGGGGCCGATGGAACGGTCCTCGCGTCGGTGTCGGCCGCCGCACCGCTGTCCCGCCTGGGGGCCAGGCGGCTGGTGCCCGGACTGCTCGCGGCGGCCGACGGCATCTCCCGCGCCGTCGAACGGGAGCGCTGACGATCAATCCAGGGTCAGAACGCGCCGCGCATCCAGCGGGCCGACGCCTGCGCGCTCTCGTACGGGTCGGCGATGTCGGGCCGGTCGACCTCCACCATCAGCCATCCGTCGAACGCGTCGGGCAGGTTGCCGATGATGCCGGTCAGGTCGAGCTCGCCGCGGCCGGGCTCGACCCAGAGCCCCGCGAGCACGGTCTGCCGGTAGTCCCACCCCTTCTCGCGGCCTTCCGCGGCGACGCTGAGCCGGCAGTCCTTCACGTGCACGAACGGGATCCGGTCCGCGTAGTCCGCGACGAGCCGGGCGACGTCGGCGCCCGCCCAGGCCAGGTGCCCCGTGTCGGGCAGGAAGCCGAGCCGGGCCGCCGGCAGGGCTTCGAGCACCGCCCGGCCCTCCTCCTCGGACTCGACCCACGTGCCGACGTGCGGGTGCAGGCACGGCCGGACGCCCTCGGCGACCATGGCGTCGCAGATCTTCCCGATCAGCTCGGTCACCGCCTCGACGCGCGAGGGGTCGGCGTCGTGTGCCCGCGCGGGGTTCAGGACGCGCGGCGCCTCCTTGCCCATGCCCATGCCCAGGCCGATCTCGGTCAGACCGAGCTGGGCCTGCGTGCGGGCGACCTCGGCGGCGGCGGCCACGACCGTGGCCTCGTTGCCGTCCCTGCCGTCCGAGCGGCAGGGGAAGTAGCCGGGCGCGAGCGACAGGCCGACCTCGTCCAGCAGCGCCCGGTACTCCTCGACGCCGAAGCCGGCGGGCAGGTCGGACATCACGTGGTCGAAGCCGGCCTCCTTGATCCGGGTCAGCAGCTCCTTCGGAGCGGGGGCCAGCGACGGGTCCAGCCAGCCGTCGGCGCTGGCCATCCACTGGATCGGGTTGAGCGCGATCTTCGCGGTCATTCAGATTCCTCTCTTTTCCGGCTATTTCTGGGCGAGCTCGCCGGCGAAGTGGCAGGCGGCCCGCTGGCCGGTGGCCGTGGGGGCGAGCTGGGGGTCGATCTCCGTGCAGATCGTCCGGTCCGGGTTGACCAGCGGCCCGATCGGGCACCTGGTGCGGAACCGGCAGCCTGACGGCGGGTTCGCGGGGCTGGGCAGATCGCCCGGGAGGACGATGCGCTCGCGCGTGCGCGCTGAGACCGACGGGACGGGTGAGGACGACAGCAGGGCGGCGGTGTAGGGGTGCTGCGGGTTGGCGTAGACGTCGGCGGCCTCGCCGTGCTCCACGATCCGGCCGAGATACATCACCGCGACGGTGTCGCTGAGGTGGCGCACGACCGACAGGTCGTGGGCGATGAACAGGTAGCCGAGCCCGAGCTCCTGCTGCAGCTTCTCCAGCAGGTTGATGATCTGCGCCTGGATCGACATGTCCAGGGCGGAGACGGGTTCGTCCAGGATGAGCGCGCGCGGCTGCCTGGCCAGCGCGCGGGCGATGCCGATCCGCTGGCGCTGGCCGCCCGAGAACGCGTGGGGGTAGCGGTCGAGGTGCTCCGCGCGCAGCCCGACCTGCGTCATCAGGGACCGCGCCGCCTCCTCGCGCTCCCGCCCGGCGATGCCTCTGAACGCGAGCGCCTCGGCCAGCGACTGCCTGATGGTGCGGCGCGGGTTCAGCGACGCGTACGGGTCCTGGAACAGGTACTGCACCGAGGACCGGACCCGTCCCAGATCCGCCTGGCCCATCGTGCTCACGTCGGCGCCGTCGACGAGCACCGACCCGCCCGCGACCCGGTTGATCCCGACGATGCTCCGCGACAGCGTCGACTTTCCGCAGCCGCTCTCGCCCACCAGCCCGAGCGTACGCCCGGCGTGCACCGACAGGCTCACCGAGTCGACCGCGTACACGGGCGGCTCGCGGTGGAACAGCCCGCGCCGCCGGGACCCGACGTCGATCCGCAGGTCACGCACTTCGAGGACGGGCGTCGTGGCGTCCGGGGCAGTCTGGGGCTCGGGGACGTCGGCGGTGGGCGGCTCGGGGCCGGGGTCGTGGACCGAGAGGTCCGTGGTCGCGCGCTGCGCGACGAAGCAGGCCGCCGCCTGCCCGTCGGAGCCGATCTGGAGCAGCTCCGGCGGCTCGTGCTCGCAGGCGTCCTCGGTGAAACGGCACCGGGGGGCGAAGGGGCAGCCGGGGGGCGGCGCGGCCGGGTCGGGCGGCGCTCCCGGGATCGCGGGCAGCGGCCGGCCGATCCGGTCGTCGTCGAGCCGGGGCATCGCCGCCAGCAGCGCCGCGGTGTACGGGTGCCGCGGATGCTCGAACACCTGCTCGACGGTGCCCTTCTCGACCGTGCGGCCCCCGTACATGACGACGACGTCGGTGCAGAGCTCGGCCACGACCCCCATGTCGTGGGTGATGATCGCGATGGCGATGCCGAGCTCGGTGCGCAGCCGGGCGAGCAGGCGCAGGATCTGCGCCTGGATGGTCACGTCGAGAGCGGTCGTGGGCTCGTCCGCGATCAGCAGCGCGGGGTCGTTGGCCAGCGCGATCGCGATGACGACCCGCTGGCGCATGCCTCCGGAGAACTGGTGCGGGTAATGGTCGATCTTCGTCTGCACGTCGGGGATGCCGACCTGGTCGAGCAGTTCGGCCGCGCGCCTGCGCGCGGTCTGCCGGTCGGCGCCGTGCAGAGTCATGGCCTCGGCGATCTGGTCGCCCACCTTCATGACGGGGTTGAGCGCGGCCTGCGGGTCCTGGAAGACCATCGCGACCTTGCTGCCGCGGCGGCGCCGCATCTCGCGTTCGGGCAGGGCGAGCAGGTCCTCCCCGCCGAGCCGTACGGAGCCGGCCACGACCTCGCCCGGCGGGCGCAGCATGCGCATGATGGAGCGCGCCGTCACCGACTTGCCCGAGCCGGACTCGCCGACGATGCCGAGCACGTCGCCCGGGTAGATGTCGAAGCTGACGTCGTTGACGGCCTTGACGCCGCCGTTCCTCAGACGGAACTCGGTGCGCAGGCCTTCGACCCGCAGCAGCGGCACGTCCTTGGCCGTCACGGGGGCCAGGGATTCGGTGGAGGTCACCGACGGTTCACCGCCTCGTTGAGCGCGTCGGACACCAGGCTGAAGCCCACCGCCAGCAGAAGCAGCAGGAGGGCGGGGCCGACGATGTAGGTGGGGGACTGCGTGACGAACCGCAGCCCGTTGTTCAGGAGCACGCCGAGCGAGGGCGTCGGCGGCTGCACGCCGAGGCCGACGATGCTCAGCCCGGCCTCGATGTAGACGCCGACGACCATCCACACGGCCGCGTTGACGACGGCCGAGTCCATGGCGTTCGGCAGGACGTGCCGGACCAGGAGCTGCGCGCGGGAGACGCCGAGCACCCGGGCGGCGAGGACGTACTCCCTGCTCTGCTGGGCCAGCCAGGCGCCGCGGGCCAGCCGCCCGGCGGTGGGCAGCCCGCTGATCAGGATGGTCAGGAACAGCGCCGGCCAGCCCGGCCCCAGGATGGCCACCAGGCAGATCCCCAGGATCAGGCCGGGGAAGCCGATGATCACGTCGAGCAGCCGCTGCACCGCCGAGCCCACGTGCTCCGACAGCGCGCCGGCCAGCCCGAGCAGGGTCCCGATCGCCATGCTGAGCGGCACCGCGGTGAAGATCAGGCTGAGGTCGACGCGCAGGCCGTAGACGCTGCGGACCAGGATGTCGCGGCCGAACTCGTCCACGCCGAAGACGTGCCCGGCCGAGATCCCGGTCAGGGCGTCCCGGCCCTGCTCGTCGTACCCGCCGGGGAAGATCACGGGGGCGAGCAGGGCGGCCAGGCTCATGACGGCCAGGATCGACAGCCCGATGAGGCCCTTCGGCGTGCGCAACGCCGACAGGTAGCGGGCCAGCGTCGGGTTCAGCCGGTGCGCCCGCGGGATTCCCCCTTCGAGTGGAATGTCTGCCATGCCTACGCTCCCAACGTGATCCGGGGGTCGAGTGCTGCCAGGATCACCTCGGTGAGGATCTGGCAGATCACCGCCACGAAGACGACGGCCAGGATCAGCACCTGCAGCACGGTGAAGTCGCGGGACTGCACGCTGGAGACGGCGAGCTGGCCGAGGCCGTTGCGGTTGAAGATCGCCTCGATGATGACCGCGCCGGCGAGCAGGTTCCCGACCTGCAGGCCCACCGCGACGACGGCCGTGCCCACGCTGTTGCGCAGCACGTGCCGGATCGTGATCCGGGTGCCCGAGGCTCCCTTGCTGAGCGCGAGGTCCACGTAGTCCTCGTTCCTGGCGACCAGCATCTCCGCCTGCAGCAGGCGGGCCACGACCGCCGCGGGCGGCAGCGCGAGCGCGATGGCCGGCAGGATCAGGAACTGGAAGCCGATCACCGGATCGTCCAGGAAGGCGACCTCGCCGCTGACGGGCAGCCAGCGGTTCAGCACGCCGAAGACGAGGATCAGCGCCAGCCCCGTGACGAACGACGGGACGGCCACGAAGAAGCTGTTGACCAGGTCGAGGCCGGCCCGCGCCCAGCGGCTGCGGACCGAGCCGACCACGACGCCCAGGGCCGTGCCGATCGCGATGACCAGCAACGTGGCCAGGGCGGCCAGCTCGACCGTGCTCTCCAGCCGGTCGCCGATAAGGCTCGCGACGCTGCGGCGCAGCAGGTACGACTGTCCGAGGTCGCCCTGGAGCAGCCCGGCCAGCCAGTCCGCGTACTGGATCACCAGAGGCCGGTCGAGGCCGAGCTGCCGGCGGATCGCGGCGATGTTGGCCGCGGTCGGATCCGCCCCGGCGAGCGTGACCGCCACGTCGCCCGGCGCCAGCCGAGGCAGGGCGAAGGCGACGATCGAGCTGGCGAGCAGCACGAACACCAGCGAGGGGAGCTTGCGTATCAGGAACCGGACCATTCGTCCTGCCTCCGGTTACTTGGACAGCCAGGCCTGGCTGAGGTCGAGGAAGCCCATCTGGGTGGACTTGATGCCGTTCACGGAGTTCGCGCGCAGGGTGAGGGTGGGGCGGGTGACCAGCGGGAGCACGAACGCCTGGTCGATGAAGTAGGCGTCATAGTCGCGCAGGGCCTTCTGCTGGTCCTCCGTGGTGCTGGCGCTGGTGACCGACTTGACCAGCTTGGTGTACTCGGGGCTCTTGAACTGCGAGACGTTGCCGTCCGCCAGCAGCTCCGGCCGGCTGACGACGGCGGTCGCGGGGGACAGGCCGTTGCTGTTCTGCATCAGGAAGGCAGGGGCGCCCATGTCCTTCTTGGCGATCCGCGCGTCGTAGTCGGCCACGGGCACGACCACCGGGTTGGCGTTCAGCCCCACGGCCGCCAGGTTGTTCTTGACGATCTGGAAGACGCCGGTGGCCTCGGGCGAGTTCAGCGTGAGCACGTCGAACGAGACGTTCTTCACCCCCGCCTCGGCCAGCAGTTGCTTGGCCTTGTCCGGCTGGTAGGCGTACTGCTTGGCCTGGGCGGCGTCGTAGCCGACCGTGGAGGTCCGCCAGGGCACGTTGGTCGGGTCGGCCTGGCCGCCCATGACCTGCTGGACGATGCGGTCGCGGTCGATCGCGTAGTGGACCGCCTGGCGCACGGCCTTGTTGTCGAACGGCGGCTTGGTCACGTCGAACGCCAGCGGGATCGCCGCGCCGCCCGACGTCACGAGGGAGAAGCCGGGCTGCTGGCTCAGGGTCCTGGCGTCCAGGGCCGCCATGCCGACGCCGTACTGGACGCGCCCGCTGCGGATGGCCGCGACCATGGCCGTCGGGTCCTTGATCAGGTTGATCTCGATCGTGTCGAGCTGGGTGCCCGCCGCGTCGCGGTAGCCCGCGTACTTGCCGAGCACGAGCTTGCCGCCGGGGGTCCACGACTTCCACGTGAAGCGCCCGGTGCCGTCGACCTTCGTGCCCGACGCGTAGTCGGCGTAGGAGTCCTTGTTGAGGATCGGCATCGTCTCGAAGAGGTCGAAGATGTTGGGCAGCGGCTGCTTGAACGTCAGCGTCAGCTCGTGCTCGCCCTTGGTCTTCATGTCGGAGATCTGGGCGGCGATCGACTGGTTGGCCGCGCCGGTGGCCGGGTCCTGGGCCTTCTGGATGGCGAAGATCACGTCGTCCGCGGTCAGCTTGCGGCCGCTGTGGAAGGTCACGTCGTCGCGGAGCTTGACGTCCAGGCTCTTGCCGTCGGGGGCCAGGGTCCACGACTCGGCCAGGACGCCCTTGGGCTGGCCGGTCTTGCCGTCAATGAGGGTCAGCGTCTCGAAGACCGCGTACTCGGCCACGATGTTGCCGAAGGAGGTCTTGAGGAACGAGCCCGGGTCGGCGTCGCTCGTCTGGGCGACGATGAGGGTGCCGCCGGCGCGCACCGGGCCCGCGCTCGCGCTCGCGGAGTTCCCGATGGCGCCCTGGTTGGCGGCGCTGCACGCGGCGGAGGCGAGCATCGCCGCGCCGGCCGCGCCTGCGGCGAGATGACGGCGCCAGACTGACTTCGTCAGTGACATTGGTACTCCTCGAGACATTCTGGGGGCGTGCGGTGTAACGAGGTGTCGGGCATCGCACTGATTGCCCGAATTGTTGCCGGACGCGGGAGTCACCGTTCTTCAGGTGGTGGCCTCACACCCTAGAGCCGGAAAATTCGGGCGGCTCCCGCGCCGGTTCGCTGACCGGAACAGCCCTTCACCTCGGTCGGGGCCCGGCAAGTAGCGTCCCTGACCATGCCTCTCGCTTACGGGTTCATCGACTACGGCGGTCCGGACGTCCAGCGGTTCCTCGACGTTCCCGCGCCCGAGCCGCGCCAGGGCGAAGTGCTCGTCGAGGTGCGCGCGGCCGGCGTCAACCCGGTGGACTGGAAGGTCCGCGCCGGCATGCATCGCGCCTTCCTGCCGCTGAGCCTGCCCGCGATCCTCGGGCGCGAGGTGGCCGGGACCGTGGTCAGGACCGGGCCGGGAGTCGCCGGGCTCGCCGCCGGGGACGCGGTCTTCGGCAGCACGGTCGGCGGGAGCGGCGGGTACGCCGAGCTGGCGGTGCTGCCGGCGGATCGGGCCGCCCGCATGCCGGACGGGCTGAGCTTCACCGACGCGGCGGCGCTGCCGATCGCGGCGGGGACCGCCTACGAGGGGCTCGCCGCCCTGGCCCCGGCAGCCGGGCGGACGCTGCTGATTTTGGGCGCGGGCGGGGGAGTCGGCACGGTCGCGGCCCAGCTCGCGGCCACGGACGGGGTCCGGGTCGTGGGCGCGGCGAGCGGGGCCAAGCGCGCGTTCGTCGAATCCCTGGGCGCCACGGCGGTCGCCTACGATCAGGACGGCGTCGCGGACCGGCTGCGGGAGCTCCTTCCCGAGGGCGCCGACACCGTTCTGGACCTGGTCGGCGGTGACGCCCTCCACGGTGTCGCCGGGGTCCTCACCGCCGGGACGCGCGTGCTCACCGTGGCCGGCGAGGAGACCGCCGCGCGCTTCGGCGCGCGCCCGCTCTCGCGGGTCGGGGGCCAGGGCACGCTGTCGGCCCTGGCCGAGCTCGTGGTCGCGGGGAAGCTGGACCCGTGCGTGCGCCGGGTGTTCCCGTTCGCCGCGGCCGCCGACGCGCTCGCGCTCGTGGAGGACGGCCACGTCACCGGCAAGGTGGTGCTCGACGTCACCACCCGGCCGTCCTGAACGGTCTCGTCCTTTCTCACCGGGAGAAAGCCGGCCGCGGGTCCAGGACGCCCGTGATCAGCCCAGACCACTGAGATCGTAGGCGACGTCGGCCACTCTGATCGTGCGGACCTGGGGGTCGTCGATCAGGGTGCGAAGGTCGCGGATGCGGGTGTGCTGGGTGACGTAGGCGTACGCCAGGCCGTCGGTGGCCGACTCGCGCAGCAGCTTCAGACCGAGTCCGAACTTGTCCAGGTTGACCGCGTCATGGTCGCGCAGGCCGCTGACCCAGTGACGGAACCCGGCCAGCCCGTTCCGGGGCAGTTCGGCGGGGGCGAGCTCCGGGGCGTCGCCTTGCGGCGCCTCGGGCAGCTGGGTGTCCATGCGCCAGCTGATCGGGGTCCCGCCGATCCGCCCGTCGTAGATCGCCGTCTCCGGGGGAACGGCTGTGTGCCGCTGGACGAATGCGGAGAACTCGCCTTCCTTCAACGGCTTGGCGAAATCGACCACCGCCAGGGCGTACATCGACTCGGGCAGCCGGTCCAGGATCCTCTTGGTGTCCGCCTTGCTCGGAGGAGCGTCCGTGCCGACGGAGTCGAGCGCCGTGAACAGGGGCGTCTCCTTGATGAAACCCGGAGGGGGCCAGTCGACCCGCCCGAACTGGTTCTGGCTGACGGTGAAGACGGCGCCGCCGGAGAACTGGTCCGGCGAGGAGTACCCCCCGGCCCGGAGCGGGGTGATCCGCAAGGTGAAGGAGAGCGAGAACGCGGTGGTGTCGCAGCATCTCATGACATCGGTGCGGTAGCCGGGGTTGGCGACCCGAAAGGCCGTGCCGAGCACGTCCAGCATGCGGTCGTCGCGGTCGCCGCGCCGCTGGATCCACTGGGCTCCCAGGTTGAGCAGCAGCACACCGACGATCAGTATCACGGTGGCGGTGAGGGCGGTGCGCAGCACACCCCGTCGTACGGCCCGCTTCGTCCTGCCGGGATCGAAGCCCGGGATCGGGGGGATGTCTTCCTGCTCGGTCATCGGTGTCCTCCATAGCTTTCGGCGAAGGCCGAGCGGGCGCGCCACAGGGCGGTTTTGACCGACGAGACGGAGCGGCCGGTCATCGCGGCCACCTCCCCCAGGGAGAACCCGTCGAAGTAGACAAGCGTGAGCAGCTGTCGCTGCCGCTCCGGCATACGGTCCAGCACGTCGCGGACCTCGACGGCGTCCGGGATGAGCTCGGGTACGCCCAGGGCGTCGGGAGAGGGCAGCGGGAGGGAGGTCCGGCTGCGTCGCGCATGGTCGAGCAGGACGTTGCGGGCGATGGCGAGCAGCCACGCGGCCGGGGACTCGCCGCGCCAGCCGAGCATCGCACGGGTGGCCTTGACGAACGTCTCCTGAGCGAGATCTTCGGCGAGATGCGGGTCACGGGTGCGGCGCATGAGATATCCGCAGACCAGCTGCCAGTGCTCGCGATAGAGCTGCTCGATATCGCTGCCGATGGCGTCCTCCGCGAACGGGATTTTGTCTTCACACCATCACAGACGAAGCCATCGGCCTCATGGTCACATCCGAATCTCGCGCACGGGGCCTTCGCCGCGCGGCAACGTGTTAGCAAGTAACATCTGTTAGTCTCTAACATATGAGCGACGAGGCCACAGGACTACGTGAGCGCCGGCGCGCCCGCACCCGGCGCGCCATACAGGAGCACGCGATGCGGCTGTTCCTCGAACGCGGCTACGACGCCACCACCGTCAGCGACGTGGCGCAGGCCGCCGAGGTCTCCTCGATGACCGTGTTCCGCTACTTCCCCACCAAAGAGGACCTCGTGCTCGCCGACGAGTACGACCCGCTGATCGCCGACCGCATCGCCTCCCGCCCCGCCGGCCAGCCCCTCATGCGGCGGCTGTGCGAAGGCCTGCTGCTCGGCGTCGCCGGGCTCTCTCCCGCTGACCACCGCATGCTGCTGGACCGGCTGCGGCTCACGCTGGCGACGCCCGCGCTGCGCGCCCGCCAATGGGACCACCAGTACGCCACCCACAAGGCCATCGTCGAAGCCCTGCGCGGCCACCAGCAGGACGCCGAGCAGGAATTCCGGCTCTGGGTCAGCGTCGGCGTCTGCCTGTCGGCCGCGAGCGCCGCACTCGTGCGCTGGGCCGAGCAGGACGGCGGTCCCGACCTCGACGACCTGATGACCCGCGCCCTGGCCATCGTGGCCAGCGCCACCGGAGAGGACCTGCCCGATGTCCGCTGACACCGAATCGGCCTACCGCACCCCACGCGGACAGCAGATCGTCCGTGACTGGTGCACCCGCCGTCTGGACCGGTGGCCGGTGTCACACCGGCGCCGCGACCTGCACACCACCCACGGCCACACCCACCTGCTCACCGCAGGACCGGCCACAGGCCCTCGTACGGTCGTCATGATCCCCGGCACCAGCGCCAACGCCGCCACCTACCTACCCCTGGCCGAAGCGTTGGCAGCCCACCTGCCCACGGTCATCGCCGATCTTCCCGGGCAACCCGGGCTCAGCGCCCCCGAACGCCCTCGCGCCGACCGGCTGACCTGGTACGGGCACTGGCTGAGCGAGGTCCTCGAGGCAACCGGCATCGACCGGGCGATCGTGCTCGGTCACTCCCTGGGCGGAGCCATCGCCCTGGCCTGCGACTCCCCGCGCATCGCCGGCCGAGTGCTGATCGCCCCCGGCGGCCTGACCCGGCTCCGGCTCGGCGTCGCCACCCTCGCCGCCACCCTGGCCTGGATGGCCCGGCCCACCCCCAGGACCAGCGCCGCGCTCGTACGCCGTTTTCTGGCCCCCGGCCACACCCCGCCGCCCGACCTGGCGGAGTGGTACACCCTCATCGCCCGCCACTGCCGCACCACCCTCGCCCCGCCGGCCCTGCCCGCACCGCTGCTGGCCCGCCGCCGGCTGGTCCCCGCCCTCGTCGCCACCGGCGAACACGACACCTTCCTGCCTCCACGCCGCCTCTCCCCGGCGGCCGAAGCCCTGCTGAACACCGGGCTGCGGGTCATCCCCGACGCCGGACACCTCGTCACCGACGAGCACCCCGAGACCGTCGCTGCCTTGGTGAACGAACTCGCGGGCCTCCCCGACCCCGCCCCATAGCCGGGCGCGCGGTTATGGGGACCTGTCACCACTCGGCGCACAGTTGCCCGGCCGTTCTGAACGCCAGCGCCATGATCGTCAGTACGGGGTTGACCCCGCCGTTGGTGACGTGCACGGAGGCGTCGGCGACGTAGAGGTTGTCGTGGCCGTGCACCCTGCCCCACCGGTCCACGACCGACGTCCGCTCGTCGTCGCCCATCCGGCACGTGCCCGACTGGTGCTGCCCGGCGTGCAGGGTCAGGGACATCGGCGCCGACCACGCCCGGCGCGCCCCCGAGGCGAGCAGCCATTCGCGGGCCCGCTCGGCGATGAAATCCCCGGTGCGCACGCTCTCCGGATGGGTGGTGCCGGACAGGCGGGCGACGGGGATGCCCCACCGGTCGCGCACGTGAGGGTCGAGCCGCGTCCTCGCCTCCGGGCTGGGGATCTCCTGGACCGGGCCGCCCACCCGCATGACGCGGCGGTAGTTCTCCCGCATGTACCGCTTGTTGCGCGCGCCCCAGCGGGGCAGGTCCGGCGGCAGGTTCCGGGCCCAGAAGGCCAGGGGCAGCACGACGAACTCGTCCGCCAGCATCGCCCCGCCGACGAGGCCGTCGTTGTGGTGGACGAACTCGAGCGTCGCGAGCGAGACGCCGGGGCCCAGACCGTCGTACACGGGCTCGTCCATCTCGCCCAGCGCCCACGCGTAGGCGTGGCCCTGCAGGTGCCGCCCCACCTGATCGTGGTTGTTGCCCAGCCCGTACGGCTCGCGCCGGGTCGGCGAGTTCTGCAGCAGCCGAGCCGTCTCGATCGCGCCGGCCGCGCAGACCACGACCTCGGCCTCGACGACGTGGCGCGCCCCCGAGCGGTCCACCCAGCGCACGCCGGTGACGCGGCCCGACGGGTCGCATTCGATCCGTTCGGCGACGGCCTCCGGCAGCAGCCGGGCTCGGCCCGTGGCGAGCGCGCGGCTCAGCACGGTGTTGTGCGAGCCGTTCTTGGCGTCCGCCGGGCAGGCGAAGCCGACGCAGTGCCGGGAGCGGGTGCAGGCGGCCCGCCCGCCGTACGGCGCCGAGTTGATCAGCAACGGCACCGGCAGCACGTCCCAGCCGAGGGCGGCGGCCCCCCTGCGCAGGGCGCGGGCCTGCGGGCCCGCCGGAAGCGGGGACATGGGGTACGGCCTGGCACGCCGCCAGTGGCGGCCGGCCGCCGCGTGGTCGCCGCAGACGCCGATCTCCCACTCGGCGCGCTCGTAGTGGGGCTCCAGGTCGTCGTAGCCGATGGGCCAGTCGGCGAGGCTGCTGACGGCGGGCACGCCGTACGTGCTCGCCATGGTGAAGTCGGCGGGCAGGAACCGCCACGCCTGGGCCCCGTAGAGCCGCGTGCCGCCGCCGACCAGCGTGGCGTTGCCGTGGAAGCCCGGCTCGTGCGGCCGCACCACCTGCTCGCGGCCCGTCGGGTCGACGACGACGCGCGGGCCGCCCTCGTAGTCGGGCCCGGACCGGTGCGGGTAGCGGGTGAGCCGGTGGTTACGCAGATGGTCGCGGCCGATCTCCTCGAAGGTGAGGTCGCGGCCGCGCTCCAGCACGAGCACGTGCTTGCCCGCCTCGGCGAGGACCGCGGCGGCGACCCCGCCCCCGGCCCCCGACCCGATCACGACCGCGTCCACCCGCATCAGCCCCGCACCTCGAATCCAGCCACTGCCGCGTCCGCCCGCATCAGCCTCGCCTCGAATCCGGTCACGGCCGCGTCCGCCCGCGCATCAGCGTTCTGCCTCGAATCCGATCATCCGCCAGGAGACGGCGTCGCGGTTGCCGCCGTTGCCCGGGTCGCCGTAGAAGCCCTCCATGACGTGCCCGACCACCGTGTCCACGAACACCGCCGCGTCGAACGGCCACGGCACGCGGGTCTCGCCGGCCTCCAACGCCTGCAGCAGCGCCTCGCGCCGCGCGGGCGGAAGCTCGGGGAAGGCGGCGCCGTCCCGCTCGCGCGCCTCGGCCTCCACGGCGTCGAGCCCGGCGGCGTAGTACGGGCGCAGCCCGGCCAGGTCACGGTCGAACTGCCCCGCCAGGTAGTCCAGGACGCCCGCCTCGGTGCCGCTCGGGTGCTCGTCGGCGGGGACGATCGTGTCGACGACCGCGCTCAGCGTCGCGGCCTGCCTCGGGGTCACTCCGCGAAGCGGGGGGCCGGGCGCTCGCACGTGCTCTCCAGGTGGACGACCTGGCCCGGCCCGTCGATCGCCGAAAGGGCCTCCAGCACGTGGAAGGCGAAGGAGGCGTTGGCGCGGTGCGGGCCGCCCTCGATCGCGTCGGCCAGATCCCGGACGCCGAGGCCGCGGCGGGTCTGTTCCTTGGTGCCGACCGCGCCGAACAGCTCGACGACGGGCGGCAGGACCGACCAGTCCGAGTCCCCGTGCCGCCGCACCCGTACGTCGCAGTCGAAGTGGTTGGGGTTGGCCAAGGTGAGCGTCCCTTCGGTGCCGTAGACCTCGATGGCGGGCAGATCGCTGTCCCAGACGTCGAAGCTCATCAGCGTGGTGCCGATGACCCCCGAATCGAAGACGAGGACGGCGGAGGCATGCGTCGCCACCTCGACGTCGATCCGGTCCACGACGCGGTCCGGCGCGGTCACCGCGCGCACCGGCGCGCCGACGCGGGCGGCCCCCGCCACGGACCTGACCGGGCCCAGCAGGTTCACCAGTATGGCCAGATAGTACGGCCCCATGTCCAGGACGGGCCCACCGCCGGGCTGGAAGAGGAAACGCGGGTCCGGATGCCAGGTCTCGGCCTTGCTGTGCCGGATGAACGCCGACGCGCCGACGGGCTCGCCGATCAGCCCGTCGTCGAGCGCCTTGCGCGCGGTCTGGGAGGCGCTGCCCAGGAACGTGTCCGGCGCGGAGCCCAGCACGCGGCCGCCGGCCTCGGCGGCCGCCAGCACCTTCCGCGCCTCGGCGACGGTCGCGGCCAGCGGCTTCTCGACATAGACGTGCTTGCCGGACTCGAGCGCCCGGATGACGGTGCTCGCGTGGTGGGCCGGCGGCGTCAGGTTCACCAGGATGTCGATCGAGTCGTCGGCGTAGAGCTCGTCACCGTCTCCCCAGGCGGGGATGCCGTGCTCCGCGGCGGCCCGCTCTGCGCGGTCGACGTCGATGTCGCCGACGCGGACGATCTCCAGCTCCGGGTAGCGGGCCATGCCGGTGACGTACCGGCCGAAGATGTTGCCGGTGCCGAGGATGCCGATGCGGTGGTGCACGTGTTCTCCATCCTTTCGATTGCGTACGGGACCGGTGGAAGTGAACGTCCGCCCGCGCTCCGCCCTCAAGCCGGCCAGTCCGATCAGCGGACCCGATCCTCGTGTTTCGCTGGCCGAACCGGCGGGATTGATCCGCTCCCGCGGGCCGCGCATAGTGCGGGGATGAGCGGTACCGAATCGGCCGTGCCCAGCCCGGTGGTGCACATCGTCGACGACGACCACGACCTGAGACAGTCGCTCGTCTTCCTCTTCGAGAGCGTCGGGGTCCAGGCGCTCACCTATCCCGACGCCGCGACGTTCCTGGCCGAGTATGACGCCGCCGAGCCCGCCGTGCTGATCGTCGACGTGCGGATGCCCGGCTTGAGCGGGTTCGAGCTGCAGGAACGGCTGCTCGGGCTCGACTATCCCGCCCCGATCATCTTCTGCTCCGCCCATGGTGACATCGCGATGTCGGTACGGGCCCTGCGACGGGGCGCGGTCAACTTCCTCGAAAAGCCCTACAAACCGCAGCAGATGCTCGAAGTCGTCCAGGAACAGCTGCGGGAGGCCGGGCGACGCTTCCGCGAGCACGCCCACCGGCGGGTCGTCGGCGACCGGGTCGAGTCGCTCACCACGCGCGAGCGCGAGGTGCTCCGGCTGGTCGTGGACGGCCTGCCCAGCCAGCTCATCGCCCGCCGGCTCGGCACCAGCGTCAAGACCGTCGACGTGCACCGGGCCCGGATCAAGGCCAAGACCGGCGCGGAAAGCCTGGGCGCGCTGGTCCGTGACGTCCTCCAGTGCCGGATCGAGCCCTGACGATCCGGCTTCGGGCGGCTTCGGGCGGCTCAGGCGGCTCAGGCGGTGAGGCTGTGGAAGCGGCGCTGGAAGTAGACCAGGGCACCGCTGCCCAGGCGTGAGGTGACCGCGTCGATCTCGACGAAGGCCACCGTGTGCGAGCCCTGCCTGCGTTTGCCGACGATCCGCCCGACGACCGACGCGAGCGCGTCGCGCAGCACCGGCACGCCGTAGGTGCCGAAGTCCCAGGAGCCCGCGCCGAACCGCTCGGAGGTCGGCACGTTCGTCGCGCCGGCGAAGTGCATCGCCAGCTCCTCCTGGTCGGTGCCGAGCACGTTGACGCAGACCCGCCCGTTGGCCATGACGATGTCGTGCGAGCTGCTGGAGCGGTTGACGCAGACCAGCATGGTCGGCGGGGAGTCGGTGACCGAGCACGCCGCGCTCACGGTCACCCCGGCCCGGCCGTGACGGCCATCGGTGGTGACGACGTTGACGGCGGCGGACAGGTTCGCCATCGCGGCACGGAAGCCGCGCTGGGTCTCGGTCAGGTCCTGCGTGGTGGCCACGGCTGCCTCCTGACGGTGATCGGCTGACTCCGAACCTAGGCCGCGCCCGCCGGCGCCGAAATCGAGACTTTATCCGCGCCGGCTGAGGATTTCCCCTACTCGCCGGCAGGCTGCTCCGGCTCGGCGAGCGGCAGCGTGAACCCGAACCGCGACCCGCCCTCCTCCCGTTTCACCGCCCGAATCGTGCCGTGCTGGCGGGTGATGATCCGGTGGCTGAGCGCCAGGCCGATCCCGCTGCCGTGCTCCTTGGACGTGAACGACTCCGCGAACGGGTCGCGCGGCAGCCCCCGGCCCCGGTCGTCGACGGTGAAGGTGCCGTCGGGGGCGGTGGCCACGTCGATCCGCTTCGGGGCCGACGGCGACTGCCCCATCTCGTCGACGGCGTTGAAGCAGAGGTTGAGCACCACCTGGCCGGTCAGCACCCGTTCGCAGCGCACCAGGACCGGCTCGGGGGAGAGCCGTACCCGGACCTCGACCCCGAGCGGCGCCGCCCGCAGCCGCACGAAGTAGAGGCACTCCTCGACGACGTCGTTGAGGTCGGCCACCTGCTCCACCTGCTCCAGATGGCCGACGAAGGCCCGCACCGAGCTCACGATCGCCGAGGCGCGTTCGATCTGGCTGACCGCGCTGGCCACGCCCTGGGTCAGCGCGCCGGCCTCCGGCAGCCGGGCGGCGCGGTTGTGCACGCCGGCCAGGAAGTTGGCGGCCGCGGCCAGCGGCTGCCCGAGCTCGTGGGCGATCGCCATCGCCATGTCGCCCATGGCGTTGTAGCGGGCCAGGTAGTTCTCCCGGTGCAGCTCCCGGGCCCGGCGGACCTGGTCCTGAACCCGGTCGGAGACGTCGTGCAGGATCATCAGCAGCGCGGTGGTGTCCGCCTCCCGCAGCCGCTCCAGCGAGCCCTCCAGCCATACCCGCCCACCGTCGGGGCGGCTCGCCTCCAGCTGGACCGGCGTGACCGGGGTGGCGCGGGCGAGGACGTCCGCCCAGCTCGCGTCGCGCCCGTCGAGCCGTAGCCGGGCGAATGCCGTCAGGGGCCGCATCGGCCCTTCCACCTGCGCGATCATGGGGGCGCCGATCGCGGTGAGCGCGGTGTCCGTGGCGAACCTGATCTTGCCCGTCTCGTCCAGCATCAGGGCGAGGGTGGAGGTGTAGTGGGCCAGCGCGTCGACGTACGACGTGGTGAGCCGCAGCTCGCGCTCCACCCGCTGCTCCCGCTCGATGTCGCGGAACTGCACCATCACCGCCGGTCCCTGCGCGAGCTCGACCCGCACCGCGAGCGCGTCCGTCGGGATCACCCGGCCGGACTTGGCGCGGTAGTGCCACTCGATCCGGCTGGCGCCCTTCTCGACGGCGTCCTGCAGCCAGGCCCGGCCGATGACCCGGTCGTACTGCTGCGCCGAGCTGCTCATGTGATCGGCCTTGAGCGGCCGGATCTCACTCAGGGTGAACTCCAGCAGCTCGCAGGCGGCCGGGTTGGCCCACAGGATGTTCTTGGTCGCCGCGTCGTGGATGAGGACGCACATCCGGGAGGCGTTCATCATGGCCACGAAGTCCGCGGCGACGAGCTCGGGAGCTCGCGGATCTACTCGCACCGACACAGGGTAGGTCACCCGGCGGAGGGGTGGACGATGAAGATATCCCCTACGTCTAGGTGAGGAAATGACGACTGACGGGCGAGAGGGTTCTTCCTAACCTCAGATCACACCGCGAGACCCATGAGGAGCAAGGATGGCGCAGGACGATCCCGCCGCGTTCGACGCGATGCTCGCCGAGCTGGCCGAGCGTCGACAGGAGTTCCGCGAGCAGCGCTACGTCCCCAGAGACTTCGTCGACCGGCTCAAGCGGCTCGGCCTCTACCGGGCCGCGACGCCGGAGCAGTTCGGCGGCGAGACGATGCCGCCCGCCGAGTTCCTGAAGAAGATCGAGCGGATCTCGGCCGTCGACGGCTCCACCGGCTGGGTCGCGAGTTTCGGCTCCCAGCTGGTCTATCTGGGCTCGCTGCCGCTGGAGACCCAGGCCAAGCTGTACGCCGGCGGCCCCGACGTCGTCTTCGCCGGGGCGCTGTTCCCCATCCAGCGGGCCACCCCGACGGAGCGCGGCTTCCTCGTCAACGGCCGGTGGAAGTTCGCCAGCGGCTGCATGGCCGCCGACATCATCTGCGTCGGCATCCCCGGCGACGACCTGACCGCCGGCAAGCCGCGCGGGGCGCTGGTGCGCCCGGAACGCCTGGAGATCGTGCGGGACTGGGACGTCGTCGGCATGCGGGGCACCGGCTCCTTCGACCTGATCGCCGAAGACGTCGAGGTCGACCGGGAGTGGACCTTCATCCGCGGCGGGGAGCCGGTGGTCGACGAGCCGCTCTACCGCTACCCCGCGATCACCTACGCGGCCCAGTCGCTTTCCGTGGTCTCCGCCGGCGTCGCCCGCGCCGCCCTCGACTTCGCCGAGGAGGTCGGCAGCGGCCGGGGCAGCATCACCGGCGCCCCCAAGCTCGCCGACCGCGCCTACTACCGCGCCGGCATCGCCGAGGCCGAGGCCGCGCTGCGCTCCGCCCGAGCCTACTTCTACGAGGTCGCCGACGAGGCCTGGCAGGCGCTCGTCGCCGGCGGCGTGGTCAGCGACGAGCAGAACGCGCACCTGCGGCTGTCCGCCGCCCACCTCGCGCGGGCCTCGTCGGAGGTGGTCCACAAGGTCGTCTCGCTCTCCGGCACCGCCGCGATCTACCAGGACCACCCGCTGCCCGCCCTGCTCGGCGACGCTCTGGTGCCGCAGGAGCACGCCTTCCTCAGCCCGGCGATGTACGACGCCGCCGGTGCCGTCCTCATGGGCCTGCCGCCCACCGTCCCCGCCTTCCGGTGATCGGCGGCCCTCACCCCTGGCGGATCAGCGATTCGAGGAGGTCGATCCCGATCGGGATGGCCTCCTCCGCCACGTCGAAGTCCGCGCTGTGGTGGGGTCCCGGGCTGCCGGCTCCGATCATCAGGTACGCGCCCTTGCCGGCGCGCCGCTGGACGTGCCGGATGAGCAGGTTGGCGTCGTCGCTGCCGGCGAACGCCTTGGTCCTGGTCACCTCCACGACGCCGGGGTGCGCCCCGGCCACCTCCACGATGCGGTCGACCAGGTCGTCGTCGGGCGCCACGGTGGCGGATCGGCCCGTCACCGCCAGCGCCGCCTCGACGTCCTGCGTGCGGGCGGCGCCCTCCACGATGGACCGGATCCGGTCGACCAGCTCGTCCACGATCTCGTCGTCGGTGGCGCGTGCCTCGCAGGTCATCACCGCCGAGGACGGGACGATGTTCACGCCCTCACCGGCGACGAGCGTGCCGACGTTGAGCCTGGTGTCCGCGGACCGGTAGCGCGGGATGGCCATGATCGCCAGGGCGGCCATGGCGGCGGCGAGCAGCGCGTTGCGCCCCGACTCGGGCGCGCCGGCGGCATGGGAGGCCCGGCCCGTGAAGTCGGCCTTCAGCTTGCGGGTGGCCATGCCACCGGTGAAGCTGCCCACCACGTGGCCGACGTCCAGGTCGCCGGCCATGTGCGCGGCGAGCATGATGTCGATGCCGTCGGCCACGCCGGCGTCGATCATCGTCTGCGCTCCGCGCACCCCCTCTTCGGCGGGCTGGAACAGCACCCTCAGCGAGCCCGCGAAGTCGCGGTCGGCCAGGCGGTGCAGCAGGCCCACGCCGATGGTGGCGTTCGCGTCGTGGCCGCACGCGTGCATCGCGCCGTTCACCGCCGCGAAGCCGTTCGCGGCCGGGAAATGGGCCGGATCGGCGGACTCCCGGACCGGCAGCGCGTCGATGTCGGCGCGCAGGCCCCAGCGCGGCCCCGGCCGGACGCCGGCCAGGTCGACGACCAGCGCGGTGCCGTTCTCCCTGAAATACCTGGCCTTTTCCGGTGGGATGCCGGAATCGACGGCGCGGGCCGCCCATTCGTCGAGCGTGCGCGGCGAGGGATAGTTCACGACGGGGGAGAGGTCGTGGGCGTCTTTTCCGGTCAGGACGGTCACCGGCAGGTCTTCGACGGCCCGCGCTATCCGGGCCGCCGTCCCGATCTCCACGAACGCGGGTTCCGGATTGCGATGCAGTTCTCGCCGGAATGCCCTGAGCTCCTCGATGTCCACACGACCTCTTTCTCTGCGCGATGATCAACGGCCGGGCGGTCGTTCCGCTCAGGCTAGGAAAGACGCCGCGAATGGGCGTCGATCGGCGTTGATCCCGCATGAAACATCGGTTTTTCGGGCGGAGCCCGCACGAAGCTGGTCATCGAACACCGGCTGGCCGCCGACGGGCACGTAGCGCAGGCGTCGGCTGTCGAGATCGAGAATGTAACCCGTGCGCTTGGCGATCCTCGGCACGATCCACCTGTCCTTGACCAGCAGCTTCGGGAACAACGACGACAGCCGGCCCTCGATCTCGTCCAGCTCCTGCAGGTTGCGCAGCCACAGGAAGACCGCGAGGTTGGCCTCACCGGTCACCGAGGCGCACATCCGCACGTGGCAGAGCAGCCGGAGCGAGGCGATGAGGCGTTCCAGGTCGGGGTGTTTGACGTCGAGCCACAGCACCGCCGCCGCCGACCAGCCCAGGAGGGTGTGCGCGAAGTCCACGCGCCATCTGACCCAGTCCGCCGCGAGCAGCGCGTCGATGTCCCGGGAGATGACCGAGATCGAACGGCCCAGCTCCCGCTGCATGTCGGCGGCGGTGCGGCGCACGTCCGTGCTGAGGGCCGTGATGACGTCGAGGTGGGCGGGCTTGCGGTGGTCGGGCGGCTCGGACGGCCGGAGCAGGTGCAGCGCGCGGGCCTGCTCGTCCGAGAGCACGTTGAGCCGCCAGCCCGACCCTTCCAGGAAGATCCTGCGCAGGTAGTGGGTACGGGTGCCGACGATGCCGGGGACGCCGGCGATGTGCTCGTCGATGTAGCGGTCCATGGCGAGTAGGGTGCGCATCGAGATCATGACATAGAGGTCGCGGGCGCCCGACGTGCAGTGCACGCTGATGACGGGGCCCTGCCGGCTGAGCTCGGCGATCACGTCGCCCCGCAGGCCGGGCGCGCATCGGATCTCGACCAGAGCCGAGATCTCCTGCTGGCCGGTGCGGGGCACGCACTCGAAGCAGCTCGTCCACACCTGCCGCTGCCGGGTGAGGGCCGACCAGCGGCGCGAGATCGTCGAAGGGTCGACCCGGAGAATCCTGCCGAGCTGGACCCACGGGACCCGGGGGTGGATCTGGAGCGCGTTGATGATCTGAAAGTCCAGCCCGTCGACCATGCGCTCATCCTGCGGGCAAAGGCCCGATCCGCCCATAATCGTGTACCGCCTGCCGGACCGCCGCGTAAGATCGGTTCGGCGGCCGGGATGGGGCACGCTCGCGTGCAGGCGGCCGTAACGCGAAGGAAACCGCCGGCGAAGCCCGCGGGAAGGATCGTGCGCCCGGGCCGCGATATCGCGCAATTCCGTGCGCTCTGCGTCTCGAAAGACCTGAGATCGGCAGGCGACACCTAGGCTCGGCGCCATTCATTCTCGCGAGTGCGCTGGAGGATCAGTGTTTCGCAATTCCATTCTCGCGATGGTGCTCGTGGCGGGCCTGGCCGGATGCGGCGTCGCCGAGGGGGCAACCGACACCATCAACATGTCGCTGAACACCGATCCGGCGACCTTCGACCCGGCGCTGGCCAAGGGCGGCGACGATTTCACCGTGGCCCGGCTGCTGTTCGACACGCTGGTGCGCAAGGACTCGGGCAACGCCCTCGTGGGCGGCATCGCGTCCGCGTGGCGCGCGCAGGACGCGGCGCACTACACGTTCACCATCCGCGGGGGACTGACCTGTTCGGACGGCACGCCGATGACGGCGTCGGCGGTGGCCGCCTCGCTGACGCGGTTCGCGGCGAAGGAGACGGGCTCCTCGGGCCGTACGCTGGCGCTGGGGTCGGGCACCGCGACGTTCACCGCCGACGACAAGGCGGGCACGGTGCAGGCCGCCCTGTCCGTCCCGTGGTCCGACTTCCTCACCGGACTGACCCTGCCGCAGGCCGGGATCGTGTGCCCGGCGGGCCTGAGCGACCTCAAGGGACTCGCCGCGGGGAAGGCCGCGGGAGCGTTCTCCGGCCCCTACACGCTGACCTCGTCCCAGCCGGCGGTGTCCTACCAGCTGACGCTGCGCGACGGCTACGCGGCCTGGCCGGCGTTCGCCAAGCCCCTGGAGGGCGTGCCCGCCAAGCAGCTGAACCTCACCCCGATCACCGACTACGCCACGATCGCCACCCAGCTGCTGGCCGGCAGCCTGGACGTCGGCGTGGTCGCCGACGAGAACGTGGCCCGGTTCGACGGCAACACCCGCTTCTCCACGTCGAGCGCCTCCAACACCACCACATACCTGCTGTTCAACGAGCGTCCGGGAACGGCGTTCGCCGACCGGGCCGACCTGCGTACCGCGGTGGCCCAGGCCGTCGATCAGCAGACGTTCAGCGACATCATCAGCGGCAAGCGGGGCAGCACGACCCTGTCCGTCGGATCGGCCAAGCTCCCCTGCGTCAACACCGACCGGTCGCTGCTGACCCCCCAGGACTCCGCCGCCGCCGCGAAGAAGCTGGCCGGGGTCCGCATCCGCCTCGTCGGCACGACCCTGCTGCAGGGCGGCAACGACTACATCGGCGAGGCGCTGCGCAACGCCGGCGCGACCGTCACCGTCAACTCCCTCGACAACGCCAACTGGGCCACGCTGACCACGGCCGGCGGCTCGGACTGGGACATCAACGTCCAGGGCGACAACAACCAGCTGGGCACCCTCACCTCCTCCCTGCTGCGGGTGATGGGCCCGGTGACCGAGAAGGGCGGCCGCAACAAGACGGGATCGGTCAACGACCAGGGGTACGGCTTCGTCACCCAGGCCATGAGCGCGATCGACAACGGCGGGCGCTGTGCCGCCCTCCAGTCCGCGCAGAAGTCGTTCCTCCAGCGGGTCGACGCGATCCCGCTGTCGACCCTGCCCTCCACCACCGTCGTCGCCGGCGGATTCGCCATCCGCACCTTCGACGACTACCTCGACCCCGCCACCCTCCGCATCCTCAAGTAGCCGCCATGACTTCTCTTTCCACGCCTGGTCCGGCCGCCCGGTCGCGGAGCTCCTCCGCCTGGCCCGGTTTCGCCGTACGACGGCTCACCAGCCTGGTCGTGATCTTCATCGCGCTGCTGGTCGTGTCGTTCCTCATCGTCCAGCTCATTCCCGGTGACCCGGCGGTCGGCGTCGCCGGGGCCAACGCGGATCTCGCCGACGTCCAGCGCGTCCGCGCCGAGCTGGGGCTCGACCGCCCGATCTGGGAACGGTTCCTCGTCTACACGGGCGGCGTCTTCTCCGGGGACCTCGGCACGTCGTTCATGTACCGGCAGCCGGTGGAGACGATCATCATGAACCGTCTCCCCTTCACCGCCACCATCGCGGTGACGGGAATCGTCGTCGTCCTGCTGGTCGCCGTCCCGCTCGGCATGGTCATCGGCGTGCTCACGCGCGGCGGCCGGCGCAGGTGGCTGGACGTCGCCTTCGGGGTGGTCACCGGCTTCCTCGACTCGATCCCCGGCTACATCATGGCCTCGTTCCTGGTCGTGATGTTCGCCCTCGGCATCGGGCTGGTGCCGCTCTTCCCGCCGGCCTACGCGCCCCGGTTCGGGGCCGCGTCGTTCGTCCTGCCGGTCGCGGCGATCGTGATCGGCCCGATCTGCACCATCTCCCGGGTCGTCCGCCGCGAGACGGCGGTCGTGCTGGACACCGACTACATGCGTACGGCCCGCGGCTGGCGGCTGCCCGCCTTCCGGCGCCACGTCCGGTGGGCGTTGCCGAACCTGCTCACCACCACGCTCACCCTGAGCGGACTGATCCTGACCGGCATGATCGGCGGCGCGATCATCATCGAGTCGGTGTTCGCGCTGCCCGGCCTGGGCAGCGGCATCATCAAGGCCATCCTCGACCGCGACTATCCGGTCATCCAGGGCATGGTTCTCGTCATCGGCATGATCGCGGCGCTCGTCAACCTCCTCGTCGACGTCCTGCTCGGGCTGATCGACCAGCGGACCCTCGGGGGATCGCATGTCTCCGCGTAGTCGCTCCCGCCGCCGCAACCCCGGGCTCGTGCTCGGCCTGGCCGTGCTGGGCGGCATCGTGCTGATCGCCGTGCTGGCCCCGATCCTGTTCACGGACCGGGCGGCCGTGCTGGGCCCGCGCTTCGCCCCGCCCTCGTCCGGACACTGGCTCGGCACCGACGCGGCCGGCCACGACGTCCTGCTGCGCAGCCTGGTCGCCACCCGCCTCACCCTGCTGATGACCGCGGGCGCGACGGCCATGTCGGTCGTCTTCGGCGTCGTCCTGGGCACCGGCGTCTGGCTCGTACGGCCCCGCGTCAGGGAGGTCTGCCTGCGCGTCATCGACGCGATGGTGGCCTTCCCCGGGCTCCTCCTCGCGCTCGTCGTGGCGGCCGTCCTCGGCGCGGGCGGCTCCTCGGCGGTGATCGCCATCGGCCTGTCCGGCATCCCCTACTTCGCGCGACTCACCGCGAATCTCGCCGCGAAGGTGTCACAGCAGGAGTACGTGTCCACCGCGGGCCTCCTGGGCGTGAGCCGCGCCCGCGTCGCGACCAGGCACATGCTGCCGAACATGGCCGAGCCGCTGCTCGTGTTGTCGGCGTCGACGTTCGCGGCCACGCTGACGGCCATCTCCGCGCTGTCGTTCGTGGGCCTCGGCGTCCAGTCGCCCGCCTACGACTGGGGCAAGCTCCTGAACGAGGCCCTGCCCTCGCTCCTGGCGGACCGGCCCTTCCAGATGGCGGGCCCGGCGTTCCTCATCGTCCTGACCGGGCTGGGGGCGGTCCTGGTCGGCGACGGCCTCGCGGCGGCGGCGAACCCGCGGGGACACACGGCGCCGGGGCGGAGCGGAACACCTCCGGCCGCGGCGGAGGCGGCGAGCGAGCAGCTGGCCGACGTCCGCGACCTGTGGATCCACGCCGGTGACACGCCGCTGGTCAAGGGCATCTCCTTCGGCATCGGACGGGGCGAGATCGTCGGCATCGTGGGCGAGAGCGGCTCGGGCAAGACCCTCACCGCGATGTCGCTCGCGCGACTGCTGCCGGACGGCCTGACCTCGACGGCGACCCGCATGGCGGTCGGCGACCTGGACCTGCGCCGGCCCGTCCCACCGGCTCTCATGGCGGAGACCGTCAGCCTGATCTACCAGGACCCGGGCTCGACGTTCAACCCCGCGCTCCGCATGGGCACCCAGCTCACGGAGGTGCTGCGCACCCACAAGCGCCTCAGCGGGCGAGAGGCCGGACAGCGCATCCTCGACGCCCTCCGGACGGTCCACCTGACCAGGCCCGAGCAGTGCATGAGGCAACATCCGCACGAGCTCTCGGGCGGCATGCGGCAACGGGCGATGATCGCCGCCGCGCTGGCCGTCGAGCCGCGCCTGATCATCGCGGACGAGCCGACCACGGCCCTGGACGTCACCGTCCAGGCGGAGATCCTGCGCGAGCTCAAGCGCGTCAACAGCGAGTTCGGTGCCTCGATCATGTTCATCTCGCACGACATCGGGGTGGTCCGCGCGCTGTGCGACCGCGTCGTCGTGATGTACCGCGGCGAGATCGTCGAGGAAATCGCCGCCGGGGACCTCGCCGTGGAGACGGTCCGCCACCCGTACACGCGGTCCCTCCTGGAGGCCACCCCGACCATCGACGAGTCGTGGACCCCGCCGCGCACGAAGGAGCACTCGCATGGATGACGCGATGGCCGTCGAGGTCCGCGACCTCGAAGTGGGCTACGGGTGGGGCAAGAACGCGACGCGCATCCTGCACGGCATCACCATGGACGTCGCCCGGGGCCGTACGGTCGGCATCGTCGGGGAGTCCGGATCGGGCAAGTCGACGCTGGCCAAGGCGCTGGTCGGGCTCGTCCGGCCGACCTCCGGGAGCGTCAGGATCGGCGGCGTCCCCATCTCCTCCGCGCGGGGCGCGGGTCGCCGGGCGCTGCGGCGCAAGGTCCAGATGATCCCCCAGGACCCGTACTCGTCGCTCGACCCCCGTCGCACGATCGGCGAGGCGCTCGCCGAGGCCGTGGACCCGCGCCGGGCGGACGTGCGGCGGCACCGGGACGAGATCGTCCAGTGGCTCGACGCCGTCAGGATGCCGGCCGACACCATCGACCGCTTTCCCCACGAGTGCTCCGGCGGGCAGCGGCAGCGGGTCGCGATCGCCCGCGGCCTGATGATCCGGCCCGAGGTGGTGATCGCCGACGAGATCACCTCCGCGCTCGACGTCTCGGTGCAGGCGGAGATCCTCAACCTCCTGGCCAGGCTGCGCCGCGAACTCAACCTGACCATGGTCTTCATCTCGCACAACCTCGCCGTCGTCCGGCACGTGAGCGACGAGGTCGTGGTGCTCTACCACGGCGACGTCGTCGAGCACGCCCCGGCCGCGGACCTCTACCGGCGCCCGCGGCACGAGTACACCAGGACCCTGCTCGACTCGGTCCCGGGCGCCCCAGGCTTCGACATCGAACCCCGTCAGAAGGACTCCGCTTGACCAGCCATCGAAACCTCCGGCTCACCAACGTCAGGATCGTCAACGGCACCGGGGCGCCGCCCGTCGAGGACGGTGTCCTCGACGTGACCCCGGACGGCGCCATCGGGTTCGCCGGACCGGCGGCCGAGGCCCCGGACGTCCAGGGCGCGGACGTACGCGACCTGCGCGGCAGGACGATCCTGCCCGGATTCATCGACTGCCACGTGCATACGGGTTTCGCCCTGACGAACGGCCCGTTCCACGCCCTCCAGAACGATCCGGCCCTGACCGTCCTCGAGTCCGCCGCGCGGCTCCGGGCGACGCTCGAGGCCGGCGTCACCAGCGCGCGCGACCTCGGCGGGCTGTCCTCGGGCTTCCGCGAGGCGATCGACCGCAGGCTGATCCCGGGTCCGCGGCTGAAGCTGGCGGTGAGCCCGATCAGCCACACCGCCGGGCACGGGGACATGCACCTGCCCGGCGGAACGATCACGCCCACCGCGCCCGAGCTGATCGAGATCGCCGACACCGTCGACGAGGTCCGCAAGGCCACCCGCCGGGTGCTCCGCCAGGGAGCCGACCTCATCAAGATCTGCACGACCGGCGGCATGGGCAGCAGGCACGACCACCCCGACGACGAGGGCCTGCGCCTGGACGAGGTGCGGGCCATCGCCGACGAGCTCGACCGGCACGGCGGCCGGCCCATCGCCGCGCACGCGCAGGGCCGCAAGGGGATCCTGACCGCCCTCCGGGGCGGGGTGACCAGCGTCGAGCACGGGTACGGCATCGACGACGAGGGCCTCGACCTCCTGGAGGAACGCGGCGCCTTCCTCGTCCCGACGCTGTCGACCGTGTTCGCGATCGACAAGAAGACGATGCAGCCGTACCACTACGCCAAGAAGGTGAAGTGGTCCGAGATCACCAAGACGAACATCGGCCACGCGATAGCGCGCGGAGCCAAGATCGCGCTGGGCACGGACGCCGGAGTCTGCCCGCACGGGCAGAACCTGCGGGAGCTCGGGCATCTCGTCGAGCTCGGCATGTCCCCCATGGACGCCATCGTCGCCGGGACCCGGACCGCGTCCGAGCTGCTGGGCACCTCCCACGAGGTGGGCACGCTGGAGGCGGGCAAGCTCGCCGACCTCGTGATCACCGACGCCGACCCGCTGCGGGACATCCACGCCCTGGCCGATCCCGCGCACATCGAGATCGTGATGAAAGCAGGCACCATCGTGAAGGACCTCACGGCACGACCGGCAACGGCCTGATCGAGACCGGCGTCATCCGCCGCCCGCCACCGGCCCTCACCCGACCGCAGGGCGAGGGCCGCGGACATACCCGCCACGACCTCACGCGCAAGAATCGCCGCCCCGCTGCGCACCGCGACGCCGACGCCGCGGGCGGGCCTGGAGCCGGCCACCACCCTCACGGACCGCGAGAGCACCGCTCCGGTGGAACAACCCCACGGCTGAGGGCGGGACGCTTCGCCGCGCGAAGCGTCCCGCCGCGAGCCGTCAGGCCGGGTAGTCCTTGGGGTTGATCTGCGTGGTCTGCGCGTTGCCGCCCCTGACCTGGTGGAGGGTCAGGGTCCAGATGCTGTACGAGGTGGCGGTCGTGACGAACTTCAACCGGTCCTTGAACCGCTGGTAGCTGGCGCCCACGGCGAACCTCCGCTTGCTGACGCTGAAGCGGGAGCCGGTGGTGAAGTAGATCCGGTACGTGCCGTCCCGGACGTCCTTGATGCTGGCCGACGACTTCGCGCGGACGTAGATGCTGATCGCCTTGGTCCTGCCCTTGACGAGGGTGACGACGCCGTCCCTCGGGGTGCCGTTCTTGATCTTGAGGGTGCCGCGGCCGCCGCTGTAGCGGTCGTAGAGGATTCGGCCGTTGCTCGGGCGTGCGGCGGCCTGCTGCGACGCCAGGGCGACGGACTCCGTGCCGGTCACGGCGGTGGCGCCGGCCGGGGAAGAGGTCAGCAGGCCGCCGGTCAGCGCGACGGCGACGACACCGGCACGCAGGGCGGTTCCTTCAAGAGGTCTCTTCACGTGGAACATCTCCTTGGGGGGCACATGGTCACGGCCACCGACAAACATAGAAGAAATCGGGTGGATCGCGTACCGGTTATCTCCCAGGAGGTCGTACTCGTCACCGGCCGTTCTTCACGAAGTAACGCGGGTCGCCGGACAGCTCGCGCCCCCGGCGTAGCCGGCCGTCCTGACGCGTTCGCGTGCGCGCCATGGTCCTTGAGCAGCAGGCGCGCGAACCGTTGCGAGGTGAGGCGCGGATCGTGCTCGGCGATCACTTCGGGCGCCGCTCAGGTGCCGGCCCGTGTTCCCACGAAGATCGCACCGGCCGTGTGCAGGCTGGTCAGCAGGGTCCAGTCGTCGGCCGGGTCGAGCCAGACCTGGAGTTCGGCGGGCCCCGACGGCCTCGGCAGCGCGCCGGCGGGCTCGTAGAAGGTCGAGACGAGGACCAGGGGGACCGGCGCCTCCCACCGGGCGGGCGCCGGTGGCTCGTGCCGCGCGCCGAGCACGACGGCGCGCTCCGCCTCGCCGCAGGCGTCGAGCCGCGGCCCGGCCGCGAGCTCGGCCTGCACCCTGACCTGCAGGTCCAGGGCGAGCCGGACCCGCGCCGTGGCGCGCTCGCCGTCGGTGGCGAGCGCGGCGTAGCCGGGGATGAGCATGCCGACCAGCTCGGCGGCATCGTCGGCGTAGCCGCGGTAGGTCCCGCCCGCGTAGATCATTTCATGGCGGTACGGCCGGCCGTCGCCGTTGACCGGAGCGGCCGGGGGCGGCTCCATCGCCGAGGTGTTACGGATGATCACGGTCACCGGCCGGCATCCCGTTCCGTGGTGAGGTCGCTCATGCCGCGGGCGCCCAGCGGGTGGCGGCGAAGAGAGCGGCGAGCTGCTCCTTGTCGGCGGCCCGCCAGAACAGCTCGTCCATCAGGATCCGGAAGGAGAGGCTGCCCTGCTCGGAGAGGTCCGGCGCGGCGGCCCGCCTGAAGAGGTCGGCGTGGGTGCCCAGCCGGTCGTGCCGGCCCAGGTTGGGGAGCTCGCCCGTCGTCGCGTTGCGGAACGCCGCCTCGACCACCGCGAGCGACACCTTCACGTGAGACTGGATCACGGCGGCGTCGAGCGAACCGTCGTACATCCGGAACTCGACGTGGTCCTTCGCGGACCCCTTCATGCTCGCCATGTTCACCCCGAAATTGTGGCTGCTGTTGAAATTCCGCACCGGGGCTATCGTCGTGTAGCCCGCCGTGGGCAGCGGGTTGGGGTGGCAGTGCTTCAGGCCCCGGTGGCCCGCCTGCTCCGGATTGTGCCCGAGCCTGTACAACGTGTCGGTGTGATGGCCCGTGTAGTTCAGCACGCTGGTGTAGTTCTCCACGATGTGGTCGTAGTCGTGCGTGCTCACGTGGATGTGCCCGCCGGTCGAGGAGCTGGTCGTGCCGCCGTGCGCGCGGATGATCCCGATGGCGATGTGGAGGTTCTCCCAGGTCGCCGGCTCGTCGTACAGGATGGGCGAGACCAGCTCGCCCTCGACCGTGCCGTCCAGCTCCAGCCTCCACAGACCGCGCCCGCCGTTCTTGCCCGAACGGTAGCCCTGGTCCTGCATGGAGTGGTAGGCGTGCACCTGGGCGTCGCCGGTCAGACCGGCCTTGCGCAGGGCGTGAGCGATGGCCTGCCGGGCCTGGCGGGCGAGGTGCTTCGGCAGGTCGAACTCGATCTCCAGCCCGAACCCGCGCCCGCCGTCACGGGCCCCCAGGGACGCGGTGGCGTTCTCCGTCATGTAGGGGATCATCGCCTCTCCTCTGACGGCGCGTTCCACCGCCTGCTCGTACGCGCGCCGGTAGGCCGCGAAATCCCGCGTGAAAGACACCTCTGGGAGCTCCGGCCAGCGCTGCCACGCCTGTGTGCGGGCCTCCAGCGAGGCGACTCGTTCCTGCTGGGCCATGACCAGCGGGTCGGTGGTGCCGGTCAGGCGCGACAGGGTACGGCTCAGGGCGGGGTGGGCCTGCTGGAAAGCCTGCCGCGCCCGCGCGTGTTCGTGGACCGCGGCCTGCCGGGCGTCCCGGACGGCCGAGGGCGACAGGTCGTGCAGCCCCGGCGGGACGTGCAGCGGGCCCGGCCGCCTGCCGGTGTCCCGGGTCACGGCGTCGAGCACCTGCTGCCGGTCGAGCGGCCCGGAGAGGTCGTGGGTCTGCGGCAGGTCGGTGACCGCCTGCCGCAGCAGCTGCTCGACGGAATGGTCGAAGCCCGCGTCCCGCGCCAGCCGGCGCAGCGGATCGAGCGCCCACATCCGGGACGGCCGCTCGGAGCCGGTGACCTCGGCGAGGCGGGAAAGGACGCGCGCCGCGTCGTCGCTCGGCCGCGTGATGCCGTACTCGTCCGCGATCCGCAGCCCGTCCCAAAGGTGCGGGTCGCGCGCCCGATATTCGGTGATGCGGTCGACGAGGTCCTGGCGGTCGGCCGCCCGAGCCAGGTCGGCTCCTTGCGCCTGCGCGTCCTTGGCCAGGTGGACGAGCTGCTCGACGGATCCTTGCCCGACGTCGCCGGCCAGCCGCTCCAGTGGGCGGGTGTCACCGGGGCGCGCGATGATCTCCTCCATGCGCGCGGCCAGACGCGCCGTCGGGTCGAGGAGATCGGTCAGGGAATACCTTTCGGCGAGCAGCAGCCCGTCCCACAGGTACGGGTCGTCTTGCCAGAACCGCCGCATGGCCTCGTGGAATGCCGCGTCTCCGGTCGTTCCGGCCGGGAGGTAGCCCTTCTCGTGGGCCGCCCGGACGGCCGGGAGCACCTGCCTGGCGTCGCGCAGGCCGTGCCCGTCGAGCACGGGTTTGACGAAGTTCCGGACCTTGGTCGAGGTGACGGGGTCCCCCATCATCCCCAGCAGGAGACCGATCGCGCGTGCTTCGGCGGCGGTCGCGTCGCGGATGGAGAACAGCGACTGGTGCCGGTACCCCGTCCAGCGATAGGAGTCCGCCGCCATGGCTTGCCGGAGAACGCCGGTCAGAGCTGTACGGCCGGCCGCGCCGCCCGGGTTCAGGCCGTACTGCCGGGCGTCGTCGAAAACCGCGACCAGGGCGTCGAGATCGGCGTTCAGGCCGAGTTCGCGCGCAACGTCGTGGAGGGTCCTTCGGGGGTTCGCCTCGCCGAGGGCCCGGCCCATCGATGCCAGGGCGATTGCCGTCGTGTCGCTCTCGTCGATGACGGGCAGCTCTTCCATCAGGCGCCGGCCCTCCGCCAGGAGTTCCCCGTCCGGCACGGCCGGGGGCGGCGGGTCGGTGCGGTCCTGCGGGTTGCTGAGCAGCTGTTCGATCCGGTTCGGCGGGGGGTCCTGGCGCGGGCCGTCCTGACCCGGGGCGTCCTGACTCGGACCGTTGTCGCGCGGGGCGTCCTGGCGCGGGCTGTCGTTGCGCGGGCCGTCGTGGCCGGGGCGGCCGTTGTCCGGCGTCCAGCGATGGACGATCGCCGCGGCTTCGGCGAAGTTCCGCGGTCGCGGGTCCGCAATCGGAGCGAATTCGCCGGTCTCCGGGAAGCTGGGCACCTGGTGGGTCTCCGCCGGGTGCGGTCGCCCCGGGGCGGGAGGCGTGAGAACGCGGTCGAGCTCCGTGCGTACCTCGGGCCAGGCCCGGGCGAGGTCGGGGTGCAGGTTGAGCTGCGGCACCTCGTCCAGCGGCACCCACACGTTGTCGAGGGACTCGTGGGAGGCGGGCCAGACGTCGGCCAGGTGGGAGATCTCGCCGATGACGGTGCTGTACGCCCAGCCACCGTGATCGTCGTGGTGGACTCCCCGCACCTCCACCTCGCCACGGTCCAGCCTGTTCTCCTCGCCGACCTCACGGAAGCCACCGTCGACCGGGTCTTCGCCGGGGCGGAGAGCGCCACCCGGCAGCCCCAGGGTCCCTCCGTGCTGCGTCTCCAGGGAACGGAGCTGCATGAGGACCTGGACCTCACCGCCGGGAGCGCGGTGGAAGAGCAGTAGACCTGCCCCGCCCTTCGTTCCCCAGTGCCGGTGCCCCTGCTCGCACCGGACCCATCCGTCGCCGGGTTTCGAGAGCTGCCAGCCGACTGGAATGTCGGGATACGCCGCGGAGGCGTCGACGTGCGGTGGCCGCAGCACGGTGACCTCGCCGGGCGTGGCGAGCAGGACGAACTCGTTGAGGGGCAGCTGGCCCATTCCCGTCCACGGGGTGGACAGCACTTGGGAGGCCGGGAAGACCCCCGCCATGACCGCCCCGTCCGCCAGCCCGGTGTACCGCTTGGCGACCCCGGGCATGGCGGTCCAGGACTGCAACGGCAGTGCCGGCGGAGCCGGCACGACGTCGCCGTTCGCGGCCTCCGCCAAGCTCGGAACCGGATTGGTGTACGGGTCGAACGTGATCCCCCGGTAGAGCACCAGCTCCTCGATGCCGCGGAGTTCCAGCTCGCGCTGCGTCTCCTCGTACTGCTGCCGGAGGAAGTCGCGCAGGGTGTCCCCGGCGCGGGCCTGGACCTTCCCGGCGGCCTTGGTGTCGTACCTCGTCAGGTCGACGGCCTGGGTCGGCCCGAACTCGTCGAGCGCGGCCAGGTGCAGGGCCAGCAGGTCCGACCGCATCGTCCTGCCGCCTTGTGCCCAGATCTTCATGAGATCCTCGACGGCCAGCCGTCTCGCCGTCTGCTGTGCCTCGGGCGAGTCGAACGGCATCCGGCTGATGATCCGCCGTGGGCCCTCGGCCTCCGGGCCGGGGTTGTCCACGAAGGACCGGAAGGCGCTCCGGTCGACCGCCGTCCAGCTCCTGCTGGTTGTTCCCAGGACGCGGACCTCGCTCTGGACGAGGTCGACGGCGGGGTCGCCGAGCGCCGCCCGCAGATGTCGTTTGCGCCCGACGCCCAGCAGGTCCTTCGTCGAGGACCGCATCGAGTCCATCAGCCGCTCGACCGTGGCGGTGTGGGCGGCCTCCCAGGCGGGACCGCTGATCGGGTCGTACGCGCCGTCCCGGCTGAGCAGGTCCGCCACCCGCCGTGCCACCGGCTCGAACCGGCGCGGGTTGTCCGGCAGCGGGGCGGCCCTGGTGACGGGCACGGCCTCGAGGTCCGTGCGCGCGTGCTGCGGGGAGTCGGGGGCCGGGACCGTCCGGTCCTGGGGCGTCCCCGGAGTCACCTGCGGATCGGCGGGCGGCGGTGTGCCGTCCCCGCGCGCGGCGTCGTCCGTGCGAGCCGGGGGTACGGCGTCGTCCGTGCGAGCCGGGGGTACGGCGTCGTCCGTGCGAGTCGGGGGTACGGAGTCGTCCGCGCGAGCCCGGGACGTGGATTCGTCCGTGTGAGGCGGAAGTGCGGCGTCGTCCGGGCTCGGGTGCCGCGGTCGTTCGTGGGTGGTCGGTGCCGTTTCGGCGGTTCCGGGAGCCGTGCTCTCCTGGCCCTGGCGGTTGTCCTGGTCAACGGCGCCGGCGTCGTCGGGGGTCGGGGTGATGAGCGCCGGGACGGTGGCAGGGAGCAATGACGTGCGCAGCAGGCCGCCCGAAGCCGCGGGCTCGGCTCGCGGGACGGCGGGAGCGGCGTCGCCGAGCGGGGCTCGCGCGGCCGGGAGGTGCTGCTGGGGCCGGGCGAGCGAGCCGCCTGGTTCGGCTCTGTCTCCGGCCGGGCTGTGCAGGAGCACGTCGTGGCGCCGGGTGACCTCACCCACGATCACCTGGCCCGAGTGCTGCTGGGGCAGGTTGGCGCCCGGTTCGGGGGGCTGCCGGTTGATCAGGGCGCCGACGTCGGCGTGCTCCGGCCGAGGGTGGTACTGCGCCAGGGCGGTGGCGTCGTGCGGCACGAGCCGGGGCGAGGGTGGAGACGCGGGCATACCACCGGATGGGGGCGGCGGGTCGGAATCACCGCGTGGAGCCGCCAAAGGTGGCGGGTCGGCGTCATAGCGTGGAGCTGTGAAAGGGGGCGGGTCGGTGCCGGCGCGAGGAGCCGAGACGGGCAGCAGGTCGGAGTCGCCGCGAGGGGGCGAGCCGGTCGGTGCGTCGCCGAGCTCCGCGACCGCCCGCATCGGGAAGTAGCTCGTCCGCGCCGAGGCGGGGACGTCGAGGCCGCCCGCGACGCCGGAGATGAAGGTGTACGCCAGGTGCTTGCCGTCGAGCTGCCCGCTGAGCGCCAGTCCCGGGAGGGCCCCGGCGGTGCCGGCCGTGCCGCCAAGCAGCGCCTGGCCGTACATGCTCTGCGCGATTGCCGCGATCTTGTCGCGTACCGCCAGCTCGGCCTCGGACGCGACGTACACCATGCGCCGGCTCAGCAGCCGTGACAGAGCCGCGTTCGCGCCGGCGAACAGGGCGCCGGTCAGCGCGCCGCTGCCGAACGACATCGCCAGCGACGCGAGGTCGAAGTCCCCCGCCTCGCGATCCCCCCAGATCTGCTGCGCCACCTGCACGCCGAGGTCCAGGCCACCCATGATCCCGGCGAACTTCAGCATGTTGACCAGCACGAGCCGCTTCAGCGTCTGGATGTTCACCTGGGTCAGCAGCGTGTTGTACTGGATCAGCTTGAGTACGGCCGGGCCGTTGACGTAGATCCACACCAGCAGCTTGACGATCATCGCGCCGAGCAGCGCGAGCGAGGCGTAGATCATCCACTCGGTGTGCTGCATCCGCACGCCGTGCTCGCGCAGGGCCGCCGCCTCCTTCCGGAGCGCCTTCTCCAGGAGGTCGATCAGCGTCTCGTCCGAAGGGGAGCCGTCGGCCTCCGGCTGTCCGCCGAGCACCTTGAACACCTGCTCGAAGGTCTCCTTGGCGGCCCCCTGCCAGGCGTAGCCGCGCAGCAACCGCACGACCGCGGCGGCGTCGTCCGACTTGATCTTGGCCAGGAGGTCCGCCAGGTCCTCCAGCGTCTGCGCCGAGGCGATGGCCCCGTCGATGTCGGTCTCGGGGAACGCGCCGCCCGTCAGCGGCAGCGCCAGCGGCTTCACAACCTCGGGCACCAGGTTGAGATCGAGCCCCATCAGGCGGTGTCAGCTTTCATGGCCGAAGGTCGTGACCGGCGGGGGCTGATCACCGCGACTCTGGCGTGCCGGGCTTCGGCAGGAACGACTCGAAGTCCGTGCCCTCGCCGAAGAGGTCCTCGAACGGAAGATCCGGCACGCCGAAGGGCTCCATCAGCTCCTTCATCTCGGCGGACACCTGTCTGGTCGCCCGCCCGATCTGCTCGACGATCGAGGCGGACAGCTCCGACGGGGACAGCTTGCGGTAGACCCGCGGGTCGAACTCGATGGTCCGCACCTCGCCACGGGGGCCGACGGTCACGGTCACCATGCCGTCCTTGGACCTGGCCGTCGCCGCCAGCTCCCGCACCTTCTCCTGCATCTGCTTGAGCTGTTCGGTCTGCTGGTTGACCTCCTGGACGAGCTGCTCCAACAGCCGCCAGGGCTCGTCCATCGTCATCTGTGTCCCTCACATCCGGCCACACAAGCATCAAAGATCACAGCAGCACCATTCTCGCCCGATTTTTCGTAAATATCGACATGAAGTGCCAATGTCCCCGCGTGCCCGCTAGGCTCGCCAGCCGTGGGGTTCGACGGCGTCGTCTACAGCAAGAGCCAGCTGCACCGGCTGGCGAGCGTGGCGGACGGCATGGCCGGTGACGTGTCCGACGTCCACACCCGGTCCGAGGCGGCGTCGAGCGAGGCCCGCGCCTCCCTCGGCGACGACGACTACGGCCGCGCGTACTGGCAGGCCCACGGCCAGCGGTTGGAGAGCATCGGCCGGGGGCTCGAACTGCTCGCGGCCGCGCTCCGGGAGCAGGAGAACCGGCTTCACCTGGCGTCGAAGACGTACAAGGCGGGCGAGGACGCCGGCACCCTCCGCACCTGAGCCCGGCGAGGTGACGCCCTCCCCGACGTCGCCGCGACCGGCCGCGCGGAAAGGCGGAGTCCGCCGGTCCTGCTCGTGCACCTCAGGCCCGGGGGAAACGCGTCTCCAAGGCCGGGGTGACGGCGCAGTGATGGCGGGGTGACGGCCGGGTTATGGCCGGGCCCGACACTACCGGCAGAGGCTCTGCGGCTACGGGACGAGGAAGGCCGATGGCGACGAGATTCACCTATCCCGGTGTCTACCTTGAGGAGATCGAGAGCGCGGTCCGGCCGATCGTCGGCGTCGACACGTCCGTGGCGGCGTTCGTCGGCCTGGCGCTGGAGGGACCGCGCACCCCGACGACGGTCAACAGCTGGTCCGACTACGACAGCACCTTCGGCGGGCTGTGGACCGGCAGCGAGCTGAGTTACGCGGTCTACCAGTTCTTCCTCAACGGCGGCGCCAAGGCGATCGTCGTACGGGTCGGCGCCGACGTCCAGTACGCCACCATCGACCTCGGCGACAACATCAAGCTGCAGGCCAGGGCCACGGGCACGGCAGGCAACACGCTGACGGCGACCGTCAAGCACGACCCCGCCGACAACAAGCGCTACACCCTGACGATCAAGGTCTCCGGCAAGGCGACCGAGACGTACGAGATCTCCATCGACCCGGCCCTGCGCGGCAGGTGGCTGGACCGGGCGCTGGAGACCTCCAGGCTGGTCGGGCCGGCCGCCGGCAGCCCGGTCGACAGGCGGCCGCCCGAAGGGGACAAGGCCGTCACCGCGGCGGCCGACGTGACGCTCAACACCACCGACGTGATCGGTGACCCGGTCCGGCGCACCGGCATGCAGGCCCTGCTCGACGTGCCGATCTTCAACCTGCTGGTGATCCCGCCGCAGCTCGCGGCCCCCGCCTCCGGGTCCCCCGACGACCGGGACGCCCGATGGGCGCCGGTGATCGACGCGGCGGCCAGGCTGTGCGTGGACCGCAGGGCGATGTTGCTGCTCGACCCGCCCTTCGCCTGGACCAGCGTCGCCGCCGCGACGTCGGGCGCGGGCGCGGGGCTGCCGGTGACCGGCGTCGCCGGGCGCAACGCGGCCGTCTTCTTCCCTCGTCTCACGATCTCCGACCCGGAGGGCGGCCCCGACCTGACCGTGGGGCCCATCGGCACCGTGGCCGGGGTGTTCGCCCGTACCGACACGCTGCGCGGGGTGTGGAAGGCGCCGGCGGGGGTGGACGCGGCGCTGGCGGGCGTGCGTTCGGCGACCGTGACGCTCACCGACGCCGAGAACGGCGGCCTCAACCCGCTGGGCGTCAACTGCCTGCGCACGTTCCCCGTCTACTCGCACGTGCTGTGGGGGACGCGGACCTGCCGGGGCAACGACGAGGTGGGCGACCCGTGGAAGTACGTCCCGGTCCGCCGGCTCGCCCTGTTCATCGAGGAGACGCTGTTCCGCGCCACCAAGTGGGTGGTGTTCGAGCCCAACGACGAGCCGCTGTGGGCCTCCATCCGGCTGAACGTCGGCGCCTTCATGGACGGCCTGTTCCGTCAGGGCGCCTTCCAGGGCAGGACCGCCCGGGAGGCGTACTTCGTCAAGTGCGACAGGGAGAACAACCCGCAGGCCGACATCGACGTCGGCGTCGTCAACGTGGACGTCGGCTTCCAGCCGCTGAAACCCGCCGAGTTCGTGCGCATCCGGATCCAGCAGAAGCGTCCCGACGCCTGACGATCGGCCAGTCCCTAGGAGCGACATGGTTCAGTTCTCCGTCAACACCACTCGCCTGGACCCGTACAAGAACTTCAAGTTCCGGGTGAAGTGGGACAACAAGTACGTCGCCGGGATCAGCAAGGTCAGCGCCCTGCGCCGGACCACGGAGGTGGTCGAGCACCGCGACGGCGGCGACCACTCCAGCTCGCGCAAGTCGCCGGGCCGCACCAAGTACGAGCCGATCACGCTGGAGCGCGGCGTCACCCACGACCCCGAGTTCGAGCTGTGGGCCAACAAGGTGTGGAACTACGCCAACGCCCAGGCGGGCCCCGACCAGCGGGACCGCGAGGTGGCGCTGGCCTCCTTCAGGAAGGACCTCGTCATCGAGGTCTACAACGAGGCGGGCCAGAAGGTGCTGGCGTACCAGGTCTTCCGCTGCTGGGTGTCGGAGTTCCAGGCGCTGCCCGACCTCGACGCCAACGCCAACGCCATCGCGATCCAGCACCTGAAGCTGGAGAACGAGGGATGGGTGCGCGACCTGAGCGTCACCGAGCCCACCGAGCAGGACTCCTGAGGAGCGGTCCGGTGACAGTGGTGGCCGGTGCTGCTGAGCTGCTCGACGCGTGGGAGGCGGGCTGGGACCGCACGCCGCTGGAGCGGGGCCTCGCCCTGCTCGCGGCCGGTACGGGCCGCTCCCCGGGCGAGCTGGCCCGCCTGACCATCGGGCAGCGCGACCGGGCCCTGTTCGAGCTGCGCGCCGCGCTGTTCGGCTCCAGCCTGGACGGCGTGTCCACGTGCCCGGAGTGCGGCACGGACGTGGAGGTCTCCTTCGACCAGGAGCAACTGCTCGACCCGCCGTCCTCGGCGCCGTGCCGGCTGCCCACCAGCGCCGACGTCGCCGCCGCGCTGTCCGATCGGGACCCGTGCGAAGCCCTCGTCGGCCGCTGCTCCGGAGCGGACCCCGAGGAGACGGCCGCGACCTGGGCCGCCGCCGACCCGTTGCTGGACGTCGAGCTGTGCCTGTCGTGCCCCGACTGCGGCCGGGAGTGGGCGGAGTCCTTCGACATCGTCAGCTACCTGTGGACGGAGCTGGACGGCTGGTGCCGCAGGACCCTGCTGGAGGTGCACGACCTGGCCGCCGCCTACGGCTGGACCGAACCGCAGGTTCTCGCGCTGAGCGCCTGGCGGCGGCAGTGCTACCTGGGGCTGGTGAGATCATGAGCGGCCTGGTCCAGCGGCTGATCACCCGCAGCCGCGAACCGGTGACCGGCATCCGCCCCCGCCCGGCCGCGCTGTTCGAGGACCACGCGCCGGCGAGCCGCGCCCAGGCCGAGCCGCCCGCCTTCTTCGACGCGCCGGACCACCCCGCTGCCGCCCGGCCGCCCGGACTCCCCGTGACCAGGCAGCAGGCGCTCCGGCGGCCGGTGGCGGAGGAGACTGCGGTGTACGAGGAGCCTGGGATCGAGAGGGAACGCTCCCCGCGCGCCCCCGGAGCGGCCGACAGCGTTCCACCGGCCGAGCCGCCGCCCGTGACCCGGGCCGGCGCGCCGGGGCATCCCGCCGTCGCGGCGGTCCGGACCTCGCCCGCCGAGCGCCGCGCCGCCGCCCCGCCGCAGGTCCTCGCGAGCAAGCCCGACCTCCCGCTCCCCGCCGTCGCCGAGGCCGGGCGCGCCGTCGCGGGCACACCGCTGCTGCGGGTCCCGGCGGCTCCCGTGCTCGCCGCGCCTGCGCGGACTCCGCGTGGCCAGGCCGCGCAGGACGCCCCCGCGCCCCCGGTGGTCGAGATCTCGATCGGGCGGCTCGAAGTACGCGCCCCGCAGACCCCGGCCGCCCCGCAGGCCAAGCCGCCGCGCAAGGACCACACCTCGGTGCTCCAGGCGTACCTGCGCAGGCGGAGCAGGGGAGAGCTGGCATGAGCGAGCGAAGCGAGCGACCAATCGAACACAGCCAACTGTTGCTCATGCGGCCGACGAAGGAGGGCGCGTGAGCAATTCCCTTGCCATCGCCGCCGTGACCGCCGCGCTGCGCGCCAGGATCTTCAACCGGCTCGGCGGGCCGCAGGTGACGATCGTGCCGCCGGACCGCGCGCCGGACGAGGTCAACGGCGACCACGTGAACCTGTTCCTGTACCGCACCGACATGCACCCCTCCTTCCGCAACGCCGACCCGCCGGGCACACCGCCCGGGGAGTCGCCCGGGCCGCTGCTCCCGCTGGTGCTGCACTACCTGCTGGCCGCCTACAGCAACGACGAGGGCACCGCCCACCAGTTGCTGGGCGCCGCGATGCTGGCGCTGCACGACAGCCCGATCCTGCCGGGCGAGGAGATCCGGGCCGCCACGGCGATCCCGCTGGCCGGCAGCGACCTGCACCTGCAGCTCGAACGCGTGAAGGTCAGCTTCGAGTCGCTGAGCCAGGACGACATCGCCAAGATGTGGACCGCGTTCGCCACGCCGTACCGGGTCTCGGCGTCGTACCAGGTCTCGACGGTGCTCATCGACAACCCCGCGCCCGGCGCCGCGCCGCTGCCCGTGCTGAAGCGCGGCCTCGACGGCCGGTCCCCGGTCGCCCAGCCGGACGCCGCCTCGCCCTTCCCCGCGATCACCGGCATCCGCTACGGCGTGCCGGGCAGCCCGGGGGCGCTGCCCGGCGAGACCGTCACGCTGACCGTCCGCAACCTCCCCGCGGGCGCCGTCGTGGCCCACCTGCGTCACCTGCGGGTGCCGGCCACGGCCGAGGTCCGGATCCCCGCTCCGGGCGCCGCCGAGGTCGCGGTCGCGCTGCCCGCCGCGGGGCTGCCCGCGGGGCCGTGGGCGATCTCCCTGACGCCCGCGTCCGGTGGGGCGCCCACCAACGAGGTCCCCCTGGCGGTCGCCCCCGAGATCGTGGCCCTCGCCGCCGCCCCGGCAGGCGGCAACCCGCTCAGGACCACGGTGACCGCCACCGTCGCCCATCCGGTGCTGGTCGGCCAGCAGGCGGCCGTCCTCGTGGGCGGCCTGCACCTGCCGGTGCCCCTGCTGAGCGCCGGCACCGGCACGCTTGCGGTCACCGCCGCGATCCCGCCGGGCACCCACAAGGTCCGCGTCCGCGTGGACGGCGTCGACACCGACATCGTGGACCGCACCACCGGCGCCTTCAAGACCGGCCCCACGGCGGAGGTGGTGATCCCGTGACCGACGCCCTCGCCTGGGAGCAGGCCAACGGCGCGTACCTGAAGGCGTCCCTGGCCTGGCTGGCCGCCCGCCTCACCGCCCTCCAGCCCCCGAGCCCTCCGCCCACCCCTGCCGCGGAGTCGTCCGGGGCGAAGTCGTCCGGATCGAGGAGGGGGTGGCGCAGATCCCGCGACCGCGCCGCCGAAGCACCTCCCACCGGCGGCCCGGCGGCGAGAGACGCCGCGGCGCCGGACGCGTGGAAGAGCGCGGCGCAGGCGACGACGGACGCGCGAAGGGGCGCGGCGCAGGCGGCGGTGCGGGAGGCGTCGGCGGCGGCTCGGGAGGCCGCGGCGCGAGCGATGGCGGACCTCGGGGCGCCCGCCTTGGTGCAGATCGCGGAGCGCCTGGGCCTGAGCGACTTCGAACGGGACGTGCTCCTGCTGTGCGCCGCGCCCGCGATCGACCCCGGCACCAGCGCGCTGATCGCCGCTGCCCAGGGAGACCCCGAGCCCACCTTCGCCCTGGCCCTGCGCCTGTTCGACGACGCCCGCTGGGACGTGCTCTCGCCCGAACGCGGCCTGCGGTTCTGGCGGCTGGTGGAGCCCGTGGGCGCGGGAGCCCGGCCGCTGGCCGCAGTGCCGCTCCGGGCCGACGACCGGATCGTCGACCTGATCAGAGGGCTCAACCGGCTCGACGAACGGCTGACGGGGCTGGTCGAGCACCGCCCCGACCCGGCGCCGGGCCTCGGCCTGCCCGTCTCGTCGCAGGCCGCGGCGGATGCCCTGGTCGGCGCGGCGTTGACCGGCACGCCCGACGGGCGGCTCCCGGTGATCCAGCTGCTCGGCGGCGACGAACCGAGCTGCGAACTGGTCGCCGTACGGGCCATGGCGCTGCTCAACCGCGAGCTGTACCACCTGCCGGTCGGCGCGCTCGTGGCGGCGGGGGCGGACCAGGACCTGGTGGCCAGGCTCTGGCAGCGCGAGAGCCTGCTGCTGCCGATGGCCCTGCTGCTCGACGCCGTGGACGCCGACCTGGGCGACCCCGCCACGGCCGCCGCGCTGCGGCGCTTCCTGTCCCAGGTCGGCGGGCTCGTGCTGCTGGCCACGCGCGAGGTGTGGCCGGTCACCGACCGGGCCACCTCCGTGGTCGACGTCACCCGGCCGACCCTCGCCGAGCAGGCCGAGCTGTGGGCGGCCGCGACCGGGCTGCCCCTGGAGGGCGCGCCGCGCGCGCTGGCCGGCCAGTTCCGGCTGAGCGTGCCCGCCGTCCACCGCATCGCCACCGCCCTGCGGCCCGTGCTCGACGCCCCCGACGGGCGGGCGCGCCTGTGGGCGGCCTGCCGCGCCTCGGCCAGGCCGAGGCTGGAGGCCCTGGCCCGGCGGACCGTGCCGCAGGCCAGGTGGGACGACCTGGTGCTGCCCGCGGAGCAGACGGATCAGCTGCGCGGGCTCGTCGCGCAGGTGCGCCACCGCGCCACGGTCATGTCCGCCTGGGGGTACGGGGAGCGCAGGGCCCGCGGCAACGGGGTCACCGCGCTGTTCAGCGGCCCCAGCGGGACGGGCAAGACCTTCGCCGCCGAGGTGCTCGCCCACGAACTCGGCCAGGACCTCTACCGCGTCGACCTGTCGGCCGTGGTCAACAAGTACATCGGCGAGACCGAGAAGAACCTGCGCCGGGTCTTCGACGCGGCGGAGGACGGCGGCGCGCTGCTGCTGTTCGACGAGGCCGACGCGCTGTTCGGGCGGCGCAGCGAGGTGCGTGACAGCCACGACCGCTACGCCAACATCGAGGTCAGCTACCTGCTCCAGCGGATGGAGGCCTACGAGGGGGTGGCGGTGCTGGCCACCAACCTGCGCGCCGCGCTGGACCCGGCCTTCCTGCGGCGGCTGCGGTTCGTCGTCGACTTCCCGCTGCCGGCGCTGGAGGAGCGCAGGCGGCTGTGGTCGGCCGCCTTCCCCACGGGCGTGCCGCTCGGCGACCTCGATCTCGACGCGCTCGTGGACCTGCCGGTCACGGGCGCCGCCGTACAGGCGATCGCGCTCGGCGCCGCGTTCCTCGCCGCGGACGCCGGCGCGCCCGTCGACACCGCGGCGGTGCTCACCGCGGCGCGCACGGAGTTCCGCAAACTGGGCCTGCCGCTGACGGTCCCGCACCCCGAGCGGGTGGGCCGGTGACGCGCGTCGTGCTGCACATCGACAGAGTCGTGCTGGACTCGGCGGGACCCTCCCGGCAGGAGCTCATCGACGCCCTGGCCGAGGCCGTACGGCGGGACCTGGCCGGCGGACCCGCGCAGCCCGCCCCGAAGCCGGCGCGGCGGCGGCGCATGAGCGTGGACGCCGCCGACGGCTCCACTCCCGGGCTGGCGCGGGCCGTCGTCGCCGGGATCCACGGAACGGCGGAAGGCGGTCAGCGGTGAGCGCGCAGTTCGCACCGGGGACGCCCGTGGTGCCGAGGGGCGGGCTCGTCCTGCTCGATCCCGCCGACGGCACGGTGCTCAGGGTCATCACCCTGCAGTACAACCCGGACACCATCACCCGCACGCTCCAGCCCCAGGGCGTGGGCGCCGAGCCCGGTGATCGCAGCGAGGCGCTGCGGCTGCGCGGGCCCGCGCACGAGACCATCAGGCTCGAAGCGGAACTCGACGCGACGATGCAGCTCGAAGACCCCTTCGCACCGGGCAACGACGCCGTCGCCGCGCACGGCCTGCTGCCCGTCCTCGCCACGCTGGACCTGCTGGTGAACCCGACGGCCGGCGCCCTGCTCGCGCAGGACGAGGCGGCCCGGGGCGGCGCGTTCGAGATCGTCCCCGCCGAGTCGCCGCTGACGGTCTTCGTGTGGAGCCGCGACCGGGTGGTGCCGGTCAGGCTCACCGAGTTCACCGTCACGGAGGAGGCCTTCGACTCCAACCTCAACCCGATCAGGGCCAAGGTGTCGCTGTCGCTGCGCATCCTCACCGTCGACGACCTGGGGTTCACCCACCGGGGGAGCGGCCTGTTCATCGGCCACCAGCGGCGCCGCGAGCAGCTCGCCGCGCTGCACCCGTCCGACCAGCTGCGCGCCCTCGGACTCGACGGCCCGCCAGGAGGCACCTGATGTTCACCGCGACCAGCCGCTACCACGGGATCGAGATCGCGATCCACCGGCCGGAGGACGGGGAGCCGATCCCGTACGTCCGCCGCAGGTTCCTGCCGGACCGGCGCACGCTCACGGTGATCGCCGTGCACGTGGTGCGCGACGGCGACCGGCTGGACCGGATCGCCGCGCTGCACCTCGACGACCCCGAGCGCTTCTGGCAGATCGCGGACGCCAACCCGGTGCTCGACCCCGCCGACCTCACCGCCCGCCCGGGACGGCGGCTGGAGGTCGCGCTGCCCACCGCGACCACCGGGAGCCCGCATGGCTTCTGAGATGCTGGTGTCGCTCAGGCTCGGCGCGGTGCTGGCCGAGCAGGTGCCGCGCGAGGTCGCGGATGCGCTGCTGTCGGTGCAGGTGAGCGAGGGCGTGGGGCAGCCGGGCGGGTTCCGGCTGTCGTTCGGCATGGGCAAGCGGTCGCTGCTCTACCGCGAGCTGCTGCCCTCGGGGGCGCTCGACCCGCCGGCCAGGGCGCAGATCGTCGTGACGATCAGGGGCCAGGCCACCGTGCTGATGGACGGCGTCGTCACCCGGCACGAGGTGACGCCGTCCGCCGAACCCGGCCAGGCGCGGCTCACGCTCACCGGCGAGGACGTCTCCCGGATGATGGACGTGATCGACTTCACCGGCGTGCCGTACGTGGGCCTGCCGCCGGAGGCGCGGGTCGCGCTGATCTGCGCCAAATATCCGATGTACGGGCTCGTCCCGAAGATCGTGCCGAGCGTCAAGCTGATCACCCCGAACCCGCTGGAGTCCGTTCCCGCCCAGCAGGGCACCGACCTGGCCTACGTCAAGGCGCTCGCGGCGCAGGTCGGCTACCACTTCTACGTCGAGCCGGGGCCGGTCCCCGGCGTCAACTTCGCGTACTGGGGCCCGCTGGTCAAGGCCGGATCGCCGCAGCCCACCCTGTGGGCCAACGCCGACGCGACCACGAACGTCGAGACGCTGACGTTCACGTTCGACGGGTTCTCCGCGACGCAGTACGTGGCGCTGATCCAGGAGCCTGTCACCAAGTTCCCCATCCCCATCCCGATCCCGGACGTCACCCCGGTGAACCCGCCGATGGGCGCCCGCAAGCCGCTGCCGCTGAAGGCGTCGGTGATCAGGGGTCTGGCCAAGCTGTCCCCCCTGCAGGCCGCGGGGGTCGCGCTGGCCAGGGCCGCCGACGGCTACGAGGTCGTCAGCGGGCAGGGCACGCTCGACGTGCTGCGCTACGGCCGGCCGCTGCGTGCCCGCCGTCCCGTCACCGTGCGCGGCGCGAGCCTCGGCTACGACGGCACGTACTTCGTCAAGAGCGTCACCCACGACATCAAGCGCGGCGGATACACCCAGCAGTTCACCCTGACCCGCAACGCGTTCCTGCCCCTGCCACAAGGCCCCCTGTCCTAAGGACCCGCCATGAACATGGACGAGCTCGGGTACGTCGAGTCCCCCGGCTTCTTCGGCCCCGCCGAGCGCGAGGACGCCGAGCCGCCGGGCACCAAACGCTTCTACGGCAAGTACCGGGGCGCGGTGCTGGACAACTACGACCCCCTCGGCAAGGGGCGGCTGCTGGTCAGCGTGCCCGACGTCCTCGGCCTGCTGCCGTCGTCGTGGGCGATGCCGTGCGTGCCGCTGGCCGGGCTGCAGATGGGCGTCTTCGCCGTGCCGCCGCCGGGCGCCGGGGTCTGGGTGGAGTTCGAGCAGGGCAACCCCGATCACCCCATCTGGGTGGGGTTCTTCTGGGGCAGCGCGGCCGAGCCGCCCGCGACCGCCAAGCTGCTGACCCCCAAGGCGCCCGCGCTCCTGATCGAGACCATCGGCAAGAGCAAGATCGCCCTGTCCGACACCCCGGTGGCCCCGATGAAGGGCAGCGGCGTGCTGCTCCAGTCCCAGTCGGCGGCCATCACGGTCGACACCTCGGGCGTGACCATCACCGCGCCGGCCATCAACCTCGTCGGGCTCGTCAACATCAACAACGGCGCGCTCGTCGTGAAGCCGGCCTGAGAGGGGTGCCGACGATGCCGGGTTTCCTCCTGACCGTCGCCTCGCAGGTGACCTGCATGCACCAGGGCAAGGCCACGATCACCCCCGGCCAGACCGTGGTGCTGGCCGGCGGCGCCCCGGTGGTGACCGTCGCCGACCTGGTCGCGGTCGCGGGCTGCTCGCTGTCGGGGGCGACCCCGCCGAGCCCCTGCGTCACCGTCGACTTCGCCCTGGCCGCGTCCAGCCGGGTCTTCGTGCTCGGCAAGCCGGTCGTGCTGGAGCCGTCAGGCCCCGGCGCGGGCGTCAGCCAGTCGGCGGCCAAGGCCCCCCAGGGCACGCCGATCATCACCTCGACGCAGCTCAGGGCGGCGGGATCATGAGCACCCACCTGGACTTCCCCTTCCACGTCGACGCCCACGGCAGGTCGGCCGCCACCACGGACGAGGACCACGTGCGCGACATGGTCGAGCAGTTGCTGTTCACGATCCCGGGGGAGCGGGTCAACCGGCCCGACTTCGGCACCGGCGTCCTGCGGCTGGTCTTCGCCCCCAACAGCCCCGAGCTGGCCGGGGCCGTGGAGTACACCCTTCAGGCCGCCCTGCAGCAGTGGCTGCCCGACGATCTGCGAATCGAGCGCGTCGACGTGCGGGCGGAGGAGGGGGCGCTGCTGGTGTCGGTGGCGTACGTGCTGCTGCTGACCGGGGAGCTCAACTCGGTCACCGTCGAACGGAGGACCGGGCCATGACGGCCGACGAGGGCTGCCCGCCCCGCGAGCGGCGGGAGCGGGACCGCGCCTGCGGCTGGGGCGGCATCGCGGGCGTGCAGGTCGACAACGAGGCGCGCACGCTGCGGCTGCTGCTGTTCGGCAAGGCGCCCGTGCCCGCGCCGGAGGCGGACGACGTCGCCATCACCGGGCCTGGACGCGTGGTGCGGGCCGTCCACGTCGAGGTGGTCGCCTCGCGCCCGGCCGGTCGCTACGACGAGCTGGTCGTCCACCTCGACCGGCTCGGGGACCGCTCGCCGTACGAGGTGGCGCTGACCGGGGTCGACGAGCTCGACCCCCGGTACGCCCGGGCGGCCTTCACCTTCACCGGCGACTGCGGCGAGGAGAGCGACTGCGGCGCGACGGCCTCCTGCCCGCCGGGCGAGGAGGACCGCGCGGTCATCGACTACCTGGCCAAGGACTACGCGAGTTTCCGGCGGCTCATCCTGGACCGGCTCGCGCTGACCTCCCCTTCCTGGACCGACCGGCAGATCCCCGACCTGGGCGTCACGCTCGTCGAGCTGCTCGCCTACGTCGGCGACCAGCTCTCCTACCGCCAGGACGCGGTGGCCACGGAGGCGTACCTGAACACGGCCCGGCTGCGCACGTCGGTGCGGCGGCACCTGCGGCTGGTCGACTACCGGCTGCACGACGGCTGCAACGCGCGCACCTGGGTGCACCTGGAGGTCGAGGAGCCCGGCGTCCTGTACGCGGGCACCTACCGGTTCGTGACGGCGGTCCCGGCGCTCGACGGCCGCCCGATGGTCTCGGAGGGCGAGCTGCGCCGCCGCGCGCCCGGCGGCGGCTACCAGGTGTACGAACCCGTGCTGAAGCACGACGTGCCCGTCAGCCCCGCCCGCAACCGCATCCGGCTGTGGACCTGGGGCGGCGAGGAGTGCTGCCTGCCGCGCGGCGCGACGACCGCGACGCTGGTGGACGGCTGGTGCGACGAGGAGCGGTCGGAGCGGCTGCTCGGCCTGTGCCCCGGAGACGTGGTGATCTTCGAGGAGGTGCGCGGCCCGCTGACCGGGGTGCCGGGCGACGCGGACGTCACCCACCGGCAGGCCGTACGGCTGACCGAGGTCGAGGAGCTCGACGATCCCGTGTACGACCAGCCGTTGCTGCGGGTGAGCTGGGCGTGCGCCGACGCGCTCACGTTCGACCTGTGTCTGGCCTCCATCGGCGGCGAGGAGTGCTGCCTGTTCGAGGACGTGAGCGTGGCCAGGGGGAACGTGGTCCTCGTCGACCACGGCGCCACCGGGACGGGCAGGCTGACCGTGCCCGGAGGGGAGCTCGGCCCCGTGCGCTGCGAGGGGCTCGGGCGTCCCGGGCGCGACCCCGTACGGGTGCGGTTCGAGCCCGAGCTGCCGCTCGCGCCCCTCACCCGCCGGGCGCCCTACCCCGCTCCCGAGACCGTCGCGGCGGGCCAGGCCCTGACGCTGGCCGGCATCCCCACCGGCTCCGCACCGCGACCGCGCCAGGTCGCCCGGCTGGCCAGGCTCACCGCCCAGGCCCGCCTCGGCCTGCCGCTGGACGCCGACGACGCGGCCGAGGTGGCCGCCACCTGGGGCGCCGGCGCGGAGCTCGACCCCGACGGGCCGGTCGCCGCCGGTCCCGCCTCGGCCGCGCTCACCCAGGACCCGCGCACTGCGCCGGCCCAGCTGTGGCTCACCTCCGACGGCGTGACGTGGACGGTGCGGGCCGACCTGATCGGCAGCGGCCCCGAGGACCCGCACGTCGTCGTCGAGGTGGACGACGAGGGGCGCTCGCACCTGCGTTTCGGCGACGGCACGTACGGCCGCGGGGTCCGCCCCGGCCAGCACTTCGACCTGCGGATGCGGATCGGCAACGGGACGGCGGGCAACGTCGGCCCCGAGGCGGTCGCCCACCTGGTGGCCGCGCGCCCGATCGCGGTGCCCGTGACGGGCGTGCGCAACCCGCTGGCCGCCACGGGCGGCATCGACCCCGAACCGGTCGCCGACGCCCGCCTGCTCGGCCCCACCGCCTACCGGCACCGCCTGGTGCGGGCGGTCACGGCCGAGGACTACGCCACGATCGCCGCGGCCCAGCCGGGAGTCCAGAGCGCGGCCACCGACCTGGCCTGGACCGGCGGCTGGTACGAGGCCGACGTGGCGATCGACCCCCTGCGGGGCCGCTGCGGCGAGGAGTTCTCCCTGGAAGCGGCGCGCACCAGGCTGGAGCAGGTCCGGCGGATCGGGCACGACCTGCGGGCCGACCCGCCCCGGCAGGTCGCGGTCGACCTCGGGCTGCGCGTCTGCCTGGCGGTGACCGCGTCCCGCTCGGCCGCCACCGTCGCGCTGCGGGCCAGGCTCGGCGACGCCCCGGGCGGCATGTTCGATCCCGACCGCCTCACCTTCGGCACCGGCCTGTACGTGAGCCGGATCCTGGCCGAGGCCATGGCCGTGCCGGGAGTGGTGTCGGCGAGCGTCGTCCGGCTGGCCCGCACGGTCTCCACCGGGCCGCCCGTGCCCGCGGGCGGCGCGCTCGCGTTCGGCCCGCTGGAGATCCCCTCGGCCGGGACGCTGACGCTGGATCTCGTGGGAGGGCGGTGAGCCGGTATGAGCTGCGGTGAAGCGGCGGGATGCTGCGGGCGGTGCACAGCGGGGACCCCGCTTCCGACGGCCAACCCGCCGGGGCGGTCGAGCCTGAGCGTCCGCGTGGGCACCCGGGCGGCGTTCCTGGCCAGGATGATCGGGCGACTGGCCTCGGCCGACCATCCCGAGCTGGCCAGGCTGACCACGCGCGCCCCCGACGACCCCGCGCTGGCGCTGCTGGACGCGTGGGCGTGCGTCGGCGACGTCCTGACCTTCTACCAGGAACGCATCGCCGACGAGGGCTACCTGACGACCGCCAAGGAACGCCGGTCGCTGGTGGAGCTGGCCAGGCTCGTCGGCTACCGGCCCCGGCCCGGCCTGGCGGCCAGTGCCTGGCTGGCCTACACCCTCGACCCCGACCCCGCCGACCCGCCCGTGCGGGTGCCCGCGGGCGCCAGGGTCCAGAGCGTGCCCGACCCCGGCGCCAAGCCGCAGATCTTCGAGACGGCCGGGGAGCTGGTGGCCCGCTCGTCGTGGGGCGCGCTGGCGCCCCGGTTGCGCCGCCCGACGCGCCTGACCCGCTGCCGGGCGGCCTCCTTGCGGGTGGTGCACGTCGAAGGGGTCGCGACCGGGCTCGCGCCCAACGACCGCCTGCTCTTCCACTTCACCGACGGGTCGCCCCTGCTGAGGATCGTGGAGTCGGCGGAGACCGACCTGGACGCGCAGGTGACCGCCGTCCGGCTGCAGTCGCCGCCGCTCGGCCTGGCCGAGGGCGACGAGGAGGAGGCGCAGTTCGTCCGGCTGGAGGTCCTGCGGGCCAAGGCCGCCACGTTCGGCGCGGCGGCCCCGCTCCCGCCGGCGTCGTCCGGCGGCGTGATCGGCGAGGTCGCCGCGGACGACCCCGACTGGGAGCTCGACGAGAGCCTGTACGACTCCGACGCGGGCCCGCGCACCCTGCTCCCGCTCGACGCCGACTACCCGCGCATCCTCCCCGGCAGCTGGATCGTGGTGGTCTCCGGCGACGGCCTCGTGAACGTCAACCTCGTGAGGGAGGTCCGCACGCTGGGCCTGGCCCGCTACGGCATCTCCGGCAGGGTGACCGCGCTCGTGCTGGCGGCGCCCTGGTTCCCCGAGCAGCACGGCGACGCCGGCCGCTCCCTCTCCGAGCTGCGCGGCTACACCTTCTACGTCCAGGCCGAGCCCCTCGCCCTGGCCGACGAGCCGATCACGGAACCCGTCGAGGGCGGCTCGATCGACCTCGGCGTGGTGATCCAGGACCTGCCCACCGGCCGGACGATTCTCGTGTCCGGGATGCCGCAGGACGCGGGCCCGCTCACCGCGCCGAGCGGCGAGGTCGCGCGGGTCGTCGGCACCCGGCGGGTCCCGTCGTCGGGCACTGTGCCGGACCACACCGTGCTGGATCTCGCGGCCCCGCTGCGCGGCAGCTACCGCCGCTCCACCGTCACCGTCTGGGGCAACGTCGTACGCGCCACGAACGGCGAGACCAAGCTCGAACCCGCGGCGGGCAGCGGCGACGCCGGCACGGCCGGCCAGCGCTTCACGCTCGGCCAGCAGCCGCTGACGTACGTCGCCACCCCCGACGCCGACGGCGCGCAGGCGGAGCTGACCGTCAGGGTCGGCGGGATCGCCTGGCACGAGGTCCCCGAGCTGGCCTGGGCGGGGCCGGACGAGCGGGCCTACCAGGTGAGCGTGGACGCGGCGGGCGGCGCGACCGTCGAGTTCGGCGACGGCCGGCGCGGGTCGCGGCTGCCCACCGGCACCGGCAACGTGGCCTTCACCTACCGCGTGGGCATCGGCCGGGCGGGCAACGTGCGGGCCGGGCAGCTCAGCCAGCTGCAGACCAAGCCGCTGGGCGTCAGCGCCGTGACCAACCCGCTGCGCGCGAGCGGCGGCACCGACCAGGACGCGGACCCGGCGCTGCGCGACCGGGCGCCGCTGCCGACGCTGGCCATGGACCGGCTGGTGGGCCTGCGCGACTACGCGGACTTCACGCTGGCCCGCGCGGGCGTCGGCAAGGCCGTGGCGGCCCGCCTGATCGCGGGCGGCAGGGAGCTGGTCCACCTGACGGTCGCGGGCGTGGACGACGCGCCGATCGAGCCGGACTCCGACCTGCTGCGCAGCCTGCTCGCGGCCTGCCGCCGCCACGGCGACCCCGGCGTGCCGGTCGCCGCGGCCCCGCGCACGCTGTGGAACGTCGTCCTGGAGGCGAACGTGTGGATCGACGCCGACCGCGCCCCCGACCTGGTCGAACCGCAGGCCCGCGCGGCCCTTGAATCGGCGTTCGGGTTCGACGCGCGTGCCCTCGGCCGCAGCGTCCACCTGTCCGAGGTCGTCGCGGCGCTCCAGAGGGTGCCCGGCGTCGCGTTCGCCGACGTCGTACGGCTGGGCGCCACCCGCGGCACGACCGCCCCGGACGCCGCTGCGGTCACCGGCGTGGCCGCGCGGATACCCGCCAGACCGGCCAGGACCCGGGCCGGCGGCGTCCACATCGACCCCGCCGAGCTGGTCACGATCACGCCTGGCCTGGACGGGTTCGTCGTCCTGCACGTGGAGGTGGCCCGATGACCCGCGACGAGCTGGCCGCGCTGCTGCCCGCCATCCACCGCAGCAGGGACGAGGAACGGGGCTACCCGCTGCGGGCGCTGCTGCGCATCATCGAGGAGCAGGTACGCGTCATCGAGGACGACCTCGACACCTGGTACGCGAACTGGTTCGTCGAGACCTGCGACGAGTGGGTCGTGCCGTACATCGCGGCGCTGGTCGGCATCGACAGGGAGGGCGTCTCCCGCGCCGAGGTGGCCGACGCGGTGGCCGTGCGCCGCCGCAAGGGCACCGCCGGCGCGCTGGAACAGCTGGCCTTCGACGTCGCCCGGTGGCCCGCGCGGGCCGTGGAGACGTACCGGACGCTGGTGCGCGGCCAGCACCTGCGGCACCTCCGGCCCGACCGGCCGGCCACCTTCGACGTGCGTGACCTCGTCGCCTGCGAGCGCGTCGGCGGGCCCTTCGACACCGCCCCCAGGCTGCCCGACGTGCGCCGGATCAACAGCGAGCTGACCAGAGGGCTGCCCAACATCCCCAGCCTGGCGCTGTACGTGTGGCGGCTGCTGTCCTTCCCCGTCACCCGGGCCCCGGCGTTCTGCGTCGACCAGCGCTACAGCCGCTACCTGGTCAACGTGCTGGGCATCGACACCCAGCTGTTCGCCCCGCAGGGCACGGGGCCGCGGGCCGCCCACCTGTCGGGACCCGCCGACCTGCCGCAGCCGATCGGGCGCGAGGAGTTCGCCGCGGCCGTGACCGAGTACTACGGCCCGGGGCGCGCCCTGCGGATCTGGCGCGACAGCCTGGACAACCCCGTGCCCGCCGACCGGATCGTCGGCGCCGACCTGAGCGACTGGCGCTACCGGGCCCAGCCGGGACAGGTGGTCGTGGACCCGGTGCTGGGCAGGATCGCGTTCCCGCCGGACGAGGCGCCGGAGGAGGGGGTGTGGGTGAGCTGGTGCTACGGCTTCGCCGACCGCATGGGCGGCGGCGCCTACGCCAGGTCGACCGCCCCCGTCGGCGACCGCCGCCGGTACGTCGTGGGCGGCGACGGGTTCGGCTCGATCACCGCCGCGCTCCGGCAGTGGCAGGAGGACAAGGAGGCCGACCCGGACCTGCACGACGTGCTCGTGGAGATCGTCGACTCGGCCGACTACACCGAGGCGCTCTGCGTCGAGCTGGACCTGGACGACCGGCTGGAGCTGCGGGCGGCGCCGTACCAGCGGCCGGTCATCAGGCTGCTCAACCAGCGGGCCAACAGGTTCGACGCGCTCAGCGTGCGGGCCCGCTCCAAGACCCCGCCGCCGGGCACCGCCGCCGACTGCCCGCCGCCGTCCGCCCGCCGCCCGCGCCTGCTCCTCGACGGGCTCGTGATCTCGGGCCGCAGCGTCGACATCACCGGGCAGGTGGGCGAGGTGACCATCAGGCACTGCACCCTCGTGCCCGGCTGGGAACTGGACGATCGCTGCGAGCCCCGCCACGGCGAGGAACCGTCGATCGAGCTGCGCCGCACCACCGCCCGCCTGCGCGTCGAGCGGTCGATCGTCGGCACGATCCTCGTCGACCAGGACGAGACCGCGGGCGAGCCGCTCGTCGTCGAGGCGGACGACTCGATCATCGACGCGACCGGCCACGAGCTGGCCGCCGTGACGGGCGTGGACGCCAGGAACGCCTACGCCGAGCTGACCCTGCGCCGCTGCACCGTGCTCGGCCAGGTGCGGGCCTACCTGCTCGGGCTCGCCGAGGACACCATCGTCACCGGCTGCGCGCACGTGGCCAGGCGGGACACCGGCTGCGTCCGCTACTCCTACCTCTCGTACGCCTGCCACGGCGGCCCGCCGCGCTACCGGTGCCCGCCCGACTCGGAGAACCGGCTGCGGCCCCGGTTCACCAGCGTCAGGTACGGCACGCCCGGCTACTGCCAATTGCATGACACCTGTGCCGACGCCATCCGCGAAGGAGCGGAGGACGGCGCCGAGATGGGTGCCTTCCACGACCTGTTCCAGGCGCGGCGACTCGCCAACCTCGTCGACCACCTGGACGGGTTCGTCCCCCTCGGCGTCGAAGCCGCCGTCATCAACGCCACCTAGGGAGCCCGCTGTGCACGGAGACTTCTCCAACCTCACCTTCTCGCCGGAGCGCGGCTACTCCGCCGTCTTCGACCTGCAAGGCAGGGTCGGCCTGGACGCCAACCGCAACGAGCAGACCGCGATCCTGCTGCACCAGCTGCGCGGCGCGCTGGCCGACCTGATGGGTCCCCACGCGGGGCCGGCGGGGCCCAGGCTGGGCTTCGCCGTCGGCAACCCGGCCGCGGCCGACTTCACCATCGGGGCGGGCCGCTATTACGTGGCCGGCATCGGCGTCGAGAACCCGGCCGAGACCACCTACGCCAAGCAGCCGCACGCCGTGCTGGACGTCGCGGGGGCCGACAGGCTGCCCAAGGGCAGGTACCTGGTGTACCTCAAGGTCTGGGAGCGGCACGTCACCGAGGTGGAGGACCCCAGGCTGCACGAGCCCGCGCTCGGCCCGCACCACCCCGACACCAGCAGCCGGGCGCAGGTGGTCTGGCAGGTGCGCGCCGTGCCCGTGCCGACCGGCGACGTGTCGCTGGAGACCTGGGTCGCCGACTGGATCGCCGCCGCCGCGTCGACGGAGCACCGGGGAGCGCTCCAGGTACGGGCCACACGCCCGCACGAGGCCGACGACGACCCGTGCACCGCGCCGTCCGACGCGGGGTACACCGGGGAGAACCAGCTCTACCGGGTGGAGATCCGCGACGGAGGCACGGCCCGGGAAGGGGCGAGCTTCGCCTGGTCGCGCGACAACGGCTCGGTGATCTACCCGATCCTCGCGAGCGACGGGCCCGTGGTCCAGGTGAGCAGCCTGGGGCGCGACCGGCACACCACCCTGGAGATCGGCCAGTGGGTGGAGGCCGTGGACGACGCGGTCTCGCTGCGCCGCGAGCTGGGCTGGCCGCGCCCGGCGGCGCCGCTGCGCCAGGTGGTCGACGTGGACGTGGAGCTGTCGACCGTGACCTTGGACGCGCCGCCGCCCGCGACCGACCGGCGCCGTCACCCGTACCTGCGGCGCTGGGACCACACGCCGCCCGACAAGTCCCCCGACGGGGCCGTACCGGTGACCGAGGCGCAGGCGGCCAGGAAGGACGCCGGGTGGATACCGCTGGAACGCGGCGTCGAGGTGCGCTTCCTCGCCGGCGAACGCGGCCACCCGCACCGCTACCGCACGGGCGACTACTGGGTCTTCCCCGCGCGGCGCACGCTGGGCGACGTCATCTGGCACCACCCCCAGGGACGCGGCCCGCACGGCGTGGCCTACCACTACGCGCCGCTGGCCGTCGTCGAGGGTGACGGGGTCACCGGCTGGCGGACGTCGTTCGCGCTGCCGCTCACGCACGGCCTGTGACTATGGCGGCCAACGACAGACGCGCCGACCCCGCGCGGGCCGCGGCACCTGTCCCGGACGCCGCGCGCAGGCAACTGGCGCGCCGGGGGGAGCCGCTGGACCGGGTGACGCGTACGGGCATGGAGCAGCGGTTCGGGCAGGACCTCAGCCAGGTCAGGGTGCACTCCGACGGCCCGGCCGCGAAGTCGGCGCGACAGCTGGGCGCCCGCGCGTACACCGTGGGCGAGCAGATCGTCTTCGGCCCCGGCAGGTTCGCGCCGCACACCCCCGACGGCAGGCACCTGCTCGCCCACGAGCTGGCCCACGTCATCCAGCAGCGCGGCGGCGCGGGCCCGCGGCCGACCCGCCACGCCGGGCTCGAAGCCGCCGCCCACGCGGCGGCCGACGCGGTGGCCCATGAGAGCGGCCCAGAGAGCGGTCCCGTGTCCGTGGGCGGCAGCGCGTCGGTCGGGCTGGCCATGGCGGAGGAGACGGGCGGCCCCGCGAGCCCGGAGGACGTCGAGGCGCTCGCCCGGCTGCGGGAGTTCCAGGACGCGGCCGACCTGCGGGCGAGCGAGCTGATGGAGGGTGTCGTCCAGAAGAGCCTCGCCCGGTGGGACGCCGCCCAGGCGGCGAAGGCCGCCAAGGCGGAGAAAGAGGGCAAGCCGCTGCCGGTCGACGAACGCACCCCCGAGGAGCGCCGCGCGGCGGCCGAGGGCTCCTTCCGGGGTGACATCACCGTCGGCGTCGGCTACGGCGTGGACGAGGAAGGCAACCTGCACCAGCTCGTCACCACTTCCAGGGGCAACCGCCGCAAGCTCGTCGAGCTGGGGGAGGGGGAGACGTGGGTCAAGGCCGTACGCCAGAAGAAGCAGAAGCCGGAGGCTCCCGCGCTCAAGGTCGTACCGGCCGAACCCGCCGCACCGGCCCCGGCCGCCAAGCCCGGCCCGTCGCCGGCCGCGGCCCCTTCTACGGCTCCCTCCACGGGCCCCGCTCCGGTGCCCACGCCCGGGTCGGCGCTCGCGCTCGCCCACGAGCCCGCACCCGAGTCCGAGGCGGCGCCGGAGTCCGAACCGGTGCCCCAGTCGGGAGTGGTGCGGAAGACCGATCCGGTGTCCCGGCCGGGACCGCATCTCGCCGACCAGCACGAGGGCGGGGCCGCCGAAGGGGAGACGTCGGAGTCGGACGAGCCGCAGCGCAGGCGTTCGGCGCAGCAGGCGCTCAAGGACGCGGAGGCGAGGCTGATCGCCTACGCGGCCAAGCACAAGCTCAAGCTGGTCGCGGTCGGCGCCAGCTCCAACATCTGCCCGCACTGCGCGGCCAAGCTCGGGCTGGCCGGTGCCGCCATCGGCACTCCCCGGGGCAAGGACCCGGTGCGCGAGCACGTCCCCGCGAACATCTCCCCGGCTCTGGAGGCCATCAAGAAGCTCCCGCCCAGGCCGCCGCGGCCCGAACCGGTCGTCGAGCAACGCCGCCCGCCGGGAGCCCCGCCCACCGGCGCGCCCGCGCCCCCGGTCAAGCCCCAGCCGGCCCCGCTCCCGAAGCCGCCGCCCCCCAAGGCCCTCCCGATCCCGGCCGACGCGGACGACGAGATCCTCCAGCAGGCACAGGCCCAGCCGAAGGCGCCCAAGGCCAAGCCGAAACCGGAGCCTCCTCAGCAGGCCCCCGCCCCCCGACTGGCCAAGCCCCCGGCACCTGCCCCTGCCCCCGCCCCCGCCCCCGCCCCCGCCCCGGCGACTGTGCCCGCCCCCGCGCCTGGTAAGGCGCCGAAGGCGACCGCGGCCCCCGTGCCCGGGGTCCAGGCTCCCCCCGAGGGGGACCGGAGCAAGGCGGAGGCCACGACCAAACGCACGACAGGGACGGCGGTGCGGCGGAACGAGGGCAGCCTGACGCTCACCCGCAGCAAGGACACCGCCCAGGGCACCTTCGACGAGGAGGGCAGGCTCCAGCAGGGCACCCAGACCGGCCGCCAGGCGAGCGCCGGCATCGTCGCCGGTCCCGAGGGGTTCGGCGGGCTGGGGTCGGCGAGCGCGCAGCGGACCACCGCGTACGGCAACGGCTTCACCACGACCAGGTCCGTCGCGGGCAACGCCCGGGTGGTGGTGAAGGCCACCCGGGTGGAGGGGACGGAGCCGCCGGCGTACCAGCTCATGGTGACCGTCACGATCGGCGCCTCCGGCACGCTGGGCGGCGGGGCGGGACGGAAAGGCACGGCGAGCGCGTCGCTGTCGGTCACGGGGTCGGTGACCGGTACGTTCGTCCACCGGTTCAGCGCGGAGGAGACCAGGCGTTACCTCGGGGACCTGGCCCGCGACGGGTCGGGCGGCGCGGAGCAGGAGCTGAAGGTCGTCGGCCTCGTCGCGCGCGGCAGCGTCGACGACGCGCGGCAGCTGCTCACCACCCTGGCCGCCCCGCTGTCGGCCGCAGAGGCGGCCAAGCTCGGCGAGGGCGACCAGGCGAGCCTGGAGGCCAGGCGGGGCGCCGGCGGCTCGCTCGGCCTGACCGCGGCAGGCAGGTCGCCGGTCGGCGCCGAGGTCTCCTACAGCAGGAGCAAGTCGCTCAAGCGCACGGTGGCGCGCCGGGACGGGGCCGTGCTCGTCACGGTCGAGGTGGTGTCGGAGACCGAGAGGTCCGTCGGCGCGTCCGGCTCGGCGGGAGCCGTGAGCGGCGGCCTCACCTACGGCAGGACGACGTCGGAGGGCAGGGCCGTCACCTTCCGCCTCAACCCGGGCGACCCGGACTACCAGCTCAGGTTCGACCGGGTCCTGGCGGTCGACGACGCGGCCGGGCTGGCCGCCCTGGCCGCGGCCGACCCCACCAGAGTGGCGGGTACGGAGTCCGCCACCGGCTGGTCGAGCACGCTGACCCCCAAGGTGGGCATCGCGGGGCTGGAGGCGTCGATCTCGACCACCCACGCCTACGCCGAGAAGACCGTCGTCGACGAGACGGGCACGCACAAGCTGTTCTCCGGGGCGACGGGCGGCGGCGCCGGTTTCGGGACGGCGCAGAGTCCCCAGGGCGCCGGTTCCGCAGCGGCGCCGGGCCCCCAGCTCGTGTACCGGACCGAGCAGGCCGTCACCGCCGCGGTCGGCCCCGGCAACAAGGCCACGGGCGACGTCAGCACCACGACCTCGGAGACCGACCTGGGGGCCTCGGCCCGCGCGCTGGCCTCCGCCGCCGACCAGACGCCCATCGCCAGCGCGCTCAAACTGGCCACCGGCGGCAGCAAGCTGCTGCAGTCCCGCACCGAGGTGATCGGGATGAAGTTGTCGGACGACGACTTCGCGACCATCGCGTCGATCTCCCGGGAACCGGGCAGGTGGAACCACGCCTTCCGCGGCCGGGTCGCGAGCTTCCAGGACTGGCAGCGCCTCGGCCGCAGGATCGCGGCCGGCGGCGGGGACAGGGAGGCGATGAGCCGCGCGCTCGCCGAGTACGCCAGCGACAACGACCGCGCGTCCGAGGCGGTGCAGGCGGTGGTCCGGCCGCAGGGCCAGGCCGAGGGCGGCGTCCGCTACGACTGGCCGGCCGAGCTGGCCAAGGAGCGGGAGGCGTTCGAGACGATCGTGGTGGGTGACCGGGTCGCCCAGCTCAAGGCCCGCGCCGCCGCCGGAGCCTTCGAGGAGGCCCAGTCGGGGCTCAAGACCGACAACGCCCGGCTCGACAAGGCGGCCAAAGCCATCACGGCCGCCTCCGAGCAGTTCACCGACGTGGCGGCGGTGGCCGAGATGCTGCGCAGGATCGGGGACCGCCAGACGGAGATCCGCGCCGAGCTGCGCAAGCTGAAGGCGGCTCTGCCGCCCGCGCCTGCGCAAAAGGAGACGATCGGACCTCCCCCCGCCCCCGCCCCCGTCCCCGACGCCGCGGCCGAGGCGATGGAGGAGCGCAACGCCAGGATCGGGAGCCTGATCCCCGCCCTGCTGACGCTGCGGGAGCAGGAGAGAGCGATCTTCGACAAGGTGCGCAAGGAGCTCGAACATCCGCCGTGGTACCGGGGTCCGGATGTCATCTCCGTCATCCAGGCGCTCAACAAGCTCAAGCCGGTCTACACGCAGTGGGATCCGCTGGTCGCCCAGCTTCGCGAGGTCTACCGCGAACGCGGCGAGGACGGCTCGCGCGCCGACGAACACACCCCCGACAGAAAGACCTATGAGGAGCTGCGCCGCCACCCGGAACTGACCAAATTCGGGTGAGCCGCGGTCGTTTACGAGTGTCGCTCGGATAAATGCAATTTCGGCATTATCAAGCTGGCGTCAACGGCGGTAAACGGGCCGATTCGCCGCCGGAGTTTGGCTCGAAAGCCCAGTTCATGGCCGATCCGATGCCTGGATCAGTGCCTATCGGGTAATTCCCGACCGACCCCCGTCCTTTTCGTGACCGCCCTCGGTAATAACCTATTGACAGATCATCTGCGGAAGACATAAAACCCAGGGGGATCTGTTCGTGCATGGGAGGGGCGCCCGATGGACAGCGCATCTGCTGTCGCGGCGTACGATGCACGGCCGGAGGGGTCGGTGAGCCTGCGTCTGCTGGGCACCTTCGAGGTGTCGGCATGCGCTGATACGGGCGGTGCACGGTGGGGCGAGCTCCCGCACAGCGCTCGGCGGCTGGTCGCCTTTCTCGGCCTGCACGGCACCGCGACGCGTGACTTCGCCGCAGGCAGCCTGTGGCCCGACTCCACCGAGGCCCACGCGCAGGCCGACCTCCGCACCACGCTCTGGCGGGTCGGCAGGGCCTGCCCGGGGCTGATCGTCACGCGCGGGCCGGCCGTGCGGCTCGACTCGCGGGTCTCGGTCGACGTCGACGAGCTGCAGGCGCTGAGCAGGCGGCTGCACGTGCGGCGACCGGCGCAGGCCGAGGACGAGGGCGCCTGGGTGCCGCCGCGCGGCGTGCTGCTGCCCGGCTGGTACGACGAGTGGGTGGTCACCGTCCGCGAGCGCGTCCGCCAACTCCAGCTGCACACCCTGGAGGCCATGGCCGAGCACCAGCTCGCCCGCGGCGCCTACGGCCGGGCGCTGGACCTCGCGCTGGGCGCCGTCGAGTACGAGCCGCTGCGCGAGAGCTCCCAGCGCCTGGTCGTGCGCATCCACCTGGCCGAGGGCAACCTGGTCGAGGCGGTCCGCGCCGTGCGGGCGTTCACGGAGCTGCTGTGGCGGGAGATCAAGGTCCGGCCGAGCCCCGAGTTCATGCGCCTGGTGGAGCTCCCGGCGCCGATCTGACCCCCTTCCCCGGTACGCGGCCGTACCGGGGAAGGGGGGAAGGGTTCAGGCGACCAGCTGCTTGTCGGCCTCCCGCTGGATCCGGTCCTTGTCGGCGATGATCACCGCGTCGGGGGTCGCGTCGGGAAGTTCGTCCTCCAGATAGCGGACCGGCCGGTAGCGGAAGGCCGCCAGGCCGATCAGCACGGTCACCGCGCCCGCCACGATGGTGAGCAGGGCGATCCCCCGGCCGTGCGCGGAGCCGGCGATGGGGTTGAAGACCTGCTCCACCAGCGGCCCGGCCAGCAGGAACCCGACCGGCACCAGCGCCCAGCTGAGCATCAGGTTGGTCGCGATGACCCGGCCCTGCAGGTCGAGCCCGACCTTCTGCTGCACGATGGAGAACCAGTGCGCGTTCAGGAGCGCGGTGAGCAGCCCGACGAGGAAGAGCCCGATCGCGGGCAGCGCCGGGTGGGGCGCGATCCCGATGACGGCGAAGGCGACCCCCAGCGCCATGAAGGAGCCGAGGATGCCGTTGGTGCGCCGTGCCAGGCCGCCGGTCACCGTCATGATCAGGCTGCCCAGCAGGAGCCCGATGCCGGTCATCGAGAGCGCCACGCCCAGGCCGCGGGTGTCGGTGAGGCTGTGCAGCAGCGGCGTGGCCAGGACCTCGACCATGGCGAACGGGAAGTTCAGGAACGCGGTGAACAGGATGATCGCCAGCAGCCCGTGCCGGCGGCCTGCCCCAGCTGGGTCAGGCCGTTGGCCCGGCCTGCTGAGCGGTTCACCCTGGAGCCGACCGGCGAAGAGCGGCGAAGCGCGAGGATCGCCCGCGGTGAGCTCCGTGACCAGCGGTTCCAGCAACCCTCAGGGGCGACTGACGTGATCTTCGACCGGGTCGCCGAACGGGTGAGTGCGGTGCTGCCGCCGGCCGGCTCGTCGGAGCCCGCCGTGAAGTAGCCGACCAATACGCCCATGGTCGAACGCCTTATCGATCAGGCCGGCATGAGATCGGCTCAGGGTGCCGGTGGGAGGGCTGCGGCGATGCAGCCGAGGACGCGCTGGAGCCCGTACCGGAACTGGTCGGCGCGGCTCAGGTGCGGCTGGCGCGCCTCCATCACGATCTTGGTGAAGATCGGGTACTCCCCGCTTTTCACCAGCTGGTCGATGTACGGGTAGCTCCGCGCCATCCACTCCGACTCGCTGAGCCCGCTGCGGCGGAACTCCTCGGCCGAGCTGATCTCCTCGCGGACGGTGCCCTCGATGTAGCTGTTCAGCAGGGTCATCAGGCCGAGGTTCTCGTCGATGGGGACGAAGGCGTCGAGCACTCCCATCAGCCGTTCGATCAAGAGCAACTGGTTGGGGCCGAAGCTGGGGAGTGACCGCTGCACGGTGGCGATCCACGGGTGCCTCAGCCACATGGCCCGCAGTTCGTCGGCGTAGCGGGCCAGGTCGGCGCGCCAGTCGCCCGAGGGCATGCCCGTGACGTCGATCTCGCCCATCAGCCGGTCGGCCATGAGCTCGACCAGGTTGTCGCGGCTCGGGACGTACCGGTAGAGGGACATCGCGCCGGCGCCGATCTCGGCGGCGATCCGCCGCATGGTGGCGGCCTCCAGGCCCTCGGCGTCGGCGATCCGGATCGCTGCCTCTGTGATCTGGGCGCGGCTGTAGACCGGCCTCGGCCCGCGGGCGGGGCGTTCGGGCCGCATCCAGATGTTCACGTACTCGGCGTCGGCCACCGTCTCCTCCTCCCCAGTTGCGTACATAGTACCCAGTAATCTAACCTGACCCGAAACCGCGTACAACGTACCCAGTGGAGGGAACATGGCGGATCCGATCGTGGTCGCCGAGGGGCTGCACAAGTCCTTCGGCGACACCCATGCACTGCGCGGCCTGGACTTGAGCGTCCCGGCGGGGACGGTCTGCGGCGTATTAGGGCCGAACGGCGCCGGGAAGACGACCGCGGTGCGCATCCTGGCGACCCTGTCCGATCCCGATGCCGGGCACGCCCGCATCGCCGGATACGACGTCGTCCGCGAGGCCGGCAAGGTGCGCGAGCAGATCGGGCTCGCGGGCCAGTACGCCGCCGTGGACGAGAAGCTCACCGGCCGGGGCAACCTGCGCATGTTCGGGCGCCTCTACCACCTGCCCCGCCGCCAGGCGCACCGGCGCGCCGACGAGCTGCTGGAGCGCTTCGGCCTGATGGACGCGGCCGACCGACCGGTTCTCGGCTACTCCGGCGGCATGCGCCGCCGACTCGACCTGATCACCTGCCTCATCCTGCGCCCCAAGGTGCTCTTCCTGGACGAGCCCACCACCGGCCTGGACCCGCGCAGCCGCGGCGAAATCTGGGACAGCGTCCGCGAGCTGGTGGCCGATGGCACCACGGTGCTGCTCACCACGCAGTATCTGGACGAGGCCGACCAGCTGGCAGACGACATCGCCGTCATCGACCACGGGCAGGTGGTCGCCGCCGGCACGCCCGACGAGCTGAAGGCCACGATCGGGGACCGCCTCGACGTCGTCCTCGAAGACCCCGCCGCGCTGCCGGCGGCGATGACCGTCCTGAACACCCTCGCCGGCACCGATCCCACGCCGACGGGCGCCGACGGGCTCAGCGCCGTCCTGCCCGCCGGCGGCCTCCGGCTCGCCGACATCGTGCGCGAGCTCGACCACGCAGGAGTCGCCGCGGCCGACGTGCGGCTGCGCCGTCCCACCCTCGACGAGGTGTTCCTGCGCCTCACCGACCGCAAGGAGCCCGTCCGATGACCACCCTCACCTCACCGCTGCGCAGCCTGGGCTGGACGTTCACCGACGGGCTGACCCTGGTCGGCCGCGAGCTGGGACGGCTGCGGCAGGAACCTGGGCAGATCGTCGCCGCGCTGCTCTTCCCGGCCGTCATGGTGGTGCTGTTCGGGTACGTCTTCGGCAGCGCGATCCAGGTGCCGGGCGGCGGCGACTACCGCGAGTACCTCATGCCCGGCCTGTTCGCGATGGTGACCTTCTCCGCGTGGTTGGGGGTCATGACGCGGATGGCCGCCGACTCCTCCCGCGGCGTGATGGACCGGTTCCGCTCCATGCCGATGGCGCGCTTGGCGGTGCCGTTCGGGCAGACCGGCGCCGACCTGCTGACCGGCCTGCTGATGCTGGCCATCATGGTGGGCGCGGGCCTGCTGGTGGGCTGGCAGCCGCACCGCGGCCTGATCCCCACGGCCCAGGCGTTCCTGTTGATGATCGTGCTGCGGTACGCGTTGAGCTGGGTGGGCGTCTATCTGGGCCTGGCGGTGAAGAACGACCAGGCCGCCGACGCGATGGTGCCGCTGGGCCTGCCGTTCACGATGCTGTCGAACGCGTTCGTCCCGACCGGCGGGATGCCGGGCTGGCTGCGCTTCCTGGCCGACTGGAACCCGGTCAGCGCGCTCACCGCCGCCTCACGGGAGTTGTTCGGCAACCCGGGCGCCCCGTCCGGCGACGTGTCCTGGCCGCTCGCGCATCCGGTGGCCGCCGTCCTGCTCTGGTCGGCCGCGCTGCTGCTGGTGTTCGTGCCGCTGTCGATCCGCGCCTACCAGCGCAGGGGACGGTGACGGCCCGGGCCGGCGGGCCGGACCACCGGCCGCCGCCGATCAGCGACGACGACCGCGACACGGGCGTGCGGCGCGTTCAGGAGGCGTACGCCGGAGGGCTCATCTCGTACGAGGAGATGGACGCGCGGCTTCAACAGGTGCTCACCGCCAGGATGCACGGCGAGCTCGTAACGGCTCTGGCCCCGCTCCCGGAGGAGGACGCGGACACCACGGCCACGATCACCGCCGTCGGCGGGCGGATCGTGCGGCGCGGCGCCTGGCGGATCCCCCGGGTCCTCAGGGTCGAGTCCGCGCTCGGAAGGGTGCACCTTGACCTGTCCCGGGCGATCATCGAGCATCCGGTGGTCGACATCGAGTTGCGGCTCGGCACCGGCAGGGCCAGGATCACGGTGCCGCGCGACGCGATCGTCGACGTCGAGGGTCTGCGTACCGGGTGGAGGGACCCGATCTACCAGACCCGGCGGAGCTCCCGCCCCGGCGGGCCGAGGATCCGGATCTCCGGCGCCATGGGGATGGGACGGTTGAAGATCCGCCACGCGCGGCGCTGAGGGCCCCTGATAGGCAAACATCGGGTGGACATATACCTTTTGAGCAGCTGAGTAGATCCTCCCTGAGCCCAGGAGAAGATTGCCTCATGTCTGGTCCGCGCCCGTTGGCCGCGAACGACCCCCGGCAGATCGGGGACTATCGACTGATCGGGGTGCTGGGCGTCGGCGGGCAGGGGGTCGTCTATCTGGGACGGGCCCCCTCGGGACGACGGGTGGCCGTCAAGACGCTGCACGCCCAGCCGGCCTCCGACGCCGAGGCCCTGGAACGGTTCCTGCGCGAGAGCGAGATCGCCCGGTCCGTGGCGGCGTTCTGCACGGCGCGGGTCGTCGACGCCGGAGTCGCCGACCGGGCACCCTACCTGGTCAGCGAGTACGTACCGGGCCCGTCCCTGGACGAGCTCGTGACCCGGGAGGGGCCGCGCACCGGCGGCGGGCTGGACCGGTTGGCGATCACCACCCTGGTCGCGCTGGACGCGATCCACCGCGCCGGCATCGTGCACCGGGACTTCAAGCCCAGCAACGTGATCATGGGCCAGGAGGGGCCCGTCGTCATCGATTTCGGCATCGCCCGCGTGCTGGACCACTCCACCACGGGATCCGGCCTGATCGGCACCCCGGCCTACCTGGCGCCCGAACAGCTCAACGGGGAGCCGGCCGGGGCCGCCTCGGACGTGTTCGCCTGGGCCGCGACCATGGTGTACGCCGCCAGCGGGCACCGGGCCTTCGCCGGGACGGTCACCGCGGGCGTCCTCAACGCGATCATGACCCGCGAGCCCGACCTGTCGGGTGTCCCCGACCGCCTGCGGCCCCTCCTGGCGGCCGGCCTGGCCAAGGATCCCGCGGCCCGGCCGAGCGTCACCGACCTGTTCACCGCGCTCACCCACGAGACCCCCCTCCAAGAGACGGGCGCGCCACCGGGAGACGCCGCGCCACTGGGAAACGCCCCGCCACTGGGAAACGCCGCGCCACCGGGAAACGTCCCGCGTCGCCGCCGCCCGGCCCGCCTGGCGAAGGTGCTCGCGGCGGCGGCCGTCGCCCTCATGGTCCCCGTGGCCTTGTGGCTGACGCCCGCCCTGACCAAGATCCTCCCCGGGACCACTGCGACCCCGAAGCCCTCCGCGACGGGCGTGCCGTTCGGCGCCTTGGTCCGCGAGCCCGTCAGCGGCTGGCAGCCGTGGGTGCTGTCGCTGGCGGTGGGACAGCGGGACGGCCGCCCCGTGGTGGCCTCGGGAGGCTACGACGGCACGGTGCTGATCTCGGATCTCGCCACCGGCGCACCCCTCCGCGCGCCGTTCAGGGGGCATCGGGAGGCGGTCTGGTCGGTGGCGACGGGGCAGGTGAACGGCCGCCCGGTCGTCGTCTCCGGCGGTCTCGACGGCACCGTACGCGTCTGGGACCAGGCCACCGGCGAGCCGGTCGGCGAACCCTTCCGCGGCCACCGGGGCTCGGTCGAATCGGTGGCGGTCGGGCACCTGGACGGTCGCCCGGTAGCGGTCTCCGGCGGTCTCGACGGCACGGTGCGGGTCTGGGACCTGGCCACCGGCGAGCCGGTCGGCGAACCTGCCGGCAGCGGCCGCGGCTGGGTGCTGTCCGTGGCGGTGGGCGAGGTGAACGGCCGCCCGGCGGTGGTCTCCGGGGACGTCGACGGCACCGTCCTGATCGCGGACCTGGCCACCGGCACCCCCCTCTCCAGGCTCGCCGACGCTCACCAGGGGCCGGTCGAGTCGGCGACGGTGGCGCGACTCGACGGTCATCCGGTGGCGGTCACCGGCGGCGGGAAGGGCGATCACACGGTACGCGTCTGGGATCTGGCCTCGGGCGCGCAGCTCGGCCGGCCCTTCAGGGGCCACCGGAGCTGGGCGCTCGGCCTGGCCGCCGGGCAGCTGGGCGACGGCCGCCCGATTGTGGTCTCCGGCGGCTACGACGATCAGACCGTACGGGTGTGGGACCTGGCGACCGGCAGGCCGATCGGCGAGCCCTTCAAGGACCACCGGGGCCTGATCGAAGCGGTGGCGATCGGGCAGCTGGACGGCCGCCCGGTGGCGGTCTCCGGGGGGAACGACGGCAAGGTCCGGGTCTGGAGCCTGGGCTCCCCGTACCCGTCCCCGTGAGAGGACCCGAGGGGAGCCCCGAGCAGGGCCCCCCTCGTTTCAGGGTCTTCTACCAGTCGCCGGCGTAGAGCTGGCCGCGGACGGCGCCGCCGGGGAATTTGGCGTTGTGCAGGTTGGCGTACCAGTTCTTGGGGTTCTTCCAGATGCGGCGGGCCGTGGCGGCGTCGGTGGTGGAGCTGCCGGCCAGGCCGTTGACGCTGGGGGGCAGGCCCTTCTTGGCTTCGAAGAAGGGCACGACGACGGGGCCGTTGGCGCCCTTGGGGGCGCGGTGGACGTGGGCGGCGGTGGGGGTGTCGACGTGTTTCCAGGTGGCGGCGAACCAGACGCGGTCGCCTTCGGGCTGGACGAGCCAGGCGGCGCGGCCGTTGTGGTCGCCGACCTTGGTGCCGGGGGCGGGGACCTCCTGCTTGCCGTCGGCGCGGGTGGTCAGGGTGCGGCCGAAGCCGTGGGCGAGGATGCTTTCCAGGGCGACGGGGCGGATGCGGGTGAGCTGGGCGCGGACGGCGCCGCCGCCGAACTCGGTGTTGTGCAGGTTGGCGTACCAGCCCTGCGGATTGTTGAGGATGCGGGCGAGGAGGTTGGTGTCCTTGACCTTGACGGTGCCCTTGATGGCGTGGAGCTGGGGCGGCAGGGCGGTGGTGATGAAGGGGATGACGACATCGCCGTTCTGGCCGCTGGTGCCCTTGTGGATGTGGAAGCCGCTGGGCGCGTTGACGTTGCTCCAGCGGACCGCGTAGTCGACGCGTTGCCCGTGGATGCGGAAGACGGCCAGGGCGGCGCCGTCGTTGTCGCCGACCTTGGTGCCGTCGGCGGGCACCTCGTTCTTGCCGGCGAGGCTGGCGGCCAGGTAGATGGGGGTGCTGGATTGCGCGGCGGCTGGGGGCGCGGGGACGGCGAGCAATGCCGTGGTCATGGCCAGGCCAGGAAGAGCGAGGGTGCGCTTGTTCATGATCGGCCCTTGTTCGTCGGTTGGTGGTTACTCCTGGGAGGTACGGGCCGATACCTGACCTTGGTTCAACCGCGAAGGTGATCTGCTGCCGCCCCGCGCGGCCTTACCAGGTGACGGGCAGCTCGTGCATGCCGTAGACGCTGGCCTCGTCCTTGAATGAAAGCTGCTCGTCGGGCACGGCCAGCCGCAGGCCGGGGATCCGCCGGAACAGGGTGTTGAAGACGATCTCCAGCTCCACGCGGGCGAGGCTCTGGCCCAGGCACTGGTGCGGGCCGTAGCCGAACGCCAGGTGGCTGCGGGCGTCGCGCTCGATGTCGAACGAGTCGGCGTCCTCGAACACCTCCGGGTCGCGGTTGCCGGCGTGGGCCAGCGTGAGCACGCCTTCCCCTGCGGGGATGACCGTGCCGCCGAGCTCCACGTCCTCGGTGGCCACCCGCATGATCGCGAACTCGGCGATGGTGAAGTGCCGCAGCAGCTCCTCGACCGCGCCCGGCGTCTTGGCCGGGTCCTCGCGCAGCGCGGCGAGCTTCTCGGGGTGGCGCAGCATCATGTACGTGCCCAGCGAGATCATGTTCGCCGTGGTCTCGTGCCCGGCGATCAGCAGCAGGAATGCCAGGCTGAGCAGCGCGCTGTGGTCCACCTCGCCGCTCTCGCGCTGCTTGATCACCTGGCGGCCGAGCAGGTCGTCGGTCGGGTCCTCCTCCTTGGCCCTGATCAGCTTGTCCAGGTAGACGACCAGCTCGAAGGCCGCGTGCTGCCGCTCCTGCGCCGTGATGGCGCGGTTGAGCAACTGCGCGGAGTGCGTCTGGAAGAAGTCGTGCTCGTCGTACGGCACGCCGAGCAGCTCGCAGATCACCAGCGAGGGCACCGGCAGGGCCAATGCCGACACCAGGTCGACCGGGCGCGGGCCGTCCAGCATGGCGTCCAGGTGCTCGTCCACGATCTGCTGGATGCGCGGCCGCAGCGCCGCCATGCGCCTGACGGTGAACTCCCCGATCACCGCGCGACGCGCCTGGCCGTGCTCCGGCGGATCCATCTCCAGCATCATCTTGGGCAGCGGCGAGTCGGCGGACGCCATCTCGCCGCTCAGCCTGGGCGCGTTGGGATGGCGGCGGTCGGCGCTGAAACGCGGGTCGCTCAGGACCGTACGGATGTCCTGATAGCGCGCGGCGACCCAGGCGGCCGAACCGCCCGGCAGCATGACCTTGGAGACCGGCTGCTCGCGCAGCAGGCGAAGGTGCTGCTCGGGCGGGGCGTACGGGCAGGTGCGGGTGATCTGGAGCGTCTCAGCGGAGTCAGCGGTCACGGTTGTCCCCAATCAGCGTGCCATTCCCAAACTTCCCTACATCTGTAGGCTAACCTACAGATGTAGGTCACAGTACACTGAGGCGTGGCCCTCACCAGAGACAGAAAGAGCGACCTGAGCGACCCGCGGGTGCGCCGCACCCAGTCAGCCCTGCAACGCACGCTGATCGACCTCGTGCAGGACCGCGACCTGTCCCGGATCAGCGTCGCCGACGTCGCCGAACGCGCCGGGGTGAGCCGTTCCACGTTCTACGACCACTACCGTGACGTGCACGAACTGGCCGAGGCGGCCTGCACCACCATGATCGACGACCTGGTCGAGGCCATCCCGGACCCCGGCGCCGGGGACGTCCCGCACCCGGCTCCCGACACGCTGCTGACCTTCTTCGCCCACCTCGACGAGCACGCCGGCCTCTACCGCAGCGTGCTCGGGCCCCAGGGGAGCGCGCGCGTCATCGACCACGTGCGCCGCCGCGCCACCGTCGCGGCCTACACCGGCGCGCGCCGCGCCGCCACGGGGGGCGACGTCCTGACCGACTACACGGCCGGGACTCCGCATGACGTGCCCGCCGCGTTCACGGCGGGCGCGCTCATCGGCGTCGCCACCGACTGGCTTCAGCACGGCTGCCCGCGCACACCCGCCGAGATGGCCGCCCTGACGCGCCCGCTGCTGATGGCCGTCTATCGCGGAGACGACCCGGCCTAGCCCGGGGCGCTCAGCTCGCGGTGACCGAGAAGCTGTTGGTGACGAAGTCCATCCCGCCGCCGGAGGAGGTGATCTCGTAGCCGAACTGCACGTTGCCCAGCGTCACGTCACCCATCCAGCCGTTGGTGCGCAGCCAGTTGAGCACCGCCCTGATGTCCACGGTGCCGGAGTTGGTGTTGCCGGTCCTGACGAACGAGAAGACCTGGTTCGCGCCGTTGCTGCCCCGGTAGACGTCCCAGCTGTGCCCGCCCACCGTGGCGCTGGTCTGGCGGGAGCCGAGCGGGCCGACGGCGCCGTGCTTGTTCATCCAGAGCATGATCTCGTACGCGTTCGCCGAGTCCCAGATGTCGTACGCCGTCGCGTACGAACCGCCGTTCGGCACCGTGACGTTGAAGCTGCTGGTGGCGCGGGCGAGGGCGCTGATGCGCTTGCCGACGTACCTGGTGGCGTTCGGGTACGACTTCACCCCGCCGGTGTTGGGGTGGTTGGCCCACACGCCCCAGTTGCTGTAGGAGTTCGCCCAGATGGTCTGCGGGCCGGCGCCGCCGCCCCAGATGTTGTTGTAGAGCGTGTAGCCGCCGTTGGACCAGGTGCCCCACTGGTCGCTGGAGGACCAGGTCGCGGCCAGCGCGGGCGGGGCGAAGAGGCCGATGATCATCGCCAGTACGCAAACGGGTACGGCTGAACGCACGATCCTGCGCATTGCTTGGTCCCTTCTGCCTCTGCCCTGTCTTTAGTTTGGTTGTCATCCAAATTAACAACCGAACGAGACACACTTTCCGCTTGTCGACTCGCCGAGTCAACCCGGTGTGAAACTTTCGCCCGACGGCCGCGCGCTACGCCCCGCGGCGGGTCATGGCCGGGCTGAGCTGAGCTCGCGAGGCCGGTCGACGGGGGCGTGGTGGCATATCCGCTCGCCGGGGTGCGAGGCGCTGCCGCCCGAGCAGCGGAGGACCGGCTGGGTGGGGGCCGGGATGGGGCTGAGGGCGGCGGTGAGGAGGAACGTGGCGGTCGTGGTGAGGGCGCCAGTGAGGACGGCGAGGGTGGCTTTCGTACCAGTTTTCATGGTGCTCCCGGTGTTGTCGTCTGCCGGGTTTGATGCTTGGTTGCCCGTGGTTGTTCGGGATGTTGTTGCAGGTCAGAAAAGGTGTCGGGGTTTGTGGGGTTATGCCGGGTGGTCGACCTGGTCGGCGACGCAGGCCAGGTACATGCCGAGCCGGGCCACGTGGTCGTCGCCGCTGTGGCCGGACAGCGCGGCGATCTTGTCGAGGCGGTAGAGCAGCGTGTTGCGGTGGATGTTCAGGGCCGAGGCGGCCTTGACGAGGTTGAACCCGTTCTCGCAGAACGCGATGATCGTCTGCCGCAGGGCGGGCCACTCGGGGCGCTCGCGCAGCTCGGCGGTGAAGACCTCGCCCAGGCGCAGGCGGGCGGTCGAGGGGGCGGCGGCCAGCACCTGGTGCACGCGTAGCTCGTCGATGGCGTGCACCGGCGAGCCGGGGCGGACGCGGGGGCCGAGGCGCAGCGCCGCCGCCGCGTCGGCGAAGGAGGCGTGCAGTTCAGGGACGGAGGAGGCGCTGCCGCCGAGGCCGATCCTGGCCTGCAGCCCGGCGCTCTGCCGGATGCGGTCGGCCAGCCGGTCGGCGAGCGGGCGCGGATCGGCGGGGGCGGAGGTCCGGCGTAGCGCGGCGTAGCGGCCGCCCGCCACGGAGGCGACGAGATCCTGCGGGCCGCAGAAGACCTCCCGGATGACGCGCAGCAGGCCCGGCCGGGAGTCCGTGCCGTCCCCGTGCCCGGGGGCCTCGCTGATCTCGATGAGCACGACCGCGTGCGGCTGGCCCAGGTTGAAGCCGAGCTCCTGCGCCCTGGCCATGAGCTCGCCGGGGTCGGCCACGTCCGGGTCGAACTGCATGATGTCGCGGAGCAGGTCCTCCATGGTCCGTTCGCGCAACATCCGCGAGCGCAGCAGCATCGACTCCTGCAGCAGGATCTCCGTCTGGCGCTTGACGACCAGGCCGAACCGCTTCACCTGGGCGGGGGAGCCGGTGATCCCGACCGTGCCGACCGCGCGGCCGTCGATGACGATCGGCAGGGTGATCCCGGGCCGCACTCCCCGCAGCCTGCGGGCCTGGTCGCCGGAGTGGGCGGCCGGCTCCAGCGTGTGCATGACCTCGACGGACGCCTCGTGGAACGAGCCGAGGCGGCTGCTGTCGCCGCTGCCGATGACCGTGCCGTGCCGGTCGGTGATCAGGACGTTGAAGCCGATGATGTCGCTGGTGTCGCCGGCGATGCCCTGCGCGAGCGCGGGCGTCAGGATCGGCGGCCACGCGTGACCGGACGTCGCCATGAGACCTGCCTTCATGCGAATCGTACGAATTCAACACCACAAAGGTCGACATCTACGTACTTATCATCCAATGACGCCGGAGTTAACCCCCTTTAACGTGGTCCTATTCGAAGAAAGGCCAGGTCGGGGGCGATTCCGGAATGGAGGTCGGGACTATGTGGTGGACAAGGCGCCGGAGGAACGTTCTCGGCGCGGCCCTCGCGCTGGTCGCGCTCGCCCCGCTCACGGCGTGCGGCGACGACGCGGCGGAGCAGACGGTCGCGAACACGTACGGCACCCTCGAACCCGGGGTGCTGAAGGTAGCCGTCCAGCCGTACATGCCGTACACGGCGGTCAGGGGCGAGGACCTGGTCGGCATCGACAGCGAGATCCTCCAGACGGTCGCCAAGAAGCTGGGCCTGCGGCTCGAACCCCAGGTCACCGACTTCAGCGGCATGCTGGGCAACGTGCAGGCCCGCCGGGTGGACATCTCGATCGGCGGCATCGCCTGGTCGAAGGAGCGGCAGGCCCAGGGCCTGTTCACCGACCCGCCGTACTACTCCCCGCCGGCGATGGCGGTCCACGGCGACCAGAGCTACTCGACCGTCAAGGACCTCGCCGGGCTCCCGCTCGGCACGGTCACGGGGTACGTCTGGGTGAAGTCCATCCAGGCCATCCCCGGCGCCAAGCTGCACGCCTACCCGGACGCCAACGGCGTCTTCAACGACCTGTCGGCCGGCCGCATCAAGGTGGGCTTCCTGGACCCGCTGCTCATCATCTACACCCAGCAGAAACGTCCCGACATGAAGTTCAGCACGCGTTACCTCGCCGCTCCCACCGACGCGGAGGTCAAGGAGAACGCGTCGTACGAGTACCTGCGGCCGTACATGACCAGCTTCTACATCCCCAAGCAGGAGCCCGGGCTGGAGCAGGCCGTCTCCAAGGAGATCCGGCAGATGTACGCCAACGGGGAGATGGCCGCCCTGGTGAAGAAGTACGGCGGCGACTCCGCGCAGTTCCTGAAGCCGTCCCCGTGGATGGCCGGGCAGCGCCGCGGCGTCGACCGGCCGGCCGACTGGCAGCCCCCCACCATGTAACGGAGATCCGACGTGTTCGAGGTGCCGTGGTCCGACTACACCGGCGCGCTGCTCCAGGGCCTGCTGCGCACCCTTGAGTATGCCGCGCTCGGCTTCGCCGGAGCCGTCGTCCTGGGGCTGCTCCTCGCGCTGCTGCGCATGAGCCGCCTGCGCCTGGTACGGCTGCCCGCGACGATCTACACCGAAGTGTTTAAGAACATCCCCCTGCTGGCCATCATCTTCGTCACCTACTTCGGCCTGACCTCCATCGGGATCAGGCTCGGGACGATCGAGGCGGGCGCGCTGAGCCTGGTGATCTTCTACGGCGCGTACCTGTCGGAGATCTTCCGCGCCGCCCTGGCCGGCGTGCAGGCCGGCCAGTTGGAGAGCGCCCAGGCGCTGGGCATGAGCCCGACCGGCGCCTTCGCCCACGTGATCCTGCCCCAGGCGCTCCGGCTGGCCCTGCCGGGCACCAGCACGATGCTGGTGGACCTGCTCAAGTCCACGTCGCTGCTCGTGACCATCTCGGCGGCCGAGCTCATGACCCAGGCCCAGCTCATCACCTCCGACACCTTCCGTGCCCTGGAGGTCTACCTCGTCATCGCCGCGATCTACTTCGCGCTGTGCTATCCCCTGTCGCAGGCGCTGCTGTGGCTGGAGCGGCGCATCCAGGCGGGCACGCCGCTGCTGTCCGGCAGGCGCCGCCGCCTGCGCAAGGCCCGCGCCCTGCTGGAAGCCCTGGAGGCGTCATGAACCCGCAACTCGCCCAACCGGCCCTGGAGACCGCGCCGGTCGTGCGGATCAGCGGCCTGCGCAAGGCGTTCGACGGCCGCCCGGTGCTCGACGACGTCAGCTTCGACGTACGCCCCGCCGCGATCGTGAGCATCCTCGGCCAGAGCGGCGGCGGCAAGAGCACGCTGCTGCGCTGCGTGAACCTGCTGGAACGGCCCGACCGGGGAACCATCGAGCTGGCCGGGGAGCCGATCTTCCACGGCGACCGGCCGGTGCGCACCGACCTCGCCGGGCTGCGGCAGCGCGTCGGCATGGTCTTCCAGCGCTTCCACCTGTTCCCCCACCTGACGGCCGTGGAGAACATCGTCCTGGCGCAGATGAAGGCCGCCCGCATCGCCGAGGACGAGGCGGTGGCCACCGCCGTACGGCTGCTGCGCCGCGTCGGCCTGGCGCACCGCGCGCTCGCCTTTCCCGACCAGATGTCCGGCGGCGAGCAGCAGCGGGTCGCCATCGCGCGGGCGCTCGCGCTCCAACCGGCCGTGCTGCTGTTCGACGAGCCCACCTCCGCGCTCGACCCCGAATCCACCGGCGAGGTGCTCCGCGTCATGCGCGCGCTCGCCGACGACGGCATGACCATGATGATCGTCACGCACGAGGTCGCCTTCGCCAGGGAGATCTCCGACGAGGTGGTCTTCCTCGACCGCGGCCGGATCATCGAGCAGGGGCCGCCGCAGGAGGTCATCGACCGCCCGCGGCAGGAGCGCACCAGGGCCTTCCTCAGTTCCTTCGGGCAAAGGTGACCACGTGACCACAGTGTCCGGCGAGAACCCGGTCGTCATCGTCGGGGCCGGCGCCATCGGCCTGTCCACCGCCTTCTACCTGCGACGCCAGGGCGTGGCGGTGCACGTGGTGGACCGCGGCCCCGTCGGCGGCGGCTCCTCCCGGGGCAACGCGGGCTGGGTCTGCCTGAGCCACTCCGCCCCGGTGCCCGCCCCGGGCGTCATCGCGCACGCCGCCCGCTCCATCGGCAGGCCGGACTCGCCCTTCTACCTGCGTCCCCAGCCCACCCTCGCGTTCGCGCGCTGGCTGCTGATGTTCCGGCGCAGCTGCCGGCGGCAGGCTTTCGAGCACGGGTACGCCGCCGTCGCGCGCTTCGCCCGCACCGCCTTCGACCGCTTCGGCGAACTGGCCGCGGACGGCGTCGACACCACCCTGACCAGGCCCGGCCTGGTGCACGCGTACACCTCCCTGGAGGAGGCCCGGCGCGTCCACCGCACGCAGCGCGCCATGTCCCGGACGGGCTACGAGGTCCCCGAGCGGATCCTGACCGGCGACGACGCCGCGGCCCTCGACCCCGTCCTCGGCGGCAAGGTCGCGGCGGGCTACCTCGTGCCGGGGGAGGGCGTGCTCGACCCGACCGCCCTGATCGACTCCCTCGCCGCCCACCTGCGTAAGGGCGGAGCGAGCATCACCGAGCACGTGGCCGTGCGCGGCTTCCGGGTGCGGGGCGGCCGGGTGAGCGCGGTGCGCACCGCCGACGGCGACATCGACTGCTCGGCGGCGGTCGTGGCGGCCGGCGCCTGGTCCGCCGACCTGCTGCGGACGCTGGGACTGCGGCTCCCGCTGCAGGCCGGCAAGGGCTACAGCTTCTCCGTCGACCTCGGCTCGCCGCCGAGCCATCCCCTCTACCTGGGTGACAAGCACATCGCGATCTCGCCCATCGGCGGGACCACGCGCATCGCCGGGACGATGGAGCTCAGCGGCAACAACCGGCGGCTCGACTGGCGGCGCGTGGTGGCCATCGCCCGCGCCAGCCGCGACTACCTGGGCCCCTGGTACGACAGCCCCGACGACCTCATGGCGCTGATCCACGACCCCTGGGTCGGCGGGCGGCCCATGCTGCCGGACGGCCTGCCCGTCCTCGACCGCCTCCCGTCGGTCCCCAACGCGTACGTCTCCACCGGGCACGGCATGCTCGGCATCACCCTCGCACCCGCGACCGGCGAGGCCATGGCCGGCTACGTCATCACGGGACACCGCCCGGAAGGGCTGGAAGCCTTCCGCTGCGACCGGTTCGCCGCGCCCGAGCCGTGGCCGGGCCGGCGGTGAAGCCGGACGGGCGGGCGGATGCCGTGGCAACCACCCGCCCGCGGTTCGTCAGGCGGCGTCGTACACGGCGATCTCGGTCATCGTCGGGGTGTAGACCTCGCTCGCCACCTTCCCGGTCAGCGCCACCCGGAGACGGGAGGTCGTGACGTTGCCGAAACCGGTCACGGACAGGTCGTGCCCGATGCCGTTGGCACGGCCGGCGAACGTCACCCACGCGCCGGTCCCGGCGTCCCACCGCCGCAGCTCGAACGTCTGGACCCGCGGGTTGGTGCCCGAGTCGGTGTACTCGTCCAGATAGACCTCGTCGAAGGTGGTGGCCGTGCCGAAGTCGATGTCGAGCGTGATCGGGTAGGTCGCGTCGTCGGCCGCCGCCCAGCGGGTCGCCGGGTTGCCGTCGGTCAGGTTCTTCGCGACGAGCGTGCCGTTCGCGCCGGGGTGCGTCGAGCTCGCGGTGACCGGTTTGCCGAGGGCGAGGTTGACCCGGCCGTCACCCGGGTCGTTCTCGATGGGGTCGTCGTCCACCGGATCGGTGACCTTCGCGCCGATCGGGCTCTCCGCCATGCCGATGTCCGGCGCGTCGCCGTAGTAGATGTGGGTGCCGAGGAAGTCCTCGGTGCCCAGGTGGGGGTTGTAGCGGCCCGCGTCGATGAGCGGCGAGTCGTCGCGGAGCTTGAAGTGCGCGGCGGCCGTCCGGATCTGGGCCACGCCCGCTCCGGTGACGTACTTCGCCGGGTCGCCCACGAACTTCGGGTCGGCGCGCAGGCCCGCCCGGTCCGCCGGCTCCTGGGTGGAGTGCGTGCCGCCGGCCTCGTAGTAGTCGTTGTTGGAGAACACCGCCTGGCGCAGGGCGCCGGTGCGGCGGTACCACGGCGTCGGGGTCGTGCTGGAGGAGTTGTAGAAGATGTTGTTCAGGAAGTAGACGGTGCTCAGGAACGTCTCGTCGTGCACGTAGTCGAGGTCCGCGCCGTCGTACACGAAGGTGTTGTTCGTGAAGTAGGTCGGCGAGTAGTTCGTCGACAGCATGTTCTTCACGAGCACGCCGTTGTCGTTGACGCTCAGGTTGTAGCGGGCGACCGAGTTGGAGCTGTTGCCCATGTACGCCATCCAGCCCGCCGCGTTGTCGTGCGAGTAGTTGAACTGGTAGGTGACGTTGAAGTTCGTGTACTCCAGGTCCCACGGCGTGCCGTCGTACTCGTTGTCCGGGCCGCCGTAGACCTCGTTGAACTGCATGACCGAGTCGGCGCCCGCCCACAGGTAGAGCCCGCAGGACACCGCGTCGTACCGCTTGAGGAAGCCATTGACCTCGTTGTACTCGACCGTCATGTTCTTGGCGTTGGCGAACTGGAACGCGCCCTGGCCGACGCTTTCCGCGTAGTTGTGGCCGATGTAGACGTCGCGGCTGTAGAGGTCGCGGGTCCGCACCCACAGCTGTTCCCAGCCCTCGTGGAACTTCCCGCTCTCGTCGTACTGGCCGGCGTCCGCGCCGTCGGCGGCGAACCAGTTGAACGAGAACTGCACGGCGTGCAGTTCAACCTTCATGAACGTGTTGTTCTCGATCCGGACGTCCTTGAAGTAGTAGCCGCCGGTCCCGTACGACTTGTAGCCGCGGCTGCCGAAGACCTGGAAGTTGACGCCGCCGTAGTGGATCTTCTGCCAGGTGCTCGGGCCGTCGAGATCGTGGACGTACACGTTCGAGATGCGGAAGTGGTCCATGATGCTGTCCGCGCCGGCCGCCAGGAGATCGGCGTTGATGGAGACCATGATCCCGTCGCGGACGTAGGTCCCCGTGGTGATGTCGGTGGCGAAGTTGTCGTCGTTGGACAGCTCGACGTTGTCGATCTCGAAGTACTGCTGGTTGCGCAGCACGATGGCGCCGGTCCGGCCGACCGTGTCGGGGTTCTTCGTGCCGTCCGCCCGGAACGGGCTCGGCACCCTGCCGTTCGTGGCGATGTACGGCCGGCGGGCGCGCGGGTCGCCGTAGGCCGAGATGGTGATCGGCCTGCCCGCGCTGCCCGAGCCCTTCGGCCACAGCTGCTCGTTGTTCCACTGCTGGCCGGCCTTGAGCAGGATGCGGTCGCCGGGCCTGAACGTCGTCGCGTTCGCCTTGGCCAGGGTGCGCCAGGCGGTCTGCTGCGTGGTGCCGGCCACGCTGTCGCGGCCGTTGGTGGCGTCGATGAAGTAGTCCTGGCCGCCCGTCGGGTTGGGCGTGTTGCCCGGAAAGTCGGCCTTCTTGGCGGCGGCGGGGGAGCGGTCCGGGGTCGCGGCGGCGGTCGCGGCGGGCGCGAGCGATCCCGCGAGAAGCGCGGCGAGCAGGACGGCGAGGCCCATGCGGAGCGCCTGCCCGATGGGGGGTGCGGTACCGACAGGTTTCACTGTTGAACATCCTCTGCGTTGATGGCGTCCACCGCCGCCGTGTCGACCTTGAAGACGCTGCTGTCCACCCGGCGCTGGAGGAACTGGGTGAATTTCTCCTCGATGAGCGACTGCCGGATCCGCCGCGAGTACTCGGCGAACGCCGCGTCCTCGTCGACGGTCTTGCCGTTGAGCTGGTAGTACGTGATCTGGCCGGTGCCCGGGACCGGGCCGGAGATCTCGCCGGGCGCGAGCTTGCCCAGCACGGCCATGAGCTCCTGGTCGTGGGCGGCCGAGCCGCCGCCGCGCTGCGTGGCGGTCGTGAGCCTGGCGCCCGGTTCGCGGTCCGCGAGCTCCGCCAGCCGGTCGGCGGCGGCCACCCGCCGCTGGAGGCCCTCCGTGGAGGCCCCGTCGGGGACCGGCACCACGAGCGTCGCGTACGTGTACGTGGTCGCGTTGGCGCTCCAGGCGTCCCGGTCGGCGTCGAACGCCCGGCGGACGTCGGCGTCGGTGACCCGGAGCGGGCCGTCCGCGTCCGCGCTGAGCCGCCGCTTCAGGCTCGTCGTGAGCTCGGTGAGCCGGTGCGAGTAGTACTCCTCGGGAGCGAACTCCGCCAGGCCGTAGACCACCTGGCCCCTGGCGACGGCGTCGGCGCGCCGCTCGTTCTCGGCGGCCAGTTCGGTGAGGAAGTCCGCGTGGTCGACGGAGCCGATCAGGTGCTGCTCCTTCGCGAGCACGAGGGCGGTCTTGTCCCGCCGGATCTCGTCGAGCGCGCGGGCCGCGAGCCGCTGGATCGCGCTCTTGCCACCGGCCTTCGCATCCTGGGGGCGGCTGTCGTTGCGTATTTCGTTCTCGACCTGGGGAGTGAGGCGACGCATGTGGAAGAGCAACTCGTCGCGGGTGACGGTGTGCCCGTCGAGGGAGGCGACCGCGTCGGTGCGCCGGGCGAGCGCCACGCCGCCGATCGTGAGCGCGACGAGGGCGGCCACCATGCCGGCGATGAGGACGGCGGCGCGGGGTGACCGTCCGCGAGGGGCGCCCTTCCCTGCGGCGCCCTTTCTGACGGCGCCCTTCTTGGCGGCGCCCTTCACGATTGCGCCCTTTTCGGCGGTGTCCTTCGTGAGTACGGCCTTCATGAGGGCGCTCCGATCGCGGTCACGTGGGCGACGACGGGTGTGGCCCGGGACTGCGGCACCTCGACCAGCACGGCGTCCACCTCGGCCGGCGCGAACCTCAGGATGCGCTGGTAACCCACCGCGTTCGCCTGCGCGAGCGTCATCCACCGGCCGTCCCGCCGGCCCCGGACGACGACGTGCTCGATGCGCTGCCCGTGCGTGATGTCCTCGCCCACCACGACCGCCTCGACCGGGCTGGGCCGCGCGAACACGAGCCGCACGCCGGGCTGGGGGTCGGCGTCGTCCGGCCGCCACGGCGTACGGCCCCGGGCGGGCCACGCGGTGGCGACGTCGCCCGCCGTACCGGACGACACCGTCGCGGCCGCCGCCACGCGCCGCGCCCGGAAGTCCTCGACGCGCCGCCCGAGCCGCGCCAGCACCGCCACGTCGGCGTCCTGCACCAGCCCGTCGCGGGCCGGCGGGACGTTGAGCAGGAAACAGGAGTTGCCGCCGACGGCACGCAGGTAGATGCGGAACAGCTCGTCCGCCGAGCGGACAAGGGCGTCCTCGGCCGGGTGGTGGAACCATCCGGGCCGGATCGAGGTGTTCACCTCGGCCGGATACCAGACCAGGTCGTCCTCGTGCCCCGCCAGCGCGGCGCGGCTGCCGAGGTCGCGGTCGTCGCTGCGGACGAGCCGGGCGAACGTGCCGTCGTCGGCCTGCTGCGAGCGGTCCGCGATGCGCTCGGCGTCCAGCAGGGCGCGCGGGACGACGCTCCACTCGTCGGGGCGCGTGCTCCCGGCCTCGTTGCCGCACCAGCGGACGTCGGGCCCGCACACGCTGATCACCGCGTCCGGCTGCAGCTCGCGGACCACCGCGTAGTAGCGCTCCCAGTCGTAGACCTGGCGCCTGCCGTTCGGGCCCTCGCCGTTCGCGCCGTCCAGCCACACCGAGAACACCGGGCCGTACCGGGTGAGCAGCTCGGTGAGCTGGGCGACGTAGAAGTCGTCGTACGCGCTCCCGGCGCCGTACGACGCCTCGGTGCGATCCCACGGCGACAGGTAGATCCCGAACCGCAGGCCGTGCCGCCGCGCCGCCGCCGCGACCTCCGCGACCACGTCGCCCCGGCCGCCGCGCCAGGGGGAGGACGCGACCGTGTACGTGGTGACGTCGCTCGGCCACAGGCAGAAGCCGTCGTGGTGCTTGCAGGTGAGGATCACGCCGGTCATCCCGGCCGACTTGAGCGCCCTGATCCACTGGTCGGCGTCGAGTCCGGCCGGGTCGAAGGCGGCCGGGTCGTCGTGTCCCTCGCCCCACTCCCGGTCCGTCATCGTGTTCATGCCGAAGTGGATGAACCCGTAGAACTCCATCGCCTGCCAGGCGAGCTGGCGGGCGCTCGGCCGTACCGCCGCCAGCGCGGCCGGTCGCGTCCGCGGGGTCACCGGAACCGCCGGTTGTACGAGGCCAGCACGGCCAGCAGCCCGGCCAGCGCGACCAGCATGATCGCGAGGCTGCCCCACCCGGCCGTCGTGCGGGCGGTGACCACGACGGCGACGCAGCCGGCCGCGACGACCGTGCGAGCGGCGACGAGCAGCAGATTGCGCGTCGAATCCTTCAAGACGGTTTCCTCTCTGGGAAACGGGCCGGTCAGCCCTTCACGCCGCCGGATGCCATGCCCTCGATGAGCCGGCGCTGGATGAGCGCGTAGAAGATGAGGACGGGGACGATGACGATGACCATGCCGGCGTACAGCCGCCCGTAGTCGGCCGCCGCCTTCTGCGCGGTCATCAGGTTGAGCAGGCCCACCTGCAGCGTCTTGCCCTCGCCGGGGAGCAGGGTGAGCGCGATGATGAAGTCGTTCCAGTAGGCGAGGAAGTTGAACAGGATCACGGTGGTGAGCGCTGGCCGCGCCATCGGCAGCATGACCCTGACCATGACCTGGAAGCGGGAGGCCCCATCCAGGGCCGCGGCCTCCTCGTAGTCGGCCGGGATCGACCGGAAGTACGCGGTGAGCAGGTAGATGGTGAACGGGATCGACGTGGCCGCGTAGACGAGCGAGAGGACCCCGGGGTTGTCGATGAAGAAGCCGTCGGGGAACACGTCGGCGAGCGCGCGGTCCCAGCCGACGAGCATGAGGAAGATCGGCACGACGATGTAGTTGACGTTGACGAACAGCCCGGCCAGCATCGCGACCTCGACCAGGCCGCGGCCGCGGAACTCGTACCGGGCGATGACGTAGGCCGCCGGGACGGAGACGGCCACGACGAGCACCAGCCCGAGCACCGTGACCAGCACCGAGGTGAAGAAGTACTGGCCCATGCGCGCGGTGACGAACGCGTCGGCGTAGTTCTGCAGGTGCAGACCCTGCGGCAGCGTCCAGGGGCTGCCGTAGAACTCGCCCTTCCGCTTGAGCGAGGCGAGCAGCACCCAGCCGACCGGCACCGCGATGGCCAGGGCGATCGCGGTGACCAGGACGTAGGTCAGCGGCCGGCCGGCGCGTTTGATCGTGGTCATGGCAGCGGTCCTCAGAACTGAAGGGGCTCGCGCCGCGTCGCGCGGCTGACCAGCAACGACACGAGGAACGAGAACGCGAAGACGACGACGCCGATGGCCATGCCGTAGCCGTACGACGAGTTCGTGTACGCCTGCTTGTACATGTAGCTCAGCAGCACCTCGGAGGAGCCGTCGGGCCCGCCGCCGGTCATCGCGCGGACGAGGACGAAGCTGAGGTTGACCGCGCTCATCACGAAGAACGTCAGCGTCGTGCGGAGGTTCTGCCAGATGAGCGGCAGCGTGATGGCGAAGAACTGCCGCCCCGCGGACGCGCCGTCGAGCGCGGAGGCCTCGTAGATCTCCTCCGGGATGCTCGCCATGCCGGACATGTAGAGCACCATGTAGTAGCCGAGCGACTGCCAGACCATCGCGATCGCGACGGACCAGAGCACGAGCTGCTGGTCGCCGAGCCAGATCTGCTGCAGGCCGTCGAGCGACAGCAGCCGCAGCGTGCCGTTGAGCAGGCCGTTGCGCTGGTCGAAGATCGCGGAGAAGACCGCCGCGATCACGACCACGGACAGCACACTCGGGACGTACAGGATGAACCGGTAGAGCGTCCGGCCCCGCAGCCGCTGGCGGGTCATGATCGCCGCGAGGAACAGGCCCATGCCCATCGTCACGACGGTCACGACCACCAGCAGCGCGACGGTGTTCTGGAACGCGCGGACGAACTGCGCGTCGTCGACCAGCCGGGCGAAGTTGCCGAGTCCCACGAAACGCATGTCCGGGGAGAAGCCGCTCCAGGTGTAGAAGGACATCCGGAACACGTTCAGGGTCGGGACGATCATGAACACCGCGAAGAGCACGAGCGCGGGCAGGAGGCAGGCGAGCACGAAGGCACCGTTGCCGCGCCGCCGAGCCGGGCTGCTCCCGGCCACGTCAGCCACCCGCCTGGCGCAGTTTCTCGCTGGCGTCGTTGAGCGCGGCCTGCCACTGGTCCTCGGTCTTGTCGCCGCTGATGATGCTGTTGGCGGTGTCGAAGAGCGTGGCCTTGATGTCGACGCCCTCGACGGGCGCGGTGCCCGCGAACCCGCCGACGAGCGCGGCGACCGCCGGGTCCTCGTAGACCTTGTAGAACTCGGCGTTCTCCCCGGACAGGCTGCTCACGATGCCCTTGATCGGCTGGATCGCGTTCGACTTGGCGAAGATCTTCGCCGCCTCGTCGGAATAGAGGTAGGCGACGAACTCCTTCGCCGCGTCCTTGTTCTTGGCGGCGCTCGGGATCCAGACCGACTCGACCGACGTCGTGATGTAGCGCTTGCCGCCCGCGGTGACCGCCGGCAGCGTCGTCAGGCCCCACTGGAAGCCGTCGGCGCGCGGGGCGTCCTTCATCTCGCCGACGACCCAGGTGCCGTTCGGCATGAACAGCGCCTTGTCGTCGAGGAGCGACTGCTGGTTCTTGGTGAAGTCCTGCTCGTTGGCGTACCCGACCGTGGTCGGCGCGGCGTACTTCAGCAGCCGGGTGGTGAGATCGAGGACCTGCCGGGCCTGCGGCGTCTGCCAGACGCCCTGCTTGTACGTCATGACGTCGGTGTAGAACTGCTCCCCGCCGACGTCGGCGAGGAGCGCGAAGAAGTACGAGTCGAGGTAGCCGGCGGTCGGATACGTGAACAGCGAGATCTTCTCCTGCTTGGCCTTCTCGCCGAGCGCGAACATCTCGTCCCAGGTGGCCGGGACCTTCCAGCCCTTCCGGGCGAACAGCCCCTTGTTGTAGAAGAGCCCGGTCGGCGCGTAGTACATCGGCATCGTGTACGTCTGGCCGGTGCCGTACGGGTTGGTGTTGAGGTTCCCGACGATGCCCGCGATGAGCTTGTCACCCACGGTCTTGTCCTCGCCGGGGACCTTCGCCTTCAGCACCGGCGTGAGGTCTTCAAGCGCCTTGTCCTTGATGAGCGTCTCGGTGAGCGCGGCCTTGCGACCCTGGCCGAGCACCACGACGTCCGGGAACCGCCCGGCCTTCATGTTCGGCGTGATCTCGTCCTCGATGCTCTTCGAGATCTGTAACTGCACGTCGACGCCGGGGTGCGCGGTCTTGTACGCCTGGATGACCTGGGCGTACATGTCCCGCCCGTAACCGCCTTCGAGCGCGGCGACGCTCAGGGTCGTCTTGCCGGAGCCCGAGCCGTCCCCGTCGGCCGAGCAGCCGGTGAGCAGTCCGAGCGCCGAGATCGCGGCGCTCACGAGGACGAGTGATCTCCTCATGGTTCTGGGGTCCTTCCCGTGGACATCTGCCCACCTGGGTGGGGCGGAGGAACGAGGTCCGGGCCAGGCCGCGTCGGAGGTCACGACGCCGGGACGCCGCGCCGCCAGCCGGGGATCTGGATCTCTCGGCAGGGTCCGGACGTTGTTACAGTGGCATCGATAACATGAAGGCGCAAGAGGCACTTTGCGGACGATCGCGACATGGCCCGGCCGCGACGTGGTGACGCCGTGGAGCCACGGCGGCGCTCGGCGATGACTCGCGGGGGCACTCAGCGATGACTCGCGGGGGTGCTGTGGAGTCGCGGGGGTGCTGTGGAGTCGCGGTGGTGCTCAGTGGCGACGTGGGGGCGCTGTGGAGTCGCGCACCGACAGTGACGCGGTGACCGGAGCGTCGGCGGCGTCCCCGCCCAGCAGCAGGGCGACGGCCGCCGCGCCGGAGCGGTAGAAGTCCTGCCGCACGGTCGTCAGCGGCGGGTGGCAGTAGGCGGCCAGGGCGATGTCGTCGACGCTCACGATGGACACGTCGCCGGGCACGGACCGGCCGTGCTCGCGCAGGGCGCGGATCACGCCGAAGGCCATCTCGTCGCTGGCGGCGAAGACGGCGGTCACGTCCGGGATCATGGCCAGGACCTGCCCCTGCCGGTGTCCGGAGTCGGGCGACCAGTCGCCCTCCAGCGGGGGCGGCGCCTGGATCCCGGCCGCGGCCAGGCACTCCTGCCAGCCCTGCCGCCGCTGGCGCGCCTCGATCCACTCGTCGGGGCCCGACACGTGCCACACCTGGCGATGCCCCAGGTCGAGCAGGTGCTGCGTGGCGAGGCGGCCCGCCTCCTTCTGGTCGATCCCGAGCACCCGGGCGCTGGCGGTGCGCGAGCCGTCGAGCGTGACGGTGGGGATGTCCCGGGTGATGTCCTCCATCTTCTGCGTCACCGAGATGAGCGGGACGGCGATCACGATGCCGTCCACGCCCTGGTCGGCGAGTTTGGACAGGGACCGCTCCATCAGGCCGGTGTCGAGCCTGGCGATGGTCGCGATGCTCACCGCGTAGCCGGCCGCGCCCGCGGCCGACTCGACGCCGGCGGTCACCGCCGAGCGCGAGTAGTAGCCGCCGGACTGCAGCAGCACGAGCCCGATGGTGTGGCTGCGCCCGGAGGACAGCACCCGGGCGGCGTTGTTGAAGCGGTAGCCGAGCTGCTCCACGGCCGCGAGCACGCGTCTCCTGGTCGCCGGGTTGACGTTCGGCGAGTCGCGGAGGGCGCGCGAGACGGTCTGCGCCGACACCCCGGCGGCTCTGGCCACGTCGGCCATGCTCGGCTGCCTCGTGGGCCGCTCGGTGGCCTTGGTCATGGCGCTCCCCTCTCGCGGCCTGCCCGCGACGTCGTCAGCCGATCCTACCGCCCTTGTTACGTATGGCATCGATAACATAGGCTCTGCCACCGTGATCGAGCTGCCCGCGCCGGACACCTCTCTGGCCCCGACGACGACCACGACCCCGATCCCGGCCGACCCCTCGGCCCCGATTTCGGCCGCGCCCCCGGCTGCGGCCGCGGCTGTGACCCTGTCTGTGACCTCGGCCGGGACGAGCGCGCTCACCTGGCGCGGGGGCCGCCTCTACCGGCACGGCGCACCCCATCGCATCCTGTCCGGAGGGCTGCACTACTTCCGCGTCCACCCAGACCTCTGGCGGGACCGGATCCGCCGGCTGGCCGACCTCGGGCTCAACACGGTCGACACCTACGTCGCGTGGAACTTCCACCAGCCCCGCGAGGACGACGCGCCGCGCTTCGACGGCTGGCGGGACGTCGAGCGGTTCATCCGCATGGTGGGGGAGGAGGGCCTCGACGTCGTCGTCCGGCCCGGCCCGTACATCTGCGCCGAGTGGTCGAACGGCGGCCTGCCGAGCTGGCTCACCGGCCGCGACGTCGCGATCCGCAGCTCCGACCCCGCGTTCATCGCCGCGGTCGGCCGCTGGTTCGACGAGCTGGTCCCGCGCATCGCCGCGCTCCAGGCCGGCCAGGGCGGGCCGGTCGTGGCGGTGCAGGTGGAGAACGAGTTCGGCAGCTTCGGCGACGACCGGGTCTACCTGCGCTGGAATCGCGAGGCCCTGGCCGCGCGGGGCATCCGGGAGCTGATGTTCACCGCCGACGGGCCCACCGAGCTGATGCTGGACGGCGGCGCCCTGCCGGGCACCCTGACGGCCGTCACGCTGGGCTCCAAGCCCGACGCCGCCCGGCGGCTGCTCGCGGCGCGGCGGCCGGACGAGCCGTTCGTCGTCGCCGAGTTCTGGAACGGCTGGTTCGACCACTGGGGCGAACGCCACCACGTGCGCGACGCCGGCAGCGTCGTCGACGCGCTCAAGGAGATCACGGCCGACGGCGGCAGCGTGAGCATCTACATGGCGCACGGCGGGACCAACTTCGGGCTCTGGGCGGGCGCCAACGAGCACGAGGGCCGGCTGCAGCCCACCGTGACCAGCTACGACTCCGACGCGCCGGTCGCCGAGGACGGCACGCTCACCGCCAAGTTCTTCGCCGTGCGGGAGGCGCTCGGCGCGCGCGGGCCCGTACGGATGCCCGCGCGGACGCCGACGCTGCCGCCGGCCCGCGTCCCGCTCGTCCACCGCGCCGGACTGCTCGCCGGCCTGCGCGCGGTGCCGGCGCTCACCTCGACCGGCCCGCGCCCGGCGTCGTTCGAGCGGCTCGGGCTCGACGCGGGCATGGTCCTGCACACCGCGCGCCCGCGCGTCCCGGCGGGCGAGCACCGGCTCGTCCTCACCGACGTGCGCGACCGGGCCCTGGTCTTCACCGACGGCACGTTCCTCGGCGTCGCCGACCCCGACCACCAGGAGCTCCCGATCCGCGGGACCGGCGCCGCCGTCCACCTGGAGGTCCTGGTCGAGAACCTCGGCCGGGTGAACTACGGGCCCGGCATCGGCCGGCACAAGGGCCTGATCGGCCCGGTCCTCGTCGACCGCCGGATCGTGCAGGGCTGGGACAGCGTGCCGATCGCCCTGCAGGAGTGGTCCGCCGCCGACCTGACCCACGCGCTCGCCGCCGGCCCCACGCCCCAGCCCGCCGGCCCCGTGCCCCAGCCCGTCGGCTCCGTGCCCCAGCCCGCCGGTCCCGCGTCGGCGCCGGGTGGTCCCGCGTCCACCCACGCCGGGTCCACCGCCGCGCCCGCCGGGTTCGCCGTCGCGACGGTGGACGTGGGCGCGCCCGCGGACACCTTCCTGGCCCTGCCGGGATCCCGGCGCGGCCTCGTCTGGGTCAACGGGTTCCTGCTCGGCCGCTACTGGGACATCGGCCCGCAGGTCACGCTGTACTGCCCGGCACCGCTGCTCCGCACGGGCGAGAACATCGTGACGGTCCTCGAACTAGAACACCTCGGCGGGCTCTTGGAGCTGCGCGACCGCCCCGAGCTGGGACCTCCCGAGGAGTACGTCGAGGAGTTCGGCTGACCCGCCGGCCGCTCACCGCTGGAGCCGGGAGTCGGCCTCGGCCAGGAAGACGTCGAGCACCCCGTCGCCGACCTGGGGCTGGGCCGCGCCCCAGCGGTTGCGCGGCGGGCTGACCCGGACGGCGCGGGCCTGCCGCTGCAGCTCGCGCGACTCGGCGAGCAACGTGGCGGCCCTGGTCGCGTCCCCCGCCTCCCGGGCCTGGAGCGCGTCGATCATGTCCACCATCGCCCTGCCCCACAGCTGCGTGGCATCGAGCCAGGACCCGGCGTCAGCGGCGAAGCCCCGCTGCACCGCCCCGCCGCGGATGGTGGCCGGCGCCGTGGCGATGGCCGTCGCGTACGGTCGCAGCGCGATGATCGCCTCGGCCCGCCGCCCGGCGTCCCACGCCTGCCAGAACGCGGTCACCCGCGCGGCGAGCTCGGGCGCCTGCGGCTGCCATGGGGTGCCGCCGAAGGTCGGAGCCACGTGCTCCAGGTCGCCGAAGACCAGCAGGGCCGCCGTGGCCGCCTGGTCGCCGCCGGCCAGGTAGGCCATCGCCCGCGGCCAGCTCCTCCTCGCGTCGTACGCCTTGTCGTTCCAGGTGAAGTCCGCGGTGCCGAAGACCGCGACCTTGCTCGCGTACGGCTGGTTCATCGGGTTGGCCACGATGCCGGACAGATGCGCGGACAGGCCGCCCTCACGCTTGTCGTACGGCGCCAGCAGCAACCGGCCGCTGGTGTTGCCGTAGTCGTTGACCGGATAGTTGTCCCAGACGAACACCTTGCGCCCGAACAGCTGCGCCGCCTTCTCGGCCTGCGCGTTGGTGATCTCCGGAGGCACGGTGTCGGTGCCGGTCCACATCACCTCGACCGCGGGGTCGAGGGAGGCCCGCATGGTCTGCTTGTACGTGGTGTCGGTCAGGTCGCCGTACTCGGTGGGCACCATCTGCAGCGGCCGGGCGCCTTCGTGGGTGGCGATGAAGGTGCGCTGCAGGTCGTTGAGCAGATCGACCTGGGCCTTCGCCGCGGCGGTGCGTCCGGCCGCGCCGTACGCGGCCTCGTCCGCCGCGCAGTTCCAGCGCGTGTAGCTGATGTCGTCCAGCGGGATGGAGAACGCCCTGGCGCCCAGATCGTAGAGCGCCTGCAGCTTGGCCTTGAGGATGTCGCGGTCCGCGCGGTCGGAGTAGCAGATCGACACGCCAGGCGAGAGCGCGAAGGTGAAGCGGACGTGGTTCGCGCCGGCGCGTGCCACCAGCTCGCCCAGCTCGGCGAGCTTGTCGGCCGGGTAGGGGTCGCGCCACTTGTCGCGATGGTAGGGATCGTCCTTGGGGGCGTAGACGTAGGTGTTGGCCTTGACGTCGCCGTAGAAGTCCATCTGGTCGAGGCGTTCGGCGTGGGTCCACGGGGCGCCGTAGAAGCCTTCGATGGTGCCGCGCAGCGGCATGGACGGGAAGTCGCTGACCTGGACCCCCGCCACCTTCCAGCCGCCGCCGGACTGGACGAACAACTGGCGCAGCGTCTGCACGGCGTAGAACTGGCCCGCGGCGTCCTTGCCGCCGAGCGCGATCTGGCGTGGGGTGCCGCCCGAGACCCGCAACGCGTACCCCTCGGCCTGGCCGGGCACGGTCGTGTCGCCGAGCGCCTTGGCGATGTCCGGGCGGGCCGCGGGGCCGAGCCGCACCGTGAGCAGGCCGGACGTGCCCGGGGGGATCCTGCCGGGGGCGACCGTGTCCACCCGGCCGGCGCCGTGCGCCTTGAGCTCCCGTACGAGGCGGTCGCGGGCGGCGGGGTCGGTCTGGGCGTCGGCGACCACGAGCACCCGGCCGGTGACGTCGGCGGCGGCGCCGGCGCCGGTCAGTGACTGCGGGGTCGGCGACACCGAGGGTAAGGGCGGCACGGGAGCGGAGTGGGCCGCGGGGACGGGCAGGAGCGCTCCGGCGCACAGGGACGCGGCCAGCGCGAGACCCGCTGCGGTGGTGATCTTGCGTCTTGTCACAAAAGTCTCCACTGGTCTATACCGGCAAGGTGATCAGGGTGTCACCTGCTGGGGGGTGGGCTCGCGCCTTTCTCTACGCGGTCTAGACCGGCAACCTGATCATCAGGTTAATATCCGCACCTTTACTGTCAAGAGTTATGTTGGCCCACACATCTGGCAAATCGGGTCAGGCGGGTTGTTCGGCCGCCGTGCGCGCCGCCATCCGGCGTTCGAACCACACCGAGGTGAACGGCGGCACCGCGCACGCCAGGCCGAGCACCACCGTGCCCCGGCTCCAGCCCGCCTCCCGCGCCGAGAGGACCACCCCGAGCGCGTACAGCACGAACAGCGCGCCGTGGATCGGCCCGAACACCTTCACGCCGAGCTCGCCGGTCTCGGTCGCGTACTTGAAGAACATCCCGGCCAGCAGCCCCGCCCACGAGCACGCCTCGGCTACCGCCACGAGTCGAAACCAGCGCAGCACAATCCACCCTTTCGTCCGATTATCGCCCATACTCTACAGGCTGTAGAGCGCAGTCTGATCATCCAGGGAACACCTGTCGCGAAGGTTAGGCTTACCTTATGTTGGGAGGGTGACGAATCCTTCTGAGATCCGTACGGTGACGACCGAGGCCGAGCTCCGCGAGATCGTGAAAGACCCGCCGCAGACCATCTGGGACAAGGACATCGCCCGGATCGACGAGCACGCGCGCACGATCATCGCCCACTCGCCGTTCGTGCTGCTGGCGACCTCCAACACGGACGGCCTGTGCGACGTCTCACCCAGAGGCGACCCCGCCGGGTCGGTGCTGGTCCTCGACGACCATCGGCTGGTGCTCGCCGACCGGCCCGGCAACCACCGGCTCGACAGCTTCCGCAACGTGCTGGACAACCCCCGTGTCGGGCTGCTGTTCATCGTGCCGGGGATGAACGAGACCCTGCGGGTGAACGGCCGCGCGACGCTCGTTTCGGACGCGCCGTTCTTCGATGACCTGACGGTCAAGGGCAAACGGCCGCAGCTGGCGCTCCTCGTCGAGGTCGAGGAGCTCTACATGCACTGCGCGAAGGCGTTCCTGCGCTCGTCCCTGTGGAAGCCCGAGACCTGGCCGGACCGCAAGAGCCTGCCCACGCTCGGACGGATCGCCAAGGATCACATGGGCCTCAAGGTGCCCGCGAAGGTGATCGACGCGGGGCTGGCCATGGACGCCAAGATGAACCAGTACTGAGAGGTCAGGGGATCGGGGGCAGCGGCTTGTCGTGCAGCCAGGCCGACAGCAGCGGCCCCACCGGCAGGGTGGTGTGCCGCTGGACGTGCCCGGCGAAGTCCTGGGTGGTGACGTTCGCGTGCCGGCGCCCGGCCGTCCAGTCGCGCAGCATGGAGAAGAAGACCTCGTCGCCCAGTGTCCGGCGCAGCGCGTGCACGGTCAGCGCCCCCCGCTTGTAGACGCGGTCGTCGAACAGCGTGTCCACCCCGGGGTCGGCCAGCACGAAGTCCTGGCGGAGCGCGGCGAGGCGCTGGTGCCAGCGTTTGGCGTGCGAGGCGGCGGACGGCCCGCCCGAGGACTCCGACCAGAGCCATTCGGCGTACGTGGCGAACCCCTCCTGCAGCCAGATGTCGCTCCAGCGGGACACCGTGAGGCTGTTGCCGAACCACTGGTGCGCCAGTTCGTGCGCGACCAGCCGTTCGGACCCGCGCCGCCCGTCCACGTGGTTCCTGCCGAAGATCGACATGCCCTGCGCCTCGATCGGGATGTCCAGCTCGTCGTCTGCCACGACGACGACGTAGCCGGTGAACGGGTAAGGCCCGAACAGGTCGGTGAACGCCGCCATCATCTCGCCCTGCCGCCCGAAGTCGTGCCGGACGCGGGCGCCCAGGCGCGCCGGATGGGCGACCCGGGTGCCCGCGACCTGCGTGACCTGGTAACGCCCGATCTGCACGCTGGCCAGATAGCTCGCCATCGGCTCGCGCTGCTCGTAGATCCACGTCGTGGTCCCGCCGGCGCGCCGCTGGGCGGTGAGCACCCCGTTCGCGATGACCCGGTACGGCGAGGCGGTCGTCACGGCGATCCGGTACGACGCCTTGTCCCCGGGCCGGTCGTTGCACGGGAACCAGGAGGGCGCGCCGATGGGCTGCCCGGCGACCAGCGCGCCGTCGGACAGCTCCTCCCACCCCAGCCCGCCCCACGGGCTGCGCACCGGGACCGGGCTGCCCGAATAGCGGACCTCGACCTCGGCGACGGCTCCCGTGGGCAGCGGCCAGGGCAGCGTCACCCGCAACTTGCCCCGGTCGTGCAGATGGCGGGCGGCGACGCCGTCCACGGCGACGCCCGCGACCCGGAAGCGGCCGAGGTCCAGTTCGAGCACGCTGAGCGGTTCGGCGGCCGTCACCGTCAGCAGGGCCGTGCCGTCGATCCGGTTGTTCGACACCCGGTACTTCAACGACAGGTCATAGCGCGACACCATGTAGCGGTGGTCGCCGTGCCCGGGGAAGTACGGTGTCATCGCCACGCCGAGATGGGATTGCCGAACCATCGCGTACGCCCGGGCACCGACTCCCCGCGCATGACGAGCGAGGCCGGCCCGATCGTGGTGTCGGCGCCCACCCGCGCGGCGGGCAGCACCACGCCGTGCGGGCCCAGCGTCGCGCCCGCCTCAAGGGTCACGGTGTCGATGTTCATGACCCGGTCGTGGAACAGGTGGGTCTGCAGGACACAGCCCCGGTTGACGCAGGCGCCGTCCCCCAATGTCACCAGATCAGCCTCCGGCAGCCAGTACGTGTCACATGAGACCCCATGCCCGATTTGCGCCCCGAGTGAACGCAGCCACGCGTTCAGCGGCGCGGTCCCCAGCCACGGCTGCGCGAACCAGGGCGCCGCGAGCACCTCCACGAAGTTGTCCGCGAGCTCGTTGCGCCACACGAACGAGCTCCAGAGCGGCTTGCTGCCTGCCCGGATCCGGCCGACCAGCAGCCATTTGGCGGCCGTCGCGACCGCGGCGGCGGCCACGCCCGCGGCCAGCAGCACCACGCCGCCCAGCGCGAGCGTCGCGGCGAAGCCGTAACCCGCGGCGAGCCACTCGAGGGCGGCGGCGACGATGACGGCGAGCGCGACCGCGCACATCGCGGGCACCACGCGGAACGCCTCGACCAGCGCCCTGGCCGCCTTGTACCGGGCGGGCGGGTCGTAGGTGCGGCTCCGGTCGGCCTCCTCGGCGGTGCGGCGCAGCTCGATGGGCGGCATGCCCACGTACGACGAGCCGGACCTGGCCTTCTTCGGCGTCGCCGACAGCACGCCGACCAGGCCGTCCTTGGGCACCTTGCGGCCGGGCGCGGTCATCCCCGAGTTGCCGAGGAAGGCGCGCTTGCCGATCCGCGCGGAGGCGATGCGCATCCACCCGCCGTCCAGCTCGTACGGGGCCACCATCGTGTCGTCGGCCAGGAACGCGCCGTCGCCGACGGAGGTCATCGTGGGCAGCGCCAGGACGGTCGACAACTCGACGCCGCGGCCCACCGTCATGCCGAGCGCCCGCAGCCAGACGGGCGTCAGGACGCTGGCGTACAGGGGGAACAGCCAGACGCGCGCCGAGGCCATCAACCGTCCGGTCGCCCACGCCTGCCACGCCTGGCGGCTGTGCACCGGATGGCGGCCGGCGTGCAGGCCCAGCCCGAGCAGTCGCACGGTGACCAGCGTGACCAGGGCGAAGGCCGCCATGCCCGCGAGGGTCGCCGCCGGCACGCCCGGCAGGGAGGCGGCCAGGGCCGCGCCGACCGTTGGCGCGTCCGCGGCGAACGCGGCCAGCACCGCGAGCCCGGCCCCGGCCGCGACGGCCGGGAGCAGGCTGAGCACCATGGCGCTGAGCCCGTACACGGCGGCCCAGAACCGGGAGCGAGGGGGCCGCTCCGCCGGGCGCGACCGGCGGGACTTGCCCTGCCTGAACGCCGGGGCGCCCGCCCAGTGCTGGCCCGCCGGCACGGTGCCGGCGACCGCCGATCCGGGAGCGATCTGGGCGTTCTTCCCGATCCTGGTGCCGGGCAGGAGCGTCGAACGGGAGCCGACGGTCGCGCCCGCGCCGATCCTGATCTCGCCGACGCGCAGCAGGTCGCCGTCGTACCAGTAGCCGCTGAGATCGACCTCCTGCTCGACCGAGGCGCCCCTGCCGAGTTTGAGCAGCCCGGTGACGGGCGGCGGCGAGTGCAGGTCGGCGTCGCCGCCCACCTGGGCGCCGAGCAGCCGGGCGTACCACGTCATGTACGGCGCTCCGGCCAGGTCGGGCACGCCGAGCCGCTCCGCGAACCGCTCGGCGAACCACACCCGCAGGTGTACGCCGCCGCCGCGCGGATAGGCGCCGGGCTGCACGCCGCGCAGCAGGAGCCGGGCCACGGCCGCCGACAGGCCCATCCGCCCCGGGGGCGTGACGAACACCAGGGCGCCCAGCGCCACCCACCACCACGACAGGGCCGGGGCCCACGGCGGCGCGAGCAGGTTGCCGAGCGCGGCGAGCAGCACGATCCAGCGCGCCGCGCCGGCGCTCAGCAGCACCACCATCAGCGCGGACTGGGCCAGCTCGGCCCGCCTGGGCATCGGGACCACGGGCCGCCGTCCGGTCTCGGCCTGGCCCCTGCCGGACAGCAGCCGGGCCAGCCCGCCGAGCGTCGGCTGGGCGTACACGTCGCCCACGGCCACGTCGGGATGGTCGGCGCGCAGCACCGACACCAGCCGGGCCGCCGCCAGGCTGGTGCCGCCGTCTGCGAAGAAGTCGGCGTCGGGGCCGCTCGGCGGTACGCCGAGCACGGCCGTCCAGCGTTCGGCCAGCCGCGCCTCGGCCGCGCTCAGCGCGACTTCCGCGGCGGCCGGCCCGGCCAGCGGCCACGGCAGCGCGGCCCGGTCGATCTTTCCCGAGGTTCTGGTGGGCAGCGAGTCGATCGGCGCCAGGCGCGGCACGAGGGCCGCGGGCAGCGTCGCCGCGAGTCGTTCGCGCGCCTGCCCGAGGTCGAAACCGGGCTCGGCGACGACGTAGCCGACGAGCACCTGGTGGCCGCCGCCGGCGGTGCGGACGGCGGCGGCCGCGCCCGCGACCCCGGGCAGCGCCTGCAACGCGGCGTCCACCTCGCCCAGCTCGATCCGGCGGCCGCCCAGCTTCACCTGGTCGTCGGCTCGGCCCGCGAAGATCAGCCCTTCGGAGTCGGCGCGTACCAGGTCGCCGCTGCGGTAGGCGCGTGGCCAGCCCAGAGACGGCAGCGGCGCGTACTTCTCGGCGTCCTTGACCGGGTCCAGGTAGCGGGCCAGGCCGACGCCGCCGATCACCAGCTCGCCGGTCTCGCCGAGGGCCACCGGTTCGCCCGCGCCGTCGACGACCGCGAGGTCCCATCCGTCGAGGGGCAGCCCGATGCGCACCGGGCCGTCGCCGGTGAGCCGCGCCGCCGTGGCCACCACCGTGGCCTCGGTGGGCCCGTAGGTGTTCCACACCTCGCGCCCTGGCACGGCGAGGCGCTCGGCCAGCTCGGGCGGGCAGGCCTCGCCGCCGAAGATGAGCAGCCGGATGCCGTCGAGGTGCTCGGCCGGCCAGAGCGCGGCCAGCGTGGGCACCGTCGAGACGGCCGTGATCCGCCGGTCGGCCAGCCAGGGGCCCAGGTCCATCCCGGTGCGCACCAGGGCTCTGGGCGCGGGCACGAGGCAGGCGCCGTGCCGCCACGCCAGCCACATCTCCTCGCAGGAGGCGTCGAAGGCCACCGAGAGCCCGGCCAGCACCCGGTCGCCGGGGCCCAGCGGCCGCTCCTGCAGGAACAGCCCCGCCTCGGCGTCCACGAACGCGGCGGCGGAGCGGTGCGTCACCGCGACGCCCTTCGGCTTGCCGGTCGAACCGGAGGTGAAGATGATCCACGCGTCGTCGCCCGGCTCGGGCGGTGCGGGAGCCCGGTCGGCGGCGCCGGTCACCGTGAGCTCCCCGGTGATGACCGCGTCCACGCCGGCCTCGGCGAACACCGTCTCCGCGCGCTCGGCCGGGTCGTCGGCGTCGACGGGCACGTAGGCGGCGCCCGCGGCGAGCACGGCGAGGATGGACACGTACAGCTCGGCGGTCCCCGACGTGACGCGCACGCCGACCCGGGCGCCGCGGCCCACCCCGGCCGCGCCGAGCCGGGCGACCAACCGGTCCACCTCTGCGCGCAGCGAACGGTAGTCGAGGAGCACGGTGCCGTCGTCGATCGCCGGCGCGTGCGGGTGGCGGCGGGTGGTCTCGTCGAGGACGTCGATCAGGGTACGGGGCGCCGGCGCCAGCACGCCCGCGGGATAGATCGCGGTCGCGGGCCGCAGGCTTAAATCGGCAGGATGGCTGGGCAAGCGGTGCTCCCTTGATGGACAACGGGTGACATGCCAGAGTACGCGCCCCGTGTCGCGAACCGGGAAGCCCGGGGGTGGGGGAAAGTTTCAGGGCCGCGCGCCGTCGAATCATCGAAATTTTTCGGATGGCCGCCCGCCGTCGCGCCGGCCGCCCTTTGCCCCGGGTCATGCAATGACCAGCGAAAAACGCCGGAAGGACGGTCTTCACCGGGTGTCAACGGCGCTGAAAACGGGGGTTCGGCCAGGTATCGGAGCGGGATCGCCCGTTTGTTTCATGGATTGACGTAATCGGAAACGCGGTCGTAACCTCAGCGCACCGACGCGGAGGGCGGCTATTTAGTAAGCGCGCTGATTCGTCCGATGCGGAGATTCATCTCGACCTTCGAGGATGTCATCAATGAATCTGCTCTCAACCATCAAAGGCCGCACCCTCTCTGCGGCTGCCGTCCTGGTCAGCGCCACCGCGCTGGTGGGGGCCGCCGGACCGGCACAGGCGGCGGCACCGGCCGACGGCGGCGTGTACACGCTGGCTTCGGGTTCGAGCGGTAAGTGCGTCGATGTGACGGGTTCGTCGGCCGACAATGGCGCTCTGCTGGTTCAGGTCGCCTGTGTCGCTTCGGCCGCTGATCAGCAGTTCAGGGCGGTGGCCCGGGGGAGTGTCTTCAATCTGGTCAACGGCGGTAGTGGCCGGTGTGTCGACGTTCCTGGGTCGTCCACGGTCTCGGGTACGCAGTTGCAGCAGTGGGGCTGCGGTGACGGCAGTAAGGCCAATCAGCAGTGGACGTTCACGCCGTCCTCGGCGGCGTCGGGCAAGTACCTGGTCAAGAGCGTGGCAACCGGTCTGTGCGTGAGCAACAAGGACGGTTCCACCGCGGGCAACAACCCCATCGTTCAGGAGACCTGCTCCGACGTCGCCCGCATGCAGTGGACCTTCGCCGCCCCCTCGGCCGGGGGTCCGGTCTGGTCGAACAACGCCGACGGGTTCGCCGCCACCGGCGGCAACGGCCTGCCGACCACCACCGGGGGCGCGGCCGGCGCCACGGTCACCGTGACCACCTACGCCGACCTGGTCAAGTACGCCACCGCCGCCGACCCGTACGTCATCAAGGTCAACGGCGCCATCACCGTCACGCCGTACGGCACCGAGCTCAAGGTCGCCTCCAACAAGACCATCGTCGGCGTCGGCACCAGGGGCCACATCGTCAACGGCGGCTTCTTCCTCGGCTCCGGTGTGAGCAACGTCATCATCCGCAACCTCACCATCCGCGACACCCGCATGGCCGACGACGACCCGGATGACAAGCTCTACGACTACGACGGCATCCAGATGGACACCGCCCACCACATCTGGATCGACCACAACACGATCACCCGCATGAACGACGGGCTGATCGACAGCCGCAAGGACACCAGCTACCTCACCGTGTCCTGGAACGTCCTGTCGGAGAACAACAAGGCGTTCGGCATCGGCTGGACCGACAACGTCACGGCGCGGATGACGATCCACCACAACTGGATCCACGACAACAACCAGCGCAACCCCAGCACCGACAACGTCGCCTACGCCCACCTGTACAACAACTACCTGCAGAACATCACCTCGTACGGCAACTCCTCGCGCGGCGCCACCAAGATGGTGATCGAGAACAGCTACTACGACAACGTCAAGGACCCCTACTACAGGGACGACGCCGCAGAGCTCCGCCAGAGCGGCAGCATCGTGGTCAACTCGACGGGCCAGCAGGAGACCGGCGGCTCCGCCTTCACGCCGTCCTCCTTCTACTCCTACAAGCTGGACCCGGCCGCGCAGGTCCCGGCGCTCCTTCGCACCTACGCGGGCCCGCAGGCCGACATCGGCGTGTGACCGACACCTCGGGGCCGGCCGATCCCCGGCCGGCCCCGAGCGCGCACCCCCTCAGGAAAGGACTGACCATGCGCCACGGCATCCCGGCACCGTCACGCTCCGCGAAGATCGCGGTCGTCCTGGCGATGCCCGTCACCGTCTTGACCATCGCCACCGGAGTCAGCTCGGCCGCCGCGGTTCCGGCCGACGGTGGCGTGTACACGCTGGCTTCGGGTTCGAGTGGTAAGTGCGTCGATGTGACGGGTTCGTCGGCCGACAATGGCGCTCTGCTGGTTCAGGTCGCCTGTGTGGCTTCGGCCGCTGATCAGCAGTTCAGGGCGGTGGCGCGGGGGAGTGTCTTCAATCTGGTCAACGGCGGTAGTGGCCGGTGTGTCGACGTTCCTGGGTCGTCCACGGTCTCGGGTACGCAGTTGCAGCAGTGGGGCTGCGGTGACGGTAGTAAGGCCAATCAGCAGTGGACGTTCACGCCGTCCTCGGCGGCGTCGGGCAAGTATCTGGTGAAGAGTGTGGCCACGGGTCTGTGCGTGAGCAACAAGGACGGTTCCACGGCGGGCAACAACCCCGTCGTCCAGGAGACCTGCTCCGACCTCGCCCGCATGCAGTGGAGCTTCAACCCCATCACCGGATCGGCCACTCCGACGGTGGCGTCCGACGGCACCGGCCTCTACCGGACGGTGCAGGCGGCCATCGACGCGGTGCCGTCCACCAACGGCAGCCGCGTGGTGATCACCATCAAGCCGGGCAACTACCGGGAGATCGTCACCGTCAACAAGCCCTACGTGACGCTGCAGGGCCTGGGCGCGTCCCCGTCGGACACCGTCATCGTGAACAACCGCTCGGCCTACACCCACGGCACGTCCGGCAGCTACACCGCGCTGATCTCGGCACGTGACGCCGCCGCCACCAACCTGACGATCTCCAACGACCTCGACGAGAGCACCATCCCCAGCGGCCAGCAGGCCGTCGCGCTGCGGCTGGACGGCGACCGCACCACGCTGACGAACGTCCGCGTCCTGGGCGACCAGGACACGTTCCTCGTCAACGACTCGGCCCGCGCGTACGTCAAGAACTCCTATGTCGAGGGCACCGTCGACTTCGTCTTCGGCGGCGGCACGATCGTCTTCCACAGCTGCGACATCTACGAGAAGCGCAGCACGGGCGGTCCCGTCACGGCGGCCAGCACGGCGGCGGCCAAGACGTACGGCTTCCTGTTCTACAAGTCGCGCATCACCGGCGCCACGAACAACGTGACCACCCTCGGGCGGCCGTGGCGCCCCGACGCGCAGGTGCTGTACCGGGAGTCGACGCTGAGCGCGACGATCGCCACCGCGCAGCCGTGGACGGACATGTCATCGAACTCCTGGAAGAACGCCCGCTTCCTCGAATACCGCAACAACGGCGCCGGCGCTACCACCAACGCCAACCGCCCGCAGCTCAGCGACGCGCAGGCGGCGAACTACACCCCCCAGAAGTACCTGGCCGGCAGCGACGGCTGGAACCCCGCCGGTTAGCGCCGTTTTCCGCAGGTGACCGTCGACCTTGGTGGCGCCCCGGGCGGCAGATCACGGTAGGTAGGCGGCCACCCGCCGGGCGCGGCCGATGGCGGCGACGCGAGCGGTCTCGTTCGTGTGACGGTTCAGGGCATCGGAGCACGTTGACGGAACTCTCGCGCCAGGCCGAGGGATGAAACCTGGAAGACGGGAAACGTTTACGGATCATCAATCCAAGACCACCCGAATGGCCTCCGACGATCTTTACGTTTGCGGCGTTTGTGCATTGCCCCCCACCGTCGTGGAAGGACATCCATGCGCATTTCCGCTCGGGCATTGATCGTCGCGTTAGCGACCGCCCTGGCACTCACCAGCGCGAACGTGGCCGGCATCCCGGCCTTCGCGCAGGCCGACGATCCCACGCTGGCGGCACTTACCGAGGTCGTCCCCGAGATCATCGAGGAGGCCAGGACCGTCCCGCCGACCGAGATCCCCGACGGCGACGTCCAACGGCCCTTCGCCGCCGCGACCGACCCCGGCCACACGCTGTCGGTGTCCGTCAGCGAGACCGAGATCGGCATCGGCATGCCGGAGGCCGACGGCGCCGGCAGCCAGCCGCTGCCCGGCCTGGTCACCTACGCCGCCAAGCAGCCCAGCGTCTCCTTCGCCCACCAGCGCACCGGCCAGATCGCCCGGGCGCTGACCGTCATCCATGACGCCTCGGCGCCGACCGAGTACCGCTTCCCGATCTCGGCTCCCGAGGGCAGCATGCTGGAGGTCGAGGAGGACGACGGCACCGTCCTGATCTACAACAACGACTTCTACCTCGGCGAGATCGACCTGCCCTGGGCCAAGGACGCCAACGGCAACCCGGTGCCGACTTCGTACCGGGTGGAGGGCATGACGCTCATCCAGACGGTCAACCACGCGGGCGCCGCTTACCCCGTGGTCGCCGACCCGGCGCTCAAGCTGCAGTGCGAGTGGTGGAAGGCCATGTGCCGGCTCATCTTCTCGAAGAAGCTCACCAAGCAGATCTACAACGTCTGGTTCGTCGCCGGCGTCGCCGGCGCCATCGAGGCGTTGAAGGGCGCCTGCGACAAGCTCAAGGGCAAGGCCAAACTGATCTGCAAGATCGCCTACACGTCGGGCGGCGCCTCGGCCATCTACAAGGTCCGGGAAGCCGCCAGAAAGGGCCAGTGCTTCGCGATCCGGTTCCAGGCTCCGGGCATCGTCTGGTACGAGGTCCGCAAGAAGAGCTGCCAGAGCAAGTAGCTCCCGCATCATCCCGACGCCCCCGCCAGACCCGGCGGGGGCGTCGCCCTACCCGCACACCTCCCCGGAGCACTCATGCCTGCCCTCATGCCACGGGCCCTCGCCGGTGGTCTCGCCCTCCTGCTTGTCTCTCTGGCCACGCCTCCGGCCGCCGCCGAACCGCCGTCCGCCGCCACCTCGCAGGCCCCCGCGGACCCGGGCGACCCCTCCAACGCCGCGGCCGAGCCGAGTGCGCCCGACGAGGCCTCCGCCCGGCTGTCCGCCCGCCTGACGGGCCGGCGGGTCGAGGTGGCGGACGCCCGTACCGAGACCACCACCACCTATGCCAATCCGGACGGCACGTTGACGGTCGACTCGTTCGCCGGCCCGGTCAGGTTCCGCCGCGACGGCGTGTGGGCGCCGGTGGACATCGCGCTCACCAAGGCCCCGTCGGGCGAGATCACGACCCGCGGCCACGGCCGGGCGCTCCGGCTCGGCGGCGGGCGGACCGGCCTCGGCGCCCGGCAGGCCGGCGCGCCCGCACTGACCGACCTGATCACGATCGGCGAGGGCGCCGCCAAGGTCACCATGCAGTGGAAGGGCGGGTTGCCGGCGCCGCGCCTGTCCGGCGAGACGGCCACGTACCCGGACGTCATGCCCGGGGCCGACCTGGTCGTCACCGCCACCAGGACGGGCGCCGAGCAGTTCCTGCTGCTCAAGTCGCGCCCGACGACGCCGCTGACGTACACGCTGCGGCTGAAGGCGCCGGGCCTCGAACCGCGCAGGTCGGCCGACGGCGGCGTGGAGCTGGCCGACGCCAAGGGCAAGGTCGCCGTCACCATCCCCGCCCCGGTCATGTGGGACGCCGCCACGCATCCGGCCTCCGGCGAGCACCTGCGCCGTGCTCCGGTGGACATGAAGGTCTCCGGCCGCGACCTCGTCCTCACCCCTGATCCGGCCTTCCTGAACGACCCCGCCACGACCTACCCCGTCACCGTGGACCCCTCGCTCAACCTGGGCCAGGTCTTCGACACGTTCGTGCAGGAGGGCTACGGGACCGACCAGTCGGGCGCCACCGAACTCAAGGTCGGCAACAACGGCAGCGGCCAGGTCGCGCGCTCGTTCATCACCTGGAAGACCCCGGGCATCGCCGGCAAGAAGATCGTCTCGGCCACGCTGAAGCTCTGGAACCACCACTCGTGGTCGTGCAGCGCCCGCGCGTGGGAGGTCTGGTCGGCCAACAGGGCCTCTACGGCGTCGCGCTGGCCCGGCCCCGCGCTGGTGAAGGAGTACGCCTCCTCCAGCCAGACGAAGGGTTACGGCAGCGGCTGCGCCGACGGCGTGGTCACGGCCAACGTCACCTCGCTGGCGCAGTACTGGGCCGACCAGGGCTTCAAGGAGTCCGGCATGGGCCTGCGGGCCTCCAGCGAGTCGGACGAGTACGCCTGGAAGAGGTTCCACTCGGGCAACGCCGCGTCGAAGGTGCCGGTCATCTCGGTGACCTACAACTCCTACCCGAGCACCCCGGTCTCCACCTGGGTCTCGCCGTACAGCGAGTACGACGGCGTCCGCTGGACCAACACGGTCACCCCGCAACTGCGCAACCACGTGCGCGACCCCGACGGCGGCAACGTGCGCGGCAAGTTCGACCTGTACCTGGGCTCGACGATGCTGATCGACGACCTCTACGGCGCGTACGTGGCCAGCAACGGCTTCTCCGGCGCGAACGTGCCCGCGGGCAAGCTGGCCCACGGCAAGACGTACACGATCCGGTCGTGGGCCAACGACGGCTCGCTGACCTCGAAGGCGTACCAGACGGCGGCGTTCTCCGTCGACACCGTCAAGCCTGCCGCCCCCAAGGTGACCTCGGCGGACTACCCGAACGACGGCGGCTGGCACGGCGACGCCGGCAAGGCGGGCACGTTCACGCTCACCCCGGCGAGCACGGATGCCGGCTGGATCGCCTACAAGCTCGACGGCGGCGCCACCACGAAGGTGCTCACCACCGGCGCGGCCGTCACCGCCAAGCTGACCCCGGCCACGACGGGCGCACACACGCTCAGCGTGTACACCGTCGACAAGGCCGGCAACGCCTCGCCCACGACGTCCTACGCCTTCAACGTGGGCTCCGGCGCGGCCGTGGCCACGCTGGCCGCGCCCGCCGACGGCCTGCGCAGCAGTGGTAAGGTGCCGCTCGCCGTGACGGGCACGGCCTTCACCCAGGCCAGGTTCCAGTTCCGGCGCTCGGAGACCGACGCCTGGGCGGACCTGCCCGTGGCGAACGTGACGGGCGCGGACGGCAAGCCGCTGACCGCCTGGCCCGTGGCGGCCCCCAACGGGGTGTCCGGCCTGGTCTGGGACGCGGGGACGCAGCTCGGCGACGCCGCGGTGCAGGTGCGCGCGGTCGTCGCGGGCTCGGTCACGGTGGAGTCCCACCCGGTCGAGGTCGTGGTGGACCGCCGCGCCACCCGGGCCGCCACCGCACCCGTCGGCCCCGGCACGCTGAACCTGCTCACCGGGGACTACCGGCTCCAGAGCACGGCAGGTGGCCCGTTCGGCCTGACGCTCACCCGCACGGCCTCCTCCCGCGACCCCGGCCTCACGTGGACGCCCGCGGTGACCCTGCTCAAGGAGACCTCGCCGACGTCCGTGGAGCTGACCAGGGCCGATGGCACCCCGGTGCAGTTCACCAAGGCCAACGACGGCTGGAGGCCCGAGCCCGGCGCCGGGAACCTGACCCTCACCGGCACGTACACGCTCACCGACTCCAGCGGCGAGGTCACCACCTTCACCAAGCAAGGGGACGTCTACGTACCGGCAGGCCACGCCTACGAGCAGACCCGCCTCAAGTCGATCACCCGCTCCGGGCACACGCTGGAGCTCGGCTACGACGCCGCGGGCCGCCTGTCCACCGTCTCGCTGAAGGGAACGGTGATCACCCAATACGGCTACGACGGCGCGGGCCGGCTCTCCGAGGTGTGGGACCCGCGGATCAGCCCGCCGCTGAAGACGACCTACGGCTACGACGCCACCGGCCGGGTCACCACGCTCACCCCGCCCGGCGAACTGCCGTGGACCTTCGGCTACGAGAGCGACGGCCGGCTGCGCACCGTCACCCGCGCCACGCTCAAGCCCGGCACCGCCGACCAGCTCGCGGGCGAGGCGAAGACCACCGTCACCTATGGAGTGCCGCTCACCAGGGCAGGCGGCGGCCCAGCCGACGTGACGGCCAAGGACGTTGCCGCCTGGGGCCAGACGTCAGCGCCCGTGACCGCGACGGCGATGCAACCGCCGGGCCTCGCTCCGACCGTGACGTACCTGGACGAGTCGGGCAGATCGGTCAACGTCCTGACGCCCGGCGGGCACCTGTCCGCCACCGACTACGACCGGTACGGCCACGCGGTACGGGTGCTCACCGCCGCGAACAGGGAGCTGTCGCAGCGCGACACCACGGACTTCCGGCTCGTCGAACTCGCCATCACCGGTTACGGCCCCGACGAGCGCGCCGAACTGCTGTCCACCCGGCGGATCTACGACGCCACGGGCCGGCGCAAGGTGGAGGAGCTGAGCCCGGTCTCCATCGTGAACCTGGAGTCCGACGTGGACGACCTGCCGGCCGGGTACGCCATCGGCGCCAGGACCCGCACCGTCTACACCTACGACGAGGGACGTCCGGCCTCCGCGACGGCCCGCGACCTGCCGACCACCGTCAAGACCGGCGCCGTGATCGTCGGGCGCGAGTCCGAGCCGGACGTGGACGTCCGCACCACCGCCCTCTCCTACGACTGGGCGACCGGCCGGCAGATCAGGACCGTCCGCGACCCCGGCGGCCGCGCGGTCACCGCCGACACCCCAGGGCCGGTCCCCTACACGGCGACCGGCGGCGGTGCCTGCGGCGGGCGGCCCGAATGGGCAGGCCTGACGTGCCAGGACGGCGGCCGGACCTACACCCACACCGCCTCCGGCCTGCCCGCCACCATCACCGAGGGGAACACGGTCACCACCCTCAAGCACGACGCGGCCGGCCGCCCCATCGCGACCCAGGCCGGCGGCGAGGCCGAGCTCGGCCTCGGCTACAGCCCGGCCACCGGCCGGTCCACCGAGCGGTGGCGCGGCACGGAGAAGATCGTGACGGCCTACGACCGGCTGGGCCGGGTCATCTCCCACACCGACGCGGACGGCGGCCAGACCCGCACCGAGTACGACGACCTCGACCGCCCGGTCAAGGTCACCGACTCGGCCCCGTCCACCAGGACCTACGCCTACGACCACGCGGCCGAACCGCGCGGCCTGCCCACCTCGGTCACCGACTCGGTCGCGGGCACCTTCACCGCCCGCTACGACGCCGACGGCCGCCAGTTCGAGGGCGACCTGCCGGGCGGGCTGCACCTGCAGTCGCCGTACGACGAGCGCGGGCAGAACTACGCCCGGATCTACACCCGGGACGGCATGGAGGCCCCGGTGATGATCGACCAGATCGGCCGGAACATCCACGGGCAGGAGGTGCTCAGCCTGCGCACCGACACCATGAGCGAGCGGCAGCTCGGCTACGACAAGGCGGGCCAGCTCGCGTCGGCGCTGGACATGGCGTTCCCGATGTGCACGCTGCGCCGCTACGACCACGACCGCACGGGCAACCGGACCCGGCTGGCCGTGCAGGCGTCCGACGAGGACTGCCCGGTGGCCGACGACTCCGCCGCCGGCATCACCACGTACGCCTACACCTCCGACGGCAGGCTGACCGGCGACGGCTACGCCTACGACCCGGCGGGCCGCACCACCTCGCTGCCGGGCGGGCGCACCATCGGCTACTTCGCCGACGGCCTGCCGGCCAAGCAGAACTCCGGCGAGCGCAGCCTGACCTGGACCCGCGACCCGGCGGGCCGGACCCGCTCGGAGACCACCGAGACGGGCGCGCTCACCGTCCACCACTACGGCTCCGACGGCGAACGGCCCTCCTGGACGGCCGAGAACGGCGCCGTCGTCCGCAACGTGGCCGGCGTCGGCGGCGAACTGGCCGCGCTCACCGGAGCGACCGGATCGGTGCGCGTCCAGTTGCTCACCGTCGAGGGACACGTCGGGACCGAGTTGGAGCTCGACACCGGCCTCGCCACGGTGGTCGGGTACGACGAGTTCGGCGTGCCGTCCCAGCCGGTCCGTTACGGCTGGCTGGGCGGCGCGTTCCACCCGACCACGCTGGACGGGACCGTCCTGGTGTCAGGCCGCCTGTACGACCCGTCGCTGGGCCGCTACCTCCAGCGCCCGTACTGAGCCGCCTGGCGAACTTCTTGATCAATGCCGGCCGGCGATATCGATCGGCCGGCCGGTCCGACCGCCGAGCAAGCCGGCACCCTGCTGCCCTGGATCTGCCGCTCACCTGGGCCGCCCGCTTCTGAGTGCTCGTCCGAGCGGGCCCCGCACTCTCGCCGATCTTCGCTTTAACCAGCCCACCCCTGCTGTGATCTTGACGTGTTCCTGACCGTCGTTCAGGGACGTCGCCGCTACATTAACCAGCCATGATCACTTTGTGTGTTCGGTTCGTGACCATGTCCGGTGGGGTTGCCCGGTGAGCCGGTTGAGGGTCGTGATCGACGACCTGAGGGTTCAAGAGATGCGTCGGCGGGATGGCCGTTCTGGGTACACGATCGTCGGGTCGGACGGCATCGTCCACGAAGCGGCAGATGCGCTTCTCCGGCTGCTTGAGGTGGGTACGGCGAAGACCTATGCGTATCTGTTGGTCGATCATCTTCGGTGGCTTCGTCAGGAAGGACTCTCGCCGGAGACGGTGGCGTTCCGGGACGTCTGCCGTTACATGGGCGCGGTGGGCGCGGAGTTTGCGGGCCCGTTCGGCTCGCCGTGGCGGGTGGATAAGAAGCCCTATCGACAGAGCACGCTGGACACGGCAGCCGCCGCTTTGAAGCGGTTCTACCTGTTCCAGGCCTCGACGTTGGGGATAAACAGGGATCTCGGCGCGGTGCTGAGTGGGTCCCGGTTGCCGACGAAGGCCGATCGGCAGAGAGCATTCCTCGGGCACGTGCTCCAGGAGATGCCGGCCAACCCGCTCCGGCCGAAACGCCGCGTGAAGCGTCATCCCAAGATGACTCCGGACGGCGCCCGGCAGGCGCTGGTGGAGGCGTTCGACACCGCCCGGGACAGGATGGTGGTGACCTGGCTGCCTGATGGAGGGTTCCGCATCGGGGAGCTGACCAGTCTCCACCTGGTTGATCTGCACCTCCGAGAGGACGCGCTCTGCCGCGAGTGCCGGGCGGCGCACATCCACATCTGCCACCGGGAGGGCAACCCGAACGGTTCGCGCGTCAAGACGAAACACGACTGGTTCTTCGAGGACGGCGTCATCCGCGGCGGGACCATCCGCAGAGCGAGCCCGGCGATGGTGAGCAGCTACTTCGAGTACATGACGTCGGAATACCCGGAAGACGCCACCCATGGGATGCTCCTGGTCAACCTCACCGGACCGACGGCCGGGCTGCCCTGGACCTGTGATTCGGCCCGGAAGCTGCTTCGGCGCGCGGGCAAGCGTCTGGAGCTGGGGCGGATCACGCCGCACCAGTTCAGGCACGACTTCGGAACCGGTGCGCTGCGGGCCAGCGGCGGCAACTCGCTGGTGGCCCGTGACGCGGGCGGATGGGCCTCGGCGACCACCGTCGAGGAGGTCTACGGACACGCCGATATCGACGATCCGGTGATGACCAGGGCGCTCAACTCGGTCTGGGGCGAGACACCGTGAGCCCGGCAGCGCTCGGCCTCGCCGATCAGCAGGCCGATCGAGTCGGCAGGGACCGCCTCGAGATCCTCCAGGCGTTGATGAATGGCCCGGCGTTCGATCCCCTCTTCCGCAGCGACGTCATCACCCTTCCGGCGGATCACCCGGTCTATGAGTGGGCCTGCAGCGTGCTGGAGTGCGAACGACCGCGGGTCAACCAGCAGATCGATCTCTGCGGAGCCCACCGGGACGAGTGGACGATCTTCTCCTCGGAGAACCCCGGAGACGAGGCCAGAGCGGCCTTCCGACGACTGGCCACGCCGTTGCCCCGCGCTGAGGGCTACGAGCCCCCTCCTTGCAGGATCTGCCCCGGTCGGCCCGCCTTTGCCAACGAGCATCAGCTCTGCACACGACACATGCGCCGCTGGCGCGACCACCTCCGGCGCGGAGGCACAGAGGAGGACTTCGACGCCTGGGCTGCGGAGCAGGACGCGTTGCCGTCCTACGGCAACTGCGGGACCACAGCCTGCGAACGCATGGCAACGACCCCTCTCGGGCTCTGCCGTTTCCACGACAGGTCGTATCGCGAGCAGGGGCAGCCGGGCGGCGCTCGGCTCCCTGATCTCTGGGAGCGCTACTACGAGAGACAGGGCCAGCCTGTTCCGGTCCTCGCCGACGACATACGGGAGTTCCAGCGATGGTGCGCCCAGCAGGGACCTCCCCCGAACCCGAACCAGATCAACCTGGTCGGGCTTCGCCCGTTGGTCAAAGCCGAGCTCCAGTGGGGCTTGGAGGCACACACCCGGATAGCCGACCGCACCACCTGGCGCGTCTACTGGCTGCGGGAGATCGCCCAGACCTGCCGGGAGCAGGGTCTGGACTGCCTGGCCGATCTCGACCTGACGGGGCACCGCATCCAGATCCCCATGATCGTCCGTGAGATCACCGATGGCCTCCGGCCGATCTACTACACCAAGCAGGACAGCAAGCGGCTCGGCTTCATCGAGACCGCTCACTTCGGCCGCAGCCTCACCGAATGCAAGGGGCACTTCGACCTCACCGGCGTTCCGCAGCCCTGGCTCCGGGACCTGCTCTGGGAGTCCATGGCCGAGGTCTTGGAATCAGTGAACTGCCCGACGGGCCGCTTCGTCTTCGACGCCCTCCGCAAGGCGTTGCTGGAGCTCGGTGCCTTCCTGGCCGTTGACTCTCCAGACGGAGGCCGCACCCCGTCCTTGCTCACGAAGGAGCACGCGGACCGGTTCGTTGCCGACTACCGGCACCGCGCCGACAACCAGCTGCCGTCCCTGGCCATCCTCCGCACCAACGGCCAGCCGGGAACGGTGACCAGCAACACGCTGACCGTGACCTTCAACAACTGCCGGAGGATCCTCTACGGCACCCTGGAATCCGGATACGCCGAACAGATCGGACTCTCGCGAACGTTCATCACGGCGTTCCCGCACGGGAAGACCAAGCTCCGAAGACGTCGCCCATTCGACGACCAAACCGCCCGGGCCCTGGCCGATCCGGAGAATCTTCGGCGCCTCGAGACCGAGCATGATCCCAGAGACAACGGTCTGTGCGACATCTGGGAAACACTCGTGGCGACCGGTCGTCGCGCCCGCGAGGTCATCCGGCTGCGCCTCAACTGCCTGGGCCGATACGGGAACATCCCGATGCTCTGGCATGACCAGACGAAGGTCGGCAACTATGACGCGGGCATCCGCATCCCCGAGTATCTCTACACCCGTCTCGACGAACGTCGACGCAAGACCATCCAGCGGTTCGTCCACCGGCACGGCCTGCCGCCGACGCCGGATGAGAAAGCCGAGATGGCGCTGTTCCCCAGCAGGGTCAGGAACCCCAGGGAGACCAGATCGATCTCCTACTCCCTCTTCCGACGGGCCTTTCAAGCCTGGATCGCATCGCTCGACCTGGGCCGCTGCGTCCCACACCAGGCCCGCCACACGCTCGCGACCCGGCTGCTCCGAGCCGGCGCCACCTTGACCCACATACGGAAGTACCTGGGGCACATCTCCAACCAGATGGCCGAGCACTACGTGCACCTCTCCGGATCCGACCTCGACGACGTCCTCTCCCGCGTCTGGGTGGCAGGTCCCGGTTCGGAAAATCCGGGCGAGCTGCTGAACGAACTCCCCGCACCGCTGAGCCGGGAGGCGGCAGAGGCCATGGCGGTGAACATCAGCTACCGCTGCACCCCCACGCTCGGTGGGCTTTGCAGCGAACAGGTCGTCGTCGACGGCGGGCGTTGCCCCAAGAAGAAGAAACTGGACTGCGACAACTGCGACAAGCTCGTCATGACCGGAGCGGATCTCCTCTACTGGCGGAGAAAACGTGAACAGTGGTACTCCATCGCTGAGCGCGCTCCAGACGACGCCACCGCGAACTACCTCCACCAAGTTTTCGAGCCCACCGCGCGCGCTATCGACGGCCTCGAGAGAGTCCTGGCCGGAATGGGGCTCCTCGACCAAGCGCTCGCCCTGGACCTGAGGCGGCCCCAGGACTACTTCCACCGGCTCTGGAACCTCGGTTTCCCAATCGAATCACTCGCCAGCCTCAACGGCCCTTCTGAACTCGAGCGCGCATGATGAGCAAGACTCCGCCCGACCGGACCGCTCAGGCCATCAAAGCGCGCCGCCAGCACTCGAACGCGCTGCTCAACCGCGTCCGGGACGCCATCGCCGAACTCCACAAGGACCACGCGCGCATCACGAAAAGCGCAATCGTGAGGCGATCTGGAGTCTCCCGCACCTTCCTCAATCAGAACGCCGAAGCCCGCGCGCTGGCCGAAGCAGCAGTCGCCCGCGCAGACGGTCACCACGCTCAACGGCGCCGGCAAGCCGCCGATCACATCAACGCTTCATGGCGCGAACGAGCGATCAACGCTGAGCAGGGCCTCAAGCAAGCAACCGCCGAAATCCACACGCAGCGCAAACGGATCGGCGAGCTCCTCGGCCACATCCGTGACCTTGAGCTCGACCTCCCCGCGGACGCAGTCCAACGACTCACCACCGAGAACACCACGCTCAAACAGCAACTCCACGCGCTCACCGCCGACAACCGGAAACTGACCGAACGGCTGGCAGCCTCTCGCGACAACTACCGGTCCCAGGAAAAGGAGATCGCCAACCTGCAAGGGCTCCTCCTGGAACACGACCCCCAGACCGCCGCCCGGTATCTGCGATCGGTCACCGAACCATGAAGGGGTCAAGCTCGATGCCATGGACGCCATCGAACTCAGCGAGATGCTCGAGTTCATCAAGGACTGGCTCACCACCGACGACCAAGCCAAGGCCAGATTCGCACAGTTCGTCGGGTGCCCCGGTTATGACGCCGCCGACCTCTGCGTAGACGCCGACCGCTTCGTCTTTCTGCTCGGCGGCAACGACGGCGAGTACCTCTTCAGCCAGCCGACGGTCTCGGGCAAGCCGAGGTCACAGACGCGGCCAATCAGCTGGCCGCCGAGGGGAGGCGGTGGCCGTCGACGACCTTGCCACCACCTCCCCGTACATCACCCACACGGTACGCCGGTTCGGCAACTGGGTGATCAACCTGACCCCGCCGGACCAGGCGCCGAGCACGATGAAGCAGAGCAGCTGACAGCGACTCCAGCCCGCAGGGAAGTCCAGAGGAGTGGAATGCCCTCCATTTCCCGGGCCGGTTGGGTTGCCGGCGGGGGCGGCCTGAACTTCGTGGCCGTCATCTGCCACGGAGCCGAAGCTCCCGGCCGTCGCCGAGTGGGCCGGTGGGCCGCCGCTTGGACTTGCGCACCGAAACCGATCGGTTTACGGTTGTGGAAACTGGTCGGTTTCTCGCCGTAGAGGCGAATCCGAAAACGAGACCCACGAGGGGGAATCGGATGACTACCCCGCGCGACGCCGAGCGGCAACCGCCGGATCCGAAGCTGCCGGCGAAGCTGGCTGCGCACCCGTCGGTGCAGGCCGTCCTCGCCCGGCGCAGGACCGGTGACGTCGCGAGTCCGTCGCCGGTGATCGACGCGGCCTGGCTGCGCGAGCTGTGTCTGGCGGCCGGTGCGGACGACGCGGCCGCGGTCAGCCTGGACCACCCCGACCTGGCCGGCGAGCGCGAGCACGCGCTGGCCGCGTTGCCCGGCACTCGCGCCCTGATCGCGATGGTGTTCCGGATGAATCGCGACAACTGCCGTTCCCCGGCCCGCAGCGTGGCCAACCAGGAGTTCCACCAGACCGATGAGCAGGCCAACCACGCCGCTCGCAGCGTCACTCGGGCGCTGCAGGACGCTGGCTACCGTGCGCTCAACCCGTCGGTCGGCTTCCCCCAGGAGATGGACAGCTACCCCAGTGAGCGGATCTGGGTGGTGGCGCACAAGACGGTCGCGGTGGCCGCCGGGCTCGGTGTGATGGGCCTGCACCGCAATGTCATCCACCCCAAGTTCGGCAACTTCGTGCTGCTGGCCACCGTCCTGGTGGACGCCGAGGTGAGCGAGTACGGGCAGGCGCTGGACTACACCCCATGCATCGACTGCAAGTTGTGCGTCGCCGCCTGCCCGGTCGGCGCCATCAGCAAGGACGGCGACTTCGACTTCTTCACCTGCACCACGCATAACTACCGTGAGTTCATGAGCGGGTTCACCGACTGGGCGCAGACCGTGGCCGACAGCCAGGATGCCGCCGACTACCGCTCCCGGGTCACCGATTCCGAAAACGCCTCCATGTGGCAGAGCCTGTCCTCTCCCCCCGGCTACAAGTCCGGCTACTGCCTGGCCGTCTGCCCCGGCGGCGAGGACGTCCTGGGCCCGTACCTGGAGGACCGCAAGGCCTTCATGGAAACCGTGCTGCGACCGCTCCAGGACAAGAAGGAAACCCTCTACGTCCTGCCGGGCTCACACGCGCAGGAATACGCCCAGCGCCGTTTCCCTCACAAGCCCGTCAAAGAAGTCACCGGCGGCTGGCAGCCCCCGGCCAAACGCCCCGCATCCTCCTGACCCGGTGCGGCTCCCTGTCACGCCCGTACTCGGTCGCGAACGCCCGCGCTGTTGTCGGCGAACACGGGAGCCTGCTCGACCTGCATGAGGTGGTCTTCGGTGTAGGACGCCTCTCAGGGCTCTGTGCTCGCGCTCGCCAAGCACCCCTCGCCTCATTCGGCCTGGTACCCGACTATCCGATGGTGCTACCAGCGATGGAATTGCGAGCGGTCGCCGGGTGGCCCTCACCGAGTCAGGAACTCCACCGTTCGGCGGCGGCCGTGTGCGCCGAGGGGTGAACGTTCCGAGGCCGGCATGTAAGGACGCCGTCTCCTCCTGATGTAGCTGTGTTGTCCAGACCGGAGTAAGTCATGAATGGAATTCATCCCTTCCGCGTCCTGCGCGCCAAGCCGCTGTGGATCGCCAACGGCGTCATCACGGGCGTCCTCGCGCTGCTGTTCACTGTGTTCTACGTCGGCGCCAACATCGATCCGGCCGGTCACTTGACGAAGCTGCCCGTCGGTCTGGTCAACGCCGACAAGGGGGCCGCTGTCGGCGGCAAGCAGGTCAACCTGGGGGCGCAGGTCGCCGAGTCGATCAAGGGGTCCACTGCGAGTGGGGACATGATCGAGTGGAAGCTGATGGAGGAGAAGGAGGCGAAGGAGGAACTCGGCGAGGGCAAGCTGTACGGCGCGCTCGTCGTACCCGGCAACTTCACCTCCTCCGTCATCGCGCTGACCAGCGCCGCAGGCGCCGAGAGCCCGGTTCGCCCGACGCTGAGGGTGCTGACCAACCAGTCCGCCGGCAGCATGGGCTCCAGCCTGGCCCGGGCTGCTTCGACGGCGGCGGCCGAGAGCGCCTCGCGCCAGGTGGGCAGGGCACTGGCCGCGCAGATCGGGGCCGAGCAGGCGAAGCTGCCCGCCGCGGCACGCATCCTGCTGGCCGACCCGGCCGCCGTCACGGTGGAGGACGGCCATCCGCTCGACTCGCACAGCGGCCTGGGCCTGACCGCGTTCTACTACGCGCTTGTCCTCGTGGTCTGCGCCATGCTCGCCGCCAATGTCATCAGTGGCCAGGTGGACCACGCCCTCGGCTACACCCATAACGACATGGGCCCGCTGCGCCTGCACCGCCCGCTGATCCGGGCGACCCGGGTGCAGACCCTGGCCATCAGTTGCACGCTCATGATCGGTCTTTCTCTGCTGATGGGCACCATGGTCATGGTGGGCGCGGTCGGCATCATGGGCATGGACGCCTCTCACCTGCCGCTGCTGTGGCTGTATTCGGTGTACGCCATCGCGGTCTGCGGGATCGGTGCGCTCGCCCTTCTTGCCGTGTTCGGCACGCCCGGCATGCTGGTGGTCACGTTGGTCTATATCGCGATGGCGGTGCCGACGGCCGGTGCCACCACCCCCATCGAGGCGTTGCCCGACTTCTACCGCTTCCTCGCGGAGTTCGAGCCGCTGCGGCAGATCACCGGCGGTGTCCGCTCGATCCTCTACTACGACGCCCAAGGCGACGCGGGGCTGACCCGGGGATGGGTCATGATGGCCGTCGATCTCCTGGTGGCCGCGCTGTTCGGCTTCGGCGTACTGGGCTGGTACGACCGCAAGGGGCTGCACCGCATCCCCGCCGAGCCGAAGCCCGAGAAGACCGCCGTGCCGGCGTAGCAGAACGCGACTCACCCTGGACGACGCCATGGTCTGCGCGGACTTCGGGTGTCCGCTCGGCTGTGCGCGGCGTCGGATATCGCCGCGACACACGCTGGAAACCGATCGGTTTTCATTTCGCTGGAATGGAGTTAACCTCGCAGTATGACCACCGAAGTGAGGCTAAGTCCCCGAGAGCGGCTGCTGGAGGCGGCGGCCACGCTCACCTACCGAAACGGTGTCGGCATCGGCATCGAGGCGCTGTGCAAGGCGGCGGGGGTGTCGAAGCGCTCCATGTACCAGCTGTTCGAGAGCAAGGACGAACTGCTCGCAGCGAGCCTGGAGGAGCGCTCGTCCGCCTTCGTGGCGAAGCTCCTGCCTGGGGCGGACGATGGGCGTTCACCCCGCGCGCGGATCCTGCACGTCTTCGAGCAGGTGGAGTTGCAGGCGGGTGCGCCCGAGTTCCGAGGCTGCCAGTACCTCGCTGTGCAGATCGAGCTCAAGGACCAGAGCCACCCTGCGAGCCAGGTGGCGCACCGGGTCAAGGGGAACCTGATGGCCTTTTTCCGTGCCGAGGCCGAGCAAGGTGGGGCGAACGACCCGGATCTGCTGGCCCGGCAGCTCAGCGTGGTCTTCGACGGCGCCAGCGCCCGTGCGGGGATCGGAGCCGACACCCTGACAGGGCTCATCGCGCCCACCGTGGTCACCCTGCTCGATGCGGCGGGCGTGCGCTGATGCATCACCTTTTCCAGGTAGGGCAGCAGGGCCAGAGCCCGGAAGTCGCGCGATGTATCAATGAAACGCACTGCTGAAGAGGCGGCGGCCACCCGTGCCCGGGTGTTGGAAGCCGCCATCCTGGTGTTCGCCGGCACGGGCTGGAAAGAGGCCACCTACGACGCCATCGGCGCCCGCGCGGGCGTCACGCGCGGCGCCGTCCACCACCACTTCCGGGACAAGACCCGGCTGCTGGAGGAGGCGATCTCCGCCGGGTGGCGCCGCCACGCCGCACCTGCCCTGAGCGAACCGAGCTGCGAGGACCGGCCCGCCCGGCGGCTGGCCGGGTTCCTCTCCCGCTACCTGTGCCTGCTTGCGCAGAACGAATCCTTCCGGGCGCTTGCGGTTGTCTCGGTCCTCGTCGCTCCCCAGGTCATCGACGTCGGCGAGGGGATGCGGGAGACCGACCAGTGGGCGGCCCTGATCATCTCGCTGCTTGAGTCCGGTACCGGCGTCCGGGCGGGGTTGCGGCCGGCAGACGTCTTGTTCGCCGTGATGGCCTTCCTGCGCGGCGTCACCGCCACCGCCGCCACCGCCCCTCAGGACCTGCCCGCGCCCGAAGCCTCCGCGAGCATCGCCCGCGCCATCGTGGCCGGCCTGATGCAGGATGAGGAGGAACCGTGACCCTTGCGGCCGCGGCTGGCGGCGCGCTGTTCGCTGCCTAGGCCGCGGCGATGGCCGCCGTCACACCGCTGGCCGGGCGGCCGACCGACCGCCACGGCGCGCGGGCATGGCACAGCGCTCCGCCCGGCCTACGCCGAGATCCCATAGGCGGCCGCGAAGCTCCCGCGCGGTACGGCGCAAAGCTTGTGCGTCTGGCCCCGGCGCCGGTCGAACGCTGACCCTCTGCTGGCGGGCACCGTGAACGAAGGGTGACGCGCCTGGATCTGTTTCCTGTTTGAGCTTGCACGGGGAAACCGATCGGTTTACAGTGAGGGAAACCGATTGGTTTTCTCACTGGGCTTGGGAGTCTGGGATGGCGACAAATCGGCCGGTGGCACTCGTGACGGGTGCGTCATCCGGCATCGGAAAAGCGGCCGCGCTCGCGCTGGTCGAAGCGGGTTTCGACGTGGTGGGCACCAGCCGTGACACCTCGCGCGTCACCCCGCTCGACGGTGTGACCTTTCTCGACCTCGACGTGGCCGGTGACACGTCGGTCACCGCCGCGGTCCAGCAGGTGATTGAGCGGTTCGGGCGAATTGACGTGCTGGTCAACAACGCCGGCATGGGTGCAATCGGTGCCGTTGAGGAAAGCTCCGTCGCGCAGGCCCAGGACCTCTTCAACGTCAACGTTTTCGGTGTGATGCGCATGACGAAGGCGGTCCTGCCCCATATGCGCGCTCAAGGACGCGGGCGCATCATCAACCTCTCCTCCGTGGTCGGCTTCCTCCCCTCGCCTTACATGGCCGCCTACGCCGCCTCCAAGCATGCGATCGAGGGGTACTCCGAGTCCCTGGACCACGAGGTCCGCGAGTACGGCGTGCGGGCGCTTCTGGTCGAGCCCGCCTACACCAGCACCGGATTCGAGGCCAACAGCCCACGGCCCGACACGCCCCTGCAGGTCTACGCCGACCAGCGGCGCGCCTTCGACCGCATGATGGAGACAGCGATCAAGGACGGCGACGACCCCGCCATCGTCGCCAAGGTGATCGTCGAGGCGGCGACCGACCCGAAGCCGAAGCTGCGCTACACCGCCGGGTCCTTGGCCGGACGCGCGAGCACACTGCGCCGCATCGCTCCTGCCCGGGTCTTCGACAAACAGATCCGCAAGCTCAACCAGCTGGCCGGCTGAGGCCTGCCCGCCACAAGGAGTCGTCGATATGCCCAACCAAGAGGCGCGTCCCACGATTCACATTCCGGGGACCACCAGCCACACCGTCGCCCCGCGTGGAAGGCTCCACAACCATGAGGGAACGCTGCGTTACCTCAAAGCGGGCACGGGTGCTCCCCTGGTCCTGCTGCACACCGTGCGCACGCAGGCCGAGCACTTCCGCGCCCTCATCCCCATGATCTCGCACCGGTACACCGTGTACGCCCTCGATCTCCCGGGGATGGGCTACTCCGAGATCGTGCTCGGGGCGTCGTACGACGAGCCGGCGATGCGCGCGGGCGTCAAGCGGCTCCTCACCGAACTCGACCTCCATGACGTGACGCTGGTCGGGGAGTCCATGGGTGCGGTGCTCGCCCTGACCACCGCGGCGGACCTGCCGGAGCGGGTACGGCGCGTCGTCGCGGTCAACACCTACGACTTCCGCGGCGGGATCGCCCGGTCCAGTCTCCTGGCCCGTGTGGTGGTCAGCGGTGTCCTCACGCCGGGAGTGGGCCCGGTGATCGCGGGAGTGGAGCCCAAGGCCGCCCTCGGCAAGATCCTTCAGGGCGGCCTCGGCGACAAGAACGCGCTGCGGGAGGACTACGTGGACGAGCTCCTCCAAGTGGGCGGCCGCCCCGGCTACCCGACCGTCGCCCGTGCCGTGTACCAGAGCCTGCCCAGCCTCATCGCGGCCCGCGCGCGCTACACCGCGGTCAAGGCCCCCATTCACCTCCTCTACGGGGAGAAGGACTGGTCCCGGCCCTCGGACCGGCAAGCCAACAAGGAACTGCTGCCGGCCGCCGACTTCACGCAGGTGCCGAAGGCCGGTCACTTCATCGCCCTGGAACGGCCCGACGTGCTGGCCGACCTGTTGAACGCGGTGGCGTGACCGCCCCGAGAGTGCCGTGGCCACCCCTGTTCGGGTGTAGTGCGTGAGGGGGACCAGGTTCGACCATGTCGCGTGACAGCGTCGTGGCACGCGAAGGAGCAATACGTGGCAGAGATCCAGATCGAGTTCGATGTTCCGGCTCAGATGCGTGACGGCACCGTGCTGCGCGCCGACGTCTACCGGCCCGGGGGTACGGGGCCGTGGCCGGTGTTGGTGAGCCGGCTGCCGTACGGGAAGCAGATGCCCATGGTGCTCGCCATCCTCGATCCCCTGACGGCGGCCAGGCGTGGCTTCATGGTGGCCATCCAGGACACCCGCGGCCGGTTCGCCTCCGAAGGGGAGTGGGAGCCGTGGACGTTCGAGGAGAGCGACGGGTACGACACCGTGCGGTGGGCTGCTGCCCTTCCAGGCGCGAGCGGCTCAGTCGGCATGATCGGCGCCAGCTATTTCGGCAACACGCAGTGGATGGCGGCGCTGTCCAAGCCGCCGGAGCTGAAGGCGATCGCGCCGATGGTCACGTGGTCCGATCCGGATGACGGACTGTGGACGCGCGGCGGTGCGATCGAGCTCGGCATCACCGGGCTCTGGTCCCTCATGATGGGCGCCGACACGCTGATGCGCCGGCACAGCACCGATCCCGCCGCGCTCGGTGGCAGTCTCGGCAGGCTCGTGCAGGATCTCGACGGCCTGGCCGACGGCGGCTACGGGGAACTGCCCTCCGGGCGGTTGCCCGCGTTCGCCCGGCACGACCTTCCTGAGCTGGGCTATGAGCGGTCCCGGCGGGAGCCCGAGTGGGCGCGGGCCTGCCGGGTCGCGGGCCGGCATGACGAGGTCGACCTGCCCACCTTCCAAGTCGGCGGCTGGTACGACATCTTCGCCCAGGGCACGCTCGACAACTTCACCGCCATGCGCCGCGCCGGCCGGTCCGCCACGCTGATCATGGGTCCGTGGAGTCACACCAACCAGCAGCACGTGGTCGGCGACGTCAACTTCGGGTTCGGCGCGAACTCCGCCTTCATGGGCATGCGCGGACGCCTGCACGACCTGCAGCTCGACTGGTACCAGCGCACGATCGGCGACGGTGAGGCTCTGGAGCCGGACACGGGCAAGGTGCTGCTGTTCGTCATGGGCATCAACCAGTGGCGCGAGGAGACGGAGTGGCCTCTGTCGCGGGCGGCGGACACGGACTTCCACCTGCGCGCGGACGGGCGGCTCACGCTGGAGCCGCCGTCCATCGCCGAGCAGCCCGGGGAGTTCACCTACGACCCGATGGATCCGGTGCCCACCACCGGCGGCGCGCTGCTGATGACCGACGAGTTCCGTCCCGGGCCCCTCGATCAGACGGCCGTTGAGGCGCGCGAGGACGTCTTGGTCTTCACCACCGAACCGCTCGCCGAGGACACCGAGGTGACCGGCCGCGTCAAGGCCGTGCTCTTCGCCGCCACGGACGGGCCCTCCACCGATTGGGTGGCACGGCTGTGTGACGTCGACGAGAACGGTGTCTCCCGCAATGTCACCGACGGCATCGTGCGGGTGCACGCGGCGACACCGGGCGAGGCAGCCGAGCATGTCGTGGACCTGTGGTCGACCAGCATCGTCTTCCGGGCAGGGCACCGCATACGGCTCCAGGTCACTTCCAGCAACTTCCCCCGCTGGGACCGCAACCTCAACACAGACGAACCCGAGAAGAGCGCGACCACGGCCCGAGCAGCCCGCCAGCAGGTCTTCCACGACCCTGCCCGGCCCTCTCGCATCGTCCTCCCCGTGGTGGTTCCGGCCTGACAGGAAGCGGCGGGAGAGCCGGCCGAACCGTTGCGCCAGTGGGCAAGGACGCCGAAGCAGCCGCGTTGGCTCCGGCGGGGGGCCGCAGGCATCCCGCCGCCGGAGGCGATGCCCTCCCCCCAGGAGGTGCCTGGCCGTCGGCGATCTCCGCGGCGAAGCCCTCCCCCCGGGCCGCCGCCGTGAAGTGGACGCAGGGCGCCACCCCGGTCACAGCAGTCGCCGCCTTCAACGACCTGATCGCTCTCGCGGTCCTGGCGAGCTGCCGCACGCAGCACATCGAAGTCCCGGACGACCTGGCGCTCATCGACGTCGACGACCTCCCCGTACCTTCGCTCGCCGTACCGGCCTTAACCACCATCGGGATGGACCTCACCGCAGCGGCCGGCAATCTCACCACCGGCATCCTCTCGACGGTCGGCGCTCCGGGCCCCGGCAGCGCCGAGCCGACCCGGCGCGGGCGACATCCTCGCCCTCATCCAGAGCGAGACGACCTAGCCGCCGTGGGCGGCGCTGATCGTGCCCGCCTACAACTTGCCCGTCCTGAAATCCGCGCTGCTCTTGAGGATCGCGGAGTCTATGCTCCAGTTCTCCGGCTGGACTCTCTCCCAGAGACTTCCCTTGCCGAGCTCCCTTCCCAACTGGTCTTCGCGACGGAACCACTCCTCAGCGTTTCTGATCCTGTCGGGGTGAATTTCGTCGAGCAGAGCGTAGTCCCTGGTGATGATTCCGTGCTTCCACACATTCCAGAAGCCCGTGAAGTTGTCGCGGAAGCTCATGGTGCTCTTGTCGTTGGGATCGGCGTTGTATCCGGCAGGGTGATCAGCAATCCCCCTCAGGTCCGGACTGTTCCAATATGTGTCCAGATCAGTGTCGATGTACTGGGCCGGATACCCGGTGACCTTCTCGAATGCTGCAGCCATATCGGTGTAGGTCATGTGCTCGATGGCGACTTCGAGGTCCATGCCATTGGCCCGTTCCGGATGGTCGAAGAGCCAGCGGACATAGAATCCGCAGTCTTCGAGAGCCACATGCGGAACAGCTCCCTCGCCGAGCGGGACTCGCCACGTGACGACACCGTCCTCGATGGTGGGCGTCATGGGCGTGAGCGGTGAGATGACCATCTCGATGTAGGGACCTGACGTGAAGACCGCTGCTCCCATCCGATCCCTGTTCTTTTCGTTCTGGAACAGCACCCATTCGGCCATGCGGCCCTTGCCGTCATAGTGGCCGGTGCGGAACCTGGAGTCGTAGCCTGATTTCTTCAGGGCGTAGTCGAGGTTTCCATAGACGAAGAACTTGATTCCTTCTTCGATCGCTATCTCATAACTGCGGATGGCCCAGTAGGTCTCGGTCTTCTCGCCCGTGTTGAACCCGTCGATGTTGATGAACGCCCCGTCACAGCCGCGAAATCCTTCGCGCAGCACGTCCTCGTCGGCGAATGACCCTTCGAGGATGGAGACGTTGCCGAGCGCGAGGAGAGCCTGGGCCCGGGGGGAGGTGGCGTCCCGGGTGAGGACCCGGACGGAGTACTTCTTGTCGGCGACGAGGGCGCGAACGATGGGTATTCCTTGAGCCCCTGTGCCGCCGATGACGAAGATGGTGGAGGTGGCATGAGCAGACATGGTTTTGACTCCGAGGTTGAGTACGCACGCGATCAGCACGCGCCAGGCGCGGCGCGTTCGGGACTGATCTCTGCATCGGCTTGGCGATCAACGGCACTGACCGACTGACGCTGCGCCGATGCCCGTGGGTCATGAGCCCCTTGAAACCGATCGGTTTCCGCCACGGTACACCGATCGGTTTCTAAGCGGCAAGCGCCCGGGCATCCGGTCCGGGTATCCGGTTCTCGACAGTTGACCGTGAGGAGGTGGCTGCGGGCTCGACGTATAGGACGCCGTTTCTCCGGCGGAATTTCCGGCCTCGCTCCAGGCGGGCAAGGACTGACCGTGCAGACCAGCGCCCAGCAGGCGAAACTGCCCGCCGCACGCGTCCTGCTCTCCGGCCCGGCCGCCATCACAGGTGTCAGGCATGACCTGGGACCGTGCTGTCAAGCATCAGATGGGGTTGGACGAGCGCCGCGCCGGCTCAGTCGCCCCAAACCAGTCGCCCCGGCCGGATGACGCCAGGTCGGCGCGGGCGTGGATGAGTGCGGACGCGCTATCGCGAGGACACCAAAGGTGGACCACGACCCATCGCGCATCCGGCACCGGCTCGACCACGGCCTTGACCGCCTCCGGCCGGCCGACATGCGGCACCGGTACGAGGCCCGCGCGCAGCTGCTCCGTTGCCAGAGCTGTGGCTCGCAGGCTGTGGTCACTGTCACGCCCGGGCTTCAGCCGGACGGAGTCCCCCGGGTCCGCGGGAACCACGGATGACCGGTTGTCGCGGCGGTGTGCTCACTCGTCCACTTGGTGAGCGCCTCCCCGCTTGACTGACCTATTTGGCCCAGTTTTGAAACTCACATGGTGATGGTTTGGCTCACCTGCGTTTGCATGAGGAAACCGATCGGTTTATGGTGATGGAAACCGATCGGTTTCTCACGTGGAGGCATGTCATGACAGCAATCAAGGGCGCCAACGTCTTCGTCACCGGAGGCGGCCGGGGTATCGGCAAGGTGCTGGTCGAAGAGCTCTACGCGCGCGGTGCCGGCAAGGTCTACGCCACGGCCCGTGACCCGCGTTCGGTGACGCACCCGGATGCCGTCCCGCTGGCGCTGGAGGTCACCGACCCGGCATCCGTGGTGGCCGCCGCCGAGCAGGCCCGGGACGTCACCATCCTGATCAACAACGCGGGCGCCTCGGTTCGCGCTTCGTACCTCGACTCCCCAATGCAGGACGTGCGCCGGGATCTGGAGACCAACTTCTACGGGCCGCTGCAGGTCACCCGGGCCTTCGCGCCGATCATCGAGCGCAACGGCGGGGGGCACATCCTCAACGTCCACTCCGCCCTGTCCTGGCTGGCCGACGGCACGCCCTACAGCGCCTCCAAGGCCGCCCTGTGGTCGCAGACCAACTCCCTGCGCCTGCAGTTGCAGCCGCGCGGCATCGCGGTGACCGGGCTTCACGTGGCCTACGTCGACACCGACATGACGTCGGGCCTCGACGCGCCCAAGGCCGACCCCCGCGACGTCGCCGTGGCCGCGCTCGACGGCATCGCGGCGGGGGCACACGAGGTGCTGGCCGACGACACCACCCGCTGGATCAAGTCACAGCTGTCCGCCGACCTGGAAGCCATGTACGCCCAGCTGAAGAAGTAGCACGCAGTCACCGATCTGAAGGGGATCCTTGTGGAAAGTTCGCTCACCCACCGCTTCGTCGACGTGAACGGGGTCCGGCTGCACATCGCCGAGCAGGGGCAGGGGCCGCTGGTCCTGCTGCTGCACGGCTGGCCGGAGAGCTGGTACTCCTGGCGTCACCAGTTCGGGCCGCTGGCGGCGGCCGGGTACCGGGTCGTCGCCCCTGACCAGCGCGGCTACGCCCGCAGCGAGCAGCCGCCGGACGTCACCTCCTACACCCTGCTCCACCTCGTCGGCGACGTGATCGACCTGATCGAGGAGCTGGGAGAGGAGCAGGCGGTCCTCGTGGGTCACGACTGGGGTGCACCCGTTGCCTGGACCGCGGCGATGCTGCGCCCGGACAAGGTCCGCGCAGTGGCCGGCCTCAGCATTCCGCCGATCCTGCCCGGCGGGATGGTCCCGCCCTCGATCACCCGCACCCAGTACGGCGAGGGCTTCTACCAGATCTACTTCCAGCAGCCGGGAGTCGCTGACGCGGAGTTCGCCAAGGACATCCCGGACTCCTTCCGCCGCCTCCTGGTCGGCGCCTCAGGCGACAACCCGCTCGGCAGCCAGCCCCGTCCCTTGGTCATACCCGACGGTCTGGGCCTGCTGGACACCATGCCGCAGACGCCCGCTCTCCCGGCCTGGCTGACCGAGGAGGACATCCAGGCCTACGCCGAGGACTTCGCCCTGCATGGCGAGCGGGCCTTCACCGGAGCCTTCAACTGGTACCGCAACATCGAACGCAACAACGAACTGCTCGCGCCTTTCAAGGGGCGCGGGATCGACGTCCCCGCGCTGTACGTGGTGGGAGACCGTGACATGGTCACCTCATTGCGCGGCCCGGACGGGGGCAGCTCGCTGAGCGATCTTCTGCGTGGCCAGGGCGGGCCGGGCAACCCGCTGAGCGCCCTCGCGCCCCACATGCACGACCCGGTGGTGTTGCCGGGCTGCGGGCATTGGACGCAACAGGAGCGTCCCGCCGAGGTCAACGCCGCACTCCTCGGCTTCCTCGCCAGCATCGACAGCTCGACGCCCCGCTTGTAGTACCGCTGACCCACCCCACCAACCAGACAGAGGACAGATCGATGCCACAGCGCAATCCCATCCTGATCACCGGAGCCGCCGGCGAAATCGGTGGTGTGAGCCGAACAATGGTCGACATGCTGCTTGACCAAGGGCACCCGGTGCGCGCGTTCGTGCGCCAGGACGACGAACGCGCCCACGCGCTACGCCGGGCCGGGGCCGAGGTCTTCGTCGGTGACCTGCTCAGCATCGCCGACGTGACCGCCGCGCTGAAAGGCTGCCGCCGCATCTACTTCAGCATGAGCTTGTCGCCGTACTACACCGACGCAGTCAGCCTGATGGTCGCGGCGGCGCGGGCCCAGGGCGATATCGAGGTCTTCGTCAACATCTCCGAGTACGAGCAGTCGTTCATGACGTTCGAGAACATGATCGCACCGGAGGACGAACGGCGTTCGCGACTCGGCGGACTCGTCGCGGACTGGTCACCGCAGCAGCGGGCCCACTGGGTCGCCGAGCAGGTGCTGGACTGGTCCGGCCTCCCGACCGTCAACGTCCGGGCGGCCTTCTTCGTAGAGAACCCGATCCTGACCTGGCTGGCACTGGGCTCGCTGGCCGACGGGGAACTGCGCCTGCCCTTCGGCCACCACCGGCTCGCGCCCATCGCGGCTTACGACGTGGCGGAGTTGTGCGCGACGATCCTGGTCGACCCGGCGCCGCACCTGTCGAAGTCCTACGCGCTCACCGGCCCAGAGCTGAAGGACATGCACGAGATCGCGGAGGACTTCGGAGCCGTGCTGGGACGCAAGATCACATACGTTCCCGAGGACGTCGAAACCTGGAATGAGACCTATGTGGACCCCGCTATGGGCCAGTTCCCGCATATCGCGGAGCATCTGAAGACGCTGACCCGGCTGATTGGCGGCGGGGGGTATCGCGGTGTCACCGACCAGCTGGAAACCCTGCTCGGGCGCCCGCCGAAGACCGTGCGGTGGGCACTGGAGAACCATCCGCGTATCCGGAAACTAGCGACTACCTGAGCCGGTGAGCGCTCCAGAGCACGCAGATGCCTCTGTGCCTGTCTCCAAAACTCTTGCTCTGCTCGGTGGGGCAACGACGGTCCGGTCAGGACGTGAGACGTTCGCTCGGCACGACCATGTACTGCCGCAGATGCAGGTCGCGGAAGCTCACCGGGCCGCGTGGGCCGGGCACCCGGTCGATGTTGATGCCGGTCTCCGGCAGCCGCAGCAGCTTGAAGCCGTCGAGGAGCCGTGTGGTGGAGTTCCAGAAGACGCCGGAGCCGGTATAGGCGTCGATGAACTGCGCGGCGGCGGCTGGGTCCTCGGTCGCGATGGCGGCGGCCAGTCCGGATGTCTCTTCGTTGGCGATCCGAGCCGCGTGCCGTGGGCCGTTGGCGGCGTCGACCGTCACGGTGGCGGCACGCTTCGGGTCGAGCGACCACTCATATCCGCGCGGGTGGGTGTGCGGGGGCAGGGAAGCGGTGATGCCCAGGCGGTTCAGGACCTGCAGAATGCCGGGCAGCCGCTCGTCGTACACGGACTGGTCGATGAGCAGCAGATTGAGCCGGTTGCACACGCCCAGCCGGTCCAGGCTGTCGGCGATCAGCTGGTGCACGGCTTTGTCGTCAGCCGCCGAATCCACATAGAGGACCCCGCCGCCGTCGGCATGAGCGAGGGTACGCACGCCGTGGCGGGCGGCCTCGCGGCCGAGGTCGCGGGTGCTTTCGCCGCTGCCGCGCAGGATGACCAGTGGAATCAGCTCCGGCAGGGACACCAGCGCGTACGCCGCCGAGCGATTTTCGCTGGGCACCAGCTGGATGGCGTCCGTATCCAGGCCGGCTTCGCCGAGGGCCGGTGCGATCACCTGCTCCACCACGGCCCGGGACGAGCGGAGCGCGGCCGAACCGGTGCGGAGCACGCCTGCGTTACGTGACTTGAGGAACTGGGAGGCGATGTCGAGGGTGACGTTCGGACGCGCCTCGAAGTTCGCGCCGATGACGCCGACCGGCCTGCGGCGTTCCAGCAAGGTGAGGCCGTCCGAACGCTCCTCCAGGACCTTGTCCCGAGGCTCGTGCGCCACATCCGCCAGCGTCCGCAGCTCGGCGGCCATGGCCTCCAGTCGCGGACCGGTCAACCGCAGCCGGTCCTGGAGGGCAGGTGACATCCCGGCGGACACGGCTGCGGCGAGGTCTTCCTCGTTGGCGGACGTGAGAGTGTCCCGCGCTGCCCGCAACCGTTCCGCCATGGCGCGCAGCGCGGTGTCGATGGCCGTGTCCGTCGCGTTGTGGAGGGCCGCGCAGCTCTGCTTGGCCCGGAGCGCGCAGGCACGCACCGCATCTTCGGTCGAGCGGGTCTGCCGGTTGTCGTCGCTGGTCAAGGGGCGTCCTTCTGCGGGCGGGGCGCAATGGCAACTTGAAGAGGATCGTAGCATCGTTCAACAATCCTCTGGAATTGTTTCGTTCGCCGTGCACCAGGCGCCTCAGGAGGCAGGGCCTTCTGATCACGCCTCGGGCGCCGCGGATTTGCCGCTGACACTGATGTGAGGTCTTAACGTGGCTAAGCCGGCCCATGCGTTCACGGGCGTATGGGCTCGGGCGGCCACAACGTAGAGGGAGGAATCGCAATGTCGACTATGGGAATCATCGGAAGCGGAAACATCGGATCGGCGGTGGCGCGGCTGGCGGTGGCGGCGGACATCGACGTGGTGATCGCCAACTCGCGTGGCCCGCACAGCCTGGCAGCTCTGGTCGAAGAGCTGGGGCCGCGAGCTGTGGCAGCCACCGTGGAGCAGGCCGCCCGCGCCGGTGAGGCGACCTTGCTCAGCATTCCGCTGACCGCCTACAGTTCCGTGCCCGCCGAACTGCTGCGGGGACGGACCGTGCTGGACACCGGCAACTACTACCCCTCCCGCGACGGCCGCATCGCCGAACTCGACTCCGAGAAGCTGACCACGACCGAGCTGGCCCAGCAGCTCTTGCCCGGCGCCCTGCTAGTCAAGGCCTTCAACAACATCCTGGCCCACCACATCCCCCAGCTCGCCCGGCCCGCCGGGGCCTCTGACCGCAGCGCCCTGCCCATTGCCGGCGACGACCCCGGCGCGAAGGCTCGGGCAGCGGAGCTGATCGAGCGGCTCGGCTTCGACACCGTCGACGCCGGAACGCTCGCCGAGAGCTGGCGCTTCGAGCCCGAGTCCGGCGCCTACACCCAGAGCTACCTCGCCGACCCCGACGTGCCGGTCGAGCGCATGCTCCAAGCCCCCGCCGCGCCGCTGCCGGCCGACAAATTGCGTGCCGCGTTGAAGGCCAGCCAGCGAGTGAAGGTCGCTGAGCGCACCTTCTGAAGCCCGCACCGAGACCTCCGCCGGAGAAACGGCGGAAGTGCCTGGTCCGTCTGGCGGGCCTCGGCGAACCACCGAGGCGCGTCGGCTCGTGCGGGTCAACGCGAAACCACGTCCAGTGACTCTTGGCAGCACACCGCTACACTCAGACCTGACATCCGTGTGAGGGTAGTCAGGGGAGGGAGGCGGCCGTGCGGATCGGTGATCTCGCCAAGCGGACCGAGGCCAGCGTGCGCTCCCTGCGCTACTACGAGGAGCAGGGCATGCTCTCCAGCCAGCGCAGTGCGAGCGGGCAGCGCACTACCGCGAGGACGCCGTGAGCCGGGTGCTCTTGATCAGACAGCTCTTCGCTGTCGGAATGACCGGAAAGGTCATCGCCGCCCTGCTGCCGCACATCAAGGATCCCGGGGAACGCTGCCCTCCGGCGGTACTGCGCCAGCTCACCGCGGAGCGCAACCGCATCGATGCCCAGACGGACGAACTCGCCCGCGCACGGCAGACCCTGGACGGTCTGATCAAGGCCACGCAGGAGGCCATGCGGATGCCCGGCCCATGAACACCACCTAGACCGGGCATCCGATCAGGCCAGCCCCTTGCGAGGCCTGGCGGACCTTCGTGTTCCACCTCCCCAGACACAGCGTCCCCAGCCGCTCTGCTCGCACCGAGCCTGCTGGACAGAGGTTTCTGGACGGCGTTTTCCATCTCAGCATGGTGTCCCGAAAGTTGACGTTTCTGGACACTCCGGAGGTGGTCGATGATCGTCTGGGCGTATGCGCGGGTCTCGACGCGTGATCAGAACCCGCAGCTCCAGCTCGACGCCCTGGCGGCCAGCGGATACGACGAGCTGGTCATGGAAAAGGAATCGGGCAAGCGCGGCGTCGCGCGACCGGCATGGGAGACACTCCTGGCCCTGCCCAAGGCGGGCGACACACTGAAGTTCTGGAAGTCCGACCGGTGGGGCCGCTCAGCGGGGCACGTGCTGACCACGGTCAACGAGCTGCGCGACCGCGGCATCACCGCGGTGTCGCTGACCGAGAACTTTGATCTGGGCACTAAGGAGGGCCGTTTCATGTCCGCGGTCCTGGCCGCGGCCGCGGAATACGAACTGGAGCTGCGAGCCGAGCGCCAGGCAGAGGGTATCGCCGCCGCAAAGCGCCGCGAAGCCACCGGTGCCATGCTGCCCGGCAAGAAGAAGACCGGTCGGCCGCGCGTCATCGGCCCCGCCGAGCTGGCCACACTACGCCGCCTGGTCGACGACGGTGTCTCGGTCACCGAGGCTGCCCGCACTCTCAAAGTCGGCCGCTCCACCGCCTACGCGGCACTCGCGCGACGCTGAGCAGCATACCGGCTGGCTGCCGCGCTCATTCTGCGAGCCTGATCGACTATCTCGGGATGCGCCATCGGAACGGCGGCCTGCTCGTCATGGGTAAGGGAAACGCTCTGACGGCAGGTGGTGAAATCCCAGGTCAGAAGATGTACCGCTACCCGCGGCCCGTTTCTGCCAGTGACCCTCAAGAGACGTTGCGGCCATCCGCTCACCTCCCGCACACGTCCGGCACGTGACAGCCCCTGCCCAGCAGTCCTTGCGGCAGTTCGAGGCTGGTAAATCCAATTACTGTGCATCTTGGGGGAAACGCTGCGGGAGAATATCCGGGCCAGCGCGTAGGCAAGCGCGGCGTTCCGGGGGAAACACGGAGGACGACGTCGGGAATGAGCATTCAGGCGCACGAGCATCTCGGCCCTTACCGGGTGGTCCGGAAGATCGGCGAGGGCGGCATGGGGGTCGCCCACCTCGGTCTCGACGCCGCGGGCCGTGAGGTCGCGATCAAAGTGCTGCACCCGCATGTGGCGGCCGATCTCAAGGCGCGCGACCGGTTGCTCCGCGAGGTGGAGACCATGCGGCGGGTGTGCAGCCCGTACGTGGCCGAGGTGATCGACGCCCAGCTGGCGGGCGACCGGCCCTATGTGGTGACCCGGTTCGCCGCGGGCCGCACGCTGGAGGACACCGTGCTGGCCGACGGTCCTCTGGAGGCGCGCGAGGTCATCAGGCTCGCCCAGGGGCTCTGCCAGGCGCTGGTGGCCATTCACGCGGCCGACGTGATCCACCGGGACCTCAAGCCGTCCAACGTCATGCTCGTCGGCGGCGAGCCGCTGGTCATCGACTTCGGCATCGCCCACCTGGTGGACGCGGCCCGGCTGACGCAGACCGGGATGTTCGTCGGCACGCCGGGCTACCTGGCGCCCGAGATCATCCGCGACTCGCAGATCACCCAGGCGGCCGACGTGCACGCGCTGGCCTCGACGGTGTTCTTCGCGGCCACGGGACTGCCGCCGTTCGGGACGGGGACGTTCGAGGCGGTCTGCTTCAACACCATGGAAGGGCGGGCGCAGATCGACAAGGCCCCCCAGTGGCTGCGGGGCTGGCTGAGCCGGGCGATGCAGGTCGATCCGGCGGCCCGGCCCGGCGCGCGGGAGCTGCTGCGGATGGCCAGGGCGCTCGATCCGGCGGGCCGCCAGGACGGCGCCAAGCCGCTCGCGAGCCGTACGCTGACCATGGACATCGTCTCCGACCTGCTCCCACCGGTCGAATACGCCCCGAGCCGTCAGGAGGAGCGGCCGCCGCCCTACGTGCCCGCGTCGGCGCCGACCCTGCACGCCGGGCAGCCGAAGGAGCCCCGCCCGGCCCCACCGCCCGCCGAGCCTTTCGAACTGCGGCGGTTCCTGGCGGGCACCGGCTTCGTCGGGGTGCTCGTGCTCGTGACGCTCGTGGCGGCGACCGTCGTCACGCCGGTCACCGTGGGCCTGGTGGCGGCGGCGCTCTCGCTGGCGCTGCGGGCCGGCGATCACTATTTCGCCGAGACCCGGCGGACGTTCTCCAAGTCCGCGCTCATCGCGGTCGGGCACATGTTCCTGGCGCTGGCGTTCGGGACCGTGGTCGCGAGCCTCCTGCACCTGTCCGGTTGGCTGAATGCCGGCCACGCGGAGTCCCTGGCCGCGGGGGCGTTCACGCTGGGGCTGTTCGTGCTGCCCGGCGCGGGAGCGGTGCGGCGGGCCGCCTCGCGTGCCCTCGACCGCCTCCTGCCGGGCCGCAACGCGATCGTGGTGACGGTGGCCGTGATGGGGCCGGTCGCGCTGACCTCGGTGATCGTGGCCCTGGTCGAGGCGCTGTAGCGGGCGGGGAGCTCGGCGTCGTGGTCGCCGACGCCTCGGCGGCGCCGGGGCGTCCCGGCCACGTTCCTGCGGGAGAGCGGGTCGTGACGATCCGGGTGGTCGTCGCCGACGACCAGGACCCCGTACGGGCGGCCCTGCGTGCGATGCTGACCGGCCCCTGACCGCACCGGCCCATTCGACGGTCGCTGATGAGTACTCCTTTTTGAGTACTCTCTCTTGCGCGGTTGCGAGTGCTCGTGTTTGAGTACTCATATGCGAGCAACGCGCCTCTTCATTCTCGGGGCACTGGCCGACGGCGGTCCCATGCACGGGCACAAGATCCGCGCCTCCGCGCAGATGGACCGGGTGGAGCTGTGGGCCGACGTCAAGCCCGGTTCGTTGTACGGCGCGCTGCGCCGGATGGCGGACGAAGGCGTCGTCGAGGTGGTCCGCACGGAGCAGGAGGGCAACCTCCCGGCCCGCACGGTGTACGGCATCACCGACAAGGGCCGGACCGAGCTGGTCTCGCTGATCAGGTCCGTCCTCGCCGACACCAGGCTCCGGCCGGACCCGATCCAGCTGGTGCTCCTGCACGGCGGCGAGCTCGGCCCCGACGAGCTGCGCACGGCCGTCCAGCGGCGGCGCGCCGCGTACGCCGAGCAGCTCGGCTTCTGGCGCAACCTGCGCGCCGAGGCCGAGCCGCACCTGACCGGGCTGGAGGCCGTCGCCTTCGACTACACCCTGATGCAGCTGGAGGCGGAGCTGGCCTGGCACGACCGCCTGCTCGCGGAGCTGGCGAACCAGGCCGAGCAGACCTGACGGCACGGGCGCGCCCGAAGGCGCGCCCCCGACCAGAAAGTGGGAACCCATGTCCTCTCGGCGTCTGCGCGTCGCCGTGATCGGCGGCGGGATCGGCGGGCTCTGCCTGGCGCAGGGCCTGAGGCGAGCCGGCGTGAACGTCACCGTGTACGAACGGGACCTCACCGCCGACTCGCGGCTCCAGGGCTTCCGGCTGAACATCGAGCCGACCGGGAGCGTCGCCCTGCACGCCTGCCTGCCGCCCGCCCTTTGGGAGGTGCTGGTGGCCACCGCGGGCGACGCGGGGGCCGGGATCGGCTTCCTGGACGAGCGGATGCGGCCGCTCATCCGCATCGGCCAGGACGATCGAGACCCGCTGGGCCCGGCGACCGGCCGGGAACGAGACCCGCTCGACCCCACGAGCGGCGAGCACGCGGTCAGTCGCGTCACGCTGCGCAAGCTGCTGCTGGCCGGCCTGGACGAGGTCGTGCGCTTCGGCAAGGAGTTCACCGGCTTCGCCCGGGCGGACGACGGGACGGTCACGGCGACGTTCGCCGACGGCACCACCGCGACCGCCGACGTGCTCGTCGCGGCCGACGGTGCCAACTCCCGGGTGTGGGCGCAGCTCCATCCCGCGGCCGGCCGCACCACGCTGCCGGCGACGGCCGTGGCCGGCAAGCTCTTCCTGACCGAGGAGCATCGGCGATGGCTGCCGGAGCAGCTTCTCACCGGCAAGAACGTGTTCTGGCCGCGCCGGGACTTCCTGTTCACCGCGATCTTCCGCAGGCGCGAGGACCCGGCGGCGATCACCGCCAGGCTCGGCGACCGGGTGCGCGAGCTCGGGCTGGACCCGGAGCAGCTGCTGGCGGACGCGCATGACGACGACTACGTGCTGTGGGCGTTCATCGCGCACCGCGACTCCCTTCCCGCGGACTTCGTCGCGAGGGCCCAGGCCGACCCGGCCGCGGTGCGGGAGATGCTGGCCCGGCGGACGGCCGGGTGGCATCCTGACCTGCGCCGGCTGCTCACCGGCTCGACCCTGGACACCCTGTACCAGACCGAGTTCAGCGCCGCCGAACCGCTCCGGCCGTGGGAGACGGGCAACGTCACCGGGCTCGGGGACGCCGTTCACCACATGCCCCCGGTCGGCGGGCTCGGCGGCAACACGGCGCTGCGCGACGCGCACCGGCTCTGCGCCGCGCTCACCGCGGCCGACCGCGGCGAGGAGCCGCTGGCGCAGGCGTTGCACGCCTATGAGGCGGACATGCTGCGCTACGGGTTCGAAACGGTCCGCGAGGTCGTCCGCAACACCGACGGCGCGATCGTCCGCAACCCGCTCCAGCGGTCGGCGGCCCGGTGGTTCTTCCGCGCCTGCGGGGCCGTGCCGCCGCTGGGCCGGGCGGTGTTCGGGGGAGGGCTGAGGCTTTGACGCCGTGGACAACATCACGTCACGTTGTTAGGTTCGAGGACAGTTGACAGCGGTGTCAGTCCTTGTCCCCCCACGAGGAGCGGAGATCGTTGATGGTGTCACGACGCAGTTTCCTCCAGGCGAACGGCGTGGTCCTCGCGGCCGGCGGCCTCGGTCTCACCCTCCAGGGCCCCGCCGCCGCGAGAACCCGCCCCGCCGCCCCCCTCCTTCCGAACTTCGGCCGTCCCACCCACCTCGACTTCGCCGACCTCACCACCCTCCACGGCAACGACCAGTTGCTCCTGACCACCCTCCAGGGCGTCGTCAACCGCCGCCGCCCGCGCCTCTACTTCAACTACGACGCCGCCGCCTACGACCAGCGCTGGTTGGCCGGCACCGGAGCGGCGGTCACCCGCCACGACCAGCCCCTCGACCTGGTCGCCCGCTACCGGGCCGAGGTGCGGGGCGCGATCCTGCACGATCCGGACGTCCCCGACTCGGTCAACGTCGCCACCACCTTGGCCGGGCTGGAGGACGCCGTCGCCGCCACCGCCGAGCAGGCCGCCGCGCACGGCCTGCGCACCGTCGTGGACCTGCGCGGCCGCTTCGACCCGGCCGACGTCCTGGCCACGTACCGGTGGCAGCTCGACCACCTGTTCCCCCGCTGCACCCACGCCCTGCTCGCCGGGCTCCCGCCCACCAGGACCGTGCGGGTGGACGGCGTGCGGTGGCGCGAGCTCGCGCGGGAGACCGAGCGCGTCCGCGACGCCTCCAACCGGGCGGTGCGCGCGTTCGACCTGAGCCAGGAGCTGGCGACCGCCCAGGACGGCGCCGGGCAACTGCTCGTCGAGGTGGACCTGTGGAACCAGTACCTGGTCACCGCCGCCACCACCGCCCCCACCCGGGTCGAGCCGTTCCCCTACTTCCGGGACTACGCGGTGGCGACCCGGGCCATGGTCTTCTGGCTGCCGCCCAGCGGCGGGACCGGTGAGCTGCTCGACGAGATCTTCGGCCGGGTCGAGCCCACCACGCCGTACGCGGGGTGGTTCTCCAACGACGTGGCGGGCGAGTGGGGCGGCGTCGACCGGGCCTCGCAGCACGCCGTCGAGGTGGTCCCCGCCGACTACTACATGAACGCCACCGTCCACGCCGGGGTCCCCGCCAGGATCTCCGACCGGGTACGCCCGCGGCCGCCGGCCAGGTTGCGCGATCGCGTCTACCTCACGCTCACGTTCGGCGAGGGCGACAACATCCAGTACTGCCAGCGCCGGATGCGCGAGATCTGGGACGACCCCGAACGCGGCGGCGTGCCCGTCAACTGGACGGTCAGCCCGCTGCTGGCCGACATCGGGCCCGCGCTGCTGGCGTACTACCAGCGCACGGCCACCGCCGCCGACCTGCTCGTCGCCGGTCCGTCCGGGGCCGGCTACACCTACCCGGGGTCGTGGCCGGCGGCGGCGCTGGCCGCGTACACGCGGCTCAGCGGCCGCTTCCTGCGCCGGACCGGCATGGATCTCGTCTACGCCTACAACCATCGCAAGCCCGAGGGGGACGGCTGGGTGGCCTTCGACGAGCGCATCGTGGCCGCGTACCGGCGCGACACCCCGGTGCGCGGCATCATCCAGTCGTGGGAGACCGGCGACCTGCTGATCGACCCGGCGGGCCTGCCCGTGATCGGGAACTTCTCGCCGCAGGGCAAGGCGCAGGAATACCGGGACACGCTGGTGCGGCGGATCGAGGGCTGGGACGGGAGCGAGCCGCTGTTCATCGCGGGCGCGGTCAACGCCTGGAGCTGGACGCCGTCCGACGTCGCCGAGCTCGGCGGGCTGCTGGCGGACCCGTTCGAGATCGTCCGCGGCGACACGTTCTTCGCGCTCTTACGGGAACATCTGTCGGCCTGAAACTTTCAGAGTCCCAAAAGCATTTCCCCATGGCGGCAGGCCGCTTCCGCTGCTGCTTATTGACAAGAACGCGCCAGATCCCCACCGTACTCGTTGTTAAGGTTCACATTTCGTCAGTGGTCCAGCGGTTCGAGCCGCAACGGAGGAAGCGGATGCACTTACGAGGACTACGCAGGGGCCTCATCGCCGGGGTCTTAGCCGTCTGCATGGCCGGCGTCGCGGTGGTGAGCTCGATCACGGCGCACGCCGCCGCCGTCGGCTGCCAGGTCACCTACACCGTGGGCTCGCAGTGGGCCGGTGGCTTCAGCGCCAACGTCGCGATCAAGAACCTCGGCGATCCATTGACGAGCTGGACCCTGCGCTGGTCATTCGGCGCCTCGCAGACGGTCAGCCAGGCCTGGAACGCCGTCGTGACGCAGAGCGGCAGCGCCGTGACCGCCTCCAACGCCGGCTGGAACGGCTCCGTGGCGACGGGCGGCAGCGCCTCGTTCGGATTCAACGGCACCTGGAACAACTCCAGCAACCCGGTGCCGGCCGGCTTCACCCTCAACGGCGTCACCTGCACGGGCAGCGTGACCCCCACCCCCACAGTCACCCCCACCGTGACCCCCACCGTCACGCCGACCGTCACGCCGACCTCGGGCCCGCCCCCGTCCCGGACCGTGCGGGTCTACTGGCTCAAGCCCGCGGACGTGGCCTACGACCAGCGCTACCCGGACGGCATCGCGAAGGTCATGCAGGAGGCGCAGCGCTTCTTCAAGCAGCAGCTGGGCAAGACGTTCACGCTGAACAACCCGGTCGTCGAGGTCGTCAACGGCGACCAGCCGCGGACCTGGTACGAGAACACGCCGAACTGCGGGGAGAAGTACTGGTGGACGGTGTGCAACATGCAGGCCGAGCTGCGCCGTAAGCTCGGTCTCGGCGCGCCGGACAGCCGCTGGGTCAACGTCGGCGAGATCAGCGCCGAAGGCGACGGCGCCGGCGGTGGCGGCGGCAACGGCTGGGTGATCCTCAGCGGCCACGACGCCGACGGCGCCGCGGGAATCAACGGCCCGATGAACCGGTGGTACGGCGGCATGGTGCACGAGCTGGGGCACGCGTTCGGCCTGCCCGACGCCACCTCGACCGACGGGACGTGCATGTCGGCGACCTTCTACTCCTACCCGAACTGCACCTTCAACCAGACACAGAAGAACGGCATGCTGAACGGCCTCTACGGGAGTTTCCTCACCTGATCTGACCGTTGCCGGGCGGCGTGATCGGTCGTCACGCCGCCCTCCGGCTTTTGCGCCGTCGATATGGCACGTGAGACATCCGGCCCGAACCGGTTCCGGGGGGTTCGGTCGCTGGTCCGGGCGTCAGGTCCGCCGGGTCCGGTGCCGGTCCGGGCGTCAGGGGCAGCCGGCTCAGGGCCGGTGCTCGGTGGGGATGGGCGCGGGGAGCAGCTTGCCGAACGGGACGGCGCGCAGGGCCCGGAGGCGTTCGGCGGCGCGCGGGTGGCCGTGCTCGGCGGCGAGCCGGTAGTAGAACCTGGCGATGTCGAGCTTGGCCGGCCCCTCCTGCTCGTAGGCCCGGCCGTAGGTGAAGGACATGTTCGCCGCGAACTCGATCGGGTGCGGGTTGCCGTCGAGGGCTTCGGCGTCGGGATGACGCTGCTGCACGGCGGCGTGGATCCAGTAGCGGGCCTGCGCGGACTCGCCGGTCAGCACGTGGATGATCGCCAGGCGGTAGGCGGACTCGGAATCGCCGTCGCCCGCCAGGCGGACCAGGCGCGCGACGGTTCTGCTCGTGCGCCGCTCGGCCTCTTCGGCGGGGGTCCGGTAGAGGTCGTACGAACCGGTGGCGTGGGGCCGGGGCGGTTCGTTCCTGGCGGCGCGCCAGCGGGCCTGCCACTGCTCCACGGTGCCCAGGGCCTCCGTGGGCAGGCCGGTCAGCTCGGCGTGGCGATGGCAGACCATCACGAAGGAGGCGACCAGCCCCCAGTCGGGCAGGCGTTCCCGCTTGCCGTTGAGGATGTCGCTGAGCGTGCTCCCGGGCAGTTCCTTGGGGACGCCCGGCGCGCGCGACAGCCGTTGCATCTGGGAATAGCTCGGCTGGCCGGCCGATTCCCGCAGCTCTATGAGCGCGGCTATGAAGGCGGGATGGGCTCCTGCCCGGAGAGTGTCAGTCATCGTCCTTGGTGGCGTCGAATGGTCAACTAGTGTCGCCATATTTTCAGAAAGAGTCTCGCAGTCCGGGACACTTTCCAGATTCCATCTCATCCGGTCGCTGTGACCACTCCAGTCGGCCACCAGCTCACCGGCCCCAAGGGCAGCGCCGGGCGCCTGGCCTATAGCCGGATAAATCCGGATGGGTCCGGACGATGTCGGAAGAGTGCGGAGGTTTACGTCCTGTCGGCTCATTTTCCGACTTGTACGGCTCCGTCCGAGCACGTTTGAACCGCTGGCCGACGGCCTCCCCGAAGACGCATGGTTGCCGCATTCATCGCTGCTCTTCGGGAGGCCATCGCCCCATGCCGTTACTCACGGCTCGCCCGTCAAGTCTCGCGTACTGCGCCGACGCTCCCTGCCCGGCAGACGAGCAACTGCTGGTCACGCTCTTGACGACCTGGGTGCTCGCGACGGGACGCACTCCGCCCGCCGTACGCCCTGAGGACCTCACCCCCGAAGAGCTCATCGACTTCTGGGCCGACCACCGCATCTGAGGAAAGAGGACCGATGTTCACCACGCGTCAGCTGCTCACGCTCACTCTGACGATCATGATCGCCGCGATCACCTGCGCGCTCGTCCTGGCCACCGGCGTGGAATGGCCGGGCGCCCTGCTCAGCGGCGGCGGCGCGGGCGGGGCGACGCTGGCCGCCCTGCCCAAACTCCTGAACCGGCGCGACTGACAGCCCGCGGGGTCCTGAGGCGGCGAACGAGGGACTTATGGCCCTGGGGCGGCGCGGGCGCGGGTGGTGCGATGGGAGAGAGGGGAGGCCGACATGATCATTGCAGGTGTCGACGGATCGCCGGCGTCGCATGCGGCGGTGGCCTGGGCGGTGGACGACGCGCAGCGCAGGCACGAGCCGCTGCGCGTCGTGCACGCCGTGAACCGTGATCCGTACCAGTTTTCGAGGTTCCACGCTTCTCCCGAGCCGGACGTGCTCGACCGCATGGCGCAGAGCCTCGTGAACGACGCGGCCGAGCTGGCGGGTGATCGCCAGCTGGACGTCGAGGTGTCGACGGAGATCGTCGAGGGGCCCGCGGCGGTCGTCCTGCGCGAGCAGGCCAAGGACGCGACCGAGATCGTCATCGGCAGCCGGGGGCTGGGCGGGTTCGAGGGGGCCCTACTCGGCTCGGTGAGCCTGCACGTCGCCGGTCAGGCGCACTGCCCGGTGGTCGTGGTGCGGCCGGAGCTGGAGTCCGTACGCGGTGAGGTGGTGGTCGGCGTGGACGACTCGCCGGAGTGCGAGCCCGCGCTGGAGTTCGCCTTCCGCCAGGCCGAGCTGCGCGGCAGCACGCTGCGCGCGGTCCATGCCTGGCAGCCGCCGGTGCAACTGTACGCCCCGCAGGTCAACTACGACCCCGACGACGTCACGGCGGCCGCCAACCAGGCCGTCGCCGCCAGGACGGCCCGGTTCCGGGAGGCGTACCCGCAGGTGGTGGTGGTCGAGGACGTGCGGCGCGCCCACCCGGTCGACGCCCTGGTGGCGGCGTCGGCGAAGGCCGCGCTCGTGGTCGTCGGCTCGCACGGGCGCGGGGTCATCCGTTCGGCGCTGCTCGGCTCGGTCAGCCACGGGGTGCTGCACCACGCCCGCTGCGCCGTGGCAGTGGTGCGCTAGCAGCCGGCGCCTGCCGTCGGTCCACGCTCGTCCGCCATGCCCACCGCGGCCTGCCGGCTGAACCGCCGGGTGCCCCGCCGTGCTGCCCGCCAGGGATGAGGACCAATGTCACCCCCATTCGGGACTTCGTCCCCGGGCGCGGCGGGCCCGCCGCGGCGAACATGGAGGTGAGAGAGGCGACCCGGAAGCCCCCCGGTGGTACGGCCGCGCGTAAAGGAGGAGTCATGACCGTCGAAACGCTGGCCGCCGAGCAGGTGATGAGCCGTGTCCTGGTGGCGGTCAAGCCGGACGAGTCGCCGTTGATGGCCTGGGAGCTGATGCGCCGCGCCGACGTGCATCACCTGCCGGTCGTCGAAGGTCGGCACGTGTTCGGCATCCTGACGCGTGAGCAGGTGGCGGCGTCCTGGTCGGGCGGTCCGGAGGAGCAGTCCAGCCGTCAGGTGCGGATGTTGCTCGGGTGCGAGCGCAGGCCGGTGGTCCGCCCGGACACCTCGCTGGCCCGGGTCGCGACGGCGATGCTGGACGCCGGGTGCGACGCCGTGCCGGTGGTCGACGGCGGCGGTCTGATCGGCCTGGTCACGGCGCACGACATCCTGCTGGCCGTCGCCGGGCGGCTCAGGACCACCGAAGGGCCCCGCGAGGTGGTCACCGGGATGTTCCATCTCGAACCCGTCCTTCCCCCGGCGCCCTCGGCGGAGAGCGTCCCGTGAACGGCGAACGGGCCCTCGTCAGAGGTCACTCATGACGGTCGTCCCGCAGGCGCGCCGCCAGCGCGGCGGCCTGGGTGCGGCGCTGCATGTTGAGCTTGGCCAGCAGGTTGGACACGTAGTTCTTGACCGTCTTCTCCGCCAGGAACAGCCGCTCGCCGATCTGCCGGTTGGTCAGCCCCTCGCCGATCAGGTCGAGGATGTGCCGCTCCTGGTCCGACAGCGCCGCGAGGGGGTCCTTCCTCGCGGCCTGCTCGCGCAGCCGCTGGAGCATGGCGGCGGTGGTCTGCGGGTCGAGCAGCGACTGCCCGGAGGCGACGGTGCGGACCGCGCCGACCAGGTCGGAGCCGTGGATCTGCTTGAGCACGTAGCCGGAGGCCCCGGCCATCACCGCGTCGAACAGCGCGTCGTCATCGGCGAACGACGTCAGCATCAGGCACGCCAGCCCCGGCACCCTCGAACGCATCTCCCGGCACACGTCCACCCCGTTGCCGTCCGGCAGTCGCACGTCCAGCACCGCCACGTCGGGCTTGAGCGCCGGGATGCGGGCGACCGCGGACTCGGCGGTGCCGGCTTCCCCGATGACCTCGATGTCGTCCTCGGACTCCAGAAGCGCGGCCACGCCCCGCCGGACGACCTCATGATCGTCGACGAGGAACACACGAATCATGTTTACGACGTTATCCAACCGCCGGCACGACAGACAGGAACGAAGGACCCGACGAGGTAAAGGACGAAGTCCCATTTCATAGAGGTCTTTCGGCACTTGACGGAAGACCGGGGAACGTGCGCCCACCGCGCGGAAGGTCCCGCCTGACCTGGTGCGACACTGAGAGATGTGGAGAGCGAGCGTCACCCGGTGATGCCGCACATGCCGCTCGACGAGCTGCTGGACGAGCTGCAGGTGCGGCTCAGCGCCGTGCTGGCCACCCGGGACCGGGTGCACGTGCTGCTCGAGGCCGTGGTGTCGGTGGGCAGCGAACTCGATCTGGAGAGCGTGCTGCGCCGCATCGTGGAGACCGCGACCAAGCTGGTGGACGCCAGCTACGGCGCGCTGGGCGTGATCGGCCACGAGAACACCCTCATTCAGTTCATCCCGGTCGGGCTGACCGAGGAGGAGATCGCCAGGATCGAGCACTGGCCGCACGGCCTGGGCATCCTGGGGCTGCTGATCAAGGACGCGCGGCCGCTCAGGCTGGGCCGCATCGCCGACCATCCGGAGTCGTACGGCTTCCCGGCCGGCCATCCGCCGATGGGCACCTTCCTCGGCGTCCCGATCCGGGTGCGTGACGAGGTTTTCGGAAATCTTTACCTCACCGAGAAGCGTGGCGGCGGCGAGTTCGACGAGGAGGACGAGGCCATCGTCGTGGCGCTGGCCACCGCGGCCGGGGTCGCCGTGGACAACGCCCGCCTGTACGAGGTGTCGCGGCGGCGGGAGACCTGGCTGCAGGCGTCGTCCAAGGTGACCACGCGCCTGCTGTCCGGCGCCGACCCGCGTCAGGTGCTCAGCCTGGTCGCGGGCTGCGCCCGCCAGATGACCGACGCCGACCTGATCGAGGTGCTCATACCTGAGCCGACGAGGCAGTCGCTGATCGTGGAGTGCGCGGATGGCGAGGGCGCGCAGGAGCTGCTGGGCGCCGTCTTCGCGGTGTCGGAGTCGCTCGCGGGCGATGTGTTCACCCAGGGCGAGTCGATGTCCGACGCGGACACGCAGGGCGGCCCCCGCCCTGGCTCGCCGCTACGGCGGATGGGCTACGGGCCGGTGCTGCTGGTGCCGCTCGGTGGCGCGCCGAACGTGCGCGGGGTGCTGGTGCTGGCCAAGCGGAGCGGGCGGCTGCCGTTCAGCTCGGCGGATCAGCAGATGCTGCAGGCGTTCGCGGGCCAGGCGGCGATCGCGCTGGAGCTGGCCGAGACGCGCCGGGACGCCGAGCGGCTGGGCCTGCTGGAGGACCGTGACCGCATCGCCAAGGATCTGCACGATGTGGTCATCCAGCGGCTGTTCGCGACGGCGATGACGTTGATGAGCACGATCCGGCTGGTCGAGCGGCCGGAGGCGGCCAAACGGGTCCAGTACGCGATCGACGAGCTGGACGAGACGATCCGGCAGATCCGCTCGTCCATCTTCGCGCTGCAGGGCTCCGGCGACGAGACCGCGCCCAGCCTGCGGACGCAGATCGTGGAGCTGGTGGAGGGCGCCGCCGGCCATCTGGGCTTCATGCCGGGCCTGCGCATGGAAGGGCAGATCGACGCGCTGGTGCCCGAGCCGGTCGCCGAGCACCTGCTGGCCGTGTTGCGCGAGGCCCTGTCCAACGTGGTCCGCCACTCCCGCTCGACCCGCGCCGGCGTCCTGGTCGAGGTCGCGGGCAGCGAGCTCGTGCTGGTGGTCACGGACAACGGCATCGGCCTGGCGGAGACGGGACGCCGCAGCGGCCTGCGCAACATCGAGGAACGAGCCACCCGGCTGGGCGGCACCGCCGAGCTGGACAGGCCGGAAGAGGGAGGGACACGGCTGCGCTGGCAGATCCCGCTGTGAGGCCGGATCCGAGATCTTAGGACGTTGGTCCTATTCGTCCGGGGCCGTAAGGCTCTGTGCCGTACGGCGGGCAACCCCGAGCATGGATCGAGAGGGGAATCTGAAACGGGGGAGCCCGAAAGATGAATCGTTCGGCAGTGGCGGGGATCGCTGCCGGCGCGGCCCTGGGGGCCGCCGCCGTCACCGGCCTTGCCGCCACCGCCACCGGCATCGCCCAGCAGGCCATCGTCGAGCAGCGCAACGCCACACCGGCAGATCGGGGCACGACGGGGTACGGGTCCACCCGCAGCATGAACGTCAATGACGAGGCCGGTTATCTGGCCGGCATGATCGCTCACGATCAGGAAGCCGTGGCTGCGGCCCGGCATCTGCGGCGCTCGGACCGGCCGCAGATGCGCGCTCTCGGGGCCTCGATCGTCAAAACGCGGCAGGCCGACATCGCCACGATGAGAGCCTGGCTGGACCGGTGGTACCCAGGACGTTCGAGCGCGGCGGCCGGCTACCGGCCGATGATCCGCGACCTGTCCGGGCTGTCGGGCGACGCGCTGGACAAGGCGTTCCTGCGCGACATGATCCCGCATCACATGGCGACGGTCACAGTGTCCCAGCAGCTGCTGATGTCCGGGCGGGCCCGGCACCCCGAGGCCGTCGGCTTCGTCGCCAAGGTGCGCGATGCCCGGCATGTTGAGATGTTCCGGATGCAGCGTTATCTGGCCGACTGGTTCGGCGACTGGAGCATGCCGTGCCAGATGCGGAACTGACCGGCAGACCATGATCGCGCGGGCACCCGGCAAGCGGTGACCGCGCCTCCGTGCCCGCTTCCGTGCCCGCTTCCGTGCCCGCCTCCGTGCCCGCCTCTGTGCCCGCAGCCCGCGACGCGAACTGCGGGCCTCACGGGGCCGGCGTCGTCCGGTCCGACGTCAAGAGCGGGCTTTGGGGGAACGCGAGCCGTCTCGAAGGACCCCCAGACCCACCATCGTCAGCGCGGCAGCGGCGGCGACGGCCACAGTCAGAATGATCACCTTGCGCATCACTTCACCCCGATTACAGATTGTGACTGACTATTACTTACTGTAGTGTTGCCTGTTGTCTTGCGGTGAATCCCGGGTTTTTGCCTGGATTCGTCAAATGCGCAAAAGGCGCGCCGGCTCAGAGGGTGATGCGTCGGCCGGACAGCTGCGCGGTGTCGACCACGATGTACTGGTCCCGGCCGCCCGGCGCCCACGTCGTCAGGGGCAGCGCCGCCAGCCGGTCGATCTCGTCCGGGTCGGTCACGGGCCGCGCCTGTCCCACCGCGGTGACGGACCAGCCGGTACGTAGCTCGGGGTCGAGTTCGTCGGCCTCGAAGGCCACCACGGAGTGCCGGGTGGCGGTCGCCAGCTTGGAATCCATCGAGGTCCGGATCACGATGGACTGCCCGTCGAGGCGGAAGTTGACCGGCTGCACGGCCGGCAGGGCATGTTCGGTGAACACGATCCGACCGATCGGGGTCGTGGACAGCAGGCCGAAGCACTCCTCGCGGGAGAGCACCTGAAGTCCGGACGCATCGAGCTGCATACCCCCAACATCCCTGCTGATGACGGCTCCGTGTTAGAGGCGAAAGTCCTTCGTTTCCGCGGTTCGCCGCGTGCCCGGACGCGGCGGCGGCGAAGGTACGACGATCCTCTGATGACGTACCTCCTGGCTCAGCAGCCCCACGCCGCACGCGCGGCGGCCGGTCACTTCCGCTCGGCCAGGAGGCTCACGGGGAGTTCGCGGCGGGCGCCGGTCGGGAGCGCGAAGATGGCGATCGCGAAGGAGAGCAGGCAGAACCCGGTCATGTACCAGCCGAAGGTCACGTCGCTTTTGGTGATGTCGTGCAGCCAGACGGCGACGAGGCCGGTGGTGGAGCCGATGAGCGAGGTCGAGACGTTGAAGTTCAGGGCCGCCGCGCTGGATCGGACCTCCGAGGGAAAGCTGAGTATGGCGGCCGCCATCATCGGCGCCGAGATGAGGTTGTTGATGATCGTGAAGCCCACGACCGCCAGCACGGCGATGAGGATCGAACCGCCGCCCACGCCTCCGGCCTGGACCTCGTCGTCGTGGGCACGCCACCGCCGACGCACGCCGAACTGGCCGCGAACGCCCTGCGCGACGGCGCGGACCTGCCCGTCGATCCCCGCGACGCCGTCGACGTCCTGGACGTCATCGAGCGCGCTCATGCTTACGCCAAGAAGTGAGGAGTCACATGACAGATCACACCGCGTCCCGGCGCGTCGTCGTCCTCGGGGGTGGCATCCTCGGCGTGTCCACCGCAGTGCACCTCGCACGCGGCGGCGCCGAGGTCGTCCTGGTCACCGAGGCGGAACTGGCCAGCGGGGCGTCGGGACGCTCGCTGTCCTGGCTCAACTCGGCGGGCGCCCGGTCCGGCCCGTACCATTTCCTGCGCATGCTCGGCATCGATCGCTACCGCACCCTGTTCGCCGCCGATCCGACCCTGGAGTGGCTGCGATTCGACGGCGGCCTGTGGTGGACGACGCCCGACGGCGCCGAGACGACCCGCGCCCGGCACGAGCACGAGATCGCCCATGGCTACGACTCCCACCTCCTCGACCGGGCCGACGTCGATGGCCGGGTGGACGGCGTCCGGGCGGGTCCGCGCGGCCGGCTCGCGGTCCACAACCCCGGTGAGGGCTGGGTCTCCCTGCCGCACCTGATCCAGGAGCTCGCCGACGAGCTGATCCGCCGCGGGGGACGCCTCGTGACCGGCGCCGGCCGCTGCTCGGTGACCGTGGAGGACGGCCGGGCACGCGGTGTTCGCACCGCCGACGGCACGTCCTGGCGTGGCGACGCGGTGGTGGTGGCCTGCGGCGCGCAGACTCCTTCCGTCGTCGCGGAGCTCGGCGTGGACCTCCCGGACGCGTCCCCGCTGTCCATGCTCGTCGTCACGGAGCCGGTCGAGACGGCGGCCGTCACGGTGCTGAACACCCCGCGCGCCGCGATGCGCCCCAACCCCGGCTCGACGTTCGCGATCGACCACTCCTGGTACGAAGAGCACATCGTCGAGCACGAGGACGGCTCCTGCTCGATCGACGAGAGGTACGTCAAGGAGCTCGTCGCCGAGGCCTCCGCTCTGCTCCAGGGGGAGGTCCCCCTCCAGGCGGCGTCGTGGCGGCTCGGGCGCAAGCCCGTTCCGGGGGACGGCGAGCCGGTTTTCGGCGAGCTGGAGGCGGTGCCCGGCTGCCATGTGGCCTTCACCCACTCGGGTGCGACGCTGGGGCTCATCGCCGGCGAGCTGACCGCCTACGAAGTGCTCAGCGGCACCAGGCATCCCCTCCTGGAGGACTTCCGCCCCGAGCGCTTCACCACCGGCTGACAGGCGGACGCTCGTAAAGGACATCGGCCGGACCACCCGCGAAGAGTGGTCCGGCCGATGTGTGGTCATGCCGCCAGATGATGGGGCGGGCGGCGATGCGGTGGGGTTCGGTTCAGCAACGGCGGCCCCGGTTGATGCAGTCGACGACGGTGCGCATCAGGTTGTCGGGCATGACGTTGGCGAAGTCGGCGTGATCGGTGATCGGGTTGTGCTTCTGCTCAGGGAAGGCGTCCACGGCGAACGACTGACCCTGCGGCACCGAGTAGGTGAGGGTCATGCGCAGCTGGGGAACCGCCTGGGTGCCCTGGGCACAGGCGCCGTTCTGGCCGGGGAAGACCACGTGCGTGCGGTGGTTGGCGCTGTCGATGTTCTGCCCGTCCCAGCAGCTGGGGAAGTCCAGGATCCGGACGACCTGGCTGCCGCGCGGGCACAGCGGGTACTTGTCGGTGACGCGGTTCTGGAATCCCGTGCAGGTCCACGCGGCGCGCGCGTTGGCCCCGCCGTTCGTCGCGGCCTTGGCGTCACCGGTGATCAGCCTGAGGAACCTCGGCATGGCCACGACCTGGGAGGACGCGTTGCCGCGGAACTGCAACTGCACGGAGCGGGCCGTCAGCACCCGGCCGATGTTGCCGTGCTCGTCGTCGGCGTTCTCGTTCGACGTGCGGTCCCTGAGCACGGGCCAGAAGTACGCGGACAGGTCGCCCCGCTGGCAGGTCGTGCCCGCCGCGGAGAGGCTCTCGTCAGTGGAGAATCCGTCCGTTGACAGGTTGCCCACGTAGTCGTGGAGGTGGTGTGCCCCGTCGCTCACGCCGGGGGTGACGATGAAGTTGTCCGAGTTGTTGTGGCGGTTCTCGTTCCTTCCGCACTGGGAGACGAAGGTGCCGCGGGAGCCGTTCCTGCCGGCCTGCCCGAAGTTGTTGAGGTTGGACTGGCCAGGCTGGACCTGCCGGATGTCGACGAAGTCCTGGGGGAAGGGCCCGACGTCATTGTTGCCCTGGCCGCCGTCGCCTTCACCGTCGCTCGGCTGGGGGCTGGGCGAGCCGTTGCCGCCGTTCCCACCGTTGCCGCCATTTCCACCGTTGCCCTCGTTGCCGCCATTTCCGCCGTTGCCGCCGTTGCCTCCGTTACCGAGGCTGCAGGTGGCCAGGGCGTTGAGGCCGTTGGGGCGCTGGCCGACGCGGCCGATGGCGATGGCGATGCGGTCGAGGGTGGCGGCGCGCTTGTCGGCCAGGGGGCCGAGGATGGCGTTCTGGACGAAGTTGGGGCCTCCTTCTCCCGCTGAGCGGGCGAGTCGGTTGTTGGCCTCCTGGATCTGGGTTTCCAGGAGTGCGAGGTTTCGATCGACCTCAGCCTTGGCGGCCGCGGGTACTTCGGGGAGCTTGTCCGCGACGCTGGGACAGACGATGGTCTGCCCGGACCCCGACCCCGTTCCCTGGGTCGGCCTCACCGTGTTCCCTGGATTCGGCGCCTGGGTGGGCGAGCCGTTGCCGCCATTTCCGCCGTTGCCGCCGTTGCCTCCATTCCCGCCGTTACCGCCGTTGCCGCCATTATCGGCGGTGCCGTTGAGCCTGCAGGTGGCCAGGGCGTTGAGGCCGTTGGGGCGCTGGCCGACGCGGCCGATGGCGATGGCGATGCGGTCGAGGGTGGCGGCGCGCTTGTCGGCCAGGGGGCCGAGGATGGCGTTCTGGACGAAGTTGGGGCCTCCTTCTCCCGCTGAGCGGGCGAGTCGGTTGTTGGCCTCCTGGATCTGGGTTTCCAGGAGTGCGAGGTTTCGATCGACCTCAGCCCTGGCCGCAGCCGGTACTTCGGGGAGCTTGTCCGCCACGCTCGGGCAGACGATGGTCTGCGCCGCTGCCGCCGTGCCCGCATGCGCGGGCAACGAGGAGCCGGCCAGAACAAGTGCGATGCTTCCCCCTAAGGAAACGGCCGCTCGCCACGATCTGAGTCGTCTTCCCCCGAGCGGATTCCGCATCTGTTGCTCCTTCAAGTCTCATGACCCGGGTGGAAGTCCGGTCTCCGGGAGATACGGGAGACCATGAGGAGCAGTTCGATCAGTCGCCGCGAATTGTGCTTTACAAATCCGTGACACGCGGTTGTCAGGAGCGATCACCCGCCGGACCCGGGCCGACGCGACCGCCGGGCGGCCGCGTCGGCGCGCACGCCTCAGCGGAAGTCGGAGATGCGGAAGACGGCCATCATGTCCTTGCTCCTGGACCCGTTGTAGAAGGACGCCTCGGCGCCGACCCAGCCGCGGAAGGCTCCGCTGTCATCGATGATCTGCATGAGCGGTTTGATGTGCGAGTTGCCCGAGTAGCAGAACGTCTTGCTCTCCATCGCCAGGCAGGTGCACCAGTGCCACATGGTGTCGCGGCGGTCCCGGTTGGAGATCTTGGTGAGGTAGTACTGGATGGAGCTGACGTTCGCGCGGGTGCCGCCGCCGAAGTTGGGGCAGCCGCCGGCCTTCTGGCAGGCACCGGGGGAGGACGGCTGCAGGTAGGTCAGGCACCAGGTCGTGGTGGCGCAGCTGCGGAAGGAGGACTGCTTGAAGGTCTGGCCGTCGGACCTCACGATGGTGTTGCGCGACCAGGAGATCAGGTCCTGCTTGAGCGTGCCGCCGAAGGCGCGCACGGAGCTCATCGCGCGGCGAGTGCCGAACGAGGCGTTGCTCCCGTAGCCGTAGCCGTTGGTGGCCAGGTCGCTGGCCGCGAACTTCAGCTGGGCGAGCTTGCCGTCGGGCGACGCCTGCACCTGCCACTTCTCGGTCCACTTCTGGGCGATCTTCCACCTGATGCTCACCACGTTGCCGGCCACGGTGTACGTGCCGGTGCGGGATTCGTCCGGGCCGCCGGTGAAGCCGGGGGCGGTCAGCACGTCGCAGGCGCGTACGCGGGTGCTGGAGCCGCCCGCCTTGGTGGCGCAGCTGGAGTCCGGGACGACCCCGGTGGCCTGCCGGCCTTCAGGGTTGCGCTGCCACCACAGGTAGCCGCTGGCGCTGACCGTGCCGTTGGCCTTGAACTGGTACGTGGCCAGACGCACCCAGTTCTGAGTGGATGCGGCACGCAGGAAGCCCTGCGTGACCACGAAGTTGGCCTTTCCGCCGGGCAAGGACGATCGGGATGAGGTGGCGCCGGCCGGACTGACCCCGGTGGCCAACAGGATGAGCGTCGCGAGCACGGCGGTGAGAACGGCGCGCACAGGGAACCTCCTAGATTACGGTCTCCGCCGATTCTTGCCGATACGGCCATCCGGTGCCTGCTCGTTTGGATTATGTTCACAGTCGTTATTCACGCTGAGTCAGCTCCACCGGGGGGAAGGGAGGCGGCGGGGCTCGCCGGGTACGCTGATCGGGAGTCGCTCTGGCACGAGATCGTTCCGGCTCCCGAGGAGGTCCGGCTTCCATGACCACGACGTTCGGCGCGATCGGCAGCGGACGGCGGACGAGGTTCTTCCTGCGGCTGGCCGCCGCCATGCCGGACCGGCTCCGGGTCGGCGGTGTCGTGACCCGCAGCGCGGATCGGGGGAGCGAGCTGAGCGCCGAGTGGGGCGTGCCGGCCTTCCGCACGATCGACGAGCTGCTCCGGCACGAGCGGCCCGACTACATCGCCGCGGCGGTGCCGTGGGCCGCGATGCCGGACGCGATCCGCGAGGTGGCCGGGCACGGGGTGCCGGTCCTCGCGGAGACGCCGCCCGCGCCGGACCTGGCCGGGCTGCGGTCGTTGTGGCGGGACGTCGGCGGCACCGGCCTGGTCCAGGTGGCCGAGCAGTACCTGCTGATGCCCGGGCACGCGGCCCGGCTGGCGCTCGTCCGGGAGGGCGTGATCGGCGAGCCGACCTCGGTCCAGATCTCCTCGACCCACCTGTACCACGCGGTGTCGCTGATCCGTGGCCTGCTGGGCGTCGGGTTCGACGCCGCAGAGGTGCGCGCCGGCGCGTTCGAGGCGCCGCTCGCCGACCCGCTGGGGTTCGGCGGGTGGACCGGTGACGACACGCCGCAGCGGCTCACCACGACCATCGCCACCCTCGACTTCGGCGGCAGGATGGGCCTGTACGACTTCACCGACAACCAGTGGTGGAATCCGCTGCGGACGCGGCGCATCGTGGTGCGCGGCTCCATCGGCGAGCTGGTCGACGACCGGGTGGTCCGGCTGGTCGACCCCACGACGCCGGTGGAGTCCGCGCTGGTCCGGCGGGACACCGGCGTCGACCTCAGCCTGGAGCTGCGCGACCTCAAGCACATCAGCTTCGACGGGCGGGTGGTCTACCGCAACCCGTTCGAGGGCACGTCCCGGTCCGACGACGACATCGCGGTCGCGGACCTCCTCGAGCGCACGGGCGCCTGGGCCCGCCAGGAGGGCCCGCCGCCCTACCCGCTCGCCGAGGCCTGCCAGGACCACCTGATCGGCCTGGCCATCGGGGAATCGGCGCGGACCGGCGGGCCGGTCACCACCGGCAAGGAGGCCTGGGCGGGGTGAAGGAGCGCCGATCCGTTTCGCAACGTTTCGAAATCGGCCGGGTCTACCTCCCCGCTATGCCGGTGAGCATGATGCCCCTGATGAAGTACTTCTGCGCCGCCAGGAACACCACGATGACCGGCACCAGGGCGAGCATGGACACCGCCATCATGAGGTTGTAGTCGTCGGTGTACTGGCCGCGGAACAGCGAGATGCCGAGCGGGATCGTGTAGTTCTCCGTGGAGCGCAGGTAGATCAGCGGATCGATGTACTCGCCCCAGGTCCCGACGAACGACAGCAGCGTCACGGTCGCGATCGCCGGTTTGGACAGCGGGATCATGATCCGCCAGAGGATCCGCAGCTCCCCCGCGCCGTCGATGCGCGCCGCCTCCACCAGTTCCTGCGGGATCGTGGTGAAGAACTGCCTGAGCAGGAAGATGTACAGCGCGGTGCCGAAGAAGTTGGGCAGGAACAGCGGCCAGAAGGTGTCGACCAGGTCCAGCTGGGAGAACAGGAGGAACCTCGGCACGATGACCACCTGCCCGGGGATCATCATCGTGCCCAGCATCAGCGTGAAGGCCATGCCGCGCGCCCGCGAGCGCAGCCGCGCGAAGGCATAGGCGGGCAGGATGCAGGAGACGAGATTGCCCACGATCGACAGCGTGGTCACCACGATGCTGTTGACCAGGAAGGTGCTGAAGGGCAGGCTCGTCCACGCGTCCGGGAAGTTGGACCAGGTGAAGATGTCGGGGAAGAACCTCGGCGGAAACTCCAGCACGGCTCCGGACGGTTTGAGCGCGGTGGTGAGCATCCACAGCAGGGGGAGCAGGCTCGCCGCCGAGGCCAGGACGAGGAGCGCGTAGGCCGTCAGGCGCTGGATCCGGCGGATCTGGTCGGCCTGGGCGGGGGCCACAGGTCGTTTCTCCACCGGGCGGGCCTGTGCGGGCAGGACCTTGATTGCCATCTGGTGACCTACTTGACCTCGTAGTGGACCCAGCGGCGCGCGAGCCCGAACTGGATCAGGGTGAACACGATGACGATGAAGAACAGCGCCCAGGCGATCGTCGAGGCGTAGCCCATCTCGAAGTACTTGAAGGCGTAGCGGTAGACGTACAGGCCCAGGACCAGGGTGGAGTTGGCGGGCCCTCCGTCGGTCATGAACAGGATGAGCTGGTAGGCCTGCAAGCTGCCGATGAACCCCACGACCAGGTTGAAGAAGATGACCGGTGACATCATCGGGATCGTCACGTGCCTGAACCTGCTCCACCAGCCGGCGCCGTCGATGTGCGCGGCCTCGTAGAGGGAGGCGGGCACGCCCTGCAACCCGGCCAGGAAGATGATCATCGCGTTTCCGGTGGTCCAGGTCGTCATGATGACCAGGCCGGGAATCGCCCAGCTCGAGTCGGTCAACCACCCGGGCCCCTGCACGCCCAGGGAGCCGATGAGGTAGTTGACCAGGCCGTAGTCGGGATGCAGCACGTGGATCCAGAGGAGGGCGGTGGCGATACCGGAGATCACCGACGGCATGTAGATGATCGTGCGGAAGACCGCCTGCCCGCGCAGCTTGACGTTGAGCAGCAGCGCCGCGGCGAAGCTGTAGGTGACACCGGCCGCGGCGGAGGCGGCGCCGAAGTACACGGTGTTCCGGGTCGCCACCCAGAAGTCGGGGTCGTTGAGCAGCTGGACGTAGTTGTCCAGGCCCACCCACTGCGGGCTCGACAGCAGCTCGTAGCGGGTGAAGCTGAGCACCAGCGACACGATGATGGGCCCGCCGGTGAAGAAGACGAAGCCGATGCTCCACGGCAGGGCGAACAGGTGGAACCGGCGGGCCTCGCGCCGGACGAGCGGGGAGGCTGCCATGGTCAGGCGTTCTCCGCGAGCATCGGCGTGACGCGCTCGGTGACCTGCTTGAGGCCCTCGTCCACCGACAGCGACCCCGACATGACCCGTTCCCAGATCGGTTTGGTCAGGTCCTCCAGCTTGGGTGTCGCGGGCAGCCTGAGCACGCCGTCGCTGGTGCCGTACTTGTGCAGCGACTCCTTGGTGGTGTCGATCACCTCCTTGCCGAGCTTGAGGTCCTGGAGGTTCTCCTCGAACGCCGACAGCCGCGACGGCGGGGTGTCGAGGAAGAAGCGGTGGCCGGCGTAGGAGCGCAGGGAGTTGAGCACGATCCACGCCGCCTCGGGGTTGCGCGTCTTGCTGGTGATGCCGAAGGCGCTGCCCAGGACCGGGGTGAACCGGCCCTCGGGGCCGCTGGGCACGTGCGTCAGGCTCCAGTCGAACTGCTGCTCGGCGGGCAGGGTGAGCAGGGTGACGATGTTCCACGCGCCGCCGACGTACAGGGCGCCCCGGCCCAGCGTGAACGGCTCCACCTTCGCCGTGGCCTGCGTCTCGGCCAGGTCGGGCATCGCCTTGTCCTTGATCAGCAGGTCGATCCAGCGCTTGAGCACGTCGCGGCTGGCCGGCTCCTGGATCACGCACTTGCTCTCGTCGGCCGTCAGGTAGCGGCCGCCGTGGGCGAGCAGGAACGTCGCGGTGAGGTCGCTGCTGGGTTTGGGCACCGGCGTGAACCCGAAGACCTTCTGCGCACCCGTGCCCGAGACCAGCCCGCGCGCGGCCTCCATGAGCTTGTCCCAGGTCCAGGAGGCGTCGGGCACTTTGGCGCCCGCCTTCTCGAAGATCTCCTTGTTGTAGAAGAGCAGCTTGGGCGCCGAGTCGGTGCCCAGCGCGTAGAGCTTGCCGTCACGCTCCCAGTAGCTGAGCGCCGCCTTGGAGAAGTCGGCGCGGTTGAAGTCGGGCGTGGCCGCGATGTAGTCGTCCAGCGGGAGGTACAGGTTGTTCTTGATGAAGCTCTGCCCCCACTGGAACTGCGAGTACATGATGTCGGGCAGCACGCCGCTGGCGGCGCCGGTCAGGTACTTGGTGCGGAAGTCGTCGAACGGCGTGACCTCCACCTTGATCTCGATGTTCGGATGCCGCTTCTTGAAGAACTTGGCGAACTGGGCCTGCCGCACCTCGTGCCGCTGACCCGGGATGATCGCGACGGTGACGGTGACCTTGGACGTGGGTTCCGGCACTTTGGTCGTGGGCCACGGCAGCGAGTCGAAGAGCTTCTCCGCCTCGGCGTAGGGGAACAGCGCGCTCTCCGGACGGTCCGGGTTGATCACCGCGGAGCTGCTCGACGCCGAGGCGGTCGGGCCCGCCTGGCGGGTGCGCGTACTGCTCCCGCAGGCGGTGAGAGGTACGGCGGTCGCCGCCATGGCGGCGAGGCTGAGAATCTGGCGCCGGGTCAGGCCCGTGGTGTTCAGGCCGCGCAGGGGATTGTCCATTGGGGGGTGTCGCCTTTCAGAGGAAGAGCTCGATCACCGGGACGGCCACGTCCGGCGGCTCCACAGGAAGCTCGAGGGTGAGCGTGCCTTCGGGGATCGTGAAGAAGTTCACGTTCCCGTTGTCGACCTTCGGGTCGGGCGCCCACGTGTGGATCTCCGACCTGTCGTTGAGCAACTGCGCGTAGCGGACCTTGCCCGCCAGCCCCGGCAGGTGCAGGTGCCGGTACGGCCAGGCGAACACGTGCACGTAGAGCCGGTCGCCGCGCTGGGTGTAGCGGCAGTGTTCGGGAGCCTGGAACTGGCTGGCCCCCGCGCCGTGGATCGACTGGCTGTGCAGCCGCATCCAGTCGCCGATCTCCCGCAGCGTGTCGAGTGCCCGGGGCTCGAACTCGCCCCGGCCGTTGGGCCCCACGTTGAGCAGCAGGTTGCCGTCCTTGGAGACCGAGTCGATCAGCATGCGGATGAGCAGGGCGGGCGACTTCCACGCGTGGTTGTCCCGGTGGTAGCCCCAGCTTCCGTTCAGCGTCTGGCAGGCCTCCCAGACCGTCGACAGCGGGGCGGGGGGCTGGAACTGCTCCGGTGTGGTGAAGTCGCCCGGCAGCTCCAGCCGGTTGTTGATCAGGATGTCCGGCTGGATGCGGCGGATCTTGTCCACCAGCTCCTCCGAACGCCACTCGGCCTTGCCCTTGCCGCCGTAGACCGGCTTGCCCTGCTTGACCCGGCCGGCGTAGGAGAAGTCGAACCACAGCGTGTCGAGGGGGCCGTAGCGGGTGAGCAGTTCCTCGACCTGCCCGTGCAGGTAATCCGCATATTTCGTGACATCTCGGTCGGGGAACGTGCCACCCTCGACGTACGCCGGATGCAGCCCGTCGATCGGGAAGTCCGGGTGATGCCAGTCCAGCAGCGAGTAGTAGAACCCGACCCCCAGACCCCTGCTCCTGAACGCCTCGACGAACGGACCGATCAGGTCCTTGCCGTACGGCGTGCCGCTCACGCAGTAGTCGGTCAGGGCCGAGTCCCACAGGCAGAAGCCGTCGTGGTGCTTGGAGGTCAGCACGGTGTAGCGCATCCCCGCCCGCTGCGCGGCCTCGGCCCACGCGTCGGGGTCGAACAGGTCGGGGTCGAAGCGCTCAAAGTATCGCTGGTACTGCTCGTCGGACATGTGCTCGCGCTGCTTGACCCACTCGTGGCGGGCCGCCAGCGCATATAGCCCCCAGTGAACGAACAGGCCGAACCTGCGCTGCTGGAATTCTTCGAGGCGGGAATCGGACATACGTGACACCCTCTGTCGTGTTAGTGCTGTTCGAAATTTTTCGCAACTATCGACTTGCGGGTAACGTAGGCGAAACATCGGATGTCGTCAAGGGTTCTTTGAGTCGCGACTCAGCCGGGCGCTCCGGCTTTCAAACGCGACTTCGGCTGATGGTGGCCTATGAGGCGGGAATCGCCTGCCGGAGCCCCCGATGTCTCGTCCCGTATTCATGGGTGTGACGACAGGGCGACTACATCCGATGTTTCCTGTATCGACGCTCCGTCGCGACCCTTACTGATAACGGTTTCAGGAATGACTCGGCCGGACGAGGGGGTGAACCTGCCCTTGAGTGGGAGAAATGCCCGTTGATGTAACGAGTTGGAAACGTGACGTTGACACTCCGTGGCCACCTCCTGCCATCATCACTGACATCGATTTCAGTTTGGAGCTCACGTGGTCACCATCCATGACGTGGCGGCTCGCGCCGGAGTCTCTCCCGCGACGGTCTCGCGCTTCCTGCGGGGCCAGCGGGTGCGCTCGTACGAGGCGGTCCAGGCCGCCGTCGACGAGCTGGGCTACTGGCCGAGTGCCGCGGCGCAGTCGCTGAAGTCCGGGCGCACCAACACCATCGGCGTCGTCGTCCCGGACATCACGAACCCGTACTTCGCCGCGGTGGTCAAGGGCATGGAGTCCGTCACGCGTACGGAGCCGTACCGGATCCTGCTCGCCAACAGCGACGAGAGCGGCGAGCAGGAGGACGACCTGCTGGCGGACATGGTGCGCCGGGTCGACGGCATCATCCTCGCGCCCGCCACCGAGCAGGACCAGACGCCGCTGCACGTCCGCGACGCCGACGTGCCCCTGGTGTTCGTGGACCGCGATCTGGCGGGCGGAGAACGGTTCGACGCCGTGCTGGTCGACAACGTGGGCGGCGGCAAGCAGGCGGCCGAGCACCTGCTGGCCCTCGGGCACACCCGGGTGGCCGCGATCAGCGGCACCCTGGACACCACCCCCGGGCGGCTGCGGCGCGAGGGGTTCGTCGGGGCGCTCGCCGCGGCGGGCATCGAGGTGCCGCCCGAGTACGACCTGGTCGGCGACTTCAAGGAGCACAGCGGCTACCAGCTCACGCTGTCCCTGCTGTCGCTTCCCCAGCCGCCCACCGCCATCTTCGCCGCCAACAACCTCATGACGGTGGGCGCGCTCAAGGCGCTGCACGACATGCGGGTCGACGTCCCCGGCCGGATCAGCCTGATCGGCTTCGACGATCTGGACACCGGTCCGCTGCTCAGGCCGCCCCTGACCGTCATCGACCGGCCGATGTTCGAGCAGGGCGTGCTCGCCATGCGCCTGCTGCTGCGCCGGCTCGACCCCGACGAGACCGGCGGCGGCGCCAGCCGCATCGTCCTGGACACCAAGCTGATCGAACGCGCCTCCACCGCCCCGCCGGGCGGGCGGCCGGCTCCGTCACGTACGAGAAAGACCCGATCGCGATGAGCGTTGCGACCACCTCGCTCGCGGACGTGGCCTCTTCGGAGGCGGCGTTGCGAGCTTTCCTGCACGGCCTGCCCGGGGTTGACCGGGTCGGCGCGGACCAGCGGGTGGCGATGCTGGGCACCCGTTCGATCAAGACCACGGCCAAGGCCCAGGCCATCGACCTGGCCATCTCCATGGTCGACCTGACCACCCTCGAAGGAGCCGACACGGCCGGCAAGGTGCGCGCGATGTGCACCAAGGCCGTCCACCCCGGCGGCGGCGCCCCCCAGGTGGCCGCCGTCTGCGTCTACCCCGACCTGGTCGCGGTGGCGGTCCAGGCGCTGCGCGGCTCGGGCGTCAAGGTCGCCTCGGTGGCCACCGCCTTCCCCAGCGGCCGCTCCTCCCGCGAGGTCAAGGTCGGCGACACCGCGCTGGCCGTGGCGGCGGGCGCCGACGAGATCGACATGGTGATCGACCGGGGCGCGTTCCTGTCCGGCCGCTACCTGAAGGTGTTC